>JAGBXP010000039.1 GCA_017629215.1 bacterium | reverse complement strand
CAGAACAAACTCGTAAAGAAAAGATAGAAGAATACAAACAAAAATTTGCTAATCCATACGTTGCAGCTTCTTACGGATATGTAGATGCGATAATCCAACCAGAAGAAACAAGAGATTACATTGTACACGCATTAGAAATGTGTAAAAACAAAGTACAAGAAAATCCTCAAAAGAAACATGGATTACCACCATTCTAAAAATAAGCGAAACACAAAAGAATTGTATTAATTTACACACATAAAAACGAAAAGAAATGGCAGACAACAAAAATATGAGAACTCATTACAGACAACTTTATGTTAAAGTTGCTCCAGGAGAAATCTACGCTTTTATACCTGGAACAATATTAGACGTGTTTGTAAAAGAAGGACAAGAAGTTAAAAAAGGTGATCCATTATGCTGCCTTCACGCAATGAAAATGGATAATCAAATATGCTCTACAATAGATGGAGTTGTAAAAAGCGTTAATATAACAAAAGGACAAACAGTAAGTAAAAACGATGTCCTAATAGAAGTAGTTAACGAATAATAAAAATAGACAAAAGACAAAAATGAGAAAAGCAACAACAGTATTAGCCTTCCTCGGAATAGTATTAATGATGGCTTCTTGTGGAAGCATAAAAACAATGCAAAGTAAGCACAACGAGGTAAGATACCAAATATCACCAAATCCAATGGAAGTACATGCGGATAGAGTGATAGTAACAATCAATGGTAATATACCAGAAAACTATTTCCAAAAGAAAGCAGTAGTTTACTTGCAACCTGTTTTAACATGGGAAACAGGAGAAGTTATACTTTCACCAATGAATTTAAAAGGTTCAAAAGTAGAAGGAAACGGAAAAACCATTGAAAAAGGTTCAGGAGGAAGATTTGTCTATAAAGACACAGTTGCTTACCGTCAAGGCATGGAAAGTGCCAAGTTATTCCTAAACCCAATAGCATACAAAGCAACAGAAGTAAACGAAGCAAACGCTACTTGGAGTGAAGCAATGGAAAATCCAGGAGCAATCAAATTAGGTAATGTAAAAATCACAGAAGGAATCAACTCAACATCAAACAGAGTAGATATCAGAGGAGATTTAAGCATAGCGCTATCTAACTACAATGTTAGAACAGATGAAATAATGGCAACAGACGTTTACTTCACAGTTAATATGTCAGAAGTGAATTGGAATAACAAGTTAAACCAACAAATGGATGCCAAAAAGAACTACGAAAGCATGAAGAGTTACATAATAAACAATCAAGTACCTCGTCAAATATTCGTTAACGCATGGGCATCACCAGAAGGAGAAGAAACATTCAACATAGGACTTTCTAAAAAGAGAGCAGAATCAGTAGTAAATCTTGTAGATAGAATGCTAACTGAAGCCCTAACTGAAAGAGCAAAGATAGAAAACATAAAGAAAGCCGATATTAAGAAATATGTTGAAGACGCAAAACAAGATGTTGTTATCACCTCAAGCGCAAAAGGAGAAGACTGGGAAAACTTCCTACGCTTAGTAGAAGGCTCATCATTAAGAGAAAAGAACACAGTCATCAATGTAGTAAAATCACAACCAGATAGAATAAGAAGAGAACAAGAAATTAGAAACATGTCTGTAATCTTCAATCAAATTGAAAGTGAAATATTACCAACATTGCGTAGAGGAGAAATAGCATTTAACTTCTCTGGAGTACAAAAAACAGAACAAGAAGTAGCAAGAATGGCTATAACAAATCCTGATAACCTTACATTCGATGAATTGATGTATGCAGCATCTTTGACACACAACTATGCAAGTAAATTACAAATTTACACAGCAGCAACAGAAAGATTCGCATCAGAATGGGCAGGTTGGAACAATGCAGGAGCAATAGCCCTATATCTTAATCAATTAGAAGACTCTAAAAGATTCTTAGAAACTGCTGACAAATTATCACCAAACAATGGAATGATATTAGCAAACCTTTCACTAATGGCATTAGCATACAAAGACGTAGAATTAGCAGATGAATATGTGAAAAGAGCAATAGAAGCAGGCAATGACCAAGCAGAAATGAACCAAGCAATAGTTCTAATCAAGCAAGCAAAATACGAAGAAGCAGCAGAACAACTTGACGGAAGAAAATGTACATATAACTTAGCGTTATTACAACTTCTAACAGGAAACACAGGAAATGCAATTCGTACATTAGACTGTTGCATGGACCAAACCTCAGAAGTACATTACTTAAGAGCAATTTGCTATGCAAGATTAGACGATGTACCAGGTCTATTAAAGAATTTAAGAGAAGCTTGCCAACAAGAGCCAGCTTACAAGTATCAAGCAAAACACGACTTAGAGTTTAGAAGATATCAATCTTTAATAGAATTCCAAGACATAGTGAATAACTAAACGAGAGTTTATAATAAAAATAACAAAAGCCCGAAGTGATTTAAAAACTTCGGGCTTTTTCATTTCTCAAAAGAGGTTTCCTTTATAAAAAACAAAGAAAAATAAAATTCCAACAGCGTTGGAATGCTTCTCCAATGCTGTTGTAACACTTCTCCAAAGGCGTTGTAATAATTTTGTACAAAGAAAAAGGTATAAAATCTCTGAAATTATTTTTTTATTTTGGGAATTAATCGTATTATTGCACAGATAAATCAGTTATTAACATTAAAAAAGAGAATCAAAGAAAGTAAAAAAGAAGATATAATTTAGAAACATTAATTTTCGGCATTAGATAAAAGCGTTTTTGCTTATACTTTTGTGTGTGAAACTTCGACACTTTCATGCAAATTACTCAAATAGTTAAGCGGAAAACGCTCACGAGTATATAGTGAGCGTTTCTTGTTTGAGTAATTAGGTAGTCGAAGACCTCACACACGAATAAGAAAAAAAAGTCCCACGTTTTTTTATGCCCATAAATCAAGAGAAAAATTAAATAATTAATAAAAATAATAAACTTAAAAAACGTATTAAAGATGAAAGTAAACGTATTAAAAGGCTTATTCGCTTTATTGTTTGTAGTAATATTCGCTTCTTGTTCAAGTGATGAAGAAAAACGTGCTGAATTTGAAGAGATAGCAAGATCTCGTAGCACAGAAATTTTGTTAAATGACTTGTATGTAGCAAGTGACGGTGATATTGAAGCATTAGCACGAGTATTAAAAGCAACACCTTCAAGTATTGAAAGGTTAAGAAAAGGAGAAACAAAACCAACTCCTGCTTTTGAAGAAAGAATTATTGAAGCAAGTGTTTATTTTATGCAAAATGATCAGAATTTTCATCAACTCAGATCAGTATTAGATGAAGAATACGCTTGGTATGAGTATGTTGTACATTTTCCAGGTAAAAACATTACATTATCTATCGTTATAGTTATTATTTTATCGATAGCTTCTATCTTTGTTTTTGGTTTTCCAATTATAGCAGCGTTCTTATTTTATATAGTGGCTTGGGTTATTTCTTTGTGTTGTTCTCCTGAACCTATGCTGGATAATTATACCGATAGTATCAATGTAACTATTGAGCAATTGAAATAAAATCAAGATATGAAAAGGATATTACTTTTAGCTATATTTATTTCTTCTATTTTTATTTGTGGCTGTACAAATGATGAGGCGAATAAGTTGCAAAGTAAGTTTAATGAAGAAATAAAAGTAGAAACTCAATATAAAAGAGGTAAAAAAGCAAAAGTTGCCGCAGCTCAGTATGCTGAAATGGAACATAATCTAAATAACAAATTTGTTAATGATTTGTCTTCAATGATTGAAAATAGTTTTGAAAAACAACTTGAAGAATTTGAAGATGAAGAATTAGGTTTCTTTTCTAATATAGGTTACGCTTGGGATGTTATATTCCTAAGCGAGGAAAAAAGAAATGAAAAATTATCTTTAAAAGCCAATAAGTATTTTAATCCTATGGATGTTGAACAAGAAGCATTAAATTTATATAAAAATCATGTTTCAGAAATACAAAAATTGCGATCATCTTTCTATACTAACAAAAGAAATGTTAGTATGCCTAAAAGCATTTCTTTAAACCTTCCTAAAGAAACAATAGATTTGAGTGGAATGCAAGAACATACTATAAATAATATGGTAATGGCATTTTCAGAAGGTATATTAGGTTGGATTCTTGCTTTTGTACTTGGATTTATAATAGCATTTATCCTTGCTTTTTTCGGTGTGTTTGTTGAACAAGACGGTTGTGTAGTAAAGGCTATAGGTGGAGTTGCAATTGTTGTTACGTTTTTAGGAATGCTTTTGCTTTCTATTCGTAACGATAACAAAGTGTTAGATTCATTGAGAGAGCAGCATATAGAAATTACATTAGATTACGAAAGTATATTAAATGATCTAGATAAAAATACAATTAAGTTTTATGAAAAGTATAAGTAAAATAACAATCGTTGCTTTCATTCTTTGTTTGTCTATTACTACTTTTTATTCTTGTGATAAAGCAGTAAAGAAAGTAGCAAAAGAAATAACAGAAGAAGGAGTAGAAAAAAGCGGTAAACAACTTGCTAAAAAAGGATTAAAAAATACAATTAAATATCGTTTGCCTAAAAGTAATGGTAAATGGGTAGGTGAAATGGGGAATTCTAAATGGGTTCCAGATAAGAGTTATGTTCCTCCTCACAAGACATACAATAATCTTGAAAATAAGAATTGGGGGCAAATAATGAAAGAAAATAATATTGATGGAATCAATTTCAAAAATGGAGTACCTGATTTTGATAATGTTTCAAAGATGGAAACAAAAATAGATTATAATAACATTCCTAAAAATGCTAAAAAGAAATTACTTCAAGATAAGCCAAATAGAGATGCTCTTCACGAATATTTTTATGAAAAATTGGCAAAAGAGAATAATATGACGGTTCAAGAAATAAAGCATTTTAAAGAATCAAAGAATTTAGTACCACACGAAACAATAGATGGAAGAATACAACTAATTCCTCGTGAAATTCACGATAATATTGTTCATGAAGGAGGTGTGGCTTTATTTAGAAATCAATTAAATTAGTAATTATTATTCTTTTTGCTAGTTATCAAATATAAATGAAGATTTATAAATTAGTTTTGGAAGGAGTAAAGTGTTATAATAGTGTAAACAAAAAGGATTAAACCATAAAATTTATCAAAGAAAGGGATTGGATTTTGCTCAATCTCTTTCTTTTTTATGTAAAATATCGCAGTTTGAAGAGTAAAAATGTGTAAAATATCGAAATAAGTATCTGAATTTTGACTATTAAGTCATTTGTTCGTTTTTGATTTCTTAAACTGTTTCAAGTAAAAGAGGTTTATGGTCACTGTAAGGTAGCCATTTGTCATCGGCTAATATTTGAAAATCTTTTACAAATTTAGGTTTGGCAAAGCAAAAATCAATATGATAAGGCTTATTCTTGTTTTTGTGCATGAGAAAAGTTGGTATAGATTCTTCTCCTTGTACTTCTCTTTTTGCATAATGATAAATAGACTCGTATCCCCAAGATTTTAATAGGTTTATAGTGTCAGTATGATTTCCTTCTCTTGTATGTTTGCGGTCAAAACATTTATTGCTATTTATATCTCCTATTAAAATGACATTGGAGTATCGTTTCATATTATTTTCTATTAGACGTAAATAGAAATAAAACTCATGTATATATGGATCACAAGCCCATAATCCAACGATTACGATATTGTCATTTATTAAAACGGGGAGAAAAAATCTCCTATAATAATCTTTCCATTTCGTATGAGTAATTTTAATATCTTTATTTAAAGAAAAAATTAACAAACCTTTATGTCCTTCTCCTATGTATAAATAGTTATTTAGTTTTTCTTTAAATTTAGGATATTTTTCAGGATTTTCACTCTCTTGAATTACGTATACATCAGCATTTAATTCTGTTATAAGATTGATTTTCTTTCTAAAACCACCATGACAATTCCAATTAACTATTTTCATATCATTTTTGATAAATCTTTCCTTCCTTACGAAATCATAACTCTTCCTAAAAGTTTTGCGATGTTGTTTCTTATGCCAAGATAACTTGTTAAAACGTTTAATAATTCTAATTGAGATTCTCCTTCTTCAAGGGGAATTATTTTTTTTACGTCTTCTATGTATCCGTTTATTTTATATAGTTTG
>JAGBXP010000004.1 GCA_017629215.1 bacterium | reverse complement strand
CGTGAGACAGTTCGGTCCATATCCGGTATACGCGCAAGAGATTTGAGTGGAGTCTTCCTTAGTACGAGAGGACCGGGAAGAGGGGACCTCCAGTGTACGGGTTATCGCGCCAGCGGTAAACGCCCGGTAGCTGTGTTCCAAGCGGATAAGTGCTGAAAGCATATAAGTACGAAGCCCACCACAAGATGAGATCTCTCATAGCATAAGCTAGTAAGTCCCGTTGTAGATGACGACGTTGATAGGATGCAGGTGTAAGAGTGGCAACATTTTCAGCCGAGCATTACTAATCGGACGAGGGCTTTTTCTAATTGAAATTTGTAAGCAGATTTCAAAAGGTTATAGATGAAAGCGTAAGCTTGTATCTTATGTAATTTCCAGCGTATTAGCTAAAAGAATTCGCTGGTGACAAATCGTAAGGAAACCACCCGTTCCCATCCCGAACACGGTCGTAAAGACTTACTGAGGCGAAAATACTTGGCGGGCCACCGCCTGGAAAGATAGCTCGTTGCCAGCATCTAATTTGAACGAAAAAGAGATAATTTGAAGGATTTCAAATTATCTCTTTTTCTTAGGAAACCACCCGCCTCTCAGCAAACGCAACATTTAGTTGCCTTTGCTTCGGCAGAGTCATCCCGAACACGGTCGTAAAGACTCTTAGCGGCGAAAATACTTGGAGGGCCACTTCCTGGGAAGATAGCTCGTTGCCAACATCTAAATTGAATAAAAGCGAAATTACTTGGATTAGTAGTTTCGCTTTTTACTTTGGATTTATTTACCCCTTGATGGATTTCAATTTTCGCTTTTTTGTTTGTGCGTAAATGCAAAGCAATCCAGTTTTTAATTTTCTGTCATCCTGAAACTAAATGGTAAGATTCTGAACAGCTTGAAAATTACGCCTTTGCAGGCTCTTTTTCTACGCTTTCAGAATGACAAATAAGGATGAGTTAAACTCTAGATTGCTTCGCTAATGCTCGCAATGACGTGGTTTTATGTTTGCAATGACGGGAATTTATGCTTGCAAAGATGATTTTTTATTTTTTGTGAAAAAAGCTTCAAAAAATAAAAAAAACACTTCCAAAATTCAGATAAAAATCATCAATTTTCGTAACAAAACTTCACAAAACAAACAATTGTAACGATTTGTAAAGATGAGTTTTCATAAGGCTCAAATCCAGTTATAATGCTCTATATGATATGATATGATATGATGTGAGGTGAGGAGTCTCTTTGCGTTAAAGTTTTCCAAAAAAATGCCGTATATTAAACATGTATAGAGTAGTAGCTGAGATAAGTTTCTCAGCGCAAGCAAAGAAAGGAAACATGTAATATGGGTGGTATTATAAGTGAACATAAGTTAAAAGATTTTATAAGGAATATTCAAGATAGTGTTGGTGGAATAAATGCAAAAAAAATAGGAAATAATGAGAAATTAATTTCTATTTTTAATGAAGCTGCCAAGAATGATAATGATGGAGATGATAAAGTTTATTCTTGTACCGATAACGAATATAAAAAACTTGTCCTTGAAGGAATTAAACATGTAAAACAAATATTCGGAATTAAAGATGAGGACATAAAAGCAAAACTAAAAGAACATTGTAAAAAACTAGATACAATGTTAGATGAATATAAAGAAATATATAACAAATCAAAAGATAAATCATCTAAAGATATCTTTAAAATGAGAGAAGGGATTTATAAGGAAATTGAAAAAATCCCATACTCACATGAAGACCTATACTTGCACTATATAAGACAAATTAGGGGTGAAATATTGGAAGATGATGCTTAAAATGTATTGCTGGTAATTTGTAGCAATAGAACTGGATCACTTCGTTTTTGCTCGTAAATATGGAAGAATTATTGCAATGGTGAACAATCAATCAGCCTGAGTGAAACCTAGCAATAATACTGAATTGAAAAACTAGGTCGGCTGGGATTTTAATCCCAGCCGATTTTTTATCTGAATTATGTTTTTACAAGGTTTTATTTTTTTCTGGATTGCTTCGCATTCGCTCGCAAAGACGGGTAATTTTACAACAAATAGTTGGGTTTCACCAAAACTACGCTGCTTCGCTTTGCTCGCAAAGACGGGAAATTTATGATTATTATGATAGGAAATATGCTGGATTATTTAGCTTACACTCCCAAGCACGTTTTCTTATAAGTAATTGTTTTTATACCGAAAATCTAAAATGAACGATATCGCCATCTTGTACGATATAATCTTTACCTTCAAGGCGTGTAACACCTTTTTCTTTGCATGCTGTATATGAACCGCATTCTACAAAATCTTTATAAGATGTTACTTCAGCTCTAATAAAACCTTTTTCAAAATCAGTGTGAATAACTCCTGCTGCTTGTGGAGCTTTTGTATTAGCAGAGCAAGTCCAAGCGTGTATTTCTTTTTCTCCCGCGGTAATGAATGTGATTAGATTTAGTAATCGATAAACAGATTTAATCATTTTGTCGATACCACTATCTTCAACACCAAGTTCTTCTAAATATTCTTTAGCTCCATCTTCACCTAATTCTACAAGCTCTTCTTCAATGCGTGCGCAAATAATAACAGTTTGAGCACCGTGTGATTTCGCAAATTCTTCAACACGTTTTGTGTATTCGTTTCCTTCTTTTAAATCAAATTCTGATACATTTGCACAATAAATAACAGGTTTTACTGACATAAGATTAAGCTGTTTAATTAATGCAATTTCATCGTTATTAAAGTGATCTGCAAGGTTTATAAACTTTCCTTCTCCAAGCATTTCTTGAAGTTTAAGGAGGGCATTATTTTCTAAAACTGCTTCTTTATCTCCACCTTTTGCTTGTTTTTGAATTCTTTGAATACGTCTTTCAATCGATGCTAAATCTGCAAGTGCAAGCTCTGTGTTAATAATTTCGATATCGCTAATAGGATCAACTTTTCCTGCTACGTGAATCGTATTTTCATCATCAAAACAACGAACAACCTGAATGATTGCGTCAACTTCTCTAATATTATGTAAGAATTGATTTCCTAATCCTTCTCCTTGACTAGCACCCTTTACCAGTCCTGCAATATCAACAAATTCAATTACTGTAGGGATAATTTCTTTAGCTTTGCATAGATCTAAAAGTATTTTTAGTCTTTCGTCTGGGACCGTAACAACTCCTACGTTAGGTTCAATTGTACAAAATGGATAGTTTGCGCTTTGTGCATTTTTTGTAGCAGTTAGTGCATTAAATAAAGTTGATTTCCCAACATTTGGAAGTCCTACAATTCCAGCTCTTAGCATAATTATTTTCCTTTCGATTTATATTCAGCTAAGTTTATTTTAACATAAAGATATTATATGATCTTGTTGTATTTTTTAAGTTTTTAATCATTTGATTATATGCGTTCTGTTGTGTTAAGAATTGTAAAATGTTATTGTTAAAAAGGCAAATTATGTGTCGACTAATACTTTATATATTTGTAGTATTAGTATGAATGTGTAAAGGTTAATTTAATGTCATCAGGTTTAGCTTCTATAGCATTATTCACTCCAGTAATTGCTTCAAGTGCGATTTTCTCAGCACGAAGAGCTTCAAGGGGTGTTGATAACATGGAAGAAAATCCTTTGTTTGCAATTGCAAATTTTGATATAGCAGCAGGTCAAGTATTAAAAGCAGGAAGAGCTGTAAAGGGAATGAAGTTGGCAGTTGATTCAAATTTTGAGGGAGTTAGTAAATATTTTAATACAGCTAAATCTAATAGTAAATTAATGAATGGACTTTATAAAGCAATTGATTTTACTTCAAATAATATTAACCCATTGATTGTTGGAGCAGGATGTTTAAAGGTTTTAGGTTCTGATGATAAACTAGATACTGCAGCGAGGGAATCAACTAGCTTAGCTTGTATGTTTGGAGCAGAAAAATTAGCTAAGAAATTTATTGGTATGCCTAAATTTAATAATTCAGTTATAAATCCAGAATCTCAAGGTCAAGAAGGTTTGTATAAAAAGTTGTTTTCAAAAGAACAATTAAAAGCTGTGAAAGATTTTAGTGCAACAAAAAAATATGCAAAAGCTGCAATTGGTGGAGCTAAAGGTTTATTATTTGTTGGAGCTTCAATTGCTGGATATAATATGGGCTCATATATTGCAGACGCTGTTCTTGGAAAAGAAAAAGAAGCGTAATAATTTTTATTTTTGTATTCGGATTTTACCTTTGTCTTTGTATAAGGTTTTAAATATCTTTTGAGAACGCTTATGGTTATTTATTGAAGCTTCAAGTGAAGAGTTGATGGTCCAATAGACAATTGGTATTGATATTGAAATTGTTATAATGGCAATAATTGCGTGAACAATAAAGGTCTGTGCTAGATTAAAATTACGCTTAGTTGATACGATATCATTCTGCTCTTTTAAAATCCTGTTTATAAGATTTTTACGTTCTTTTGTAGTTAAACTCTCTATAAAATCAACATTTTCTGGGTTTACATATATAACGTATTTTGAGTATTTAATACCATCATCAAGATAATTAAGGCTTTCATTATAATTTATTTGTTCTTGAGTGATAGGTTTTTCAATAATATTACCACTTGTTAGATTTTGAATTTCGTTTTCATTAGTAGCTTGTTTAGGTTCAGAAGTTTCTTTTTTTGATGTTTTTTTAGTTTTTTTAATATTTTCTTCAGGCTCTTTAACTACATTATTTTGACTAGTCTCTACTTCGTTAGATAAAGTTTGGTTGTTTTCTTCAATATTTTCGGCTTGTTTTTTATTTGTTTCTAGCGAGTTATCTTCTTTTGTTTCGGTATCAATTTTTTGAATTTCTTCAAACAATTCTGCATCGTTATTTTCGGTCAGAATTGGTTTTCCTGTAAAATTACTCGCATTTTGTGCTATTTGGTTTTGAAGCTGTTCAATAAATTCTGTAGAGATATCATCGTTAAGAGATGCTAGTTCATTAATATCTAAAGGGTCGTTAGCACTAAAAATATCCTCATTTCCTACAGCTTTTTTTGTCATTAAAATTATTCCCAATTCTCTGTTTTTATTTTTATGATATCATTATATATTATATTTTTATTTATAGCAATCATAAGAGAGATTGATATGGAAATTAACGTTGAAAAATTGAAAAATTTAGCAAATAGCATGGACAATGCTCGTATTCTTGTTATTGGAGATTTGGCATTGGATGAGATGGTCTATGGTGATACCGAAAGGATATCAAGGGAAGCTCCTGTTATAATATTACAACATACTTATACAAGATATATTTTGGGAGGAGCTTCTAATGCTGCGCATAATGTCGCAACACTTAATAATGGAAAAATAAGTGTTATTGGTGTTGTCGGTGAGGATTATCATGCTGACGATTTGAGAAATGCTTTTATGGAGGCTGGCATAAATTGTGATAGTTTAGTACAAGATAAGCATAGAAAAACTATAACCAAGACAAGGATTTCAGGCTCTTGTTCTCATTCTATAACGCAACAGATTGTTAGGATTGATAGGCAATCTTCAGAACCGTTGTCAGAAGAAACAGAAAGAAGGCTTATTGCATACATAGAAAAGCAAATTCCTGAGCATGATTTAGTGATATTATCTGATTATCATATTGGAACTTTGTCAGATAGTGTGGTAAAAGCTGTTATTAATATTGCAAATAAGTATTCAAAAAAAGTTATTGTTGATGCTCAAAAAGATTTGTCAAAATATGTAGGTGCGTATTCATTAACTCCAAATTTACCTGATACACAAAAAAGTGTTGGTTTTTATTTGAATACTAAAGAAGATTTTTTGAGAGCAGGTAATGTTCTTATAGAAAAAACTGGTGTCGAGAATGTTTTGATAACTTGTGGAGCAGAAGGTATGGTTGTTATTGAAAAAAATAATCGTTATACTCATATTCCTGTTTTTAACAAGTCAGAAGTTTTTGACGTTACAGGTGCAGGTGATACCGTTACTGCAACTTATGCTTTAGCTTTAGCTATTGGTGCAGAACCTGTATATGCAGCGATATTAGGTAATATTGCTGCAGGAATAGTAGTTAAGCAATTTGGTTGCGCTACAACTACAATAAAAGAGATTTTAAATACAATGCCTGAAAAAATATGTGTTGAAGTTTAATAAATGAGGAAATTATGAAAAGAATAAGTATTGTAGATATTATAATAATTACAGGTGTATTGATAGCATTGTTTGTTGGCATATTTACGTTAAAACATTTTAGACAGACAGCTGATAAACAAATAGAAGCAGTTTCTCAGATTGAGTTTCAGGTGTTTTTACGAGGAGTAACTGTAACAGGTGAAAACTTCCCTATTGTTGAGAATGAAAAAACATTTATAACTATAAGAAATATACCTTATACAGAACTAAAGATTCTTGATGTAAAGTTTGAGCCAAGAAAGACATTCGCACCATCTTCAAAAAATATTGTAGTGCCAGATCCTTCACAACCTTCTATTTATGATGCGATTATTACTATTGCAGATGTGGCAAAAATTACTAAAGATGGAGCAGTTGTTGGTGGCAATAAAATAAAGATGGGATTACCAGTTGTATTAGAAGGTCAGAAGTATAAGTTTAATGGAACGATATCTGATGTAAGAGTATCAACTGATATAAAAATTGAAGATAATAGTATAAAGGCTGATTTAAGTTAGAGGTGAATTTTGATAATTAATTCAATTCTTTCTGTCTCGCAAAAATTTTTTGCACCTTTTTTTGAAAAAAGTATTGTATTAAAAAATATGGATTGGCTTATTTTTTTAAGCATTATTTTGCTGATAATTTTTTCGACTATATTATCATCTGATTTTTTAGGATATTTTGCCATTATTACTATTATATTAACCTTTGTTAAATTATTGGTTAAACCAAAAGAAAGATTTGCTTTAACAAAGTCTGAATTATTTTTGCTTATATATTTTATGCTTGTTTTTATAAGCGTAGCTGGTTCATCGCTTTTTTTATTAAGTTTTAAAGGCTTTTGTAAGACTTTAATTTATATTGGTTTTTATATAAGCTTTGTTCATTATTTAAAAGATAATAAAGGGAAGTTAAAGTATATATTGCTTGCTCTAGCTTTATGCGTTATAGGAGAATCAATTGTAGCTTTGAAACAGAATTTTCTGTCTGTTTCGGAGATTGCTGGGTGGCAAGATATGTCTCGCTTAAATCCTGAGGAAGTTATGACAAGGGTTTATGGAACATTGAAACCTTATAATCCAAATCTTTTTGGTGGGTATATTTTATCTTTATTACCAACAACTTTAGTATTAGTAATTTTGCCAATATTAAATAAACATTATAGAACATCTTTTTGTGGATTTATATGTTTTATATTGGCGATATTAACAGTTTTTATGACTGGCTGTAGAGGTGCATATATTGGATTATTTGTTGAATTACTTTTATTAGCGTTACTAACATATAAATTTTTAAAACCTGTTTATAAAAAAATATTTATATTTTTCTCAAGCATAATGAGCTTTTTAATGTTATTAATTTTTTTGTTAAAGGCTTCTATAAGAGCAAGGATTTTTTCGATTTTTGCGATGAGAAATGATAGCTCTAATTCCTTTAGATTTAATGTTTATAACTCGTGCTTGGAGATGTTTAAAGATAATTGGTTGCTAGGGATTGGTGTTGGTAATCAAAATTTTAGAGAAATTTATGGCCTCTATATGAGAACGGGGTTTGATGCTTTAAGTGCGTATAATATTTATTTAGAGATAGCTATTGAAAGTGGTATTTTTTCATTATTTGCATTTTTGAGTTTTATTATTTTAAACATAGTTAAAGCTATAAATTATATAAGAAAACGAAATAATATTAATTCAATATATTTAACAATTGCTGTTGTTTCTGTTTCTGGCATGCTAATTCACGGCATAGTTGATACAGTATTCTTTAGACCACAACTTCAGTTTGTTTTTTGGACGATGATAGGTATAATAAGGGTGTTAACAACATCTGGAGGTATTTATGCTAAAAGATGAATTAAAAAAAATACGTGAAGAAATTAATAAACATAATTATAATTATTATGTCGCAGACAACCCAACTATTAGTGATTATGAATATGATTTATTATTTAGTAAATTAAAAGAAATAGAAACAGCACATCCTGATTTGATAACTCCTGATAGTCCTACTCAGCGTGTAGGGGGTATTAGTAGTGGGTTTGAGGAATACAAACATAAATATAGGTTGTATAGCTTAGATAATACGTATAATGAAGATGAATTGCGAAAATGGTATGAGAAAATTCAGAAAGAATTTGCAAAACCTGTACAGTTAGTTTGTGAATTAAAGATTGACGGTCTAGCAATAGCTTTGACGTATGAGGATGGGTATTTTACTACTGGTGTAACTCGAGGAGATGGAATTGTAGGTGAAAATATTACTCAAAATCTTAAAACAATAAAAGCTATACCGTTAAAACTTTTTGAGGATGTGAATGTAGAGGTTAGAGGGGAAGTTTATATGCCAAAGTCCTCATTTGAGAAGTTAAATGAGGATAGCAAGGAAAAAGGTGAAAAGTTGTTTGCTAACCCAAGAAATGCAGCAGCTGGATCTTTAAGGCAATTGGATAGCTCAATTACTGCAAAACGAGATTTATCAATGTTTACTTACACAGCTATCGTTGAGAAAAATAATAACTCTCCTCTGACTCATTGGGATAGTATTCAATATGTCAAGAGCTTAGGATTTAAAACTAATCCAAACATTAGGTTAGTTGATAATATTGAAGGCGCAATTCAGTTTTGTAAGGAATGGGAAACAAAGCGTTTTGATTTAGATTATGCTACTGATGGAGTTGTAATCAAGGTCAATCGTTTTGATTATCAAAATGAGTTAGGTTTTACTTCTCGTGCGCCAAAGTGGTCTACAGCTTTTAAGTTTCCTCCAGAAGAGATGACAACGACTCTTTTGGATATAGAACTTGGTGTTGGCAAAACAGGAGCAATCACGCCTGTTGCGATATTAGAGCCTGTTAATTTAGCAGGTAGTATTGTTTCAAGAGCAAGTCTGCATAATTTTGATGAAATAAAACGTCTTGATATAAGAATTGGAGATAAAGTTTTAATAAAAAAAGCAGCTGAAATTATACCAAAAGTAGTAAAAGTTGTTGATAATTCTGAACATGAGAACTTGCCAAAATATAATCCACCAAAATTTTGTCCTGAATGTAATGGGCATTTGATTGTACGAGAAGGTGAGGTAAATCTATTTTGTGAAAATCCAGAATGTCCATCTATTTTAAAATCTCGTTTAGAATATTGGGTATCAAAAGAAGCAATGGATATTGATTTTATTGGACCTTCTGTAATATCTCAACTTTTTGATTTAGGATTGGTTAGATATCCTGTTGATTTGTATAAATTAAAATATGAAGATTTTTTCAAGCTAGAAGCTGTTAAAGAAAAATCTGCTTCAAATATGTATAATTCAATACAAGAGAGCAAAAACAGGCTGTTTTCACGCTTTATAACAGCATTGTCAATAAGGCATGTTGGAAAAGAAACTGCTGAATTATTAACTGAAGAATTTCCATCTTTAGAAAGTTTATTATCAGCAAGCTTGGAACAGTTATCTTCAATAGAAGGTATTGGAGATAAGATAGCTCTTAGTATTTATGAATATTTTAGAGATACAAAAAATTTAGAATTAATAAATGAGTTTGAGGAATTAGGTTTTGTTTTTGAAAACAAAATAGTGAAAACTGAAGAACTTTTAGGAAAAACTTTTGTCTTAACTGGAACATTGGCGACGATGACTAGAGATGAAGCAAGTGAAAAAATTAAACAGCGAGGTGGCAAGACATCATCTTCTGTTTCAAAAAACACTTCTTATGTCCTTGCTGGAGCTAATGCTGGCTCAAAATTAGACAAAGCTGAAAAATTAGGTGTTATAATATTAAGTGAAGAAGATTTTTTAACTATGATTGGCGAAAAGATTTAAACTGAAAAGAGGTAATTAATATGAAAAGGAATATAAATGTAATACAGATAAAAGGCGCTAAAGGACTTATAATAGCAGGTTTTGTTGTGCTTTGTCTTTTTGCAGGTTTTATTGTGTTTCCAGGTTGGTTAGGTATGCTTGCTTGGAATTACGCTTCTAGTTATTTAACGCAATTGCCTTCTATAGGTTTGTTTCAAGGCATACTACTTTGGGGGATTATAATAACTTCATATTTTGTATTTAGAAAAGAGAAAGTTGTTGTTTGCATGCGAACTCCACAAGAGTTGAGTGAGGAAGAGTTAAAGTCTGTATTTTCTGATATAAAAAAACAATCATTGGAAGATCCTATTTTGCAAGCAATGATGAAAGCTAGAGAAGCTGAGCTAAAATATAAAGCTCAACAAGATATGGAATTAAAAGATTCTGAACATTCTTCTGAAGTTGACAGTACTAAAATATAATTTATATTTTAGGATTTTATGAAATTTGTATTGTTTTCTGACTTTTTTGATATTCCAAATATTGTTGAAAACCTTTTTTTATAGTATAATCAAAGCGAATAGATTTATTATTTAATGGAAGCGTTCGGCTTTCGAGTAGCCGAAAGAAAGAAGGAAAAATGATACCGGAAACAAAAAGTTTTCAACTAGAGATTGGCGGAAAAACCGTTACAATCGAGACTGGTAAGTATGCACAGTCAACTAATGGTAGTGTTACAGTTAGATGCGGTGATACAATGTTATTCGTTCACTGCGTAGTTTCAAAAGAACCTAGAGTAGGAATTGATTTCTTCCCTCTTCTAATTGATTATGAAGAAAGAATGTCATCAATTGGAAGAATCCCTGGTGGCTACAATCGTTCTGAAGGTAAAGCAAGCGACAAGGCTATATTGGTTTCACGTTTAATCGACAGACCTATTAGACCTTTGTTCCCTAAAGGATATAGAAATGATATTCAAATCGTTGCTCAATTATTCAGCTACGATCAACAAAACCAACCTGATACATTAGCTATGCTAGGTGCTTCAACAGCTCTTATGCTAACAGGAGCTCCTTTTGAAGGTCCTATCGGTGCAGTTAGAGTTTCAAAAGTTGATGGACAATTAGTTGCTAACCCAACTCACCAAGAAGCTGATAAATCAGATTTAGATATCGTTGTAGCTGGTACACACGACAGCGTTATCATGGTAGAAGCTGGATGTAAATTTGTTACTGAAGACGATATTATGGAAGCTGTTGAATTCGCTCAAGTAGAAATTGCAAAACAATGTGAAGCTCAATTAGAATTCGCAAAAGCTTGTGGTGTTGAAAGAGAAGAATTCGTTAACCCATACGATACAACTGAATTGAAAAATATCATTGACGAAGTTGCTGGCGCAATGATTCACGATGCTTATCACAACTTCGATAGAAAATACAGACAAGAAAAACTTGAAGAAGCTAAAAAACTTGTTAAAGAAAGAGTTGAAGCTCTTCCAGATGATCATTATATTCACCAAATCATTGAAGAAACAGGCATTGACTTTGTTGCAGAAGAATTTAAAGCTGCAGAAAAGAAAGTTATGCGTGCAATGATTACAGATGAAGGAGTTCGTGCTGATGGTAGAAAACCAAACGAAGTTCGTCCTATCTGGTGTGAAGTTGGTGTTATTCCAAGAGCTCACGGTTCAGCTGTATTTACTCGTGGACAAACTCAAATTCTTTCTGTTGCAACCCTTGCAGGTCCAGCTATGAAACAAGAACTTGATGGTGTTGATCCAGAAACTGAAAAAACTTACATGCATAAATATATTTTCCCTGGCTTCTCTGTTGGAGAAGTTAAACCTCTAAGAGGTCCTGGTAGACGTGAAGTTGGACATGGAAATTTAGCAGAAAGAGCTAACGTACCTGCTCTTCCTAGCCAAGAAGAATTCGGATACACAATTCGTGTAACATCTGATGTTCTTGAATCTAATGGTTCTACATCAATGGGTTCAACTTGTGGTTCATCAATGGCATTAATGAACGCTGGTGTTCCTGTTAAATGTATGATTGGTGGTGTTGCAATGGGTATGATTACAGAACCAAATAAAGAACCTGTTGTACTTACTGATATACAAGGTATCGAGGACTTCCTTGGTGATATGGACTTTAAAGTTACTGGTAACGATGATGGCATCACAGCTCTTCAAATGGATATGAAAGCTAAAGGCATCGCTAACGAGACTCTTAGAAAAGCTTTAGCACAAGCTAAAGAAGGTAGATTACACATCTTAGGCGAAATGAGAAAAGCTATTACTGAACCAGCTAAAGAACTTTCTCCATTCGCTCCAAGCATCACTACAATGACTATTCCTACTGAAGACATCGGAACAGTAATTGGACCTGGCGGTAAACAAATCAGAGCAATTATCGAAGCTTCTGGTGCTGAAATTGATATCCAAGATACGGGAGTTGTTACAATCACTTCTAACGACCAGGAAGGTGCTAAGATTGCTAGAAAAATGATTAGCGATTTAACTTTCAAACCTGAAGTTGGTATGGTTATCAAAGGAAAAGTTGTTAGAATCATCCCTATCGGTGCTTTCGTTGAATTAGGTGGTGGCAAAGATGGTATGGTTCACATTTCTCAAATCTGCCAAGAAAGAATCGAAACAATTGAACCTCACGTAAACATCGGTGATGAAGTTGTTGTTAAGGTTATCAAAATCGATGACAAAGGTAGAGTAAATCTTACAATTAAGGGTGTTACTGAAGAAGATAAAGCTAAATTAGAAGTTTAGTTTTATAAAGGTAGCATATAAATAAAAAGATAGACGAGATTTAATTTCTCGTCTATCTTTTGTTATATGAACATATCGTTAAACATCTTCTGTTTGATTTATATTTTCAATAGAAGGTTCTTTGTATACTTCTAATTTAGTAACACGAGCTCCATCAATTTCAACAACAGTAAAGGTTATACCATCGAAAGAAACAGAGTCTCCAACATCAGCAATTCTTCCAAGAAGTTTTACGACAAGCCCTGCAATCGTTTCAACATCATCTTCTTCAAGTAAAGTACGATCTAAATCAAGAAATTCTACAAGCTCGTCAATTCTCATCATAGCATTTGCTAGATATGTGTTTTTTGCAATTTCTTTAATATCAACTTCTTCTTCATCATCAAATTCGTCTTGAACTTCACCTATAATTTCTTCTAAAACGTCCTCAAGCGTAATTAGACCAGAAGTTCCACCAAATTCATCAATAACAACTGCCATTTGTCCATGGGAATTTTTAAATTCTATAATCAGGTTATCAAGTGTCATTGTTTCTGGAACTAATAATATAGGTCGAAGTATTTTTTCAATAGAAAATTTTTCTTTGTTCATTGCTAACGAATATAAATCCTTAACGTGAACAAAACCTAATATTTTATCAATACTTTCTTCGTATACTGGGTAACGAGTATATTGATTTTCTAAAGCAAAAGCTGTCAATTCTTCATAAGATATATCGTTAGGTATGCAAACCATATCTGTGCGCGGATTCATTACTTGTTTAGCCATTAAATCAGAAAATTTGAACATGTTATGTAGCATTTCAGCTTCTGTTTCATTCAAAACCCCTTCGTTATAGCTTGCATCGACAAGCATATCTAATTCTTCTGTTGAATGAACTAATGAAGTATCGTCGTTTTTAACATTGCAAGCACAAAGTAATTTATCGCTACTTGCCATTAATACCCAAACAAAAGGTTTGAATATTGTTATGAATAAATCCATTGGAGCAGAAACCCATAAAGCAACTTTGTCAGGATGGGTTAGAGCAAGACATTTAGGTAGTTGTTCTCCTAATAGTACGTGGAAATAGGTTACTATAATAAAAGAAACTGGAACTGCTATTATATGAGCAGTGAGTGTTGCATTTAAGAATGGTAAATATTTGATAACTGGTAAAATTACTTGAACAATTGTTGCTTCAGCGACCCAACCTAAGGCGATACTGGCAATAGTTACACCTAATTGTGCAGCCGCTAGCATTTTGTTCGTATTGTTAACGAGTTTTAATGCTCTTCTAGCGACAAAATTTCCTTCGTTAGAAAGTTGTTCTAACCTTGTTTTTCTAACCTTCACTAGGGCAAATTCTGCTGCGACAAAGAAACCGTTGATAAATAGTAAAAAAGCTATAATAAATATATTTATAATTATGTCTGTCAGGTTCATATCCTCTAGTCTACCTTCTCATTCCAATGTTAATATTACATCATATATGAATATTTTGCAATATTATAGACAAGAGCTTTTTTCTTGTAATATAATTTATTTATGAAAATTGGAGCATTTATAGTCCCAACAGGCATTGGAGCTTCTATTGGTGGATTTGCAGGTGATGCTAGTAAGTGGGCTAGGAGATTATCAAAAGAATATAAATTAATAGTTAATCCAAATGTTGTAAATGCAGCGTGTTTTTCGGGCATAACTCAAAATATGCTCTATGTAGAAGGCTATACTTTAGATGAATTTTTTAAAGGCAAATGTAATCTTATAGAGTCTGTTAATAATAAAATAGGAGTTGTATTTGATAAATCCATTCCTCAAGATGTTTTAAATATTCATATAAACACAATAAATGCTGTAAAAACAGTATATGATATTGAAATTTTAGGTTATGAAATAACAAAGGAAGATGTTGGTGTTGATTTTTTTATAGATAAATCTGGTGTTTCAATGGGTAATGTGAAAGACCTTGCAACAATAAAAAAATCTGCTGAAGTTTTGATATCAAAAGGTGCTGAAGCAATAGCTATTGTTTGTCATTTTCCAGAAGAACAAGGTGATAATTATGCGAATGGAATTGGAGTTGATCCAGTAGGTGGAGTAGAAGCGATAATTTCTCATTATATTTCAAAGGAATTACGAGTACCTTGCGCTCATGCTCCTGCTTTTAGTGATTTTAGCATTACAACTGATATTGTGAATTCAAAATGTTCTGCAGAATATATAACACCAACATTTTTACCGTGTGTTTTAATAGGGCTTAATCAAGCTCCTAGAATTTCAAACTCAGAAGGTATAAACGTGAAAGATTTAGATTTTTTAGTTATGCCTCACAATTCTTTAGGTGGAATTCCTGTTTTTGAAGCAATAAAAAATGATATTCCGATTTATGCCATTGAGGAAAACAAAACTCTTTTAGATGTAACTGGCTTGAAACTGAGTAAACAATACGATATAATAAATATATCCAGTTATTTAGAATTAGAGGACGTATTACATGAAAAGATTTAAAACAGGTTTTTCTTTGGCTGAGGTGCTTTTAACTTTAGCAATTGTTTCTATTATTGCGACTATTGGTTTTACTATGAGTAGAAAAGGGATAGAAAAAGCTTATAACGGTTATATTTATAATGGTTATAATAGTCTTACAATTGCGATAGCAGAGGCAAATGCACGTGGATTTGCTTTTAATGGTGTAAATTTGGGGGACCCAGAAGCAGAAAAACAAACTGATGAAAAGTATGGGTTTTGCAATGCAGTTGAGGATGTTTTAAGAACTAGACCAGCTAATCAAACAGCTTTTGTTGGATATAATATTGCAAATGTTTTTAAACAATTTTTAATTGGAAGTAACGGTATTATAACTGGTGCTGTTGTTGATGTTGATGATACTCAAGCAGATGGAGGTTTTGAATTGCCGGATGTTGACCGTGGTGATGATGGACAAGGTATTGATCCAGATTGGTGGAAACCAAAATCTAACGATCCAGATCCAGATACAGATACAGATACAAGCAAGACTTATAATATTGAAAGTGATGCTACGTCAAACGGTATATCTTACAAGTTTGTTCTAGAGCCAGACCCCGTTACTGGTTTGCCAAAAGCTAAAGATTTAAAAATACCTCAATTTACGAATAATAATGGTAATCTCACAAAGTCAGGCGATGAAACAAAAAAATGTAGTTATATATTAATTACAATGGATGTTCCTGCGATGAAATATAAAGATAATGGTCAATTTAAGGAAACTAAAAGTTACAAGTTTATGTATTTTTATGAAACAGATTATCCTTTGATACCTGCTGATGAAGACAGTGAATTATTAACAGATGTGAGCAAATTAGCTTATACTATAGATGATGGTGAAACTGGTCGCATGATTAATGGTACATACAAACCTCGCTCTTATTATTCATTCAATGAGGCAGCTTGCAGAGTCTATGGTGAAATAAGTTATGGTCAACATTACTTATTCGGCAAATGTCCAGATGACAACACACCAGTTTTGGGGTCTATGTTATTAGTAAATCCTGTATCAATTCTGCATTAATATAAACAAAATAAAAACTCCTTCTTTAAGAAGGAGTTTTTATTTATACTTATTTTTTAGTCAACAGTACCTGCTGTTTTACCATATTTTTTAATTGTAGAATTAAGTCTATTTTCATGGTGTTTATCACGATATATTTGACAAAGTAATTTGTAAGCGTGTTTGTTATACGGATTTTCATCTAGGATATCTTCTAGTTGAGAAACTGCTGTGTTAGAGCGTTTCATATAGTAGTTAATAAGTGGAGGAAGTGTGATTGTTAAATCATTTTCATCCGTAGCCCAAGCTATATCAGCACAACTTTTTGCATTATCAAATTCTTCAGCATCAAGGTACATAACTGCGACTTCGTAGTATACTTCTGATTTGCTTCTTCTATTAGTTTTCATTTGAGCTACAACTTGATATTCATTTGCAGCTTTAGAATACTCAGCTCTTTTTCTATATTGTTCAGCTAGTGCTAAGTGAGTTGCAATATCTCCACCTACTACTTCTTTTAAATTTGTATCATCATTAACAGGAACATTCAAGGTAGAAAGCACGTCTGAGCTTGTCATTAGCTGCGCAGCTTCGCTTGCTGTTAGTGGTCTGTTTGTGATGTCAGGAATTACTGAATATAAAAGAGCTAGTGTTTTTAAATCTCTTGGTGTGATTTCAGTGTTAAATTTTGTTCCTATAGGATACATTACATCATAGATACTTTGGCTTTTGCCAGTGAGTCCAAGAGAATGTCCAATTTCTTGAAGAGCTGATGAGAACAATTGTTTTGAATCATGACTATGTCCTTTATTGTCTGATTTGTTGAAAATAATTGTAGAACCTGTAATTAAGTTGCCGTTGATGGAGAACGCATGAGTGCCAATTGTTTCTCTTTGCTCATTTGCTTTAAAATAACATTTCATATCTGCTTCATTGGCATTTTCTACAAATTCAAATCTAACTAGACCTTCGCTTGCTCTTTGCCAAGCTTGATATGCGCTAATAACAACTTCTCTATAGTATTCAGGAACAGTGCTGTTATCTTCAATATAAACTTTTAGAGGGAATGAGTTTTTGTTCCATCTTATAAGTTTGCCATTGTTACAAATGTTTCTAAAATAACTATCGATAACTGCTGCTTTAATTGTTTTTTCGCTCATTGACTTGTCGTAACCTAGAGTTATTGCAGAAACGCTTTGAACATTACGTTCGGATAAATTTTCAGCATAAGTAGCATTTGTAAGTGATAATGTACTTAATGTAATAAGAAATGCACTAATAACAATCTTTTTCATTTGAATAAAAACCTCATTTTAAATTATTTATACTTTTAGTTAATATAAAAACTCGTAAAAAAAATTTTTGCGCTAATTGTAACATATTTTAAGATTTTTTACAAATACTTGTTTTTCTGATTGAAAGTTTAGTGGAATTTATGGTAGAATGTACTTATTAAGGAGGGTATATGCACGAATACGTTTTTAAGATGAAAAAGGGTGATATTGAAATTGAATTAAAGTCAGATGATTTAGAATTTGTAGAAGAACAACTTAACAAATGGCGTCAGGAACTTCTACAACAGGATTAATTGATATATGGCGTTATATTCCTTTAAAATAAAAAAAGATAAATATCAACTTGATTTACTAACAACTGATAAAACTTTTTTGGTTGAGCAGTTTGAGTTGTGGGTGAAAAAAGCTTCTGAGTACGCAAAGAAGAAGAAAGCCAATGAATGCAAAGAGTTGGTTAATTCTCAAATAAAAGCTGAAGCTGAAATCACTCAAAAAAATATTGATAATCATCTTTCAAAGCATCCAGTGGCTGAAATGCCTAAATTGAATGATGAGCCAAAAGCTTCTGAAAATATTGATGTGGAGAAAAAAGACTCTAATGAGAATTTAGACATCTTCTATTCGCCTTCTAGTCAAAAATCATTATCTAATATTATAGATAAGAGCAGTATGGAATTAAATAATAATGGAGTTTTTGATAATATATTGGAAAATTCTTTGAATAATCCTAAATCAGAATTAACCTTTAAGTCAAGTCCATCCATTAAAAAGGATAATGCTTTTTTAAATTATATTAATAGTAGGAAAATTGAACGAAAGATCGATTATCTATTACTTACTGCATATTATTTTACGCAATACGAGCAGAAACCACGTTTTACGCTTAAACAACTTAATGCAAAATTAATGCAGAATATTGCAGTTATTTTAGATCATGGAATTTTACAAGAAGCTATTAATAGAGATTATATTGAATGCTTACCTGACTTAACAGGGCTTGTTGGAGCTAGTGAATATCGCTTGACTGCTTATGGAGAAAAGGTTTTATTAGATGAGTAAAATTGCTGTTGCACTTTCTGGTGGTGTTGATAGTGCTGTTGTTGCAGCTATTTTGAAAGAACAGGGACATGAGGTTGTTGGAATTACAGCAAAAATGTTTTGTTCTTTAGAGTCTGAAAAAATAGTTTCAAATGCTCAAAAAGTTGCAAAAAATCTTGGGATTGAACATTTTGTTTTAGATGTATCAAATGAATTTGAGGACAAGGTTGTTAATTATTTTGAAAATTCTTATAAGAATGGAAAAACGCCAAATCCATGTATAATGTGTAATAAATACATAAAGTGGGGCAGGTTATTTGATTATGCAATTAATGAATTAAGGGTTGATTTTATTGCAACTGGGCATTATGCAAATATAAAAAATGTTGATGGAATTTATAAGTTATATCCAGCTCTGGATGAATGCAAGGATCAGTTATATTTCTTGTTTTTATTAAATCAACATCATTTAGCAAAGACAATTTTTCCTCTTTGTGATTTAAAAAAAGAAGAAGTTAAGATTTACGCAGAAAAATACAATTTACCAGTGAAATCAGCAAAAGAGAGCCAGGATATTTGTTTTATTAAACCTCCAATGACAACAAAAAAGTATTTAAATTCGATTTTAGCTTCTTGTAAGGGGGAGTTTGTTGATAAAAAAACTGGCAAGGTCTTGGGATATCATGATGGATATTGGCAATATACAATAGGGCAAAGAAAAGGTATTGGCTTAGCTGCTCCAGAAGCGTTATATGTAGTTGATTTAGATTCAAAGACTAATACAGTTTTTGTTGGATATAAGGACGAACTATTATCAAAATCCTTAGTAATTGAAAATTTTGAATGGTCTTATCCTGTTGAGCATATTGAGTTTGAGGCTTTAGTTAAAATTAGATATAATATGAAAGCTGTGAAAGCAAAAATAGTCGTTTCCAATAGTGTTGAAATTAATTTTATGGAAGATGTTTCTGGAGTTGCTCCTGGACAAGCGTGTGTGCTATATGATTTGATTGACGGTCATTTGCTTGGTGGGGGTTTTATTTAGTAGAATTTTTTACTTATTTACGGATTAGATTTCTAGTGTTAATATAATATTATGTTAAACATCTATCTAGCATCTGGAAATAAAAAGGATGGAAAGACATTCTTAAGTGCAGGACTCGCTTCTACTATGCAGAGTTTAGGCTATAGTACTAGCGTTTATAAGCCAATACAGACTGCTGGTATTGAGCTTAATGGTTTTATGCAATCTCCAGATTTAACTTTTATTAAAACAATAGATCCATATATAAATACGAGTTTTTCTTATCTTTTTAAGTCTAATGAAGAACCTCTTGTAGCTTCTGAAATAGAGAACAAGTATATTGACATAGAAGCTATTGTACAAGAATATTCAAGAGTTTGTAGTACTTCAGAATGTGTTATTTTAGATGGAGATTCTGGACTAAGAAGTCCTATTGCAAATTCGTTTGAAAATATAGATTTAATAAAAAGGCTTCAAGTGCCTGTTTTATTTACAATTATTCCTCGTGAGAATGCGATAAATGATACTCTATTATCACTTTATTTAGCAAAAGATAAAGGTATTGATGTAAGAGGTGTTGTTATAAATAATATCAAGGATGATTGTTCAAAGCAGACTCTAACATCTATAACTCGTATAATTGAAGAGTATTCAGATGTAAAAATTTTAGGCTTATTACCTAATTTAGGTGATAGGATTGTGCCAGAGGATTTGATTACAGGAATTTTAAATGGTATAGATATTGAAAGTGTTTTTAATGTTAAGATTGAAAAATTGGGTTTCTATTAATGATAATTACTGGTGGAGAATATAAGGGACGAAAGCTATTTGTGCCAGATGAGAAAATAACTCGCCCTACTTTATCTAAGGTTCGCCAGGGTGTTTTTAATGTTTTGTATTCAGAGCTAGGGTGTTTTGATGATAAAAGTTTTTTAGACCTATTTGGTGGTTCTGGAATTATGGGTTTAGAAGCCTTATCTAGAGGATTTAAAGACGTTACAGTTTTTGAAAAAAATCAAAAGTCAGCTCAGATAATCAAGAAAAATTATAGTACACTAGGGCTAAAACCAAATTTAAAAATAGGTGATAGTATTAGATTTTTAGAAAAACTAGAAGAAATCCCTGAGGTTATATACATTGATCCACCATATTATAGTGGAATTTATGACTCCATTTTATTAATTTTATCCCAAGAAAAATTTAGTAATTCAATTATTGTTGTTGAACATAGCGAAGCTTTAGATACTAAAGATTTTCGAGTTTTAAAACTAAAGAACTATGGTGGTAAGCTTATTTCATTCTTAGTTGTTTAAATTTTCATCGCTTACAGGAGTCTCTAGTGCTTTTTTGTAATGACAAGTCCTATTTGAGCAGATTTCAAAATCACCTTTTTTTGTAACTTTTTTAAGTAATAGTTCTCCACATTCAGGACAATTATTTCCAGTTGGCTCATCCCATAAAGCAAAAGAGCAGTCAGGATATTTATTACATCCAAAGAAAATGTTACCTGCTTTTGATTTCTTTTCTATAATCTCGCCTTCTCCACATTTAGGACATTTTACTCCAGTTGAACGTATAAATTTTTTGCGATTTTTACATTCAACGCATTCAATATATTTGCCAAAAGGTCCATTTTTCATTAACATTGAGCCTTGGCATTTTTCGCACTTTTCATCAATAATTATCTCTTCGCTAGATTCATCTTCTGTTTCAGAAGAATCATTAATTGAAATAGTTGTTTTGCAATCAGGGTAGCCAGAACAGCCAAGGAATTGATTACCAAACTTGCTAGTTCTAACAAGCATTTTTCTGCCACAGTTTGGACAAACTTTATCACTTTCAATAACTACTTTTTGGGCAGTTTGCATAACTGAATTTACGACTTCCATGAATGGTGTATAAAATTCTTTTAATACATTATTCCAAACAAGTTTTTGCTCGGCAATTAAATCTAGCTTTTCTTCCATGCCAGCTGTAAATTTATAATCCATAATATTTGCAAACTGAGAGACTAATTGTTTACAAACAGTTCTTCCTAAAAGAGTAGGATGAAGAGCTTTGTCTCGTTTTTCAACATATTTACGAGTTTGGATAACTGTAATAATTGTAGCGTAGGTAGATGGACGTCCAATTCCGTGTTCTTCTAAAGCTTTAACTAAAGAAGCTTCATTATATCTTGGAGGAGGTTGTGTAAAGTGTTGTTTTGGACTAACTTCTTTACAAGTTACTTTATCACCATCATTCAAATCAGGGATTTTTGCATCAGCTTCTTTTTCATCTTCTTCGGCATCATTATATAGTTTTAGAAAACCATCGAAAAGAATTTTGCTTGTTCCAGCCCTTAGAGTGTAATCACCAGCAGTAATTTCAACAGTTTTGTTTGCAACTGCTGCAGGAGCCATTTGCGATGACATAAATTTATCCCAAATAAGTTTATATAGCTTATATTGATCAGCATCTAGGTATTGTTTGATACTTTCTGGAGTTTTGTCAGGATAAGAAGGTCTTATTGCTTCGTGAGCATCCTGAACATTTTGTTTGCCTTTGACATAAGAATTAGGTGATGACGGATAGTATTCTTTACCATAATTGTTAAGAATAAAATCTTTAGCCATTTCTTGTGCATCATCTGATACACGAACTGAGTCAGTTCTCATATAGGTAATCAAACCAACAGGAGTTCCGTCAATTTCCATCCCTTCATAAAGCTTTTGAGCTACTTGCATAGTTTTTGATACTCCAAAGCCAAGCTTTGTACTAGCAGCACGCTGAAGGGTTGATGTGATGAATGGTGCAGTTGGCTTACGCTTAGTTTCTTTTTTAGTAACTTTTTCAACTTTAAACTCTGTAGAAGGGTTTAAAAGGTATTCTTTAATAGTAGTAGCTTCTGACTCATTATTTATATCAAATTTTTTTCCTTTAAATTTTGTTACTTCAGCTTCAAAGGTTTTACCATCTTTATCCATAAGAGCATGGATTGACCAATATTCTTTAGGAACGAATGCTTCGATTTCTTCTTCTCTTTCGCAAATCATTCTTAGAGCAACAGATTGCACTCTGCCAGCTGAGAGATTGCGATTGCCAATTTGTTTCCAAAGAACGGGACTTAGTTTGAAACCTACAAGCTTATCTAATATTTGTCTTGTTTGTTGAGCTTGTACCATGTCCATATCAATTGCACGAGGGTTTTCTACTGAATGTTTAACAGCTTTTGGTGTGATTTCATTAAATACTATTCTATAAATTTTTTCGTCTGGAACTTTTAGAATTTGGCGAACGTGCCAAGCTATAGCCTCCCCTTCTCGGTCAGGGTCTGATGCCAAGTAGATTTTATCGGAGCGTTTTGCAAGCTCATTTAGTTTTGTTACGACTTTTTGTTTTCCATCAATAATTTCAAATTTTGGCTCAAAATTATTATTAACATCAAATCCTAAGTTGTCAGTTTTAGGGTCTTTTAAAGGTAGATTTCTAACATGTCCAAAGCTAGCTTCAATAGTGTAACTATCTCCTAAAATCTTTTTTATAGTTTTAGATTTAGCAGGAGACTCAACTATTACTAATGCTTTCTCTTTTTTTGATTTTGTTTTTTTATCATCTGCAAATGCTTCAGCCATGCTTTCCTCTCTGTAGGGTTTAACTAATATATTTACTCAATTCCCCTTTTGTATCTATCACCTTCAATTTGTTCTATTAAACCTTTAAGTTCCATTTCTGTCAAATGTATTAAAAGCTTATCAGTTGTTAGCCCTGTTAAAATTTGAATTTCGTCAAATCCTTTAGGCTCAATTCCTATTATATCAAAAATAAGTTTTGTTACTTCATCAAGATTTTGCGAAGTTTTTTTGTTTTCTTGAATACGGGTTATGGTCCAATTTAGAGCATTTAAGATATCATCTCCTTTAGTAACCATTGTCGCACCGTCTTTTAATAATTTGTAAATTCCTTCTGTGTTTGTGTTATTAATAGCACCTGGAATGCACATTAATTCTCGTCCTTGTTCTAGTGTTAAGTTTGCACTGATTAAAGCTCCACTTTTCATAGCTGCTTCACCAACAACTGTTCCATAGCTCAATCCTGTTACAATTCTATTTCTTTGAGGAAATCTAAATTTAATTGGCTCAAAAGTTGGATAGTATTCTGTAAGGATAGCACCTGCGCCGTTTTCCATTTTTTCGTATAAATATTTACTAGAATTTGGATAAATATAATCAAAACCACTTGCAATAACACCAATGGTTTTTAGGTTATTAGTGATTGCGCTTTCATGTGATATTGCATCAATGCCAGCAGCAAGTCCTGATACAATAGTTATATCTGTGTTTTTTAAATCAGTAATAATGGTTTTAACAGCTTCTTTCCCTCCAAAGCTTGCACGTCTTGAACCGACAAAAGCAAGAGTTCTTTCTAAGTTGCAAGAAAATAAATCACCTTTATAAAACAATGTCATTGGTGGGTTTGAAATCTGACGAAGCATAAAAGGATATCTATCATCATCATAGGTTAAAATATTTATTCCTTTATTTTTTACAAAATCTAATGTTTGTTCTGGATTTACATTTTTTTTCTTTTCAATGTAATTTTCAGTTTTTCTAATACTTAAACCTTCAATTTGTTTTAGGTCAGAAAGTTTTGCATTCCAAGCAGTTTCAACGTCTCCAAAGTAATTGTAAAGTCTCTGGATAAAAGTTGAATCTAGTTGTTCGATAGAAGCAAAAGCTGTCCAAAATTTTGTTTTCATGGTTATGATTTTAACATAAAGATTTAAAATAAATAAAGATTTACACTTGTTTTCTTGTAGTGAAGAAAATCTATATTCTTCTATTTGTAAAAATTTTGTGATAAAAAAAAAGAATGGAATATAAAAAAGTAATTGATAAATTAACTTCAAAAGGGATTTTTTATACAGATTTGAAGCTTGATAGAGTTAAATTAGCTCTAGAAAAGTTAGAAAATCCACAAGATTTATTGAAATATATCCATGTAGCAGGTACTAATGGTAAGGGCTCGACTTGCACAATGATGGCTTCTATACTTCAAGAAGCTGGCTATAAAGTTGGGCTTTATACGAGTCCTCATATTTTTGAATACACTGAACGTATAAAGATTAACGGACAAGAAATTTCTAAAGATGATTTTATTCAATTGTTTGAGGAAATAAACAGTTTAAATATTCAACTTACTGAATTTGAAATTTTAACAGTAATGATGTTTCTTTATTTTAAACGAAATAATGTTGAAATTGTTGTGCTGGAAACAGGCATGGGCGGTCGATTTGATGCGACCAATGTTATTAAAGAAAATTTATGTTCAATTATTACGCAAATTGATTTAGATCATACAGATAGACTTGGTAAAACAAAGGATGATATAGCTTTTGAAAAAGCTGGGATTATTAAGCAAAATTGTCCTATTATAACTTCAATGGGTTATGAGGCGATAAGAGATAAAGCTGATGAGGTAAACGCGATGTTATTGTTTTCATCTCCTTATGTACCACAGCTTTTTGTAGAGTCCCTTGCTTTAAAAGGTTTACATCAGATTGAAAATTTAGCATTAGTGTTGACTGCAATTAACTATTTATTTAAGGATATTGATGAAGCTACGATCCAAAGAGGGCTGATGAAGGTGAAAAATCCTTGTCGGTTTGAATATTTCCCTGAAAAGAATTTAATAATAGATGCGAGTCATAATCCGAATGGTATTAAAGCTTTGAGAGATAATTTAGATTATTATTTCCCCAACTCAAAAAGACGATTTGTGTTCGGATGTCTTAAAACTAAAGATTATCCAAAGATGATGAGTCTTTTATTTCAGGAGGGTGATGAAGTTTATTTGAACAGTTTTGATTATCCAGATGCTTGTTCCTATCAAGATTTGAAAGAAAATTGTCCAGTTCCTTCGAAACAATATACTGGTCAAGAATTGACAGGGGACAAATTGAATGTAGTTTGTGGCTCTTTTTATATGATTTCAAGCTTAGGTATTTGATAATTTTTTTATGGATTATTTCTTTTTTGCAAAAAGCGTAAAAAAAATATGTTTATTGTATAATCATTATGCTAAATATAATAATTGGAGAAAAGTATACATGAGCAAATATTTGTTGGAAGTAGGTGTTGAAGAATTACCATATAAGTTTATTCCGATGGCGATTTCTCAATTGGAATTAGGGTTTAAAAACTTTTTAGAGTCTAATAATGTTGGATATACCGATATAAGGGTGATGGCAACTCCTCGTCGTTTGGCTGTGATTATTGATGGCTTGGAAAAATCACAACCTGATATTGAAAGGGTTTTAAAAGGACCTATAGCAACAGTAGCTTATGATGAAAATAAAAATCTTACACCGGCTGGTTTAGGATTTGCTAAGAAAAATGGGGTTGAAGCAAAAGATTTATATGTAGAAGATAATTACCTTTATGCAAAAATTTTAATCAAAGGTAAAAATATAAAAGAATTATTACAAGAAAATGTTGCTCATATTTTTGCAAAACTTCAAGGTCCTCATTTTATGAGATGGGGAAGTAATGATGTGAAATTTTCAAGACCTATCCGCTGGGTTTTATCAATTTTAGATGATGAAGAGGTTAAAATTAGAATAATAGATAAAGAATCTTCAAATATAACTAATGGTCATCGATTTTCAACTCAAAATATTGTAGTAAATAATCCTGATGAATATGTTTCTAAATTGCGTGATGCACATGTTTTAGTTGATGTAGATGAGAGAAAACAACGTATTATTGAATTAACTCAAAAAGAAGCTGAAAAGCTTGGTGCAATAACAAAAATATCTGATGATTTATTAGAAGAAGTAACTTTTATAACTGAATATCCAGTTGCTGTAACTTGTAATTTTGACAAGGCATATTTAACAATTCCTCAAGAAGTTGCTGTTACAGTTATGGAAACTCATCAAAGATATTTTGCACTTTATACTAAAGACGGTAAATTAACTGATAAATTCGTTACAATCACTAATTATATTGGAGATGAGTTTGAGAATATTAAAGCTGGTAATTTACGAGTAATAAAAGCAAGACTTGATGATGCTGTATTTTTCTTTAATGAAGATACTAAAAAACCATTAGAAACTTATCGGGAAGCTTTAAAAGGTATGACTTTCCAAAAAGGCATGGGGTCAGTTTATGATAAAACAGATAGAATTGTGAAGCTTGTTCAAAAATTAAGTCCATTAGCTTCTGTGAAACGCACTGCTGAACTATGTAAAGCTGATTTGGCAACTAATTTAGTGTTTGAGTTTACAGAGCTTCAAGGTTTTATTGGTGCAGACTATGCTAGAGTTTCTAATGAAGCAAAAGAAGTTCAAGATGGTATTAGAGAACATTATTTCCCTCTTAATGCTGATAGTGAGACTGCTAAGTCAATTGAGGGACAGCTTGTAGGTATTGCTGATAAAATAGATACAATTTGTGCAGTATTTGTAGCTGGTAAGAAACCAACAGGTTCTTCAGATCCTCTTGGTGTCCGACGTGCAGCTTTAGGTATTATAAAAACTATATTAGAGCATGATTTAAAAATTGATTTATCATTATTGATTGATGAGGCATTAGCACTTTTACCAATCAAATCAGATTGTAAAGCTGATATAGAAGAATTTTTTGTACAAAGGTTAATAATTTTCTTATCTAATGACTATAGGAAAGATGTATTGGAATCTTGTGCGATAAAAAATCCTTGTGTAGACTTATCTGATTATTTAGCAAGAGTTAAGACTGTTTCAAACTTAGATAATCAAAATCTATTAGAGAATGCAAATCGAGTTTTAAGGATTTTGAAGGAAGATGTAAATTCAACTATTAATCCAGATTTATTTATATTAGATACCGAGAAATCTCTTTTTGAAGGAATTACTAGAATAAGTTTTGATGGTGATTATAATAAATATTTAGAAGATTTAATTTTGGTAAATCCTTTAGTAACAAAGTTCTTTGAAGATGTGTTAGTTATGGATAAAGATGAAAAAATTAAAAATAATCGTCTAGCACTATTGAATGAACTTAAAAATAAGTATATAATGTTAACAGATTTTTCTAAGTTAAATCTATAAAAGAGAGTACTTTGTAAATATTTGTAACAAGTTTTTAAAAAAAAGTCAATTTTCATTTTTACGAGACTTTATAATATTGCAAAGTGTAGGAAAAATAAAATATGAAGGTAGGTAGTTATGTTTAACTTCAAGTTCCTAAAAACAATTAAAGAAGTAATGAATCCAAAGGCAAATCTTTTGACTTTTTCACAGGGTCAAAGAGAAGCTAATGATGAATATATTAAGTCGCTGTCAACAGCTGAACTTAAAATAAGAGCTGACGAACAAAGGCTAGAAGCAATGGTCAGACAACAATTGAAGGAAGAATTTCCAAATATTGAAAAAAGTCCTTCTTACGACTTGTTGGTTGATGCCGTCATCCATAATTATAAGTCAAAACAGCTTCAAGCCATAGATGATATGGAAGGAATTGTTGAATAATTCTAGATAAGTGTAGAAGTGAATATCATCAAACAAATAATCCGACGACATAAGCCGCCGGTTTTTTGTTATTTATTATCTAATAACAGAAGAGATGAATTTGAT
>JAGBXP010000038.1 GCA_017629215.1 bacterium | reverse complement strand
TTGAGTGAGAATATAAGCGTCTATTTTTGCTTTATCTTCTGGATATCTCCATTCCCCACTTTCTATTCTTGAACATACTTCGGATATTATATTTTGATATATTGGATGGTTTTCTATGTTATTTATATCAAGGGCGTGGGCGAGAGCATTAAAACTTATAAATAAAAAATGATATTTATAATAAAATCTGCAATTAACATATACACTGTAGAAAGAACAGCTGCCTTAGTTGTAGATACACCAACATCTTTTGCTCCACCTACTGTTTCATACCCTTGAGTGGCGCAAACTAGCGAAATTACAATACCGAAAACGAAAGCTTTAAATAGGCTTATATAAATATCACGAGTACTAAGCCATAACCATACAGAGTTAATATACCTAGCTGGATGTAGACCAATTGTTGCATGAGAAACTAAAAGTCCTCCAAGAATACCTATTAATTCGGCAATTAAAACAACCATTGGCACTGTAATCGCAGCAGCTAAGATTCTTGGAGAAAAATAATATCCTACTGGATCAATTTTTAAAGTTTTTATCGCATCCACCTGTGATGTAACTTTCATATTTGCGATTTCAGCAGAAATAGCTGTCCCTGCACGCGCACCTATTGCTAGAGCAACAAATCCTGGAGCAATTTCCCTAATCATAACTATCGCAATAGATCCTCCAACATAAGCCTCAGCACCAGTCATTAAAAACTGTTTTGAAACCTGTATCGCAATTACAGCAGCTGAAACAAAAACAATAACTAATGAAATAATCAAAGAATCAAAGCTTATAGCAGCAGCTTGATTTAACACTGCCACAAAACGAGTTCTCCCTGACAATAAATAGATAATACTTGTAAAAAGGTTTTGTACGCATTTACCCAAAAAATCTAACATAAGCTTATTATAAGTCAAAATTATGGTTTAGCAAAGACCTCTTTTTAAGTAATTATATACAAATTACAAAAGCTTTTATTTAAACACATTAATAATAAAAATAAAGCGTTTATTGACATTAAACTAAAATTGGACTAAAATTAAGCTAGAATTAGACTAAAATAAAACTTGGAATTATTATGGATAAAAAAGATTTAACATATCTAGCTACATACTTATTACAACAAGATATGAGAATAAGAATGCCTAAAAATATTCTTCAAAATATGGGATTAGAAAAAGGCAAAAGTAAGCTAGAAATATTTTATGATCCGATTAATTCTCAGTTAATTTTAAGAAATGATAATATTAACAACAAAACAAAGGGGGCATAAGAATGGAAGTAGCATCCCTCTTTGCTGGGATAGGAGGATTTGAAGTTGGCATAAAAGAATCTAATTTGGATGCAAAAATTGTTTTTGCGTCAGAAATAGATATTCATGCCAGAGCTTCATACATTGTAAATTTTGGAGAAAAAAATTTATATGGTGATATTACAAAAATTCCTGAAACAGAGATCCCCGATCACGACTTACTTGTAGCAGGCTTCCCTTGTCAAGCTTTTAGTATTGCAGGTAAACAAAGGGGATTTAATGATATTCGAGGAACTTTGTTCTTTGAGGTAGCAAGAATTTTAAAAGAAAAACAGCCAAAATATTTTCTATTAGAAAATGTCAAAAATCTTGTCTCACATGATAATGGAAATACTTTTAAGACGATTATTAAGACATTAAATGACTTAGGTTATACCATAGATTTTTCAATAATTAATTCATTAGAAGCTGGATTACCACAAAACAGAGAAAGAACCTATATTGTTGGAATACTAGGTGGTAAAAATAACAAAGAAAAAATCGAAAAAAGAAATAATAAAATAAACAAATTAAAATCTTCTTTTGAATATAATGGATTTAATTTTTTTAATTCATTAGAATTTCACAATCCTCAAAAATATATTAAGGATATTTTAGAGGAAACAAAAAATGAAAGATATTTGATTAATAATAAAAATGTTAAAGAATTTTTAAAAATGAATTGTTTTAAAGAGAATAAAACTTGTGTTAATAAAATTGTTAAACTTTTTGATTTACCAAGAAATGTATGGAACGATATGGAACGTCAACGAAGAGTCTATTCAATTTATGGCATATCACCGACAATTCTTGCAAGATCTGATACTGCTAAAATATATATAAGCACTCCCGAAAAATATATTAGAAAATTAACACCTAAAGAAAACTTTAAATTACAAGGTTTTAATGACTTTTTTATTGATAATATTTCAAGAACAGTAAGCATGACACAGCAATATAAACAAGCAGGTAATGCTGTTAGTCCTCCTGTAATTACTGCAATTATTAACCATTTTATTAGTTATATGGAGGATAATTAAGCAATGAATTTCAAGTTTATAGATTTATTCTGTGGTCTTGGAGGTTTTAGAATAGCATTTGAAAGCCTGGGTTGTGAGTGTGTTTTTAGTTCTGACAATGATAAATATGTGCAAAAAACATACGAATTGAATTTCGGAGAACTTCCTTTTGGTGATATAACAAAAATTAACGAAAAAGACATCCCCAATCATGATATTTTATGTGCGGGTTTTCCATGCCAACCATTTAGCATTGGAGGAAAAAGACAAGGCTTTGAAGATACTCGAGGAACTTTATTTTTTGAAGTACTACGCATTACCAAAGAAAAACAACCAAAAATTATTTTTCTTGAAAATGTAGCAGGATTATCAAACCACGATAATGGTAAAACAATGAAAACCATTCTTGATTGTTTAAAAGAAATTGGATATATCCCATTTTTTAAAATTATAAACGCAAAAGATGTTGGTTATCCTCAAAATAGATCTCGCTGGTATTGTGTTGCATTTAATAAAAAAACATTCCCAAATATAGATAAAAATTGCGAAAATTTATTTCCTAAAAAAAGAAAATTAAAATACGAAATAGAATCATTATTTGAAAAAAATGTTGATTTAAAATATTCAATAACTGATACTTGTAAATATAATATAGAACAATATATAAATAAATTTTATGAAAGCCAGAGATATAATAGCGAACATATTTTGATAGCAAATGAAGTGCGTAAATCAAGATGTGGATTTAGGTGTGATGGTATTTCACCTTGTTTAACTGCTAAAATGGGAACTGGTGGTAACAATATTCCAATAATTGTCTCAGAAAAAAGGAAACTCACAGAAAGAGAATGCTTGAGAATAATGGGATATCCTGATTCTTATAAAATACAAAACAATCATCATCAAAGCTATAAACAAATTGGAAATAGTGTTATTGTACCGATAATAACGGATATAGCCAAAGAAATTATAAATATTTTGACAAAAGAAACAAATTGAAATATAAATCAATTTGGCTTTATTTCTATTGAATATTTTCCTTTACTTCTACCAGAACCTGTAGTTATAGAAAAATCCATTATTGTATTTTTTCTTAATATACCTTTTTCATATATGAATAATGCTTGATACTGAGCTTCGAACCAATGCTTTCCCATAAATATACTTTCCGACAGCTCGATATTCTTTTGTATTTCTTCTTTTATCTTTTCTTGAGCCTTTTTTCTGATACTTTCCCAATAAGAACTATTTTGTATATCAGCTGATTTGAATGTTATTTGCATATATTTTTCAACATAATTTGAAAAAGTTTCAAAAGAAAAGCCTATATCAGAAAGGATTTTATGATTTTTATAAATTTCATCTTTAGAACTATAAATTAATAAAGATGCAAACCAAAAATTAATATCTGGAATAAACGCAAAAGCTTTATAAAAAGAATTTTTTGTAAATTTTTGATAAGTATAATTTTGAGAAGATTTAAGTTTAATAGAAATTCCAGAATTTGCTTGAACTTCATAATCGTAATCATTTAAATCCGATTCCTCAATTACATATTCACGACTTAATAATAAATCTTTAGGAAGATTTGCTTTTATTACATAGGCATCACTCTTAGTTTTAACCTTTTTTTCACTCAAACGTGAAAATTGGTTTGACGATACTTTTACTAAATAATAATTTGTGAAATCATCAATATTTGGCAAAATAACTTTCCACATTTGATTTTTTTTATTTTTGTTCAAACAATGACTTAATTCAAATTCCTCAATATCACCTACAAAAGTTCCGATACGATTAATATTTTGTTGCATTAATTTGTTAAAATCATCTTTCATAGATCCATATTTAAATTGAATTTGTCCTCTTTTTCGTTCGGTTTTTCCTTTTAAAGAAACATTCCAAGCTTGAATGGTTAATTTACCAAGTCTAAAACAAGTATTTTTAGACTTCGTTTCATTTTCCAACTGAAAATTAATAACTTCTTGCTTAGAAATCCAACACCCTTCTTTATATGTTCCGTGGTATACAAAATCTACATTACTATTTTCACATTTCCCAATGAACAAAGCTCTTTCTATTAATGCAATTTTATTTTCATTTATAAAATTTTGTAAAATGACACGATCTTGCGCATATTTTTTTTGATATTCTTTTGAACCAAAACGACAAATAATTTCTCCTTTTGTATTTTTATCCAAAGGACCTGTTCCATTTAGAGTTCCGTCTGCCCATATAAAAAATCGCCACATATTACAAATTTCTTCAGAAGCCTTTAATTCTTTTTTTATAAATAATATAAAATCTTCAATTTTTTCTTGATGTAATGAATTACCAGAACCCATTTTCAAACTAACATTGATTATAACATTATTAATATTTATATATATATCTTGTTTTAATTTATTATTTTTTTCATAACTTGAATAAATAATAGTATCGTCATTAAATAATATTTCCTTATTTTTGCAAATATATTTTATAAATTCTTTCATACACAAATTTAATTCACAAAACTTTTTCTCATTAAGATAGTTTGATATTTCTACTTCGTTTTTATTACCATGAGAATTATTAGCCATTATTTCACCTATTGTTTAAATAAAATTAATTACAATTAATTTTATTTAAACACATTAATAATAAAAATAAAGCGTTTATTGACATTAATTGATAAAAGGTTGTAGATAATATCTTAAACTTTTTCAAATTACTTTGATATAAAGAAAAGTCTACAATTCTATAGCAAGTGTTATCAAAGGATTAGTTTCCTAATTTTAATCAAAATAATTTATAAAACTATTTATACTTTTTATCAAACTGTAAGCGTGTAAAGAATAATAATTGTTGTAGAGAAGCTGGCAATTCCATAGTAAATGTAATTGAAGAACGAATAAAAATAAAAACAGGCTAGACATTAATCTAGCCTGTTTTTAATGGGACCAGAGGGATTCGAACCCACGACCAAGGGATTATGAGTCCCCTGCGCTACCGCTGCGCCATAGTCCCAAGCGATAGTCTTTAATACCATCACCCCTTTTAAGAAATTCTTATCTTTCTAAAAGGTGGAATATCAGAGTTCTAAACTCTTCTTAATAATATTAACAAGTAATTATTAAAAAATCAAGAACTATATTTTAATTATAGAAGTAAAATGCATAGCTAATCTATAAACAAAACTATATTTTCATACTTGTAGCTTTATTTAATGGTAATTTCGCAGGTTTTGATAATTCCTGCTCAATAATATCTTTATTATTAATATATGTATGTTGCATATTAGAAGCCATTTTATTTCTTATAATTGGCGTAATAACATTTGATGATAGTATTCCAGCTCCGACAGTTACTCCTGTTGTAAACAAATCTCTACAACATTCGTATTCGTTTTTCGGAAAAAGTTTGTCCTCTTTTGCGTATTTATCAAGATTAAAATCTAATTTCCCAACTTGTTTACGCAAATTTTCATTTTTGTTCAAATATTCGCTTACAATTTTAGGCACTAATTTCCCTGTTTGAAACATTTTTAATGCAATTTTTTTACTTGCCGTTGTAATTGCAAAAAACGCACCAATATTAATGGCTGCATCAGATAATTCTTGAGGTAAAAGAAAGTTTTTCTGCTCATTAGTATATTTTGGATTTCTAGCAATTGATATTATTTGTGCAGTTGAAGCTGTAACCCAACCAAAAACAGTTGTTACAATTAACATCCCTGAAGGGTTAGCCATAAAACTTTTCGCAATAAAATTTAACAATGAAGCTCCAAGTTTACCCATATTACACCACCCCTCTTTCTGAAGCTTCTGTTTTCACATTTTTGTTCAAACGGTTTGCAAACAATTGAGTTAATGGTGCATCAATATAATAATTAGTAAATGTCATCGCAAGCATTGCTAAAAATGTTGATAAACAATTTCGATATATTTTTAGCTGATTTTCATTTTGAACTAATGATTTTAAAAATTTTTCAGATAATAGAGCGTGATGTATTTTATTTTTAGATTTTATATTCGTAAAATAATTGACAATTTCATAACAAGATCCTCTAACAAGAAATCCAACTGCTGTACCAACAATAATTTTGGCGATAGTTCTGTTGCGTGAAACTTCTCGTGTCTCTTTATTTACATCATGGTTTAAAAAATCAATTGTTGGTTGAGTGATGATAGCTGTAGCACCCATAATCAAACGATTTTTTGCAGGATGCGATAAAATTGTTGTATATTTTTGGTATTTTTCAACATCTTTTGGGTTTTTGCAGGCAGAATTCGGCAAGGTATCTAAAGCTTTCTGTTTTACTTGTTTAATAAACTTAGAAAACTTATTTCCACGCATATTCACATTATCACTTGCTTGTAAATACATAACACTATCACCTACAAACAATAAAACAAATCGCTTTGAAAAATTGACTTGTTATAAGGCTTTTTTACAATAATAAAAGCCACAAAAGCTTGAAGCCCTTATTTGGCGCGAAAAATCAAGCTTTGCAAATCTTAACAATTGTTTTAAAGCTGAGTATTTATTATTAAAACAAGTAAGCCTTCTGAAACTAATATTAAATTATAATTACATAAAAAAGAAAATTTCTATTTTGCTCTTGCAAATTAAAACTAAAGACTTGATTTCTTTTTTTGTTTAAGATAATATTGAAATGCACTTCTTGAGAGTGTTTGAAAAATGAATAATTGATAGCTTATAGGTATCGGGATGTAGCGCAGCTTGACCCTGCCGACGAGGAAGATTAAGTATCTTCCGAGGAGAGGTAGCACTTCGCTCACCGTTCAATGTATTGAAAATTAAATATCTTTTTGATAACTTATAGGTATCGGGATGTAGCGCAGCTTGGTAGCGCACTTCGCTTGGGACGAAGGGGTCGCACGTTCGAATCGTGTCATCCCGACCATTTAGAAAAGAACTTGTTTTTATAACAAGTTCTTTTTTATTGAGAAATGTATCATTTATTGATTAGATATAAATTTTGATGTAAAATTTAATTTATGAAAAGACAAGTTATAGCATATTTGCATACTCATTGGGATAGAGAGTGGTATAGAGAGTACGAGGTCTTTCGCATGCGTTTATTGCGTGTATTTGACAATATACTTTACATGCTTGATAATAACAAAATTCCTTGTTTCTATTTTGATGGTCAAGTATCAGCTCTTTTGGATTATCTTAAAATGCGTCCTGAGAAAGAAAATTTTATTCGCATGTTAATTCGTACAAAGAAGCTTTTTATAGGACCTTTTTATTGTCTTGTAGATGAATTCTTAACTGACAGACAATGTTTTGAAAAAAACCTTGAATTAGGGATGAAAACTGCAATAGATTTTGGTTGCACTGATTTTATTGGTTATTTAGCAGATACGTTTGGACATAGTCAAAATATTCCAGACATATTAAGAGAATTTGGAATAGATAAAGCAATAGTATGGCGTGGCTGTGGAGATTTTCCTGCTGAATTCAAATGGTGTGGTATGGATACAGTTAATCTTGTAAGAGGATATTTTAATGACGTATTCTCCATGGATTGTTCTATTGAGGAAAAGGCATCTATACTTAAAAAAAATCTTGATTTAATTGCTGAAAAATCAGGTTTATATATATTATTACCGATTGGAGCTGATCATTTAGGTATTCCATTAGATATTGAAGATCAAATTGCTGCAGTGAATGAAATTCTTTCTGAGGATTATGAAATAACTTTAGGATCTCCTTTTGATTATTTTAAAAACGTGAGTACTGATTTTGATAAACTTAAATTTGACGACGAACTAAGAGATAATTCCAAAACTTTTACCCTTCAAGGTTGTTATTCATCAAGGTTAGATATAAAGAGATTGAATATTGAAACTTCACATAAGCTTGATTTAGCAAATAGATATGTTCGTTTTTGCAAGGCTGAGTCGAAGTATTCACGAATTATAGACTATGCTTATGAAATGTTACTTCAAAATCAAGCACACGATAGTATTTGTGGATGTTCTACTGATGATGTACATGCAGAAAATATTATAAGATATAAAAAAATAATGCAAATTGCAAGCACAATAATCGATGAATTAAAGTTTGAAACAAATTTTGAAGAAAAAATGGTATTAAACCTTGCTGATAAAAATTACACTGGAACTTTAGAATTCTCATCTGCAAAAGAGCATAAAGAGTTTGAAAAATTATATTCTAAAAAAGGGTTTGATAAAAAATTATTAGCTAACATTAATAAAATACCTGTAACAGAGGACTATATTGATATTAATCAATATTTAGTTAATGTTGAAAATCTTGAACCAGATCAAATTGAATTTATAATGCCAGAAGTTGGTGAAACAGATTTATACATTTCAGATAAGCTAATAAAAAATGACAAAATAAAACTTGAAATTAATAACGGTGAAATTTTAATTAAAGATACACCTTTTAGCCTCGTCGATTGGATAGATTTAGGAGATAGTTATAATTATGGCCCAAAAATTGATGATAACGGATACAAATTTAATTTTTCACGTTCAAGAGTTATTCTTAACAAGAAAAATCGTGTTGGGTTAAAAATTGATTTTGAAGGAGCTAGAGATATTGTATCTTTAGTTGTAACCCTAGATAAAGGTGCAGATTTCTTAAAATTTGAATTTAATTGGGATAATTCACAAAAAAATCATCTTTTAGAGGTTTGTTTTAGCTTAAAAGAAAATATTAAACAGGTCTATTCCGAGGATATGAATTTACTAATAAAACGAGAATTTGACTCAGGGTATAATATTAGAGAGCATTTACCTAGTGAGATTGGTATTGAAGCAAAAACTAACACAGCTCCAATGCAAAGAGGCTTGATAATAGATGAATCTGAAAACAATATAGGAGTTATAACAAAAGGCTTAACTCAATATGAAATCTTTGAAAACAAGCTTTATATTCCAATTTTGAGAGCTACTGGAGTTATATCTAATCCATTAAATACTGCTCGCACAACTCCTGCAGGACCTCCAATAGAGACTCTAGATTTACAAATGCTAGGACAAAATCAGGCTGAATTATATGTATTTTTTGGAAACCAAAATACATTTAATAACGTAATGAATAGGGTATATAATTATATTATCACTTAAAATAGTAGGCTAAACCTGTATAGCCTACTATTTTATATTTGAATAATTATATGTATTCTAACCTAGATTTGACTAAAATGGCTTAGTTTGATTTAATTTAGCTCTAAGCTCTCTAAATCTAGCAATATCTTCTTGAGTCTTTGGTGATTCTTTAAACAAAGCTTGCGAAGTTGGGTGAACCATCAATATTGAATCAATATGAATTTCTAAAAACTCATATCTTTTTGGTGGTTGATTTGAATTTTTTGGATAAATTTCAACATTTGTTACTGCTAAAAATTTACGATCGTTTGAATTTAACAATTCTGTCAACTGTCTATTTGTAGCGACATTTTTAGAAACGTATACAGTTCCTTTTATATCACTTGTTTCTGTTAAAATAATTACTTCTATTGGCATTGAATCTTTATTTGGCATTTATTTCCCTCGCTTAATTCTATATAAATTTTATAATATTTTTTCAATTCTGTCTAGTTTTTATAGGATTTTTTCAACTTCTTGTTTGATTTCTTCGAGTTTTTGCTCTGAGTTTGTTTCAAAATATATCCTCAATAATGGTTCTGTTCCACTAGGACGAACAAGAATTTTTATTTTTTCTCCTAGCATTAATTTTACTCCATCTTTTAAATCTATATTAGAAACAGTAAATTTTCCTATATTTTTAATCTTCTTAAATTTTTCAATAATGAATTTGATTTCATCAGAATTAGATTTTTTTAAATCTATTCTATCATTATAAAAAGCTCCTGTAATTTCTTTAATTTCATTTTGCAACTCGACTAATGAGCAGTTTCTTGAAGCCATAGCTTCAAGTACAAGAAGATTAGCAATAAGTCCATCTTTTTCTGGAATATGACCATCAATACTTAGTCCACCAGATTCTTCTCCTCCTATAATAACTTTATTCAATCGCATTGCTTCACCTACATGCTTAAATCCAACTGCTGTTTCAATAACCTCTATCCCAAGATGTTCTGCAATTTTATCGATAAGCATGCTAGAGCCAACAGTTTTTACAACAGCTCCAGTTAAACCTTTTGATTTAAGATATTTTAGTAATATCGCAATTATTTCATTTGGTGAAACATATTCTCCTTTTTCGTTTATTATTCCAAACCTATCAGCATCACCATCGTTAGCAAGTCCTATTGAATTTGGAGTTGCAATTACTTTTTCTATTAAAGCCTTTAAATATTTAGGTTTTGGATCTGGCATTCCTCCACCAAAATTAATATCATGTCGCATATTCAATGACTCAAAAGAAATTCCATTATCTTTTAATATTTCATCAAAATAACCTATAGATGCAGAATATAGTCCGTCAAAAATAATGTTTGTTTTAAGATTTCTTATAATATCATAATTAATAAGAGTTTTAAGATGCTCATAATAAGCCTCAGCAAAATCTACTTTTTGGATTATTTTACTCTCACCACTTAGAAAATCTTTATCAATATTTGAAATAATTTTATCAGTAATTTCGTTTGTTGCTGGACCTGCATAATCTGGGATATATTTCATTCCTAAATAATTAGCTGGATTATGCGAAGCTGTAAACATAATAGCAGAAGCGTTGAGTAATTTTGCATTATATGCAAGTATGGGAGTTGGTATTATTCGGGTAGAAAGCTTTACCTGAAAACCTTTTCCTGCAAGTATATTGGCACAGTATTCTGCATATTCTGAAGCTTTGTTTCTAGGATCATAACCAATTAGGATTAGTTTGTTAAAACCAAAAGTCTCATAAACATATTTACCTATAGCAAGAGTTACTCTTTTTACATTTTGTTCACTAAATTCATCATCTAGTATCGCTCTCCAACCATCCGTACCAAATTTTATCATCTAAACGCTCCTTTTTATTTCATAATAACAGAAAAGAGGTGTGGCGTAAAATTATCAGCCACACCTCTTTTGAGCTAAAAATTATTGATTAGAAATTACTCTTACACCCATTGGGTCGATTGCATAAGTAGCACCATTTTCTTTTAATTCAAAGTTAATAGGAACAACTGCTGTTTTTGAGCAAGCTCTAATTGTCCAAATTTCTTGCCATTTATTATCAACTTTTTCTTCTGATACAGATGTATCAACAATTGCAAAATCTTTACAATCAGGAGTCGCTACTCTATGAGCAAACATATAAGCTGTAAACAATGTGTTTTCTTGCAATTTTGTATCTGCAATTGATTTACCTGGCAATGGTAAATTTGTATCATAATTATAAGCATAAACTGCTGTTGTTAGAGTTATTATTCCTAAGAATAAAAATAAAGCTTTTTTAAACATAATAAATCCTTTCAAATTACTTCTTGCAAAAATATTATATCACGTATAATGTTAACTGGAAACATAATAGGTATAAAAAACTTAACATGAAACTTTTTTTTATTCTTGTAATTTCGTGCTAAAATAAAAATTAATGGGAGGAGAAAACTATGTTTAAAAATCTTGCAAAAGAACTAAGAGAATTTATACTACGTGGAAATGTACTTGATATGGCAGTCGGTATCATAATTGGTGCATCATTTAAAAGTATTGTAGATTCAATGGTAAATGATATCATTATGCCACCAATTGGCATGCTGTTGGGAAAAGTAGATTTTTCAAATTTATATTTGCAAATATCACCAGCATTAGATGAAGTAACTTATCCATCATTGGAAGCAGCTAAAGCTGCTGGTGCAGTAACATTAAACTATGGTGCTTTTATAAACAATGTTATTAGCTTTTTAATTGTTGCTTGTGCTGTTTTTGCAGTAATTAAAGCGATTAATACTCTAAAAGACAAAATCTGCAAAGAAGAAGTTGTCGAAGCTGAAGCTACAACAAAAGAATGTCCATTTTGCTGCTCTACAATTGCTATTAATGCAAAAAGATGTCCAAACTGTACTTCTGAAATATAGTCTAAAATTTCAATTTAATATTTAAAGGAGGTAATAAATTACCTCCTTTAATGTTATTAGTATATATTTTGTTTAAAATTATCTATTGATATGAAAACTAATTTTCTTAGTTTTACACAATTGTTAAATAAAAGTTTTTTAATAACCTCTTAATTCGTTTGGCATCATTTGCGCATAGCCACCAAACATATTAAGTGGTAACATTGTATCTGTTCTATTACGCATTTCTGGTATAGCTTGCATGTTTTGTTGTTGTGCTTCAATTTTTGCATTATATTCAGTATTTAATTTAAACTGATTAATTTTTAATTCTTCATAACAAGCAAATTTTTCTTCATGAGTTCCTTTTTCTGCACAAATATTAATTCCTTCTTCAAAAGCTAATTTACGTTCATACCAATATTTTGCAGTAGTATTAAGTTTTCCAAAACCCCTTGGTTCATTAACATCTATAAATGCAGAAGGTGCAAAATCCTTCCACTGAGGAATGTTTAAACTAAAATTATCAATTGCAAAAACAGACAATGGTGAAATTAGCAATAATGTTATTAAAATCTTTTTCATAAAAACTCCTATAAAATCATACTATCCTCTAGTATCAACTTATTTTATTTTAACACAAATTAGACTAAAAACCCTTTTCTTTGAGTTTATAGTAATATTTCATCAATGTCAAATATTTCTAGTATTATCAAAAAAGTAAGAGCAATTAGTCTAATTTTGTTTTTACATAATTATTAAAACTAAAAAAACTTTACAAATTTTTTGCCACATTCTTCTGATAAATTAACTAATTCTTTTATATATTCTTTAGCTGCGGTTTTTACTGGCGAACCAGGGCTATTATATTTATAACATTTAAAAGGATGGCCATCCTTACCAACTATGGTTAAATTATTTTTCTTTTCCATTAATTTAAGTATTTTACCTAAATTTTGAGGATTAATTGCTACCAAATTCATGTTTTTCTACTTTCAAATTACTACACACATATATATATAAAAATAAATCGAAAGAGAAATTGCTAAAAACAAAAAAAGTGGTTAATATTTTTTAACATTAACCACTTTTTGACTTTTATACTTTGGTAATTATACAGCGTAAACAGAAACTTGTTTTCTATCACGTCTGTGTGATTCAAATTTCACTTGACCGTCAATAAGAGCGAATAAAGTATCATCAGAACCGATACCAACATTGTTACCAGGATGTACTTTAGTTCCTCTTTGGCGAACTAAGATATTACCAGCTTTTACGATTTCTCCACCAAATTTTTTAACGCCCAATCGCTTCGCTTCGGAATCACGACCGTTACGGGTGGAACCCATACCTTTCTTATGTGCCATTTTTATTCTCCTTTTTTGTTATTTTTGAAATTGAATGACCAAATGTTCAGGGAACCAATTGATCAAGATTAAATTTATGCTTCAACTGTCTCAGCAGCTGTTTCTTTTTTAGCGGCAGTTGTTCTGATTTTATTAATCATAACTCTTGCAAAACCTTGTCTATGACCATATTTTCTTCTATAACCTTTTTTAGGTCTTTGTTTGTAGACAATGATTTTTTTAGCACGGTCTGTTTTTATTACAGTACCTTCTACTTTTGCGTTAGCAACATAAGGTTGTCCAACTTTAGATTTCTTTCCATTTACAATCATTACAACTTTATCGAAAACAACTTTTGCATCAGCTTCTTCGCCAATTAATTCGATATCAACGTAACGACCTTCTTCAACTTGGTATTGTTTACCACCTGTTTCGACTATTGCGTACATAGTTTTTCCTTTCTTTTTGAGGAACCGTAACCGTTTGCGTGAACGATTTTAGGCACGGTTTACCTATCTAATACTATTTATACATCTATCATTTAATCATGACTTGTGTCCAAGTGTCAAGGACTATGCTTAACAAAAGTTTAAAGGTTTTGACATTCTTTATTTATTCTTTGAATAGACCTTCTAAGAGCATAATATCATTAACATTTGTTGGAATAGTTGCAAGTACATTAACTCCTGTAAGGCTTTCTATTTGTTCTAAACATTCCCAATGATTAGCATTATTTGACTCGTAATTATTTAATATAATCCCTTCAATTTCAATGCCATTAGTTTTTGCATATTCTACCGTTAAAATGGTTGAGTTTATTACATCCAAATTCATATCTGCAATTATGATAATATTTAAACCCAATTCCCAAATAAGATCTTTTAGTAAATATTTTTCTTCCTTGTTATTAATAAGTGGATACGCAATCCCTCCAATGCCTTCAATTATTAAATATTCATGCTTTTTACATATTTGATAAAAATCATATTTAATTTTATCAATATCTATTTGATGTTTTTTTAATTTAGATGATAAATTTATGGAGATATTTTCTGAAGTCCAATAGCTTGTACAAGTTTCAGGCTCATCTAAAATATCAGAATTCTTTAGCACATAATTAACATCGCTATCAATTAATTTTCCATAAATTTCAGTTACATTATTCAAAATAGGTTTGTAATACCCACAATCAAACCCATTTTCTCGCATTTTTTTTATGATTAGCGTAGAAATGTAAGTTTTTCCAGTGCTTATTCCAGTACCTGTAATAAAAATCTTTTTTGTCATTCTCTGCTCTCTAGTGTAAAATAGCTATTTATTTTCTATTGTTTTAAGCATATATCTAACGCAGTTTTTTGAATTATGACTTTGTTTTGCTATGTTATAACAATTTTCAACAACTGTATTATAAGCTTCTTTATCATCTAAATAATTTTCAATTTTAAAAATTAAATCTGAAAAATCTTCATAAAAAGGTAAATTTCCATCGAATAAAGCTATTTCATCTCTATAATCACTTATTAATAATCTTTTACAAGCAATCGTTTGAAAAGTCCTATAATTTAATGATGATATCCCTTGAGCATTCATATTAAAGATAATCTTTGAATTATTAATAGCTTTTGCCATATCGTATTCGTTATCTATAAAACCTTGATAGCATAAATCAATTAATTCAGGGTATTTTGAACGGCTTTTTGCATCATCATAATGCTTACCAATTGCGTACCAAGCAATTTTTAAATGAGGAAGCTTTAAAATAAGCTCCTCAAAAAAGCTTAAACGAAAATCTGTATCAAGCCTACCTGCAAACATAATATCAAATTCAGGTTCTATACCTAAATCTTTATATACCTCAAAATTTACAAAATGAGGTAAATAATGAATGTTTTTAAAATTTTCATAACTTGATAGTACTTTATCCCAATAGAAAGTATAATTATCGTTATTTTCTAAATATGGAAGATATTTTTCCCATTCAGGACCAGAAGCTTTACTTCTAATATCATCGGAAAAATAGCAAACGCATGGAATTTGTAGATTTTTATCAACTTTTATTTTTAATGGTGAAAAATCATATCCAACAATATGGTTAAATTTATTATTACTCAAGATTTCATCTAAATTGTTAGCAAAAAGCTCGTCATAGACCACAACTTCATAATTGTTTTGTCTATAGCCATCAATTATACTAGTTGTTGTAAGCCTACCACCAATGCTTATCGGTAAAATAGCCAAAATCTTCTTATTCATAAATAACCAACCCCAAAACTATTTTAGCATTTTATAAAAGTTTTTACAACTAAAACTAAGCTAAATACTTTTGCAATGTTGTCTTATCAAAAACTTCAATACTTTCACGAGAATGTATAAAAATAAGTGATGATATTAAAGATTTAAAAGCTTGAAAATCATCATAAGCTAATTTTTGTCTTAAATCAGTCATATTGTTCGCCATAAACTCTGTAATTATAACTTTATCATTATAATAAAGCTCAGATAGAAATTCAAAAGCTTCACGAGTCTTAATTCCTTCAAGATATATGATATCAGGGTTTTGAAACTCTACAAATCTTAATGCTTTTTCCATGTTAAATCCAATGTTTTCGTTTAATTCGCACTGATTAACATGTTTTAAATCATATTTAGCAATAGATTCAATAGTCATAATATTCTTTTTTAATCCAACTATTTCCATCAACAACGAATATATGATATGCGTTTTACCACTAAGTGGTGAACCACATGCTAAAATTATTCCTGGAGTTTCTAAGGCGTTCAAAAGAATTCCTCGCTGTTTTTCATCATGAATAATTTTTTCTAGTAATGAAGGTGGTTTATAAATTTTAAGCGAAATTCTTTCACCCATAATCGTTGGAAATGATGAAATTGATGCTATCAATATAGTGTTTTCAACCTTAAAACATAATTTACCAAGCTGAGGAATTTCACAAACAGACGGATCTAAATTAGATAGTATTTTAAGCTTTGAAACAAAAGAAGCATTCAAAATCGCAGGGATAACTCCTTTATCCAACACCTCACCATTTTGTTTAAAAACAACTTTAAGACCATCCTCAACTTGCTCAAAATTTAATTCATGAACATCCTCAATAATTGCCTGCTTTAAAATTGCTCTAATAACTCTTTGTATATGCTCTTCTCCAGAATCCTCTTTATGTAATTCTTCTGTCCAATCAAAAGCTTCAGAGCCTTGAGGTAGTGTAATATTGTCTACAGTATCAGCAACCTTATAATATTCATCTATTTTTTTAACAATACTTTTTTCTGAAGCAATAACAGGTTCTATTGAACATTCTGCAGTCTCAATCACCTTATCAATCGCAAACAAATCTAATGGATCAGCCATAGCGACTGTCAAAACGTCTTCAATTTTGAACAAAGGAATTATTCGATATCTTCTTGCATCTGCAAAAGCTACATAATTAAAACATTTGGGATCTGGATTATAGTCCTCAAGGTTTACATAAGGAATGTGAAGCTTTGATTCTAAAAATTTTAATAAAGTTTCCTCATTTAAAATCCCAGAATTAATCAATGCCTGACCAATATTAATATTTTGTACGTTTGCAAGTTCTTCTGCTTTTTCTAAAGTTTCATAAGTTACAACTCCATCACGCACAAGTTCATATTTAAGTTTCTCTAAAGTTTTATTATTGATAGTTTCCATTTTTTAACCTTTAGTACAAATATACTCCAAGCCTATACTTAATTTATTTTTTAAAATAAGATAACATTTTTCTAACTATTTTAGACGCATTATTTTTTGATTTAGAAACTTTATTAGCTGAAGATTCAAATTTATCAACAGAGATTTCTTTTGGATTTTTTATTTCATAAAAAACCGGAGGTTCTATAGTATATTGTCCTCTTAATGCACTTTCAATTGTTGATACTGGATTATCAGAAATTCCAAAAATTTTTCCCATATCTAACCTCCTATTTTAAGTATTCTTCAACTTTTTTTACAATAGCATCCAATTCAAAAGGTTTAGTTATATATTCATTCACACCTGTTTCTTCACCAATAGCCTTATCCTCTAGCTGAGAACGAGCTGTAACCATTATTATTGGAATATCCTTATATTTATTATCATATTTCAATAATCGACTTATTTTATAACCATTAATTTTCGGCATCATAACATCTAAAATGATTAAATCTGGCATGATTTCTTTTGCTAATCTTAAGCCATCTTCACCATTAAACGCTGTATAGCAGACAAAACCTGAAACTTCTAGTACAAATTTCAAACTTTCTACGATATCTTGTTCATCATCTACTATAAGAATCTTTTTCATGCATATCCCCTTCAATCTCGTATGAATACATTATATCACATTCTCCATATTTCGTCTTGTTCTGTGAAGTTATTGAATTAATTTTTTTCTTTAAAAATTCTGCAGAAGGCTTATCACCATCAATTACAAGCATAGATAAACAAGTTAATTGTTCTTCTCTTTCTACGAGAGAATTAGACATATATGTTTTATTTAATAGATTTTCTTCTTTCATTAAATTTTCAATTACGTCATCTTTTGATTTAATTTTGATTATTGCAACAGTTGTTCCACTTGAACGAGCTTTTTGAATTAACTGTTTTTTTATCATATTGAAATTACTTTTATCATTTGCAATAGGTATAACAAAATAAAAACGTGAACCTTTATTGATTTCGGAATCACACCAAATTGCTCCATTGTGAGACTCTATTAATTGTCTTGCAATAGGTAAGCCTAATCCTGAGCCACCAACCTGACGGGATAAAGAATTTTCTATTTGTGCAAATTTATCAAATACATGATTTAAGTCTTTACGTTCTATACCTATACCATGATCTTCAACACAAATTTGTAAATAATTACCTTGTAAATTTTTAATATCTTCTTCAAAGCTTTGATCATACTGTAATTCACGTGCATTTACAACTTGAGAAGTTATCTCAATTTTCCCAGAATTTGGAGTGAACTTAATTGCATTAGATACAAGATTTGTAAGCACTTGCTCTATTCTATTCAAATCAGCATACACTTCAACTGGATTACCAGAAGGATTATAACTAATTATTAAATCTTTTTCTTTTGCAACTTCTGATAAATTGTTCTTTACAGCTTCAATAACAGGTTCAATATTTGTTAATTCAAATTTAAAATCCATTTTTCCAGCTTCAATTTTTGATATATCTAATAAATCGTTCACGATACCAGAAAGTCTTATAGCATTTCTTTTACCCATAGAACAAAATTTTTCAATGTTTTCAGTCATATCACCAGCTTTACCACTTAGAACAATGTCCATTGCGTTTTTAATTGCAGTAAGAGGAGTTCTTAGTTCGTGTGAAACAATTGATATGAACTCAGATTTAAGTCGTTCAAGCTTTTGTAATTTTCTATTTGTTGCTTTTAATTCTTGTGTAAAAGATGCACTTTGTAATGGAATTGCAACCTGTTGAACTAATGTTTGAAAACAAGTCGCATCTTCAGTTGAAAACGGTTTTTCTCTATAAATTTCTGTAAACCCAAAAAATTCTTCATTTAGCATTATGGGTGCAAACATATTATCATATCTTAAAACCGAAAAATCAAACTCGTTAATACTATGTTTAATCGTTTTTTCAATTTTTAGATTTCCAATTTTGATTTCAAAAGGTGGATCTGCTAATAAAGATTTATAACTTAAAATAGCTCTTAATTTTAACGCTTCTAATAATCTATCGGAGACCTTGTACAACGAATTTATTAAAAGCACAGGCTCTCTTTCTGAACGAAACATTAGCGTACAAGACAAATCAAAATTAAGCGATTTTTCAATCCCTTCTGTCATTATTTTTAAAAGCTTATCTTTATCTAACGATCCTGCTAATTGAGAACTTGTATTATATAACACATTTAATTGATAAAGACTTCTTGCTAATTCTTGGTTAGACTTTGTCATTTTAAGCAACGATTGACGAGTTTTTAAACTGGAATCAATAGTTGTAGTTAAAAAATATTTATCTATCGGTGCTTTAACAAACAAATTAATATTACGAGTGATGTCTTTATTATGATGAGTTTCGCCAATTATCATTAAGATTATTACTGGATATTGTCTGATTTTTTTACATAAAGGTTTTAGCTCAAGAGATTTAATATCACCATCAATAATTACGATATCAGGCTCTTCAACTTCAAGAGAATCAAAAATAAAAGTTGTATCTGTTGTTACAATAATTTCGCTTGACGAACAAGCTTCTCTTATTGCTTTCTCTTTTTCATTATCTTCGCTAATTAGTAAAAACTTACTCATAACCCTATAATAGCAAAAAACTTATAATTTGAGCAAGATTATTTTTTATTTTAAGAGTTGAAGAGTATTTTCGTTTGTTATTATTGTGCTTATTCTTCAATTCTTACGAACGTAATTTTCCCGTCTTTGTGGGCGAAGCGAAGCAATCCAGAAAAAAATAAAACCTTGTAAAAACATAATTCAGATAAAAAATCGGCTTGGATTTAAAAATCCAAGCCGACTAAGTTTAATTTAATATAACAATTATTTGTGCCTATTATTGTTGGGTTTCAGCCTACATTGCTATTATTAGATTTCAACCAAGATTTTATATTATAAAGATCGAATAAGCACAATAACCAAATCTCCAATAGCAGCTGCTCCTGGGGGAGAACCTTTTTCATAACGAGTTTGTTGACCATAATGACCTCCCGTTGCATCCATATGATGTTTCCAATTTTCCTTGAAGCGTTCCTTAAAAGGTTTCTTCTTACCTTTCGCTGCGCGTTCTTGAGATGCACCATCCTCATTAATTAAATCTTCCATTATATCTGCTAACTCTTCTATCGCATCATTAACTGTCGGTGCATCAAGAGTAATTTGATGATTATTATAATCAAAAGCCAAAGCAAATCTCTCTTTACTATAAGAAAAATTAAGATTACTCATCCCAACTTCCTTACCTAAAGCTTCGGGCGTTATTTTAGCTAACTCCATATCTTTTACAAGATTCTCCACTCTTGCAAGAAAAACCTCTGACGAAACTTTGCCTGCTTTTACATCCTCTACTAAACTTTCTAATTTTACAGCTTTTTCATCCAATACCTTCGATGTTGCAACAAATTGTTTCGCTGTTAAATTTGATAGTTCTAAATTTGCCATTAATACGCCTCCTTATTTTTTTGCTCTAAAACTATACGACATTATTTCGGTATTTAATTTTACCAACAAGCTTAATTTATCCTCTGTATCACGTAATGTAAATTTTACTCCATCATAATAATATGTCGGATGCTCTTTTAAAGATGGACAAAGACGATAAATCAATTCACGAGCTTCATTAATATCTTCTAATCCTCGCAATTGTTCTAGCTCCTTTTTTACGCGCTCTTTACTATGATATTCTTCTGAGGTTAAACTTAATATCATTGTATACTGACGTAACATAAATGGATCTAATAATATTTTCTCTTTGCCTGTTGATACCATGTAATGTCCTTTTATTAATTACAAAATAGTTAACGACATTTTTTCAGAAAACTTTAACGCAAAAAGACACCTCACCTCATATCATATCATATCATGTCATATAGGGCATTATAACTGGATTTTAGTCTCATAAAAACTCATCTTTACAAATCGTTACAATTGCCTGTTTTGTGAAGTTTTGTTACGAAAATTAATGATTTTTGCGTGGGATTTTGAAAGTAATTTTTTATATATTTCCACTTGAAATCTTTATATAAAATCGTTATAATATAAATATCACAAATCAAAGAGGTTATAGCATGGATATAAGTTCAATAGGTGGAACAGCCCTGACAGAACAAGCTAATTTAATTTATCAAGTAGCTTGTATGAAAATGGCTCAACATTCTGAAAATGTTGCGCAATATTTAATTTTGGATTCTGTTGAAATCTCAAATGAAGCGATGGAAAAATTCTTAGCAGAAAAAAGCGAACAATAATTATATTTTAAAATTTATTAAAAACTTCTTTCAATTTTATGTTTAGTGTATTATTATTAATGAGTTGGAGGAAGTTTTTATAATGTCTATAGCGTTAGAACAAAAACAAGGATTAGTAGCAGGAGATGGACTTTTACCTGTTAAAATGGCTCAATATGCAAAGGAAAATGGTTTTGATGTTGTTGCAATTTCATTATCTGATGATAATTATAAACAATTAAAAAAATACTGTTCTAAAGTTTATTCTTTTTGCCCTGGAGAAGTACAAAAAATTGAAGATGTGCTTATGAAAGAAGAAATCAAACAGGTAACTTTTTTAGGCAAAGTAAATAAGACTGTATTATTAAAACGACCAAAATTTGATGCTCGAGCGATTGAATTTATCAAAAAAGCAATTAGACTAAATGATGACAAAGTTATGCTCATGATTATTGAAGAATTTGAAAAAAAAGGAATTTCAATTCTTGATCAGACTTTATTTATAAAAAATCTAATGATTCCATCAGGAGTTTTAGGCAAATTACAGCCAAAAGCTGAGCAAATTGAAGATGTAAATTATGGTTATTGGTTAGCTAAAGAAAGTGGAAAGCTTGATATTGGTCAATCAGTAGTAATTAAAGATAAGATGATAATGGCTGTTGAAGCGATTGAAGGTACAGATAAATGTATTAAGCGAGGCTGTAAGATTGCCAAAAAGAATGCTAGAATTATTAAAGTTGCAAAACCAGCTCAAGATAAGCGTTTTGATATACCTGCAATTGGCTTACGAACATTAAAGACGATGAAAAAATATAAAGCAGATTTAATTGCAGTTGAAGCAGGAGAAACAATTATTGTTGATCAAGAAGAAGTAGTTAAATATGCAAATAAACATAATATAGTAATAATGGCAGTTTAGTGTATATGAAAAAAATTTTTATAATAACTGGCGAACATTCTGGCGATATACATGCTGGAAAAGTCGTAGAAATATTAAAATCACAGAACTCTGATTTGGAAATTCATGGAATTGGTGGTGATAATTTAAAAAACGCTGGTGCTACGATTTTTTGCGACCATTCAAAGATGTCAGGTTTTGGATTAAGCTTACAAATGATTATTGATCATATTAAGCTTGAAAATAATTTATGCGAATATATTTTAGAGGAATATAAACCTGATTTAGTATTATTAATTGACTATGGAACTTTTAATTTAAGAGTTGCAAAACGATTAAAAGGAAAAGGCATAAAGATTTTACATTATATTCCACCTCAAGTATGGGCAAGTCGAAAATGGCGTATAAAAAAGATTAAAAAATTCGTTGATAAAGTTCTTTGTATTTTTCCTTTTGAGGTAGAAATGTATAAAAAAGAGGGTATTGATGTTCACTATTGCGGACATCCTCTTGTTAAACAGCTACCAGAAAAAGCTAATAAAGAAGAATTTTTCAAAAAACACGAACTAGACATTAATCGTCCATTAGTTTCTATTTTCCCAGGTTCAAGACCTCTTGAATTAGCATATTTAGCTAAAACATTTATAAAAACGGCAAAAGCTTTGCAGAAAAAACACCCTGAAATACAATTTTGTATATCTCACGCACCAAATTTAAAAGATAAAGTTTTCGATAAATACATAAAAGATGTTGATATAAAAATTATAAAAGGAGAAAATCATTCTTTATTAAGCGTTTCTGATTCTTTAATCCTAGCTTCAGGTACGGTTGCATTAGAAGCATCATTATATGAAACTCCTATGGTTATTGGATATAAAGGTCCTTGGCTATTATATTTCGTGTATCTACTTGTACGATGTATAGATAAAGTTTCTTTGCCAAATATTGTCAGTGGAAAATCTATTATAACTGAGCTTGTGCAACATAGATTTAATGTTTCTAATATTGTTTATGAAACAGAAAGAATACTCTATGATAGCCAATATCGTAACAATATGATTAAGAACCTATCAGGAGTTAAAGAACTCTTATCAGAAAAATATTCTGCTCAAGAAGTAGCAGAATGTATTAACAATTTTTTATAATCTTATATTAATATTAATTAGAGGGATAAATGAGGAGCTTATTATTAATATTATGTTTATTTCTTTTTTTACCGACTTATGCAGATGACGGTTTAAGAACAATGTTTCTAAATAATAAAGCTATAATTTGTGGTATAAATATCCGTAATTTTAATGCAAATGATATAAATAAAAATGGTTTAATTGAAGAAGATGAAGAGTCGGGAAATTTCATTAATGCTATTAAACGCTTAGATGAATTACAGGCAGTTGGCATAAATACGTTGCATCTTTTACCAATTACTCCTGTCGGTAAATTAAAAGCATTAGGGACAGCAGGCTCAGTATACGCAATAAGTAGCTTCGATAAAATCAATCCTCAATTAATTGATAAGAAATCAGAATTATCACCAGAAGCACAAGCTAAATTATTTATTGACGAATGCCATAAACGCAATATTAAAGTAATAATTGATTTACCAAGTTGCGGTGCTTATGATTTATTTTTATCTAACCCTGAATTATTTGTTAAAAATAAAAAACAATTATCAATAGTACCTACTGATTGGACAGATGTCAGACTTTTTAAAACAGGTAATGATACTAAACTTAATGAAGATTTATTTGAAGCTCATAAGCGTTTTATTGATATGGTAATAGAGCTAGGAGCAGACGGTATAAGAGCTGATGTTGCGACAATAAAACCTTATAAATTTTGGTTTGAATTAATTAATTATACAAGAGAAAAAAATCCAGAGTTTTTATATCTAGCAGAAGCTTCTGATTCTTGGAGAGAACCACCTTCAAAACTTGCTGAATTTACACCTTATAATAAATTATTACATGCTGGATTTGATGGTTATTATGGAAGTTTTTTTAATCTAAAAGATTGGAAAAATGCTTCACAACTAATAGATCATATAAAATTTAATAAAAAGCTTTTAAATTCCTATCCTGAATTTAAAAGTGTAATTCTTTCATTTACTACACATGATGAAGTAAGTCCGATAATATTACACGGTGAAAAATTTTCTATTATGATATCTTGGCTTGAAGCAACATTACCTTTTAATCCTTATTTTATTGACGGATTTCAATCAGGTGATGATTATTTATATTCTTGGGCAAATACTAAAGCTACGGTTACTGAAACCGATGATGATTATTATTTTGTCCATCGAGGTAAACTTGATATTTTTAATTATTCTTGCAAACCTGAAGGGAAAAATGAACTTGTCAAAACTAATTTCATTGAAGCTTTTAATTTCCGAAAAGAAAATAATGATTTAATTTCAAAGGGAACTTTTACACCATTAAAAACAGATAAAGAAAAAGTTTTTGCTTTTTCAAGAAGCTATAAGGGAGATACAATTGTTGTGATAGGAAATTTAGATTACAAAAACCCTCAGAAAAAAATTGTAGTAAAAATCCCAAATCTAAAAAAGAAAAAAAATCTATGCGTGATTAAAGGTTCAATAAATTATAAAATATCTAAAAATAAAATAATTATGGATTTGGATAATGGCGAGATAAAAGTTTTACGAATTGATAATTTTGCCTTATAATAAAAGCACTTGGAATGAGGTTAATAAATATGAAACAAAAAATTATGTCAGGAATGCGTCCTACAGGAAAATTACATTTAGGTCATTATTTAGGAGTTATTGATAACTGGGTAAAACTTCAAGATGAATATGATTGTTATTTTTCAGTAGCTGACTGGCATGCTCTAACTACAAAATATGATAAAACTGAAACAATGAAAGAAGATGTCCTGAATGTTGTTATGGATTGGTTAGCTTGTGGAATTGATCCAAATAAAGCTACAATTTATGTACAGTCTTTAGTTCCAGAAACAGCAGAATTGCATATATATTTAAGTATGATTACACCTCAAAATTGGGTAGAACGAGATCCAACCTTAAAAGATATGGCTAAAATTTTAAAATCTAAAGAAGGGATGGCTTCTCAGATTAATTATGGTCTAATGGGTTATCCCGTATTGATGACAGCAGATATTTTAACATTTAATGCTGATTGCGTACCTGTTGGTATAGATCAAGTTGCTCACGTTGAATTAACTCGTGATATTGCAAGAAGATTTAATAATGTCTATAATACAGACTTTTTTGTTGAACCTCAACCTAAATTAAACAACTGTAGCCTAATTTGTGGCTTAGATGGAAATAAAATGGGTAAATCATTCAATAATGATATTAAGATTTCTGATACTGCAGAAATTACAGCTAAAAAAATAATGTCAGCAATCACCGATAGAAGTCGAATGAGGAAAGATGATCCTGGACATCCTGATGAATGTGAAGTAGCTTTCAAATATTGGAAAATTTTTGGCGATGAACCAGAGATTGAAACAGTAGAATGTGAATGTGAAAAAGGTTTAAGAGGATGTGCTGATTGTAAACGTCAATTAGGCGCTAAGGTTAATGAAAGACTTGCAAAAATTAGAGAAAGACGACAATACTTTGAAGAACATCCTGAAGAAGTTGAAAAAATAATCAAAGAAGGCTCTCAAAAAGCTAGAATTGAAGCTCAAAAAGTTTTAGCAGAGGTGCGAAAACTTATAAAAATGTATTAGCATGAAAATACAGTATATTTCTAATATTTATTCTAAAAAATTTCTAAAGCAATCGTTTTTAATGTGTGTGGGATTAGCTTCGATTGGTAGTGCAAATTTACAGGGACAAAATACTTTAAAAAATGATTATTTTATTAAAACAGAAATAAAAACAAATGACAGCCCAAAAGACTTCCCATTATTAACTGATACAGCACCAATACCAGTACCAATATTTGAGATGGCTGGAGAATGTCAACTTGCTTCTGCCGTTGTTGATTTATCCCAAAACAAATTATATCACTACGACTCAAATGGCTTTTTGCTATCAATTCATCCTGTTGCATCAGGTAAACATTCTACACCAACTAAAGCTGGAATAAGAAAAATTATTAATATAGAATCTTATCCATATCAAAAAGCACCTGAAAGTTCAAAAAGATATAAAAACCCTTCTGATTATGGACCTCGAATTATTATCTTAGCAATAATTGATCAACAGACAGGAGAAATCTCGGGATATAATGGTCAATATTTACACGGAACAAATAATCCTTCAAGCATTGGTAAATATGCCTCAAAAGGTTGTATAAGAATGTATAATAAAACCATTAAAGAACTTTCTACAAAGCTTAAAAAGGGTCAATATATCATAATCAAAGAATAGTACTATTTTTTCTTAGCTTTTTCACTTCTTGTTCTTACAGAAATTCTAATAGACGTGCCAAAAAATCCAAAAGCTTCTCTAATTTTATTCTCAAGATAACGCTTATAATGTTCTTTTAATAATTCCTCATTATTTGCAAATAATAAAAATGTTGGTGGATGAATTGCTGCTTGAGTTGCATAAAGTATTTTAAGTCGCTTATTTCTAATTGTCTGAGGTGGATTCAAAGCATAAGCTTCATTTAAAACCTTGTTCAAAAGCCCTGTTGATACTCGTTTTGTACACTCAGAATATACATCTTCAACTTTTTTAAATATATTATTTAATCTTTGATGAGTTACTGCACTTATATAAATCTTAGGAACATAATTTAAAAACGGAATTTCATGTTCTATCATTTTTTCAAACTTATTAATAGTATTTGATTTTTTATCTTCTATCAAATCCCATTTATTAATTGCAATTACCATGCCCTTGCCAGCTTCTGTAATAATTGAAGCAATTTTTTTATCCTGATCAGAAATTCCATTAACAGCCTCAGTTGCATCAATTACCATTAAAGCAACATCACACTCTCTAATAGAACGAATTGCTCTGTCTACGGCAAATTTTTCAATGCCATAATCAACTTTAGATTTTTTTCTAATACCAGCAGTATCAATGATTACAAACTCTCTATCATTATATTTTAATCTTGAATCAATACTATCTCTTGTTGTTCCAGAAACATCAGATACAATTACTCGTTTTTCACCCAAAAGAGCATTTACAATTGAAGATTTTCCTGCATTTGGTCGACCTACAATAGCAATTTTAATAGTATTATCCTCTTCTTGTTCCTCGTCTATTTCAAAATCTTCTGTTATTTCTTCAAGTAAATCACCAACACCACCTGAACCATGAAGAGCTGATATCGCACGAGGTTCACCAATAGCAAGTGAGTAAAAATCACTTATCATAGTTATTTGATTACTAGAATCTACTTTATTTACAGCTAAAAAAACTGGCTTACCTGACTGACGAAGAATATTAGCAATATCAATATCGACAGGAGTCGCACCTTCTATACCATCAACTATAAAAATAATTTTTTCAGCTTCTTCACAAGCTATACGAGCTTGGTCATATATAGAAAGCATTATTTCGTCTTCATCACCTGGAATAATTCCCCCTGTATCAATAACTGTAAACTGCTTATTTTGCCATTCAACATCAAAATAAATTCTATCACGAGTAACTCCTGGTAAATCATCAACTATTGATTGCCTTTTGCCAACAAGACGATTGACAAAAGTTGATTTACCTACATTTGGGCGACCCACTACAGCTATTACAGGTTTTCTTTTCATAAATGTAATTTTAGCATAAAAGTAAAATTTTGTAACAAAGAACTTAAATAAACTTTAAATTTAATCTTTATATAGTTTAATATATACTATGGTATGTATTGTGTTATAGATTGATTACAGGATGAGTTCTCTCATCCTTTTTAATTAGAACAAAAAAGACGATTTCGTGGTAGTTAGAAATCGTCTTTTTTAAAATTCTATATAAAAAATTAATTCATTCTAAAATCTTTTGCAAACTCTGCTCTCTGATTTACATAATTTCCAGAAATCTGCCCATCAGTTTCCACTCTACGTCTTTCTAATTGAAGTTGACCATTTTTCACAATTTCTTGAAGCTGATTTAAGTTTTGCTCAAGACCTGCTAAAACTTGTTCAGCGTATACAGAAGCACCATCTTTAGTTCTATAAGCTTCGTCAATCGCTTGGTTTCTTAAAGTCTCAGCATCTTCATAAGATTTGCGTTTTATTTCATCACATTCAGCAATAACTTGTTCTTTAATCTTTTCAGCTTCTCTTTGAACAGCTCTTAATAAATCAGATTCACTAAGCAATCTATTAGCCTCAGCTTGTGCATCTGCAACAATCTTTTCAGCACGCTGTTGGGCTTCATATTGAAGTTCATCTTTTCTGCGAAGCAAAGCTCTTGCTTCTTTAATTTCATCAGGCAACGCTGCATATAACTTATCTAAAATATCTGCCACAACATGCTTTTTTACTATTGTTAAATTTCCAAAAGGAAATCCATTATCTAAAGCTTCATCTAATTTGCTCATAAGCCCATATATTACATCTTGTTGTGAATTCATTTTTTGCTCCATTAATTTGTATGATAGTTATCAAAATTGTATAATAAACAAAGCATAAAAGTCAATTAAAATATATAAAAATTATTTCTAATACTTGTTAGCTTATTGATTATTAATTAATTTCATATCAGAATCTATTATTTGTTGTAACTCTACAATTTCTGCTAAAGCCTCTCTTTGACGAACTAGATACACATTAGCACTAAACAAAAACTTATTTTTAATTGCATTCTGAAGTCTGCGGTAACATTTAGTAGTTTCCAAGCTTTTATTAGTTTTTTTAACATAATTTATATATTCTTCTGGAAAACTTGCATCAATACAACAAATTAAATCATCAATTCTTTTTTTATCCACAAGTTTTGTAGAGATAAATGAAAATATAGCTTCTCTCTCAATAAGATTATATAATTTATCTAAATATTTTTTAAATTCAAGAATTTTTTGATCTGTATACATTTTGTAATAACCATATTCTACAAATAAAATTATATAATATTTGTTTAAATATAGCAAATTTATTTTATATTCCTATAAAACATGATAAAATAAATTCAAAGGAGCTAGTATGAATAAAATAATTATTTCACCGTCAATATTATCTGCAGATTTTATGAATTTAGAAAACGAAATTAAAGCTGTACAAGAAGCTGGAGCTGATTGGATACATATCGATGTAATGGATGGTCATTTTGTTCCAAATATATCTATAGGAGTCCCCGTTTTAAAATCTATTCGAAAAAAAACCGAAATGTTTTTAGATACTCATTTAATGATAGAAAACCCACAAAATTATATTGAAGCATTTGCAAAAGCTGGCGCAGACCTAATCACATTTCATTATGAAGCTTGCCAGGAAAGCATTAACGAAACCATTGATTTAATTAAATCATTTAACAAAAAGGTAGGAGTTTCTATTAAGCCAAAAACTGATGTAAGCGTACTTTTCCCTTATATAGATAGTATTGATTTAGCTTTAATAATGACAGTAGAACCAGGCTTTGGTGGACAAGAATTTATACACGATTGTGCTTTAAAAATTCCTCAATTAAAAGAAAAATGCTCTGAAAACTTTATAATTCAGGTTGATGGTGGGATAAATAATTTAACCGCCAAAATATGTACTTCTTTAGGCGCAAATTCATTAGTTGCTGGAAGCTATATATATAACTCAAAAGATTACAAAAAAAGTATTGAAATGTTAAATTGATTTTTAATCAGCCAAATACTTACTGAATAGACATAGAATTTTAACAACAAAAAAGCCTTTCTTAACGAAAGGCTTAATTACTTGTTATTAAATGCTCCAGGCCAGACTTGAACTGGCACCGAGGGTTGACCCCGATTGGATTTTAAGTCCAACGCGTCTACCGATTCCGCCACTGGAGCTTAACTGCCAAGCAACTATTTGATGATATTATAAAAAAAATTATAAGTCAATCTATTTTTCAAAAAGCTTCCTAAATCTTTCCATTGCTTCAATAGTGTTTTCCCTTGAGCCAAAAGAAGTAAGCCTAAAATAGCCTTCGCCATTTTTGCCAAAACCTGCTCCTGGTGTTCCTACAATTTGAGCATTGTTTAATAAATAATCAAAAAATTCCCAACTTGTCATATTATTTGGACATTTTAACCAAATATAAGGAGAGTGCTTACCACCGACATACCAAATCCCACAACTTTCGACAGTTTTAGCAATTATTTTTGCGTTTTCTTTGTAATAATCAAGATTTTCTTTAATTTCTTTCATGCCAGCTTCAGAAAAAACTGCTTCTGCACCTCTTTGCACGATATATGGCACACCATTATATTTTGTTGTTTGACGTCGTAGCCACATTTTATTAAGCTTTCCAAGCTCTTTTGGTACTACTGTATAACCACACCTTGTACCTGTAAACCCAGCAGTTTTAGACAAAGAGCAAATTTCTATTGCGCAAGTTTTTGCACCCTCAATTTCAAATATTGTACGAGGTAACTCATTATCTGAAATAAAACTTTCATAAGCTGAGTCAAAAAGAATAAGTGCATTATTTTTATTTGCGTAATTAACCCATTCTTTAAGCTGTTCTTTATTATAGACAGCGCCTGTTGGATTATTTGGAGAACAAATATATATAATATCAGCCTTTTCCTCACTAGACATAGGGAGAAATCCATTTTCTTCATTTGCATTTATATATACAATTTTATTACCATCCATAATGTTTGTATCAACATAAGCTGGATAAACTGGATCAGGAATTAATACAATATTATCATCACCGAATAAATCTAAAATATTACCAAGATCACTTTTAGCACCATCTGATATGAAAATTTCATCTAAATCTAATTCTACATTGTTTTTCCTATAATAATCCTGAATAGCTAATCTTAGAAAATCATATCCTTGTTCAGGTCCATATCCACGAAAAGTTTCTTGAATACTCATTTCATCAACAGCTTTGTGCATCGCTTCTGTTACAGCCTTGCATAGAGGTTTTGTAACATCACCAATCCCCAATCTGATAACTTTTTTATCAGGATTATTTGAAATAAACTCATTAACTTTCTTAGCAATTGTTGAAAATAAATAACTTTGTTCAAGATTTTCGTAATTTTTATTTAGATTCATTTTTCCCTCTTTAGATTTTATTGATCTGTTTCCTCGTGTTTACCTTCCATTAATTTTTCGAAATCTGAAGGTTTAATATTTTGTATGAAATCTTTAAATTCTTGTGCTTCTTCTTCATCCTTTGCTGTGTCAGTTGAGACAGAACCATTTAATAAAACATTCGACGTAACAAAGATTGGAGCTTTTGCTCTCATTGCTATAGCAATTGCATCAGAAGGACGAGCATCTATTTCTAAGGTCTCGTCATCTTTAACAAGATATAATGTTGCAAAATAAGTTTCTTTTTCTACATCATTAATCTCGATTTTTTCTAATTTATACCCTGTTTTATCAATGATATTAGTTACTAAATCGTGTGTCATAGGACGAGCAACAACAAGTCCTTCTATACAACGAATAATAGCACTTGCTTCTGCTGAACCTATCCAAATTGGTAAAGCTTTTCTATTATCTAAATCGTGAAGTACAACAATAGGCGAGTTTGTTCTCACATCAAGTGCTATACCCATTACTTTCATTTCTATCATAATAACACCTCTCTATTTATTAATATTAACACAAAATCAGTTTACATGATATAATCAGCTATATGAAAATTAATGTTGTATATAATAAACATATTGAAAACTACGAAGATATATTATCTAAGATAGAAAAACTTTTAATATCTAAAAAAATTGACTTTAAAAGCTTTGAGCTTAGTAAACTCGCAAATTTTGGAGATTTTACGATTGTAATTGGTGGCGATGGAACATTACTAAGGACAGCAAGATATTATTCTGAATGGCAAATCCCTGTCCTTGGAATAAACTCAGGACGTTTAGGTTTTTTATCTCAAAGTGATGATGAAGAAATTAATTTTATTATTGAATCAATAATAAATAACAATTTTTACACAGAAAACCGATTAATGCTAACCTCAATTGATAGAATTGCTTTGAATGATTTTGTTATAAAAGGATGTATTTCATCAAGGACTTCAAAATTTTATCTTGAAATAAATAATAAAGAAGTTTGCGATTATATAGCAGATGGACTAATTGTATCGACTCCAACAGGTTCTACAGCTTATGGTCTATCAGCTGGAGGTCCAGTTGTTTACCCGACAATGGATGCCATTGTAATTGTTCCTATTTGTCCACATACATTAAATGCTAGACCTTTAGTAGTACCTTCAACAGAAGTAATTTCTATTAAAACTGCCGATAAATTATTATCAGTTTCAATTGACGGATATGATACCGAAAAATGTGTTGATAAAATAACTATCAAATCAAGCGATAAAAAAGCTGTTTTAGCATTTTTAAACAGTAGAAATTATTATTCTATATTAAGAGATAAGCTTCATTGGGGAATTTCTGAAGCTAAGTAAAAATATGGTTTTTATATTATTATAGGGCTTTACAACAGAGCTTGTCTTTCGTCTTTACGAGAGTAAGCGATATATTAAATGCCACCCTCTCCGATGAAAACCTTGAAGGCTTGTAGGCTGGATGAAACTCCGTAATAATATTAAATTGAAAAATATAGTCGGCTGAGATTTTTAATCTCAACCGACTTTGTTTTGAATTAAGTCTTCATGTGTCATTCTGAAAGCGTAGAAAAAGAGCCTGCAAAGGCGTAATTTTCAAGCTGTTCAGAATCTTACCATTTAGTTTTAAGATGACAAAAATTAAAATCTGGATTGCTTCGCTTACGCTCGCAATGACGGAAATTATAATTGCAAAAACGAGAAAAAACTTATTCTCTTATCAAATTACCTTTTCCAAAGAAATGTAATCTACCTAAGTCATCAGTATATATTGTCTTAGAATTATTTACACCAGAATCAGGTAAATATGTTGCACCTTGTCCAAAACTAGCTGATGCGTCCATTGTTCTATTTTGAGATGAAAAAGTTGCTTTTGCTTTAGATGAAACTGGTATCTCGTTTTTTTCTTTAATAACTGAAGTAATATCAGTATCTACATTTTTTTTAACTGTTTGATTAGTTACTTCATTAATTGCTTCTGAATAAGCGTTACCCATATCAATATGACGAGTGCTTGAATAACCACCTTTGCCTAAAAAGTGAGAGCGTCCTAAATCATCTGTATATATTGGACTTTGTATTTCATTAATAATTGTATTTGCATAACTTGTGTTCATTGTTGCAATTAGAATTAACATAAATATTATTAATAACTTTTTCATTTAAAATACTCCTTAAATTATGATTGTATTATATTATAAAACTAAAAAAAATAAAATTTGCTAGTGATATTACATTTATAATAAATATTTGAGAATGATTGAATAATATGATATACTCGGGAAAGGAGAGTGGTATGAAAAAAGTGTTATTTATATTGTTTATATTTTTGAGCATTAATTTGGCTTTTGCAAATCAATCTTCTTATAGAATAGTATATGACCAAGATAAAATATATTATTCGCCTTCTCAAAATTTATGGTCTTTTGAACTAATATCAGATGATATGACTTCTTTTAAAAAAGAGTTGTTTGAAGGAGAAGGTAATTATTCTAAATATTATTATAATGATGATAGTTTAGCTTTCTCGCTTACTACTAATTGTGAAGCAATTGCAAATAATGAATTAATAATTATAGATAATAATCTTTTGAAATTTTATAAATTAATACATGAAAATGGAAGTTTTAAAGAAATTGAAATTAAGGAAGCCGAAATTCAAAAAATGTTTCCAGAAGTAGAAGTATTTAAAATATCTCAAATAGAGGATGATGATAAAATCTGGTTACATAAACCTTTTTTAAATAAAAGAACAATTCTTCTTTATAACGATACAGATAAGTTTTTTCATAGGATAACATGCAAGAAAGAAAAGGCACAAGATAAAGATATAAAAGGACTTATAACTTTTTCAAAATATGGTGCTTATAGATTTAAACATTATGGTAAATATAATGGTAAATTATTTTTTTACATTAGATAGAGAGGTTTTTAAATGATTATTGATAAAATTAATACACCAGAGGATTTAAAAAAACTTGAATTAGCAGAAATGGTTACTTTAGCAGGTGAAATAAGGGATGCTATTATAAACAAGGTTAATGCAATTGGTGGACACATGGCACCGAATTTAGGAATAGTTGAAACAACTCTCGCATTACATTATGTATTTAATTCACCTATGGATAAGATAATATATGATGTTTCTCATCAATGTTATCCTCATAAAATAGTTACAGGGAGAAAAGATGGGTTTATAAATCCTGAATGTTATTTAAAATATACAGGTTATACTGCACCAGAAGAATGTGATCATGATTTATTTAAAATTGGTCATACTTCGACATCTGTTAGTTTAGCTTGTGGAGTTGCTAAAGCTCGTGATTTAAAGAATGAGAAATCAAATGTGATTGCACTAATAGGAGACGGTTCATTAAGTGGAGGTGAAGCTCTTGAAGGCTTAAATAACGCTTCAACTTTTAATTCGAATTTTATTATCATTGTGAATGATAATGAAATGTCAATTGCAGAAAACCATGGAGGATTATATAGCAATTTAAAGCTTCTTAGAGAAACGAATGGCGAAGCAAAATCTAATTTCTTTAAAACATTAGGTTTTGATTATTGTTTCTTAAAAGAAGGTAATGATATTCAAAAACTTATTGAATTATTCCAAAAAATAAAGAATATAGACCATCCTATAATTGTTCATATTTGCACTCAAAAAGGTTGTGGACTAAAACAAGCTGAAGAAAACAAAGAAACTTTTCACTGGGTAATGCCTGGAATATTAGATAAGACTTCTGATGCTCAAACACCTGCTACATACGCATCAATAACTTTGGATTATATCTTAGAGAAAGCAAAAGAAGATAAAACATTTGTTACTGTTACTGCAGGCACTCCTGGAGTTTTTGGATTTAATTCAAAAATTAGGGCTAAGTTAGGAGAGCATTATACTGATGTTGGAATTGCAGAAGAACACGCAGTTGCTTATTGTTCAGCATTAGCAAAAAGTGGAGCAAAACCTATTTTTAATGTTATGAGTTCTTTTGTTCAAAGAACTTATGATCAGTTATCTCAAGATTTGTGTTTAAATAATTCACCAATTACCATGCTTGTACATTGGGGAGGAATTTCTGGTGCTGATGCAACACATCTTTGCGTATTTGATATTCCACTTATTTCTAATATTCCTAACATGGTATATTTAGCACCGACAAATAAAGAAGAATACCTTGCTATGTTAAACTGGTCTGTTGAGCAAAATCAATTCCCAGTAGGTATAAGAGTTCCAAATACAGAATTAATATCTACTGGCGTTGAAGATAAAACTAATTATTCAATATTAAATAAATTTAAAGTTGAACAAGCAGGTGAAAAGGTTGCAATTATTGGCTTAGGTGGATTTTTGTCTCTTGCAAACAAGGTTGCTGATGAAATAAAAAACAAGCTAAGTTTTGAACCAACAATCATTAACCCAAGATTTATAACTGGAATTGATGAGGATTTGCTAGAAAGGTTAAAACAAAATCACAATATTGTAGTAACACTTGAGGACGGTGTGCTTGATGGTGGTTTTGGTGAAAAAATTTCTAGATTTTATGGAAATTCTAATATGAAAGTTTTAAATTATGGAGCTAAGAAAGAATTTACTGATAGAATTTCTATTGATGAATTATACATTCGTTATAGGCTAACTAAAGAACTAATTTTTGATGATATTATGAAAATTTTATAATATTTTGATTTATTAAACTTTAGTTAGAGATTTTTTATATTTTTATATAATTTCAAAAAAAACTTAAAAAATATATGATGTAATTATGGAAATTCGTGATAATGATAAAATTTGCATAATTACACCTCTATCAGCAAAGTTAGATAGTCGTAAAATTTCAAAGATAGTTTCAATGGTAATTAATGAAAAACGCAACGTAGCTTTGGATTTAACATACGTTCAAGACTGTGCTATTGAATTTATAGAAGAATTAAAAAAAATAGCAAATAGAGATTTGTCGATATTTAATATTCCATCAGATATATTTGTTTTATTTAATATTATGAATGTTGATAAGAGTATTAAATTATATGTCTCAGAACAAGACTTTAAAGAAAATTCAAGACAACTTATTAATAGACAGTTTGCTATAGTTTAGACACAATGATACTGGCATGTTGAAATATTTTTTTGTTTAATATAGAATGTTGTTGATACAATTTCTGTGTATCTATTTATCCAAACCGGAAGATAAATAATAACAGAAATAGTCGCCTAACAAGTTTGAGCGAAGCGATGATGGAAATCTAGCACGTAAAAATTTAGGAAAGACATTCTGGTATGGTTTATTTGAGAACATAGTGAAACCGTAGGGAGGATTTTCGAAATAATATACAGAATTCAATTTACAAGTACAACGAGGATTTCGATGATTAAAAAAGTAGTCTTAACAGCTATTGCAGTATTATCATTCCTAACCACAAATTCATACGCAGCAATATCTGAAGATGTTATAAAAGAGAGCATTGTTAAGCATTCTATGGAAATGGGAGTCGATCCAGCCTTAGCATTAAGTATTGCAAAAAAGGAATCAGGGTTTAGACATGAATTAAAAAGTCCTTATGGTGCAGTAGGAGTGTTTCAAGTGCTACCTTCTACAGCTAAAAAGATTGGTTATAATCCTTATTATTTGAACGAAAATATTAAAGCAGGGTTAACTTATTATAAAATGATGTATAAAATGTTTGGTTCTACAGAACTAGCTTTAGCAGCATATAATGCAGGTCCAGGAAATGTTAAAAAATATGGTGGTACAATTCCACCTTTTAAGGAAACAAAGCGTTTTGTAAATGTTATTATGCAAGATTATCATAATTTAAAACGTAATCCTGATCCTTTTATTTCAAAATATACAGTAAAACCTGCGATTGCGTCAGATAAAGTTACAGAGATTTCAAATCCAGCCAAGGAATCTGAGCTTCCAGATTTGAATGAAATTCCTGAAACTAGACAAGATGAAATATTGATGGAAATACTTTAAGCTGTTTTTAATTAAGGCTTGATTAAAAATTTAATAGCATTTCCTGCGATATGTTGTTCCATTGCGTATTCTAATTTTTCTAATGGTAATGTATCTGTAATTAGTTTTTCTACGTCAACTTTACCAGATGCTATTAAGTCTAATGCTTCTCTAAAGTATTGTGGTGTATGATGGAATACGCTCATTAATTTAATATCACCATAGTGCATTTTTGTTGTGTCAAAAGTAACTTTAGAGCCAGATTTACAGCCTCCAAAAAAGTGAACGGTTCCACCTTTGCGAACACAAGAAAACGCACGTTCCCATATTTCAGGTAGTCCAACGCATTCAACCATAACATCAAGTCCTCTTTTTTCTTCGGAGAAATCTCTAAAAATTTTTTCTGGGTTTAAATATTTTTTTAAATCAATTATTTCATCTGCATGAGCAAATTCTTCTGCGAGTCTTAATTTCTCTTTATTTCTACCAGCAGCAATAACTCTTGCTCCTTTTAGTTTTGCAACTCGTGCAAACATTAATCCTATTGGACCAATACCAATTACTCCGACAGTATCTCCAGGTTTTATCCCTGTTCGTTCTACGCCATGTACAACATTTGCAAGTGGTTCTGTAAAAGCTGCTTTATCAAATGAAAGACTATCTGGTAAAATTAATGTGTTCTTTTTTACAATTCGTTCAGGCACAACAATATATTCTGCATAAGCTCCATTTAATAAATCTAAATTATCACAAAGATTATATTCATTTTTTCTACAATGAAAACATTCTCCGCAAGGAGCTGAATTAGCACAAACAACCCTGTCTCCAACTTTCACGTTAGTAACATTATCTGAAACTTTTTCTACAATACCAGAAAATTCGTGTCCAAACCCTGAAGGTATGTTTTTTATTAAAACAGGATGTCCACGGCGAAATGTTTTAACATCAGTGCCACAAGTAAGTGCTGATTTAACTTTAACTAAAATTTCACCATCTGATAATGGTTTTATCATTGTATTTTCATATCTTATATCTTGTGGACCATAAAATAAAATCGCTTTCATAGAAACCTACTTATTTAATGTATTTATATAACATTTGTTATTTAAAAATAATACTATTATAGATATAATTATTACACAAATTGAGATAACGATTGCAATAGGTATGCCGTGTATATAACAAACGCTATCAATTCTTAATGATTCAACTAAAATTCTTGCAATTGAATATAAAATCAAATATAGGCATGCAATGTTACCATCTTTATTAAAAATCTTATTTTTAAGTAAATAAAATAAAATTAAGAAAATTCCAAAATCTAAAATGCTTTCGTATAAAAAAGTTGGATGGAAATATTCATTTTGAGTATATGGTATTGGCCTATATTGAGGTGCAATATATAGCTTCCAAGGCAAGTTTGTTGGAGTCCCAAAGGCTTCCGAGTTAAAGAAATTACCCCAACGTCCAATAGCTTGAGCAATTACTAAACCAACAGCTGATATATCTGCTAATTTTAATGCTGAAATTTTATGTTTTTTAGCATATATTAATAAACCAATTATTCCTCCTAAAATTGCACCATGTATAGAAATTCCACCATGTCTTATAGCTAGGATTTCAGTAGGAAATCTTGAATAGAAATCATAATTTAAGCAACAATAATATAATCTTGCTCCAATAATCCCTGATATAATTAAATATGGTGCTAAATCAATAATCGTGTCTTTTTTAAGATTAAAATATTTAACACCTAGATATTCAGAAAGACAAGTTCCTAAGACAATTGCTAATGCAAGTATAACACCGTAAAAATATATATTGACACCAAATATTGTACATATAATTTGAGAATGAGATGCAAACATACTAGCCTTTCAATAATACGGGCTGTTTTTCTTGCTCAACCTTTTTTATATCGCTTATAAAATTTTCTACTTCTTCTTTATCTTCTGCATTTGGCTCGAGTTGTAAATATTTTTGAGCATTTTCGATAGCTAAGAGTTTTAGGCTATCAGATTTTGCTTTATCATCTTTAGAAATCTCTTTTTTGTCATCGTCAGAGTCTGTAAGTACTTCTGCGTATTCAGCTTGAGCTACAGCAAGCGAGTAGTAGAAGTTGTTATAGTCTGATTTGATTTTTATACCTTGGTTTAACGCATCAATAGCAATATCATATTTCTTTGCTTTAGTTGCTGCAATCCCTAAATTATAGTATGTTTCATACATTGTAGAGTCTAAATCTAAACTAGCTTGAAGCCTATTTATAGCTGCATCATAATCTCCTTTTTGCATATATTCAGCAGCTTTGATGTTTAATTCTTGTACAGCGATATTATTAATACAAGCTGTAGAAATTACTGCTACAAAAAGAACAGTTGCAATTAATAAAGCTTTTTTCATATATTAATATCCTCAAATCTCTCAAATCAAACTTATTTTAATACAAGTTTATTATAAAGGCAAGTTCTCAAGATGGAGTTTATTTAGTTTAGAAGAAGTTACGTTTTTTCAGGATGGCAGAAAATTAAACTCTGGATTGCTTCGCATTCGCTCGTAAAGACGAAATTTCTTCTAAACTTGGCTCTAAACTAAATTAATATCCAACACTTAAACCTGCACACAAATTAATTGATTGACCAGTTACACCCTTTGCTTCATCTAATGTCAAATATTTTACCATGCCTGCTACTTCAGATGGATCAACAAACCTTCTTTGTGGAATACATTCTACAATTTCTTCCTTTGAAAAACAACTATCATCACACGAAGAATTTCCAAGCTCTGTATCAACCCAACCTGGATTAATAGTATTTACAGTTATATTGTATTCTGCAAGTTCTAGTGCTAAAGCTTTTGTTGCACCTATCAAACCAGACTTTGTTGCAGAATACAAGCTTGCATAAGCTTCACCCATAACACCACTTATTGAACCAATATTAATAACCCTTCCAAACCCTTGCTCCTTCATATACGGAACAGCTTTCGAAATCAAATATAATGGAGCTTCTATGTTTAATCTAAAAATATGCTCCAACTGGCTATAATTAAAACCTTCTAAAACAGGAGTATAAAGATATTCACCTGCGTTATTCACCAACACATCAATTTTCTTCTCTTGAATATAAGAGCCTAATTTTTCAACCCCATCTTTTAACGCTAAATCACAGCAACAATAATCTTTATAAGAAACTAATAATTTTTCATTTCTTCCAGAAACAAATACATTTGCGCCTTCTTTTATAAACCGTTCTGCAATAGCTTTGCCTATTCCACGAGTTGCACCAGTTATAAGTATATTCATAATAAAAACCTCTTATTGGATTATATCACAATAAGAGGCTTTGGTTTACTATATGAAGCTTATCTCAAGAATTGCGCTTGGAAAACCTCATAAGTTATCGGTTCTTTGGTATCATTTGGTTGCTCAAAAACTTTATAAGCTTCTGTCTTTAACCCTGCAAAATATGCCATTGCTTGACCATCTATCGCACTTTGTGAAAGCAATCTAATTGCATCATTAAAAGCTGCATAGTCTTTTTCATAATCACCAGTAGCCTTAACTCCTATTTGTGCGCATAATCCTGCCCAAGGTGCTATTTCCTTTCCGTTCTGATTAGCAATCTGACTCTGTACCTGTTCAGAATACTCAGCATACATCGCTCTTTCTAATTTTTTTAAGTCATCAACACTACCAGTAGGAGTAATATTAAACTCATCAAAAGCTTCTTCTAACTTTCTTGAATTCAAAGGTACTCTGCCTAAATATGAATAAATATTCGAACTGGAATATGAATAAACACCATTAACTGTAAAATTCGACATAACACACCTCTAGTATTATATATTTGATATATAATATATATCGGCACATTTTCTAAAAACTTTAATTATTTTAAAATAATATTTACAATTTGTTACAATAACAATCTCAAACGCAGATATATCTCGCTTTTTTATATTAACAAAGTATAATACCAAGCTGTCGTTTTTATTAAGTTTTGTAACAAAAAGATATATTCTCAGAAATTCGTGTTTCTGAAAAAACTTTATATAGATGTAAGATGAAAACAACGAGGCGAGCGATGGCAACACTACAAAGCTATAATATCAATGCAATGGCAACACAAATTTCAAAAGAATTTTTCATTAATGAAAATTCTCCAGAAGATAGATCTCACATCCTAATTGATGAAATGCGTCTTTTTGCAATGGATATGAAATCAAGAGTTACTTTTATTTCGAGAGTGAAAAAATAATAAACTTACTTACTTAATTAAATTCCCCAATCACTTATCTATGCGCCTCATTAATTAAATGAGGCTTTTTATTATTATCAAACTCGTGCTATCTGTTTTTTTCTTGACTTTGTAGCTTGTACCAAGCTCAGTCAGGGTTCTTATTGTATTAGAAGTTATAGAAAAAACTCTATCTTTTCACTTTGCTTGATACATTGTATCCTCTCCTTGTTAATTGCATATAAAAAGCCGGGTTATAAACCCGACTTTTTAATTTTTTATTTTATAACCCAAGTTCAGGTGCAGTATTTTAAGGTTCTTCAAGCGGTTTACCTTCTAACTCATCACACACCTTCTTTAATGCCTCTTTCATAATGCCACGT
>JAGBXP010000003.1 GCA_017629215.1 bacterium | reverse complement strand
CGCCTGGGCTAAAGTATCACGCAAAAGCCGGAGAAAAAATTAAAATTATACTATGTGAAGAACTTTCATTGCCAATATTAGAATGTAAGTAAGATTCATACGTACAATCCTTTGATATTTAATTTGAGAAGAAAGAACAGTTTATAGGTCGGATTTCAACCCGACAAAATAAAATATATAAAAAGTGTCGGGCTTTAGCCCAACCTATTTTATTAAATCTGTGCAAAAATAGTGCAATTTTGTGCAAGAATGTGCAAAAAGGTTCAAGAAAAGTTACTTTTGGAGTAGTTTGAAATCGCAAACTTCCAACCTATTTCGTCATGCTGAACTCGTTTCAGCATCTTACAAATTCGGTGTTTCTACTAGGTTCTGGTAAGATCCTGAAATAAATTCAGGATGACATTTTAGCTTTATGCTTCCTAGCAAACCACTCATTAAAATACAACCGTTGTTTTGAAGAAACAAACAGGTTCGAATCCTAATAAAAAAACCCTCCGAAGAGAGTTTCTTTATCCGCGCTTGGAGGGATTCGAACCCCCGACCTTTTGGTTCGTAGCCAAACGCTCTATCCAACTGGGCTACAAGCGCATATTCAATTTTTATTCTGTTTCCCTGTTGGATAGAGCGTTTTTTCTCTATTTTGTTTGAATTTTGTTTCACAAAATCTCAAACGACCAACTGGGCTAAAAGCGCATATTCAATCTACACTATTCAATATATCAAAAAAATAAAACATTTCAAGCAAAATTTTTGTTACGTTTCTTAATTATTTATTGTTATGCTTCTTTATTTGCATTAGTATTATTTTATCGCAAATCGTTTTTAAGGAGAGGATATGACAGATTTTACACCTCGTAGTCCGTATATGGATTATCGCAATTCAGTACCGTTTATTGACTTAGCAGGATTCGTCTCAAAACAACCAAAGTTTGTTGAAAACATGCCTGCAAAATCTTTACAAGAACATTTGCTTAGAAGGCGTTTATCAACTATGATTAATTTAAGACGATTACAATATCGTAAACGAGTTGAGGATTATAAAAATGGCAGAATATAATTTTATAGAAATCGCTAAAAATGCGAAGATTGCTTCAAAAAAACTAGCAGTCCTTTCTACTGATGTTAAAAATAAAGCATTATTAGCTATAGCAGAAGCTTTAGATGCTAAAAAAGATTTAATATTTGAAGCAAATAAAGTTGATTTAAAGGAGGCTGAAGGTAATATTTCGCAAGCAGTTTTTAATAGATTAAAGCTTGATGAAAACAAAATGCGAGATATGATTCAAGGAATTATAGATGTATATGAATTAGATGATCCTATAGGTAAGACATTATTGCAAAGATCTTTAGATACAGGGTTAGTCTTATCTAAAATTTCTTGTCCTATTGGAGTCCTTGGTATTATTTTTGAAGCAAGACCTGATGTTATTTCGCAAATTTCAGCATTAGCTATTAAGTCTTCTAATGCAGTTATTTTAAAGGGAGGTAAGGAATCTGTAAATACAAACAAAGCTATTATGCAGGTCATTCAGTCAGCTTTAGGATTAGTAGATGGTTTCCCTGATAATGTGTTAACGCAAGTATATTCTCGTGATGATGTCAAAGAGATGCTTGCTCAGGATAAGTATATTGATTTAATAATTCCTAGAGGTGGAAATAGTCTTGTTCAATTTGTAAAAGAAAACACAAAAATACCCGTTTTAGGTCATGCAGATGGAATTTGTCATATATTCATTGATAAATATGCAGATTTTGAAAAGGCGAAAAAGATTTTAATAGATGCAAAAACTCAATATCCGAGTGCTTGTAATTCGGTTGAAACTCTTTTAATACATGAAAATTTTACAAAGAAAAATGAGCTTTTAGCTGCCTTGAGGGATGTCGGTGTAGAATTAATATTTAATCCTGAGTCGTGGCATAAAGAATATTCTGATAAAATTTTAGCTGTAAAAGAAGTTGCATCAATCGAAACAGCTATTGAACATATAAACACTTATTCATCAGGTCATACAGAGGCTATAGTTACAGAGGATAGGGAAAATGCGAGTTTATTTATGTCTGCTGTTGACTCTTCTGGTGTTTATCATAATGCCTCTACAAGATTTGCTGATGGATTTAGATATGGATTTGGAGCAGAGGTAGGGATTTCTACTAATAAAACACATGCTAGAGGTCCTGTTGGATTAGAAGGTTTAACCATCTATAAATATACAATTCAAGGTAATGGGGATATTGTTGCAGATTATGTAGAAGGTAGAAAGAAGTTTAACCATAAGGATTTAATATGAAAATTGGCGTAATAGGTCTTGGATTAATAGGTGGTTCCATTTTTAAGTCGTTACAGAATAAATATTCTGTTGTTGGGATTTCAAGAACTGTTAATGAACCAAATGTGTCAAATGATTATAATTTATTAAAGGATTGTGAGTTAGTTTTTGTATGCACTCCAATGAATATTACATTAGAAGTTTTAGATAAGCTTGAAGGTGTATTACAACCTACAACAATCGTAACTGATGTTTGTAGCTTGAAATCATTTGTTTCAAAAAAGACCTATTCATATAAATTTATACCATCACATCCTATGGCTGGAACAGAACATTCTGGATGGGAAAGCTCTTTTGCAGAACTTTTTAAAGGTGCAAAGTGGGCAATTACTCCGATTAATGAAAATTTTGTACAAGAACGTGAAACATTAGAAGCTGTTATTAAGACGATGGGTGCAGATGTGATAATTACAACTCCTGAGGAGCATGATAAGGCTGTTGCATTAATTTCACATTTACCAATGCTTGTTGCGCAAGCTTTGTGCAAAAATATTATAAATGAAAAGCTTGCTCAAGAACTTGCTTCTAGTGGGTTTAGGGATACCACTCGATTAGCTCTTTCAAATTTAGAAATGGCTAATGATATGATAGAACTTAATCGTAATAATATTTTACAAGCTTATGAAACTCTAAATAAAGGTTTGGAAAGTTTGTTAAAAAATAATTATCTAGAGCAGGTAAAAACAATAAAAGATTTTCGCAAAAAGTTGTTTTAAATCTAATATAGTGTTTTGTTTTTAGCTCAAAATAAAATAAATACTTCCAAAATATCGGATTAATCTACTGAAAAGATTTCTTTAATATCATCCATGGTGAGTGATTTTGTAATATTTCTGTCAATTGAGACAACACTGTCCACAAGATCTCTTTTGCGTCCTTTGATTTTTTGAATTTTTTCTTCAACAGTATTTTTAGTAATAAGTCGATATACAAACACTTTTTTAGTTTGTCCAATACGATAAGCACGGTCTGTTGCTTGATCTTCTACAGCAGGGTTCCACCAAGGGTCATAGTGAATTACATAGTCTGCGCCTGTTAAGTTTAATCCAGTACCACCAGCTTTCAAGCTGATCAAGAAAATTGGGATATTTGGATTATTATTAAAGTTTTCAACAGCAGCTTGACGGTCTTTAGTTTTACCTGTTAAGTATTCATAAGGTATGCCACTACGTTCTAACCATCCTTTAATAATATCAAGCATATCAACGAATTGACTAAATAAAAGTACTCTATGTTTTTCTTGAATGATTTGCTCTAGCATACCTTTAAGGTATTCAAATTTACCAGATTGCATAACACCTTTGACGTGATCTTTGTCATATAGCTTAGGATGGCAGCAGATTTGACGTAATCTAAGTAGAGCTGAGAAAATAGACATCCTGCTTTTTTCGAGTCCGTTAAGCTCAATACTCTTGAATAGCTCTTCTTTTGTGCTATCGAGAACTTCAAGATAGAAATCTCTTTGTTCATCAGTTAGTTCACAATAAGCCATGTTTTCGACTTTGTCTGGTAAATCTTTTGCTACATCTCGTTTCATACGTCTAAGTATGAATGGGAATATCTGTAATTTAAGACGTTTTTCAACGGTCTTATCTTGTCTTTCCATAATAGGAGTAACGTATCTATAATTAAATTCTGCAACGTTAAATAAGAATCCTGGCATTAAGAAGTCAAATACAGACCAAAGTTCTTCGAGTTTGTTTTCGATTGGTGTACCAGAAAGAGCTAATTTATGATCAGAATTAAGCTCTTTTACAGCTTGTGCTGTTTGTGAGATTGCATTTTTAATGTTTTGAGATTCATCTAAAATAACGTATCTAAAATTATATTTTTTTAATTTCGCAATATCACGTCTTACGAGTGCATAGCTTGTTATAACGATATCGTAATTAGGAATTTCTTTAAATAAGTTTTTTCTATCTGCACCAGCAATTTTTAAGCATGAAAGTCCTGGTGTGAATTTTTGGATTTCTGCTTCCCAGTTGAAAACGACAGTTGTTGGAGCGATTACCAAGGTCGGTTGAGGACCATCTACTTCTTTAGCTTTTTGTAGTAATGCTAATGCTTGTAATGTTTTACCAAGCCCCATGTCATCAGCTAGTATGCCGTTGAGTCCATATTGATACATGAACCAAAGCCAACTAAAACCTTTAACTTGGTATTCCCGAAACTCAGCATTGACATCTTTTGGTAGTTCAACACCCTCTGATGTTGTGGAGAATGTAGAAATTTGCTCCCAAAATCTTTTAAATTTTTCACTCATAACAAGCTCAAAACCTTGGTTTTGAAGCTCTGTAATCAAGCCTACACGATATGTTTTTACTAAGAAAGTGTTATCATTATTTCTATATGCGTCAAAAGCATTAAATGAACGCATAATTTGATAAATGTTTTGAGCAGGATATTCAACAAAACCTAAGCTTCTAACACGAGCATATTTTTCACCACTTTGGATTGTTTCATAGATGTCATCAAAGTTTATAATCTCTTCGCCAACTTGTCCATATATTTGAATTTCCATGCTGTCAATTGATTCTTCAGAAAAATCAATTTTTGCACACATCTTAAAAGGTTCTTGCATTAGTTTGAAGAAACTCATATCATCACGTTCTTCAAATTTCCAGCCCTCTCCTGCTTGTTGTATATAGTAATTATAAAAATCAATAGCTGTTTCTTTTTCTAGTGCTAAGTTGTTTGTTTGCATTGGAACAAATTTACAGCCTAAAAGCATCGCATAAGCCATTTGTTCATGTTTATAATCACGTTTAATCCAGTAGACCAAATCTTCTTCTGTATTTTTTACAGATAAGTATGGGGATTTGTCATTACTCTTTGAATATGGAACTCTTACTCCTGAATAATCAAATTCTAAAGACGCTTTTAGTGATTGATCGTAATCAATTCCTAATGTTACAACATTAACAGGTGGTTTATGTTCTAATAATAATTTACTAATATTATCAGCTATGGTAACATTCATTATTTCTCTAAGATGAGGTAATTCCTCATAGACGAATTTTCCACCATCAGCATCTTTTAAATCTGTAAATGTTGATTTTATAATGTTTTGTGGTAATTCGTTCATTGCAACATTGATAGGAAAGATAAGATTTTTATATCGTCCCCATTTTATTTGTCGTGAAAAATATTTTATTTCTTCAAAAGGATATGTTTCATCTTTGTCAGGACGAGTCCAGAATAATTCTAGAACAATATTTGTACCACCATTTACGTTAGTAGTTGATACATCAAGATTTAAATCCCAGGTTTTATCTGTAAACATGATGCGTTCTTTTGTTTTCTCATCAAGAACTTCTTCTAAATCTGACATTAGATTAAATAAAGGTGCGAATTTTGTGATTGGAACATCATACCAACCAGCTTTTTTATCTTGCTTTGCAATCTTTAATAATGTTTGAAATAATGAAATCTCTGCAATTTGTGCATTATTTAATTTAAAATTAGAATCTGCTTTTTGCACTTCAATTAATACTCGAAGAATAGATTCTATAGAACGTACAATTTTGTTTGTAGAGCGATCTCTTACAAGTATTGAGAAGAAGTTTTGTCTGCGTTTTGGGTTAAAATGGATTATATAGCTTCCTTCAGGCTTGTCTATTTGTGGAGCTATAATATCGCTTGTATCACTTTTAATATCGTGTTTTTCCTCTAGCCAGCTATCATAAGCACCCGTTTCAATTGCTTTTAATGCAATAGCAACAGAATGTTTACACCATTCTTCTTTTAATGGACAGTTACAGCGTGCTTCTATCTTATTTTTTTTGAATATTAAATCAGTAACGTAATGATCTTGATAGTTACCTTTTACTTTCCCTTTATAAAAGTTTTTTTCTGGAGCTGTTTCAATGATCATATCTTTTTGGTACAGCTCATAACCACGTCGCCAGCTACCTGCTGTTGCGTTCTTCTTTAGAAAATCGTAATTAAATCTAAATTCACTCATTAGTGTGAAAAAACATCCTTTTTTGGGTTCTAACAATACAAAATGGCAGGAAATATAAATTCCAAAACTCTTTCCTCAGCCAAAGGTCTATAACCTTAAGATTATTATTACATATTTTTATAATTATTGCAATAGATAGTTTTTTCTTTAAATGTAAATATTTTTTACGAATTGAATGACAATTTATAATGCTTCATATATTATTAGATTATGATGTAAGGAAAAGGAGTAGCTATAATGACCAGTAAGAAGATTGAAGTCGTTTATCCAGTGCAAAGTGCGTTTTCAAGCGAGGAAGATGCTTTTACTGCATTATCAACATCTGCATTGTTGGCAAAAAGCTCTGTTCCTTATTCTCATAGAAGAGTGGCTGATAATTATGTAATAATTAAGCGTGTGTATCGTTTTCAGGCTGTGCAAAGCAGAATTTCTAATGCAGAAAGACAATTATTACAAAAATATGATTTTAATACTTTAGAATTTTCTACAATCAAACAAATTAACGAAGAGCTCTCATATCTTAAAAAATGGTCAACGTCTTCTAATGAATCTTTGAGAAAAGATGCTGATGCTCTTTTACAAATTCGTTGCAAAGAACTGAAGTTCATTAATGCAAGTAGATATTCTTCTATAACCGATGAAATACATAATGGCTATAAGGCTTTAGACAGATATTTTGAAGAAATTTCTAAATTTTATACGCCTGTAATCTAGCAAAAATATTTTTTAGGTGTTTTTAATTAATTAAAAGGGATAAAAATGCATATAACACCTAATAGTTTTAATATTAATAAGATTACTTTAAGCTCTCAAATAGAGCCTAGTTTCGGTCATGAAGGAAAAGCTTTTTGGAAGAGTGATTATTCGACTAAAGATAAATTTATTGTAGCAGGTACTACAGCTTTAGGTGTAACGACAAGTTTATTAGTACTCTCAAAATATCGTGGATATAAATTAAACCCTAAATCTTTTTGGAAATATATTAAAACGACTAAGATTAAAGCACCTGAAGTTGTTTCTATGGGAGTTGGTACTTGTTTAGGAGGTTTAGCTGGTGGTTATATTATTGATAAAAATCCTGCGAATAGAAGAGCTAAACGCCGAGAAACTGTCATGCAAATAGGTAATATTTCAATTCCAATTCTTACAGTTGATTTAACTGATAAGCTCTGCAATATGTTAAAAGTTGCCGAAACAACAACAAAAGGAAAAGTTGTTAGAGCTGTTGCTTCAATAGGTGCAATAATTGCAGGTATTTATATAGCTAACTTTACAATGAATAAAATCTCAAATGTGTTGTTTAAAGATGCTTCAAATGAGAGAGGAATAAAGGGTACAGATTTATTCCCTCATGTTGATGATTTATTAGCTTCTGCTCAATATATTGATGAAAAATCAAATATCGCTCATAAAATCGCTCGCATAGTACCATTGGCTTTAATGGTACCAGGTAATGAAATAGGTAATAAAACGGCTGATTAATAAAAGAGTAAAAGGTGATTTATTATTTAAAAAGCAAAAAAAAAGACGAGATTTTCTCGTCTTTTTTTTTATTCTATACAAGCCCTAAAGCTTTTTTGTACCAAGAGAATGATTCTAGCTCTGAACCATTAAAAGTGGTTTTTATTTGTTGTTTTTTTAGATAATTTTCAAATTCGTCATTAAATGTAGATTTTACTGTATTTTTAGTTTCGGTTGCGGTAACGGTCATTACGTTTCCTCCTTTATTAAAATGTAACACTATTATATATATAAACACCTTTCGGTGGATTGTTCAGTTAATCTACACTACCGATGTGTTCATGTTAGCATGAAAAAGAGCTTCTTGCAATTGATATGTAACGAAATGTTATAATTTTTATAAAAAATCACTCTTTAGAGTTATATGTAGTTACTACTTTTTTATTATTTGATATGTATTTTTAACAATATGTTTGAATTGTTACATTTTTTATAAAAACATTTGCTTCATTGAGAAAATTGTGTATAATTAATAAGTGTAAAAAATACAATGTTGGGATTAGAGATGATATTAAACTTTCAAGACTTAATACTTAATTTGTCAAAATTTTGGTCAGACTATGGTTGTATTATTCAACAGCCTTATGATACAGAAAAAGGTGCTTCTACAATGAACCCTGCAACCTTTCTACGTTCGTTAGGACCAGAGCCTTGGTCTACGGCTATGGTTGAGCCTTGTAGACGTCCAACAGATGCTCGATATGGTGAAAACCCTAATAGGCTTGGGCATTATTTTCAATATCAGGTTATACTAAAACCTTCTCCTGATAATGCACAGGAGCTTTACTTAAAGAGTTTAGAAGCAATGGGAATAGATTTGTCTAAGCACGATGTCAGGTTTGTAGAAGACAATTGGGAATCTCCAACGCTTGGAGCAGCTGGTGTGGGCTGGGAAGTTTGGCTTGATGGAATGGAAATCACTCAATTTACTTATTTTCAACAAGTTGGTGGTTTAGAAGTTAAGCCAGTTGCTTTAGAAATTACTTATGGTCTAGAGCGTATTGCTATGTATATTCAGAATAAAGAGTCTGTATTTGACATTATGTGGAATAATGAACTTAAATATGGTGATATTTACTTACAAAACGAAATTGAGCAATCAAAGTATAATTTTGAATATTCAAATGCAGAAAGATTATTTAGCTTGTTTGATGCTTATCAAAAAGAGGTAGAAACTTGTATTGATGCAGAGTTAGTGTTACCAGCTTATGATTATGTATTAAAATGTTCACATACTTTTAATCTTCTTGATGCAAGAGGTGTTATTAGTAAAGATGAAAGAATTAACTTTATTAATCGAGTAAGAACAATGGCTTCTGCTGTTGCAAACTTATATGTCAAGCAACGTGAGAAGCTTGGCTTCCCTTTATGTAAAAAATAAGGATGGGAAATATCGGTTAAAAATAAAATAAAAGATTAAAACCTACAAGTTTCCCTTCAAAAGGATAAATTTGTAGGTTTAATTATAATTAGTAAAATATAAATAGAAAGGGTTACGAATGGCAGAAAATAAACTATCGATAGCTTCCATTTTAAAGAAAATGGCAACAAGAAAAAATCCTGATGACACATTAGCTGGTGCTAAAGAAGGTGGTTTAGAAAAGACTTTAGGAGTTTGGGATTTAATTATTCTTGGTGTCGGAGCTATCATTGGTTCGGGTATATTTGCAATTGTTGGAACTGCTGCAGCAGCAGAGGGTACTGGGGCTGGACCAGCATTAATGGTCTCAATGGTGATTGCAGCTATTGCTTGTATATTTTCGGCATTATGTTATAGTGAATTTTCAACAATGATACCTGTTGCAGGTGGTGCTTATACTTATACATTTGCAACATTAGGTGAGTGTATGGCTTGGCTAATTGGCTGGGTGTTGATGCTTGAATATGCGATAGGTTTTATTGCTGTAGCTTGTGCTTGGACAAATCATTTTATGCAATTTATGAAAGGTTTTTCAAGTGTATTGCCTGCTTGGATTTGTAATCCTCCACAATGGTTAATTAGTGATTATAGAAATGCTGTTCATTATTATCAGGGACAAGGAATTGAACCAGCTAGTGTTATACCACATATAGCGGGTATTCCGATTTCGTTAAATTTACCTGCAATAGTAATGATTGTTCTTATGACAGTGATATTGGTGAAGGGAACAAAGGATTCGGCTAAGATGGCAGGAATAATGGTTTTTGTTAAGCTTGGTGTAATTGCACTGTTTGTACTTGCAGGAGCTTTTTATGTAAGACCTGAAAATTGGACACCTTTTGCTCCAAATGGTTTTGAAGGTGTGTTTATGGGTGCGTTTATAATCTTTTTTGCATATATAGGTTTTGATGCTCTTGCAACAGCTGCAGAAGAATGTAAAAATCCTCAAAAAGATTTACCTATTGGAATTATAGGTTCTCTTTTAATTACTACTATTGTTTATGTATTAGTGGCATTAGTATTAACTGGTCTACAGCCTACAAGTGGTGTAGTGATACCAGAAGGCTTATTAAAAGCTCCGATGGCTTATGCAATGTCTGCAGTAGGACAAAATTGGGTGGCTGGATTAATTTCTGTAGGTTCTATTGCAGGGTTAACATCAGTTATGTTGGTTTTACAAATGGCTGCAACTCGTGTTTTGTTTGCTATGAGTAGAGATAATTTCTTACCAAAAGTTTTCCAAAAGACGCATAAGAAATTTAATACTCCTCATGTTTTAACTATTACGGTTGGAGCTTTAGGTATTATTGGAACATTATTTTTAGATTTAGATATAGCAGCTTCATTGTGTAACTTTGGTACATTCACATCGTTTATCATAGTTTGTGTGGCGATTTTAATTCTAAGAAAAATAGATCCAGATAGAGAGAGACCTTTTAAAGTACCTTTCTGTCCTTGGTTTCCTTTATTGGGTATTATATGCTGTGGTGGTTTGATGATTTATTCAATGGTTGTTGCAAAAGGGGAAACTGCAGTATTATCATCAATAATGTTTATAGCTTGGGTTATTGTTGGTATGATTATTTATGCTACATACGGTTATAGAAAAAATAGAGAAACAGAAATAGAAGAAGTATAAAATGAATAGATTACAAGAAATATTTAGCAATTTATTAAAATGTAAATCTCCTCAAGAAACTGTAGAGACAGGAACTCAATCAGAGTTGAAGAAAACTTTAGGGATATTTGACTTGATTGTAATTGGTATTGCAGCTGTTGTTGGGACAGGAATTTTTACAATAATAGGTTCAGCTATTGTTGGTAGTACTGATGCTGCAGGAGCTGGATCTGCAATTGTTATTTCGATGATATTAGCAGCTATAGCAAGTGTTTTTTCGGCATTATCATATTCAGAAATAGCAGCTATGATGCCTGTTGCAGGAAGTGCCTATGCTTATACTTATGCGACAATGGGTGAATTCATGGCTTGGATGGTTGGTTGGGTTTTAATGTTGGAATATGCAATTGGTAATATTACTGTAGCAAGCGCTTGGACTGGCTATTTAGTGCAGTTTTTAAAAGGTTTCCAACACTTACTTCCATCTTGGATTGTAAATTTCCCATTATGGTTAAGAAACGATTATCGTTCAATGTATGAAATATGCAATCGTTATGGCTGGGATGTGCATGATAAAATGCCATTTATTAGTTTACCATTTGGTTTGGAAATCCCGATTGCAGCGAATTTACCTGCGATAGCTATTGTTTTAATTTTAACACTTTTATTAATTAAAGGTATAAAAGAATCGACCAAAGTTGCAACTATTATGGTTGGTGTAAATATGTTTATAATATTATCTTTTGTAGTTGTTGGTGCGTTCTATGTAAGACCTGAGAATTGGGTTCCTTTTGCACCAAATGGTTTAGAGGGAATTTTCTCTGGAGCATTTATAATCTTTTTTGCTTATATTGGGTTTGATGCTATATCAACAGCAGCAGAAGAAACAAAAAATCCTCAGCGAGATTTGCCATTGGCGATAATGGGAACTTTGTTCCTTTGTACAGTTTTATATGTCTGTGTCGCATTAGTTTTAACAGGTGTTGTCCCAATTAATGCTATAGACATTCAAGCTCCATTGGCTCACGCTATGAGATTTGTAGGTATAAATTGGTATGCAGGTTTGATATCTGTAGGTGCGTTATGTGCTTTAACATCAGTATTATTAATTTATCAATTAGGTACTACTCGTATTCTCTATGCTATGAGTAGGGATCATTTTTTACCAAAATCTTGGAATGCTATTCATACAAAATTTAAGACTCCACATGTTATGACTTGGGTTTCAGGTTTAATAGTGATACTTTGTGGGCTGTTTATGGATTTGAATATTTCAGCAGAGCTTTGTAATTTTGGAACATTTGCATCATTTATAGTTATTTGTATTGCAGTTCTTATTCTTAGAAAGACAGAACCAAATAGAGAACGACCATTTAAAGTTCCGTTCTGTCCATTATTTCCAATATTAGGTGTTTTAACTTGTCTTGCTCTGATGTATTGTAAATTTAGTTCAAAGGCAACATCAGCATTATATTTTATAATTTGGCTAATTGTAGGAATTTTGATATATTCACTCTATAGTTATCATGAATTGAGACGTGAAGAAAAATAAAACAAATATAGTATGCAAACTTTAATCAAAATGTTATAATAAGCTTATGAGACAAGTTTTTACAAAAGAACTAAGTGGTTATAAGATTTTGCCGTTTGATTTATATAATGAATCAAATTCAAAGATTTTATCAGCTGGAGAAGTGTTGACTCCAGGGAAGCTTATAATGTTGAAGAATTACCCAAGACTTTTTACAGAAGAATTTTATAATGAGGGTAATAAGAATGAAAAAGGTGGTACTGCAAAAAATAATGCAAAAAAATTAGCTAATTTTTCGTATGACTCTTTAGATATATCGGATTTTGAAACTGTTGTTAATCGTGAAAGTTCTATTAAGCCTGATAATCAAATTAAGATTAAATATTTTTATAAAAAAACTTTAGATTTATTTTTACATGGTTATTATGAAGAAGGCTTGTTGAAACTTAATACTTTGGTAAATGTGTTATTAAGTGATTTATATAAACAATTAAGTAAATCAAAAAAAGGGTCTGAAATTAGGTTTTTAGGCGAATATGAAATATGTCATCCATTGAATGTTGCAATAGTATCGGGGTTGATTGCTAAAAAACTAGAATTGAATAATTTAGCACTAGAAGACGTGATTTTAGCAGCATTATTGCATGATATCGGTAAACTAGAGATAAAATTAAATGGAACTTCTGCATTATTAACAATGCAAGAAGATGAAGTTGCTAAGCATACGGAAATTGGATATAAAATAATTAAAGAAAAATTACAATTAAGTGATAATATAGCAAAAGCCGCATTAGAGCATCATGAAAATAATGATGGTTCTGGTTATCCAAATGGTATCTCTAGTGATTATATAAATGTTATTGCTCAGATAATCAATGTAGCAAATTATTACGACAATTTAGCTTGTAATCGTACGCCAGTGCATGTTTCAAATAATCGTGAAGCATTGAAAGCCATGCTATCTTTAGGCTCTAAGCGTTTTTCAGCAAAAATGCTTTATACATTTATTCACATGTATAATTATGATGATCATAAAGATTTTAATGATATGATAATTTAGTCTCTGAGCTAATTGTTTTTCTTCTTCTATTTATTAATCTTATTCATAGGAGGAGTTTACAATGAGTAAAATGAAAACTTTTAAAATGATTATGGAGAAAAGTCAATCAAATAGGGTTGTTATTTTAACAAATCATTACCAAATTATTGGTGATGTATATGAATGTGGAGAATGTAATAAAGATGAATATATAAATTTGATTAATGTTAGGTTGTGTAATGTTAATGATATTTATGATGGAATATGTGAGTCGAATTCAAATTATGATTGGTTACATGTTAATATTGATAAAATTGTAGCTTATAGTTTTATTTAGTTGAAATTTATATATTATTTGATATATTAGTTGATATATAACACTAGCAAAATTTTTTTTGTTTATGTTTTTTATGAGTATGAGGTGTGTATCAACATAATATTAAGGAGGTATGATGATTTCACGTATACAATCTAGTGATAGAACTTTTAAGGGCGCGAATGTTACAGGTATCGTGCTAAGTGATGGACATGGAAATTTAACAAAAGTGCGACAAGTATTAAAGACGGTTGAAAATAATGCAAAGGATATTTTTGTAAAACCTGAATCTAAGAGTACTTTTAATTTCTTTGCAGTAGTTGGAGATTGGTTTATTAACCCATCTAAGCGTGGTTTTAAAACTAATCCTAATAAATCAAATGGTGAGTTACAAAATGAAGCACTTTTAAATACTATAGATTGCATTCGAGATGTTTTGCATAAGACTGCAAATAAAATTACAGGTGAAAGTGAGTTTAAAGGAAATGAGTTAGAAGTCTTGTATGTATTAGGTAACCACTGTCTTGACGGTGGAGATAAGTTTGCATTAGATTTTATGAAAAAAAATCCAATGAAAACACTTATTACAAACGTAGATTTAGCAAAATCTCCTGCAGTTGTTGAAGCTATGAAGGATAATAGTGATAAAATAGTTAAATCTGCAGAATTTTCAATAGTTGATGATAAAGAACCAAATCTTTTCCATAAAATTTTATTTGTGGGTGCTACTATTCCAAGTATGGAGTTTTATAATCCAGGTTTGTTAAATGGAATGGAATTCTATGATAACTGTAATAAGAAAGATGCAAATTTAAAAGAAGAAGATATGCAAGGAACAATTAAAGCTATTAAAGATGAAGTTGAAGCTTTTAAAGAAAAAAATCCAAAAGGTGCTGTAATATTAATGTCTCACATGGGTGCTAGATTATCTGAAATGGTGTTAAAAAATGTTCCTCAGATAGATCATGTGTTGAACGGGCATGACCATAAAACAACTCAATCAGCTTATAATCATATTACAATAGATTCTTTATATCAGGATAATGATTTAGTAAAATCTATGAATATAGAATTTGATGATGATGGCAATTTGAAGAAAGTAACAACAACTCCATATTTTACAGCATTAACAGTTCCTGATGGTTTGGAAAATCATCCATATCAAAAATTCTTAAATACAGCATTCGAAAAAGATACTATTCCTATGATAAAATTGAAAGAATTAAGAAGGGATTTTGATCCATCTGTTCGTAAAGCTGAAATAAGTGATTATATTGATCCTGTATTAGATGATTTAGGATTTAAAGATCCTAAAGAGCGAGTTTTAAGAATGAAGAATAAGAATTTTAATGATATAGTTTGGAAACTTGCAAGAGAAATGTTTGAAAAACAAGAAAGCGTTAATAAGGGACTTTCAGAATTGTCTTATGGTAATGAAATCCGTTATCAAAATAGCTATTTGGCTAATTATCTAACAAGTGCTGTAAAACGTGCTGTTAGAAATATTGACAAGGATGTCTTTACTGTTGCAATCCAATCATCAATTATTCGTGGTGGATTAAATGATGGTTCTGATAATTTGGCTGTTCAAAAAATCTTCGATGGTGTGAGTGAAGATTTATCTAACCTTAGAATTGGTAATGTAAGAGGTGAAGAATTAGTTGGCTTGATTACAGAAAATATATTATCTAATTTGAAGAACAAAACTCGTAATACAATAATTCATTGGTCTGATGTTCAAGTAAATAGAACATTGATTTCGCAAATTAAAGAAGGTAAATCAGACAAGAAATATGCTGATGCAATTAAAGTTAGAGATAATAGTACAAAAGAATTTGTGCCAATTGATTTGAATAAAGAATATAGAATGGTAATTGGTGAAAAATTCTTGGTAAAAGATGATATTGAATGGCCAGCAAAAATTAGAGATAGATTTTCATCTTTATATAAAACTTATGATGAGTTGTTCAAAGAGTATATTGAAAGTGTTGATTACAACTTGTATATAACTCCAAAAACAAAAGAACAAAGAATTTTATAATTAGTATTATAATTTTAGAGTAACAAGTGGGTGTTTGAATTCCAAATACCCACTTGCTAATATAAAGATTGATTTAGCGAAAATTATTGATATAATTAAATTATGGATGGCTTTAATATAAGTAAAATAATATTAGGATTACAAAATTCTGAATTGTTTTTAAGAAAAATAAAAAAAGAAGAGAGTTCAAAAGTCGGAGGCTTTGCTCCAGAATTAAACTCATCTTTGACTAATTCAAAACCAAATTCTAATTTATCATTACAAAATATTGCATCAATGAATGGAATGAATAATTTACTCCAAATGAATACATTAGCTGGAATGGATAGATCAGTGTTTATAAAAAATCTTTTAGGTTTACCTCAAACACTTGGACAGATTTTATTAGGTCTGCAAAATCAAAATAGACCTCTAGCAGGTGGTACACTGGGGCTGAATGGAATTAATCCTAATTTATTAAATACGCAATCTCCGTTGAATGCTTTGTTTGATGAAAATTTACCTTTGAATATTGATTTGCAAGGGAAAATGGTAAATCCTAATATTATACAAAACGACAAAGCTTCCAGTGTTGCATTAATGTTCAATGGTATGATACTTTTATCAGATGTTTCAAAGGTTATCTTGCAAAATGGTAAAGAAGCTGTAGCTGCATTGATTGTAGCAATGGCATCAGCTTCAAAACAAGGGATTAGCAATGAACAAATACAAGAAAATTTAAGCATTATTAATTCGTGTATGTCAATGGCTGAGTCGAATAATCCAGCTCAAACTTTAAAAAGTTTAATGATGTTGTATTTACCTTGGTTGCCTTTAAATGAAGGGGTTGGTTTTGATTTAGAGATTACAACTGAGGATGGAGAAACTGAGTCTAATAATTCAAAATTAGTTGTTTTAATCCAGACCAAAAACTTTGGGAATTTGAAGGGCGAGTTCGTGTTAACGACCTCAAATTCCGTTGAGGTCTTTATTGTTTGTTCTGAAAAATTTCCAAAGAGATTACTTCAAAAAACTCTAATGGAAGAAAGCAACGCTCACGCTATGAATACATCAGTTGATATAGAAGCAGTTCAGTCAATGAAAGAAAATATATTAGAAGTAAATGAAACAAAAGTAAACTTGTCAGCTACTAATGAGATGAATCCATATTTACTGCTCATGGCTCATTCTTTTATTAGAAATACCATTTTCATTGATAATAATATGTTGACTGAGGCTGATTAATGATTTGCAGTTTGTGTTTTTAAAGGGATTTTTTGTGCAAGTTGTGAAGCTAATATAATAGCTTTCTCTGCGAAAATAATAGGTAACTTATCTACATTTCCTTGTATGGAGACTAAAGCTGAATTATAAACATAATGTTCGGGTACGCCTGCATTAATAAGACCTTGCATTGTAGTGAATAAACGCTTTGACAATTCATCAATATTTAATTTTTTAATAAGAGTCTCATTTTTAACAGGTACTATTCCCCAATTTATTTTACCACCACGTCTAAGGAATTCTTCAATTTGTTCTGGTATTATACATAAATTATTAGGATTGTTATATGCATCATAAGAAATTATGTCTACGCCTGAACTGATAGGAATTTTCCAATCACATTTTTCTAAACATTGTATTCCTACAATTGCACCAGCACTTTTAAGCTTATCAACAACACGTGTAAATAGTGAGGTTACAAGCTCTATTGTAACATCTTCGTTTTCACGTTTTAAGTTACCTAACTGTGCAAGTTGAGGTTCTTCTAACATAATTACAGGGGTTATATTACTGTTGATTGCTTTTATTTTATTAATTGCCCAAAGAGCTTTGACGCAAACACTTTGGATGAAAAGTTTTCTAAATGTTTTATCCACTAGCATCTGTTCTTCTGCTATGTTGATAAGATTTTGTGATAATGTAAAAGGTCCTAGTAAATTAATTACTGAATTTGGCGATTTGAATTTATTAATTAATTGAAAATATTTTTCAATAAACGGAGAATCTATCGCAAAAGGCTCAAGGTTTTCGCTAGTAGGTGAATTAAAGGCTTTTTCAAGCTTTTTTAGTTCTTGTTTATAATCTTTTGTCGATGTGATTATTTTAACCTCGTTGTTCTCAAATTGGACACCTGGGATATTTAAGAGTGTTCTTTTTAGTAGGGTATCATCGCAAGAAACATTTGGAAGTAAAGCAATGAAAGGAGCGCGCTCAAAGATTTTAGCGCTCATCCTCGTTGTAGAATCAATATTATCATAAGGTAATGTTCCTAAAGGAATACATCTAGTTACTAAATTCATGAGTTCTCTCTTCTATAAAAAAATGTGTCGATTTTATACGATCGACACATTTTATATTATCATTAAAATAATTATGCTTCAATAGTTTCTTCAACAATTTCTTCGATTGATTCTTTAACAACTTCTGAAGCTGTAACAATAACTTTTAGTTCAGTTCTAACTTTTGAAGTTAATTTAATTAACATTGTAAATTCACCAATTTTATTGATAGGTGCATTTAGTGAAACAGTTTTTCTATCAACTTCAATATTAGCTTTTTCTTTTAGTTCTTCACAAAGTTTTTTAGTAGTGATAGTTCCGAACAATTTTCCACTTTCACCAGCTTTTGCAGAAAGCTCTAATTGTCCAAGTTTTTCGATTTCAGCAGCTTTTGCTAAAGCTTCTTGATGTAATTTTTCTTGTTTAGCTTGAATTCTAGCTAAATTTTGTTCTCTATTTTTTAAAGCTCCTTCTGTTGCAATTTCAGCAAAATTCTTAGGTATTAAGAAGTTTCTTGCATAACCATCTTTAACATTTACTAATTCACCTGCTTCGCCAAGGTTTTGAACATCTTTTTTCAATATTACTTGCATTTCATTTTCTCCTTTTACTATAATGCTAGTGTATTGTCTTTATAATATATGAAAAAATATTTATTGTCGAGAGTTTATACACAATTCAATGAAATATTATTAAATTTTTGTAACAATCAACTAGTTTTTATAAATAATTTATATTTTAAGATGGTACCATTGATGTTTTTAAATAGATGTTGATTAATTCGCACATAAATGTTACAATCACTGTAGTTATCTAAAAAGGAAATATGGCTAAAATATTAATCGGTTCAGATCACGGTGGATATAATTTAAAAAGAGAGATAATTGAGCATTTGAGGATGCTTGATTATGCTGTTGAAGATTTTGGTTGCCATAGTTCTGAGGCTTATGATTATCCTTTAATAGCAAAGGCTCTTGCTCAAGAGGTTATTAATTCTGGTAACAAAGGGATTTTAATTTGTGGTACTGGTGTAGGAGTTTCAATTGTTGCGAATAGGTTTAAGGGAATAAGAGCTTCTCACTGTACAGATACTTTTACAGCAAGAATGACGAGAAAACATAATGATTCTAATATATTATGTTTAGGAGAGAGAATAACAGGTGTTGGTCTTGCAAAAGACATTGTTGACATTTGGTTAAATACAGAGTTTGAAGGCGGACGCCATAAGACCAGAATAGATATGTATTAAATGGGAGATTTTAATGACAAAAGATTTATCATCATATAAATTTGCTTGTGTACTTGCAAGGTTTTTAGACGAAAAAATCGCAAAAGATATTTCTATATTAAATATTAGTAATGTTTCTTCATTTGCAGATTATTTTGTTATTTGTTCTGCACCATCTAATACGCAAGTAAAATCTTTGACTGAAAATTTATCAGATAAGGTTAAGCAAACTTTTTCAAGATTACCACTTGGTAAAGAAAATGATGCTAAAAATCGTTGGAATTTAATAGATTACGGTGATGTTGTTATTCATATCTTGCATCAAGACGATAGAGAAGCTTATGCAATTGAAAAATTTTGGAATCATGCTTATAGTGTGCCAAAAGAAACATGGCTTAAAGAATCTGTAGAGTTTTCAGATTATAATTAGTTAAAAATGAGAGAGTTATTTATGGATAAAAAAGATTTAGATAAAGCAATTGAAAAAACTGTTTTAAAGATGGCAATTGAGCCAAACAATACAGAAAATTATCATGAATTAGCGAAGTATTATGCAATGGCTAGTGAGTATGAAAAAGTTATTTCTGTATATGAAAGCTTATTACAGATTGATTCAAAGGATATACAAGCTCTTTTGAATATAGGAAGCATTTGGTTTTATGCAAAAGAGTACAAAAAAGCTATCAAATATTTTAATGAAGCAATGGTTGTCAATCCAAGTAATTATCTAGTTTATTACAACCTCGGTAATACTTATGCTGAGTTAAAGAATTTTTCAAAGGCCTTATATTATTATTCAAGAACTTTAGATTTTAATTCCAATGATCCTGAAATTTATAATGCTATAGCGTTACTCTATCACGATTATGAGGATTATGTTGAGGCAAGGGCTTATTATGAAAAATCATTGTCATTAGATCCTCTAAATGTTACAGCGTTAATTGATTTAGGAAATGTTTGCTATAAATTATATGATTACGAAAAGGCTTTAGATTATTATCATAGGGTATTTGACTTAGCTCCAGAGAATAAAACTGTAGCACTTTGTATAGCAAATACACTAGCAATTTCTAAACAAAAAGAAGCTTGTTATGAATATTTTGAAAAAGCTCTTAAACTTGATGGCAATAATTATAAGACTTATATCTGTTATGCTATTGCAAAATCAGATTTAAAGGATAATGAAGATGCTATAGAGCTTTATAAAAAAGCTATTGAGATTGAACCTAATGAAGCAAATGCTTATATCCTATTAGGTAATTTGTATTCTAATCTTAAAAAATATAAGGAAGCAGAAGAACAATATAGGGAAGCTTTAAAAATTAATAAATTAGATCCTAGTTTATATGTTTTAATTGCAAACACTTATTATATGAATAATGAAGTTGAGCGTTCTATTTATTCTTATAGAGCTGCCGTAAATTTAAGACCAGAAAATGATGAATATAAGTTAGTGTTTATACAGGTTTTAGAAGATTATATTAATGATGTGAGAAAAGAGGATGTCGTTGCAAATATATAACAAACCGTATCCAATAGAAAGAATTTTAGCCATGCTAACTTATTTAACAGCAGGTGGGGTTGGTTTTGTTTGGTTAATTATTGCATTGGTTTTTAAAAAAGAAGTACGACCTTTTTTAAAATATCATATTTTTCAATCAATATTTATTTCAATATTATTTTATTTGATTTCAGTTTTTGCAAATTTTATATATATAATTGTTGCTAAAGTACCTTTATTAAACATTATACCGTATTTGATTAATATGCCGATTGCTTTGTTTTTAGGTTTATCATTAGTTCAAGCTTGTACAACTATAATCATCCTTTATTTAGCAATAACATCATTTCTGGGTTATTATAGTTATTTGCCTTGGGTATCAGATATAATCAAAGGAAATACAAGTAATATGTAATTGTTTTATTTTTAGATCCATGCTATTATCAATCTGTTATCGTTGTATTATATTATTAGAGGTTATTTGTATGTTAGTCAATCCAATCAATTCATTTAGGAGTTTAAATATTCAAAGAAAAAATAGTATTAAAGCTGAAGCTCCAAGAACAGATTTACCATCTTTTAAATCTGCTGAATACAAAGAAGCTTTTAAGCGTTGTTACAATAGAATTGCAAGTTCTTATGTTTATGATAATGAGGGAATTTATAAAGAACTTATGACAAAAATTGTAAAAATGGAAGGTTTTAATGCGCATGAGTCTTATAAACATTTATTTACTCCAAATTCATATTATTCATTAATTATGGGACTTAGAGAAGAACAGCCTGATATATTTAGTGATTTGAATTATAATGGTTATGAAAAACCATTTTTAATTATGAGAAAAAATGATAAGCCATTGGTTTCGATTTTAAATTTGGGAGCATTAGGTAACATGTTTCAGCAAATATTCAATAGAAAGTCAAACTCTTTTGTATGTTTTCATGGTTTAGATGAGCAAAAAGACCTAGTAATTTGCTTGGGACAGAATTATCATAATAAACCGATACAGTATATAAGTGATGAGGGTATTGGTTCTATCATCTCTGCGCATATTTGGTCAAAATTATAATACCATTGCTAATATCATTAAGAGCATTGCTCCTATTTCCATAGCTGTTGACATCCTCTGTTGAAATTTTGCAGAATCATATTTATTTGTAGATTTTTTGGCTTTATTTACGCTATTAAGTCGTTTTATCCTTGTAGAAGTATCATCGTTTGAGAATTCAGTGCCAAAGGTATCGTATTCTAATTGAGCGAGTTCGCTGTTGATATTGTTATCAATAGGGTAAGCTCCTCCAGTCATCTCTCCATAGTTAGCATAAGGTCTTGTATAATTTTCTTGTCCGTAAGGTCTTGTAGTAGCATATCTGTTGAAATTCAAACCTGACATATCATTTGAGCTTAGCATTTCATCTGTATTATCATAGCCAAAAACTTTTTCTCTAGCTAGTCGTTCTGGCATGACTTCAGCTTTTATTCTATCCATCCTTGTAGAATAATCTTCAACGTCATAGATTTTCCCAAATAGTTTTCTTTCGATTGTTACAATACGTGTGTGAAAGTCTCTTTCTTTAAAAGTCTTATTAAATATTTTTTGTTCAATTTCATCAACTATTGGATAGTTTACTGTATTATCAGCAACAATCTCTTCTTGCTGACTAAAGGTATCTTCAACAGGAGGAATTTCTAATCCAATCTGTTCAGCTGTAACATCTTTTGAAAGTTTTTCTATTCTTTTATTTATATCACCGTTATTTTCTTTACCGTAAATAGTTTTTTCTAAGCGTGCAATTCGTTTTTGAGGTGTATCATTGTTGTATTCAAACCCAAAAATATCATTCTCTATTTTTGAAATAGTTGTGTTGCTAATACTAAAACAATTCGCAGTTGGTATTAATATTAGTAAGGCAAAAAAAATGTTTAGATATACAAATAATTTTCTCATAATAAAATACCTTATAGTGTTTTAAATATAAAAGCAATTTCTTGATAAATAATGCCCAAAAATAATTAGTAATGTAGTTATATATAAAGTTTTGCAAAATCTAAGTCGCTTTTATTAGTAATTTTAATATTGGTATAATTACCATTGACAATATATACAGGGATGTTTAATGCTTCTAACATAGAAGCATCGTCAGTATAGTTTCCATTTTTTAATTCATTATGAGCTTTTAGGATGAGGTCAGTTCTAAAAGCTTGTGGGGTTTGTGTGTTGTATAACTTAGTTCGATCAATGGTTTTTATAATACGTCCATTTTCATCAACTTCTTTTATTGTATCAGTTGTTTTTGTCATAACAGATACAGCAGAATATTTGATAACATCTTCTATTGTTTTAGCAATTACATTTTGCTCAATAAGTGGTCTAGCTCCATCGTGGATGATAACATAGTCATTTGTTACGTATTGTAGAGCTTTAAAAACAGATTTTTGTCGAGACTCTCCATTCTCAACAATATTAATTCTACTGTCGTGGAGTAGACGTTTAAACTGTTCTCTTATATCGGAGTTTGTTGGGATAATAATTTCTGTAATATTCTCAAAGTTAAGAAAGGTTGATACGGTATGTTCTATTACTGTTTTATTTTGTATTATTTCTAACAGTTTATTGCTATTTCCATATCGTGTGGAAGTGCCACCAGCAGTTATAATTAAAGAAAATTTATTCATTATTGTCTCCGAAATGATTATATAAAGCTAATTCATCATAGCTTGAATATTGCTTGTTATCAATCTGTAAAAAAGAACCGTCAAAATTAACAACAGAACCTATAATTTTGTAATCACTTATACTACTAAGAAAATCTTTTGGGACAGCTGCAATAAGCTTGTAATCTTCAGCACCAAACATTCCTTCAATATTTGTTGTAATAATTTTCACGTTGCTAGATTTAGCTATCTGAAATAAAGCATCAGCTAATCCATCAGAAGTGTCCATCATTGCGTAATCAGTTTTTATTCTTGTTGAAATGCTTTCAGAGAATTGAATATCAAGCTTTGGCTCTAAATGAGTATTAATTGAAGGAGTGTTTTTTAATCCTTTTTTTAATTCGTCTAAGCCTTTTGCACTTTCTCCAAATTCACCAGAAGCAATAACTACATAACCATTTTTCGCATGATTTCTAGAGGCTATTTTACGACTGTGGGTTTTGCCTATGGCTGTAATTGATATAAAAATTTTATCTCCACCAGTGATATCACCACCAATTATTTCTGCACCATGTGATCCAGCTTTGATGCCTCTGTAGAGTTCCTCTATAAACTCATTATTTACATTTGGTATAGATAAACCAATCGTTAAGTATGCTGGTTCTGCACCTGAAGCTAAAATATCGCTAATATTAACAGTTACAGCTTTGTATCCGATTTGAAAAGGTGTAGCCCATTCTCTTTTAAAGTGTACGTTTTCAACGAAATTATCTTGGGTTATAACAATTCCAAGCTCTTTTAGGTAAGCACAATCATCTCCGATATAATGGCTATTAGTTTCTCTTTTTATGATATTTAAAAAGTCTTGTTCTTTCATAGCTTAAAACATTAATCTAAATAGTAAAAATCTTTTATTTAATTTTTCAGAGAATTTTTTCATGTTTCCAACTGTTTTGCTAGTATCAGCAATAATCTGTTTAAGATTTTCCTTATCACCTTTTCCGTTTACCGTTTCTAGTGCTTTTGATACTTCACATAATGTTGTGTTTAGATTGTCAACTGAATTTGAAAGCTTCTTTTTTAAGCAATCGTCTTTTGCCATTTTATTAACAGCTGTTGTTAAGTCATTAAGATTGTGCATTACGCTATTTAGGTCCTCTGCAAAATCTTTAGCATTTACAGCACCGATTATTGGAGATAATTTTTTAGAAATGTTTGAAATTGCATCTGCTGTTTCATACAATGTAGGTTTAAATCTTTCATCAGATACAATTCCGTTAATATTTGTAGCTATTCTGTTGAAATTATTTGTAGCATCAGTCATCATCCAAACAATAGCATCGATATCGTTTCTTGATGTTTCTATAAGTTTTTCAGCTTTTTCAAGAGTTGTTGTTGCTTGTGCTGTTAATTCTTTAAAGTTTGAAACGGATTTTGTTAAATCTGCAATCATATTATCATTAAATATTTCGTTAACGACACGACCAGTTTCAGTTAAAGACTCTGCAGCTTTGTATTGTAAGTCTAGGAAGTCCGAAATTCTCATAGGCTCAATAATTGTATAAGGTGATGTCTGATTAGGATAAGGTAGAGGCGTATTATCTAAAGGAGTAATTCTTAATTTTTTTTCTCCATTAGATGTAACTAATTGTCCTCTCATAAATTCTGGCACAATTAGACCAGGTAAGTCTATAAAATAATCTACCTTATATGCGTAATTTGTCCTTATTACATCCCTTACAGATTCAGGAACAAGTTTAGTAGTCATAATCTGAGACTTCTTCACTTTGCCTACATCGTAATATTTTTCATCAAGCTTTATTTCAACTTTGATGTCATTAGATAGTATTTGTTGGTTATTAACAGGAATATATACAGATTTTATTTTAGGTGGTGTGATTTCTAAGAACTGCTCACCTATTAATCCTGATTGTTGAATAGAAAGCATTGATGCTTTTGGTATTGTAATACCTGGCTCAGTTATAACAAATTTCATTTTTACGAAACTAGATTCGTTTTCGATAACAGGTGTTATTTCTTCAACCTGACCAACACGAAGTCCCATCATTTGTACTCCAGAGCCTGGACGCATACCATTTACGTCTTTAAATCTGACTTCAATTCTTTCTGCTGAAGAAAAAGAACGTCCTTTTACCCATAATATGGTAAATATAAATATGGATAAGGCGATTATTGTTAGAACTCCGACTTTAAATGATGGTGAAAGCTTCATTTTAATATCCTCTTGTTTTATTAGTTCATTTTCATTGGGCCATCAATTGTGGCATTAACGAATTGTTTTGTGTAATCAGTATTCTCTAGGCATAATTCATCAGGTGTTCCTTCAAATACTACTTTACCATTATATAACATCAATACAGAATCAGAAGTCCTCCTAATTGTTGACATTTGGTGAGTAACTACAATAGACGCTGCATTTGTTTCATTTTTCAGTCTTACAATATAATCTTCAATTAATGTTGATGAAATCGGGTCTAAACCAGCTGTTGGTTCATCATATAGAATAATTTTGGGCTCAGTTACTATTGCACGAGCAAAGCTAACTCGTTTTTGCATGCCTCCAGATAACTCAGAAGGGAATTTCTCTTCAATACCAGAAAGACCAACTAGTTCTAATTTTTCAGCAACAATTTTTTCTAATTCCTTACGTGTATATTTATTTCGTAAATCCTTACGTTCTTGAAGTGCAAATGAAATATTATCAAATACATTTAGTGAATCAAATAGTGCTGAATATTGAAAAACCATAGCGACATCTCCACCAGATGTAATAATTTCTCCTGAATCTTTTTCTAGTAAACCACTAATAAGCTTTAGAACAGTACTTTTACCGGAACCACTAAAACCGACAATTGATAAAATCCTACCGTCATCAACTTTAAAAGAAATGTCATCTATAATAGTTTTATTATCAAAAGATTTTTTTAAATTTTTTACTTCTATTCCCATTTTTACCTCTAAACATTAATAGAAAAATGCAGTAGCAAATATTAAATCTATTATTACAATTGATACAAAGGACCAAACTACAGCTTTTGTTGTTGCAATCCCAACGCCTTTTGCACCGTCTTTTGCAATCAAGCCACAACAACAACTGATTAATGTTATTGCAAAGCCGAAGCTTATAGATTTTAGTATACATACATATAAATCTTTAAGACTTAATCCAAACCATACAGAATCAAAGTATGCTTTGTAAGGTAGCTCTGATGTGATATTAGCTGCAATAGCACCACCTATAATACCAAGAGTTGAAGCAAGTATAACAACAAAAGGCATCATTATAGTGCCTGCAATAATTCTAGGAGTGAATAAATAGTGAACAGGATTGACTTTTAATACACTGATTGCATCTATCTGTTCTGTAACTTTCATTGTTGCTATTTCAGAAGCAAGAGAAGATCCTATCATTGATATAATTGCAAATCCTGACATAATAGCACCTTCTTCTCTGACTGTTAAAATAGCCATAAGCATACCAATAAAATTCCCACCACCATGTTTTACCATCTCTTCAGCTACTTGCATTGATATTATTATCGAAGTCATACAAACAATAGTAAGTGTAATTGGAAGTGATGATACAGCAAACCTTGAACATTGTTCTATAATATCTTTGGGTGTTGTATTAAAATGTTTTAATCCTTTAAGAAACTCAAGTCCGTATATAATAATATCACCAAGAGTTGATAAGAAGTCTTTTACTTGGTGCGCAATAAGTTTTAAGAATTTATATGTATATGTATTTTGGTAATATATTTTCATTTCTATTTCCTTGTTAATTGTATCAAAAATTGTTAATAATTGGAAGAATTATATTTGTTTTTGTGATAGACTAAGATTGATATTGTCAACGAGTCAAATATTAAGAGGAGTTTAATGGGAAATTCAGTTTTTAAACTAAAGGATACAAATACAAAATACGCATTTAGCTATGGTTTTCTTTTAAATAGGATGTGGCCGTATATTAAAAGTGTATTACCACGAACTTTGTTGTTATTTGCGTTAGCTGTACCTTTAGGCTTATTAGATGGAGTAGTAGCTTTTGCTCTTAGACCTTATATGGACTATGTTGTAAATGGAAATGAAACACAAGTTTATGAGCTTTGGGGACATAAAATATATTTACAGGCATTTTGTATAAAATTTATTCCTTATGCAATAGTTGTTTTTGCTTTAATTCAAGGATTATTGAAATATACTTGTAATTATTTATCAGAATGGACTGGTAATAAGATGTCAAATATATTAAAAATTGATTTGTTTAAACGCTTAACAGCTATGGATACAAAGTTTTATGATTTGAATACATCAGGCTTGGTATTAAATCGTTATTTATCAGATCCTGAGCAAGCAACTAAACGATTGATAGAGACTTTGAAATCTTTTATTTTATCAATATTTGAGTTAGTAGCGTTGGTTGTAGTTCTTTTAGTTAACTCTTGGAAACTTGCAATTATTGGAGTTGGAGTTATGGCAATTGCAATCACACCAGTTACTTTTATTCGTAAAAAAATAAAATCAGTATCAAATGCGACAATGGTTGTTGGTGGGGATATGACAACCAACGTAAATGAGACTTTTTCAGGTAATAAAATTGTTACAGCTTATAATTTGCAAGAAAGCCAAAATTTAAAATTTGAAAATCAAGTTCAAAAGCAATTTAGCCTTACAATGTCATTAACAAAGCGAGTAGGCTGGATGTCTCCGATAATGTATTTCATTTGTTCTATTGGGATTGCTATTGTAATGAATTATGGAAATAGTCTTATTCTTTCTGGAGAAATGAGTGCAGGAAGTTTTGCATCATTTGTTACAGCTTTATTACTTTTATATAAGCCTACAAAATCTTTAGGTAATACTCTTACAAGTTTGCAAACTACTTTTGTAGCGATGGCTCGTGTTTTTGAGCTATTTGATTTAATGCCAGAAATTAAGAATGTTGATAATGCTAAGACTTTAACAACTATAGGTAAAATTGAATTTAGAAATGTTTGGTTTGAATATGAAAAAAATAATCCAGTATTAAAGAATTTTAGCTTATCTGTAAATCCAAATGAGACAATAGCTTTAGTTGGGAATTCTGGTGGTGGAAAATCTACTGTTGTAAATTTGATACCTCGTTTTTATGATGTGATTTCAGGTTCAATTAGCATAAATGGTGTAGATATTAGGGATTATGACATAGTTAGTCTTAGAGATAATATTTCTTTTGTTTTTCAGGATAATTATTTATTTTCAGGAACAATTAAAGAAAATATATTAATGGGTAAACCGAATGCGTCAGAGTCTGAAATTCAAAAAGCAATAACCTTAGCACATTTAGATGAGTTTTTGTCTACGTTACCTGACGGTATGGATACAGTTGTAGGTGAAAGAGGGGCTTCGTTATCAGGGGGTCAGAGACAACGTGTAGCAATTGCAAGAGCGATTATTAAAAACTCTCCTATTGTTATTTTAGATGAAGCAACATCTGCTCTTGATAATGAATCGGAAGCAATTGTGCAAAAAGCTTTGGATAATTTGATGGCAAATAGAACAGTTTTTGTAATAGCTCATAGATTGTCAACAATTCATAATGCTAATAGGATAGCTGTATTGAATGATGGTGAGCTGATTGAATTAGGAACACACGATGAACTTATTAATAAGGAAGATGGAAGATATAGACATTTATATGAGATGCAGTTTGGAACTGTATCTATAGATTAAGGAGAAAACTTATGTATGGTTTAATATTAGCTGGTGGTTCAGGAAGTAGACTTTGGCCTTTATCAAGGGAACTTTATCCGAAACAATTATTTAATATTCAGAATAATGATAGCTTGCTCCAAGCAACCTTCAGTAGATTGCTAGAATGTATGCCAGCAGAAAATATTATAAGTATTACGGGTATAAAACATTCCCCTAATGTTCGTTTTCAGCTTTCATCGTTGGCAGAATCTCCAAAAATTTTATCAGAACCTATAGCTAAAAATACAGCTCCAGCGATAATTCTATCGAGTAAATTTGTTATTGATACAACTAAGAGTGATCCAATCATTTTAGCTGTACCATCTGATCATATAATTAATGATGTAAAATCTTTTGCGTTATCTGTAAAAGAGGGTGAGAAGCTTGCAGAAAAAGGATATATAGTAACTTTTGGGATAAAACCTACTTATCCAGAAATTGGTTATGGCTATGTGAATGTAGCAAAGGAACTAATTGACGGAGTATACACTGTTAATCAGTTTGTAGAAAAGCCAGATGAAGAAATGGCACAAGAATATATTAATAAAGGTAATTATTATTGGAATAGTGGTATATTTATGTTTAAAGCTTCAACAATTTTAGATGAGGCTAAAAAATATGCACCAGAGATTTATAATTTATTAAATAATTTTGATTTTGAAAATAATACTGAGATACCTTATACAGAGTTTGATAAAATGCCAAATATATCAATTGATTACGCAATTATGGAGAAATCAGATAAGATAGCTTTGGTTGAATTAAAGAGCGATTGGAATGATTTGGGAAGCTGGAAGTCTATATATGATGTTAGTAAAAAGGATGAAAACGGTAATGTAAAGATTGGACATGTTATTGATGAAGGCTCAAAAAATTCTTTTGTTTATTCTTCTTCAAAGTTAGTAGCAACAATTGGTCTAGAGGATGTTATTGTTGTTGAAACGGAAGATGCAATTTTAGCTTGTCGTAAAGATAAGGCTCAGGAAGTTAAGAAAATATATGATACTCTAAAGACTCAAAATGATGAAACGTACAAAGTTCATAAGACAGTGTACAGACCTTGGGGGTATTATACAGTCTTAGGTGAAGGTAAGGGATTTTTAACAAAAATGATACAGGTTAATCCTGGTCAGAAATTGTCTGTTCAATCTCATAACCATAGAAGTGAACATTGGGTTGTGTTAGAAGGACATGCAAAGGTTGTACTCGAAGGGAAAGAACATTTCTTGAGTCCTGGACATAGTGTGGACATAGCTGTTAAGGAAATTCATTCTCTTCAAAATCCTTATAATGAAGTTCTTAAAATAATAGAAGTGCAAAAGGGTGATATTTTAATCGAAGAAGATATCATTAGATATGAGGATATGTACGGACGAGTATCATAGAAGGAGCGATAAATGTTAAAATACTTTTTTAGTTCATATTTAGTAACGATATTAGGTTTAGCTAGTGCATTTTTTTGGGGAGAGCATGTACATAAAGGGTCAGGCTTGACATGTATGTTTATTGCAGCAGTTCTGGCTGTATTAGAAATTAGTTTGTCTTTTGACAATGCTGTAGTAAATGCAATGAAGCTAGAAAAGATGTCTGAAAAATGGCGTCATAGATTTATTACTTGGGGAATTTTGATAGCTGTATTTGGGATGAGATTTGTATTTCCAATAGCTGTTGTTGCGATATTTGCCAACTTGAATATGTTATCTGTTCTTGATATGGCTCTTAATAATGTTGATAAATATGCTCATTATTTAGAACTTACTCATGCACCGATTGTTACTTTTGGTGGTGCATTTTTGTTAATGTTGTTTTTAGATTATTTTACAGAAGCAAAGAAGGAAGTGCATTGGCTTCCTTTTGTTGAACGTAAAATTCAATGCTTATCTTGTGTGCGTGGTATCTGTACAATGATTACCTTAGCAGTTTTGGGATTATTATCATATAAAATTGATCCAGCTAATCAAGTAAATGTATTAACATCAGGTGTTGCAGGTATTATTACATATTTGTTAATTGATGGCTTGGCTGAATGGCTTGAGAGAAGGCAAGAGGAACGTGCAAAGTTATGTGCTGATGCGGTTAAATGCTCTGGTTTAGTCGGCTTTTTGTATCTTGAATTAATTGATGCTTCTTTTTCATTAGATGGTGTCTTAGGTGCGTTTGCATTAAGTAAAGATATTTTAATTATTACTATTGGATTATTTATAGGAGCGATGTTCGTTCGTTCTTTAACCATAATGCTTGTAGAGAAAAAAACTTTAAAACAATTTTTATATTTAGAGCACGGCGCACATTGGGCAATTGGTGTTTTAGCAGTTCTAATGTTTGTATCAACATTCCATCATGTTCCTGAGGTAGTTACAGGGCTGTTAGGTCTAGCATTCATTATAAGCGCATTAATATCTTCATTGTTACATAATAAGGGTAATTGTAGTGCAGATAAATAATGAAAAACTATATTATGTTGGTGGCTTCGTTAGGGATGAAATCCTTGGACTTCAGTCTGTTGATATTGATTATTGTTATGAGGGTAATGCTATTGAATTTGCAAAGAACATGCAAATTATAAGGACAAACCCTGATTTTGGAACTGTAAGGGTTGTTTTAGATGGGCAAGAAGTTGATATAGCTTCAACAAGAATAGAGATTTATCCAAAATCAGGGCATTTGCCAGTGGTAAAAACTTTAGGATGTACTTTGTTTGAAGATTTAAAGCGTAGAGATTTTACGATTAATGCTTTAGCAAAAAATACTGTAACAGGAGAAATAATTGATTATTTTAATGGATTAGAAGATATTAAGAATAAAAAGCTTAGAGTTTTGCATGATTTAAGCTTTATAGATGATCCTAGCAGAATAGTGCGAGGATTAAAATTTTCGGTTAGATTTGGGTTTGAATTAGATAATTCGACTAAAAAGTTACAGGATTTATATTTAAGTAATATAAATTATGATATTAGCTATCATCGTTTAAAAAAAGAGCTTAAAGAAACTTTCAGTCTAAATAATGATAAAGCGTTTGATAAATTTATAAATCAAGGTATTTATAGATTGTTAGGAGAAAATCAATTAATACCACGAGTTGAACATAATATTGGGGAATTGAATGTGCAATTTGGTTCAAAATATCCATATATGGTTTATCTTGGCTTGTTTGATTTGTCTAGATTTGAACTAACTTATGAAGAAAAAGAAATAATAGTAAATTTTGAAAGAATTAAATCAAGTATGCCAGAGGATAATATTAGTACGTATAATCTTTTTAATAAAGTACCATTAGAGTCAATATTGTTATATGCTATTTCGGTTAATTATGAAGTAGCAATCAATTATCTAACTAATTTGGCAAAAGTGGAGATAGCGACTAAGGGTGATGATTTATTAAAATTAGGTATTAAACAAGGTCCTATATATAAAGAAATTTTTGATTATTTATTAGCATGCAAGCTTGAAAATTCTAGTTTAACCAAAGATGATGAAATATCTATGCTAAAAAGAAGATTTGGTTTATAAAATGATATTTTATAAATTGGTATTAATTACCGAATAGGACGAATTATTAATCCTAACCCAAAGTTTGGTGTATTTTTAATATTTTTAGCATCTACAGAAATATCACTAAAAACATCTATATCATAATCGTGTATTCCAACGCTCATTTTTCCGAGGTTATAACTTGCCTTAAATCCAACGGGTACGCTTGTATAATTTTGTTCTTTTAAATTGCTTTCGCCATTTGAATCAGTAGTAGCTTTGCATATAGTTGTATAATCGAGACCACCATATATTGTTGCATTAAAATCATTTAATTTAGATTTTATTTTACCAGTGCGTCTATTTCTTGTGATACCAGATGATCCTTCTCGTTTAAATTCTAATTCTACCATTGCAGAATTTTTTCTTCCTGAGATCATTGTTGATGATGTAATATTGTTAGATACGATATCGCTATTCTCATTAATAGGCGGAAAAGGTGCATTAATTTTACTATCTTTATTCTTTTCCATAATAGCTGTTGATGAGTCAGATTTACGTGGCATAAAATCTCCAAATGTACTTTGTCCAACAGTTGCTCTTAGTGTTAGATTTTTATTTAGATTAAATTCACAGCCTCCATTAACTTCAGCATTTAATGGTTTTGCAAAGTACATTGCTTCCTTGGTAGAATTCCCAGAACCTTTAATACTATCAGGGGTTTTTTTGCCATTTGATGCCATATAGCCTTTAGAAGCATATCCTAATATGTCAAAACCTGCATTAGCGAAAAAAACACCTTTTTTTACTTCGCCAATAATTGATGTAGTTGGACTATATATCTGTAATGATTTGTCGCCATCTTGCATGGTGGTTCCTTTAAGTCCTACTTCATAGTGAAGGTTTGAGGTACTTTTAGCTAGCTTACGTAGCTTTATTTTCTTTTTATGTTCGCCATAGAGAATAACACCAGCTGTGAATTCTGGTTTTATTCCTCCATTCTGCTTACTAAAATCTATATTAGAGGTTAGATTTATGAAGAATTGAGTATTTTTATTTGGATTATATTTATAGCCAAAGCTTATAGGAATTTTTTCATCTTCAATAGAAGGCTTTTCTATGTTTTGGTATTCATATTTATGTGTTTCTTTTGTGTATCCAGCTCCTAGTTTAAAAGTGTGCTTGTTATTGATTTCTTTTTCTACATCAAAATTAATTGATATAGATTCAGTATTTGCTAGAGGTATGTTTTTGATATAGTGATATCCTGGCTTATAATCACAATTTTCTCTGTCACAAGCTCCACAAGCGTAACCCCAAAGGTCATTTTCTAAAAAAGCTTTTTCAATATTACCTTTTACGTTAATAGCATAGCCCTCTGGAAGATTCAAACGTAAACCTAATCCGGCAGATACAGATTTTGTTTGTGCGTGATGTGGTGTTAAATCTTCTGATTGATTTTTTGTTGAATTAGGTGTTATTTGGAAACTACCACTTGCGTATAAATCTAGTTTCCCTACGCCAAGACCACCATAAGCATCCAATCCAAGAAAATATTGTGTTGGTGAATTAACGAATGGATTTTGTAATTTTTTGACTTGTCCGTTGCTCCCAACTCCACCAAATATTCTCATTGGTGTATTTTTTATACCATAGCTTGACATTCTGGCTCTCCTTTATATTCTCTATATCTGTTATATATATAAAGTATTTAAAGTGATAAAAATTGCGCCAGAGGTAATATGCTAAATTATATTATGTTATGTTGTATTGCTCGTAGTTATTGGTTTTTAACGGGGTATAATACATCTTTACAATTAGTTACAATCATAAGTTAAATTTGTTTGAACAATATTTTTTTGATTTTGTTAAGAGATTTAAGGATTTTTTAAGTAATAATTAAATTATAAGATTTTTAGTTAACTAAGTTTTACAAACATTAGAATTTACATGTTATAATAATAAACGTCCGTATGTTAAAAGGAGTTTATAATGCAAGAAATTTTTACATATATGTTTAAAGATAATATGTTTACTAAAAAAGCGGCTATCTTATTTTTATTGTTATTTATAGCACTTGCTATTTGTGGAATTCCACCACTGTTAAATTCAGTAAGCTATGCTCCGACTGTAGAAAAAGTCTCCTTACCATATTTACATTATTTACCAAGTATCAGTTGCTTTTTAGATTTTGCTATTTATGGATATATGATGATTTGTATTAAGGCTATAATTCAACAAGATTTGAATATAGTTTTACCATTTTTTAATTTTAAAAACTCTTTAATTAGAGGATTAAAGTTTTTTGTTGTTATATTAATTTTAACTTTACTAAGTGTATTTATATATTCTATATTATTATTTTTATTAGTTCCGTTAAAAGCTTTATGCGTATTACCAATTCTAAAGGTTCTTATCACTATAGCTGTTGTTATATATGTAAATGCTCTTCTATGGATTTTTGCAAATGAAGATAAAATATTTTCATTATTAGCTTTTAGAAAAGCTACAAAGTTGATTAAACAGAATTTGCGTACATATTTTTCTAACTTAGGTTTAATCTTTGTTATTAATTTTATTTCAGCATTTCTTTCTTGTGGGCTTATGTATATTTTAGATTCTATATTTGATAATAATTATTTGATTTGGATATTATCAACATTAGAAGGTACAATTCTTGCAGGTTATATGTTGTTTATAAACGCATATTTAATTGCTAAATCTATTAAGCCTGAGACTGTAGTATAATTAGTACATGCAAAATATTGATTGTCATACATTAAAAGTTTTTTTTGAAGAAAATATTGATTTTTTTATAGGTTCTCGTTTGCAAAAAATACAGCAACCGACTAGAAAAGAGTTTATATTTTCTATGCGTAATAATGGTGAAAGTAGAAAATTTTATATAAATATTAATCCTCAACTTTATCATATAGCATTCATGTCAAAAGAAAATGAAGTAAAAAGAGGGTTAGTTATACCTAAGCAACCCCCAATGTTTTGTATGTTATTGAGAAAATATTTGGAAGGCTGTAAGATCGCAGATGCTTGTGTTATAGATAATGAAAGAATATTAGAATTGTATTTTGAGATAACGGATGAATTATCTCAGCCTCGTTTTTTATGCCTTTGTATTGAGCTTATGGGTAAACATTCTAATATTATTTTATATGATAGGGATTCTCAAGTTATAATTGGTTGCGCTCATAATATTGGTTCTGAAAAGAGTCGCTATCGAGAACTTCAGGGGGGGCTAAAGTATATTTATCCACCTAAGTTAAATGATAAATATCAGGGAGAACCTTTATATAAAATTTTAGATAGTGGATTTGATGTTAATGCAAAACTGGATAACTATTTTGCTGTAATTCAAGAAAAAATAAATATAAAACACTCTAAAGCTCAGTTAAATAATATCATTAATCCAAAATTAAAAAGAATTAAAAATTCAATAGAGAAAATATCTCAACTTTTAGATAAGCGAGATAAAACTAATTTGTATAAGTTGTATGGAGAATTGCTAACTGCAAATCTTTATCAGAAAAAAGATTATTCTGATAATATTGAACTTTTAAATTATTTTACAGGAGAGACAATTGTCATAGAGCTTGATAATACAATGACGCTTAATGAAAATGCTCAAAGGTATTATAAGCTTTATACTAAATCGAAAACAACAAAAGAAAAATCTGAACAAATGCTTGCAGAGTTAGAGATTGAAAAGGATTATTTAGAAAATGTGTTATATAGTATAGAAAAAGCTGTTGATATTAATGAATTAGAAGAAATAAAAGATGAATTAGGGATAGTTAAGCATGCTCAGCAAATGAATTCTTCTACAAAGGAAGGTTTGTTGCAAAAGTTTAATATCAATGGGTTTGAAGTTTTTGTTGGTAAAAACAATAAGCAAAATGATTATATTATATCTAAACTTTCAAGGGATGAGGATTATTGGTTTCATACTAGATTATGTGCAGGTTCTCATGTCTTGTTAAAAGTTCAAGACGAAGAACCAGATGAGAAAACAATTTTTGAATGTTGTAAAATAGCAAGAGAATATTCTTCAGCAAGCTTACCTTCAAAAGTTGGTGTTATTTATACAAAACGCAAATTTATCAAAAAACCTCCAAAAGCACCTCTTGGTTATGTTATTTATAAGAATGAAAAAGAGGTTTTAGTATAAGTTTGAAACTAGGTTTATTTATGAATAAACAAATGGTGGTCCGTTTTTGATTTCAAAAAGTATGTTATCAGCTATGATTTTTAATTCTTCAGGAGACTTACCTTTTTCTTTTTGTATAAAAAATTCTTCACAAAGAGGTTCTATTGCAGAATCTTTTTTAGCTTTAAAATTTCTAAGCTCAGTTGCAACAAGGCGTTTTTGTAAATCCAATTCTATATCTGCAGAATATTTTTTAACTTGTATATCTTTAACTGCTTCAGACGCTGTTTTACCACAATAGGCAAGTGCAGAAACGCCAGAAATTCCTATAAAAAGATTTTTAAATTGAGGGTTTTTAGGGTTCATTAACCAGTCATAGAAAAATGACAGGTAATCATTAACATGTGAAAAATATGTTATTTTATTTCTACCAGAACCACCAATAGCACTATTAACTTTCTCTGTAGCTTGATTCATCGCAGATTTTAAATGGTTAATAAAATCTTTTTTTTCACATGGATCTATCTCCATTTTTTTTACAAAATCTTCTATTTCGTTTGGCTTAGCAAATATTCCTTCAAGCATATTTTCAATAATATATTTATAAGCGTCTTTACCTTTTAGAATTTGTCCATTATGACATTCAATATCATTAATAGGTTGCTTATTATTAAATTCTTGTATTACTTTTTCTAATCCTTCTCGAGTGTTTTTTAGACCTTGTTTTATAAATTCTTCGCTTTTGCGAATGTTACGCATAGAAAAATAACCTAAAGCGAGAATACTACTTAGTGATAAAATACCTGCTAGTGCAAATGGGATATTGGAATTTTTATTTTCTGTTATATCTTTTTTGTTTTTCTTAAATGAAGGTTGTAAGTTCTCAGAAAATATTTTTGCTTTATTAGAAAGTATACTTCTAATAATTTCTATTTTTCCAGAAAACGATTGTCTTTCTACTTCTATTAAATTCTCTTGTAATTTTTTTTGAATATCAGCTTCTTTTTGTTTTATCCATACATCACGAAAACCATCAATAAAGGTTTTAGCAAGAAAAGCCATTGAACCTAAAACAATAACTCCTATTGCTGATAATATTGTTCTTCGGTTTGGAGATTGAATCATTGAAAAGATACTTTGATGAATTTCGTTATTAATGCAATGATTACGAGTTATTCCAGGAAGTAAAAACTCTTTTGTTGTATTTAATTTTTGTTTTGAAAAATTTTTCATTAATAGCGTGAAACCACCCAATATACCCATTACACCAATAGATATTCCAGCTAAATAATATAGGCTTTTATCTTTAGAAGTTTCAATTTCGTCAAGTTTCTTTGGAAGTTCAACTTCAGATTGAGAGATTACTAATGTATCTAGCGTTTCATCAAGTGAAAGGTTTGGATCTTTAACAAACGCATTAACAAGTTTGCCTTCTTTTACATTGTTGGAATTACGTTTTTGTGTATCTGTCATATTTCGTTGTAATCTTTTTGATTCAAAATCATTGTTTATTTTTATTGCTGTCGTCATTTTTTTCTTTTTTCTTTCTAATTATTTTTCGTAATATTTTTTTTAAATTGAAAATTTTTTTATCATCATCAATTTTTGTATCATCGTCATCTGTATTATTTTTTTTAAATATTTTGAATAAGCCTTCTAATTTATTTTTTACTGCTTGCAAAATATCTGTAATCTTTTTTTGTATAAAATTCTTTAATTCACCAAAGATTGCGTTTAACTTATCTTGAATTTCAAATCTTAAATTTTGAAAATTCTGAATTATACGAGGCAGATTTTTTATAAAATTTATTAGTGGCATCGCTGTATATTGAGTAATAAATGCAATGGGCTTTGTTATAAAAGAATTACTCATTTTCTGGATAAAATTTTGTAAGTTATTACTAATTTTTATCATAAGATTTTCAAAATTTTTAGTTGCTTCTATATTTTGAGCTAATAATTGTATTTGACGTTTTTGAGCAAGTTTATGCGCGCGCATTAGATTACCGAGCATAACGCATTGATGATAGCTCATTTCGCCAGCTTTTTGTGGGCGTTCACCAGCTCTTAGACTACCACCTCCACCCATTTTTGAGCAGATAGGACACGCTCCTGGTGGAAGTCCATGTGGACATAGACCAGTATTTACTTTATTAATATTTTGAACTTGTGATGGCAAATTAAAAAACCTTCCCTATTCTTTACAACGGGAAAGCTCTACAACACTTTGACCCGAAGTGATGTTTTATTAGCGAGCTTAAATCAATATTTTTAGTAATTTAATAATTTAGCTCAATTTTTGGGTGTTCCGACTATAACGGTTGCGGCACAGCTTTGGATTTCCACCAAAATTTCCCCGTATTCATTTTTATTAATTGTATCATAAAAAAAACTAATATCACCGAACTGTTTTTATAAATTATACTTGTTAAATATAACGCTTAATGTTACCATTTGAATAAACGAGGTTATCATGAAAAAAATACTTTTCATTATAGATAAGGTAGAGCTTAAATATTTTGAGTTTAATAATTTAGTTACAAATTTTTGGTTAATAAAAGAGTTTTTGGAACAAGGTCATAGAGTTTATATTTCAACGATACCAATGCTTTCATTGGAAAATGATATTGCTTTTACGAATTGTTATGAAAGTTTTGTAGAAAATAATAATATTTTTTATAAGGATATTATTGAACATAAAGAAATAGATTTATTTGATTTTGTAATGTTTCGTCCAGATCCACCAGTTGATATTAACTATATTAATTCTACTTATATTTTTGATTTTGTAAAAACAAAAGTTATTAATTCTCCAAAATCAATTAGATCTTTTAATGAAAAATTACACAGTCTTTATTTTAAAGAATATATGACAGATTGTATTGTTACATCGTCATTAAATGATATTGAGAAATTTTTGTCTAAACATAAACAGATTATACTAAAACCTCTAAATCAATGTTTTGGCTCAGGTGTTATGTATTTGTATGATGGTGATCCTAATACAAGGACTATAATAAAAACACTAACTAATAATGAAACAACTTTGTTAATGATTCAAGAATTTATTCCAGAAGTAAAGCAAGGTGATACAAGGGTTTTAACACTTGGAGATAAAGTTTTACCATATTGTATAAAAAAACTATCAAGCTCTGATGATTTTAAGTTCAATACTCACAATGATGATTTTTTGGTTAAATCAGAATTGACAGAAGCAGATTTAAGTTATTTTTCACCGATTGCAAAAAAATTAAACTCTATGGGAATTGTAATGGCAGGACTTGATGTGATTAATAACAAGATAATTGAAGTTAATGTAACAAGTCCTTGTTATTTTATAAAGGAAATTAATAATATTTATAATATTAGGCTTGAAAAATTATTAGGTGAATATTTGCTTTCTTCAAGCTATGTGGAGAACACAAAACTTTTTCTATAAATAAAATAGAAAAAGTTTTGAAATTTAGTATTAAAAGTTAAATATCTTAATCTAAGTCATAATTTAACATAGAAACAACTTTTACATCAATAGCTTCAAGTTTTTCTCTGCCTTTTAGAGGATCAAGCTCAATAATAAATGCTGTAGCTACAACTTCTCCACCAACTTTTCTAACCAAATTGCAAGCAGCAACTGCAGTTCCACCTGTAGCTAAAAGGTCGTCAATAATAACAACCCTATCACCTTCTTTGATTGCGTCAGCGTGCATCTCAATGGTGTCTGTGCCATATTCCAAGGAATAAGATTCCTTAACAGTATCAGCTGGCAACTTGTTAGGTTTTCTAATTGGAACAAAACCAACATTTAATTTGTTAGCAAGTGTTGCACCATAAATAAATCCTCTAGATTCAATGCCTGCAACATAGTCAACTTTTTCATTTTTAAACTGCTCAAATAGATAATTCATTGATATTTCAAATGATTTCGCATCTTTAGTTGCAGTAGTAATATCTAAAAATAATATGCCTGGCTTTGGAAAGTCAGGGACTTGTCTTACGTGTTCTCTAACATACTCTAATTCATTCATTGTTACTGTCATGTTTTTTCCCTTATTTATACTAAACTTTTTGTAATTCTTTTTCTTGTAATAATTCTTGTCTTTGAGATTCTTCTTCTTGAATAAGCCCATGTGTTGTTTTACCCCAATTCATATCTTTTTTACGGAAAAGAATTTTTCCACAAATGAATAATTCCATTGGGAACCAAATTGTTAACATATATACAGTCGTTTCAAATGCTTGTTTTAAAGCACTTAGACGTGGAACAAAGTCATATCTTCTCAATGCATATCTTATGGCAAGGAAGAAACCTAAGCCAACTACTGATGCAATTGTTAATGATGACCATATAACATTGTGCAAGCTATAGACAGTTGGGCAGATTTTATCAGTAACGTAACGTACAATTCTAAATACAAGTTCTAGCATAAACCATAAAGGCATAATAAATTGTGTGATATAAATAGCCATATCTAGGCGTGCTCTAAGGGACATTTTTTTAGAGCTAATAGCTTCCCCAAAGTATTCTAAATAACGTCTAATTGTACCTTCCATCCAGCGTCTGCGTTGACGGAATAATGGAAATAGGTATATTATACCTTCTTCGTAAACGCAAGCTTCTGGGCAAAAGCGAATATCCCAACCTTTTATGTGAAGTCTTGTTGACATATCTAAATCATCAGTGATTGTATAATTATTCCATCCCCCAATATCTTTAAGAGCTTCTCTTTTTATTAATTCACCATTACCACGTAACTCAACTGCACCTTTTACAGCATCTCTACCAGTTTGAAAATGTGTATCTAATGTGTATTCATTGTTTTGGCATCTTGTTAAGAAGTTGAAATCTTTGTTTCGTATGATTTTTCTAGCCTGTACAGCACCAACATCAGCAGGTTCTAAGTGAGGGACTAATTTGTTTAAAAAATCTGGTTCAACTGTTGCGTCAGCATCAAATACAAGAATAGCATCGCCTTTAGCAATATTCATAGCGTCATTCAAAACTGCAGATTTTCCAGGGAAAGCATCTTTATTTCGAATGAAAGCTATAACTTTTTCGTGTTTTGCTTCTAATTTACGCACAGCATCTGCTGTGTTATCAGTACTTCTATCATCAATTACGATTATTTCAAAATTCGGATAATCTATTTCAAGCACATTTTCTACTGTATTAGCAATTACATATTCTTCATTATGAGCAGGTATCATTATTGATATAAAAGGTTTATAGCTCTCATTAATTATTAAAGGATGTTTTTTTAGTTTACGCTTTTGATATTTTGTCGCAGCGATAGAATAAAGCCCATAAGTAACCATAGTAGCACATAGGATTAAAAACCCCACTGTTGTATCAACATGATTTTGAAAAACGTATAGAAAAACACTTAATAGTGATAATATTATAAATAATAAAATTCTTTCTCTCATAATTACCCCAACACTAATATATTATATCTTAAAATATTAAGACTATAAATATTTTTAGAAAAAATGTAATCTAATTTTACATTTCTTAATAATTGGGCTTAAAAAAGGCAATTTTTTATTTTCCATATACTTTATATATATATAAGAGATAAACAAACGGAGCTTTAAAAAATGTTATTTACAGTAGAAACAGTAAAATCAGAAGATTTAAACAAT
>JAGBXP010000037.1 GCA_017629215.1 bacterium | reverse complement strand
TGGAGCATCATATTCTGTACGAGCTATAACTTCACCATCATCAGAATAACATTCAATAATACAAGGTAAAAGCTTTCCAACAAGCTTCTGATTTCTTTCCCTTGAGATTTCTTGTTGAATTGCCATTAATTTCTTCCAACGCTGTTTTGCTATACACTTCGGTACTTGAGGCTTCATCGAATAAGAAGGAGTACCTTTTTCTCTTGAATAAGTAAATACACCCATTCTATCAAACTTCATATCACGAACAAATTGACAAAGATGTTCAAAATATTCCTCAGTCTCGCCTGGATAACCAACAACAAAAGCTGTCCTTATTGAAACATTTTTAATTTGTTTTCTTATATTTTCAATCATTGGTCGATAGTCAAAAGAAGGTCTTGCCATGAGTTTTAGCATTTCAGGATGTGAATGCTGTAGAGGAATATCAACATATTTAACGACTTTTTCACAATCATTTATAGTTATTAATAAATCATCTTTCATTTGAGTTGGATAAGCATACATAACTCTAATCCAACCTAATCCTTCAATTTTGTTTAATTCTTTTAATAGTTCAGATAACATAGGTTTTTTATAGATATCAATACCATATCCTGTTGTATCTTGCGCAACCAAAATTATTTCCGTAACCCCTTTTTTAACCATATTTTTTGCTTCAGAAATAATATCTTCCATTTTTCTAGAGTTATAATTACCTCTTAAATACGGTATAACACAATAACCACAACGGTAATTACAACCGTCTGCAATTTTTATATATGAACTTGCACCCATTGTTATCTGCTGGCGTTCAACATTTTCAGGATAAATAAAATTTGGTTCTTTTGAAACTTCATTTACAAAATCTTCATATTCAATTCTTTTTAATACATCAATTATTTTTACAAAATCAGTTGTTCCAACAACGGCTTTAATTTCAGGAATTGCTAGTTTTAAATCAATAGCGTGTTTTTGAGAAAGACACCCTGATACAACAACTTTTTTTCCAGCTTCCACCATTTCTAAAATTGAACGCACAGACTCTTTCTCAGCATCAGAAATAAAAGAACAAGTATTTACAATAACTGTATCAGATTCATTTTCATTTAAAGTAATTTGATATCCATTCTGAGAAAGAATACCTAAAATCAACTCAGAATCAACTAAATTTTTTGCACAACCGTGGCTTATTAATGCTATCTTTTTCATAAAAAAATTTTAGCATAGGTGGTAATAACTATCAATATTAGACATGCTTTTAAAGATTTTTTGTCAACATAAAAAAAAGCAATAACAAAGTAAATTTTTGTAAATATTGCTTTTATTTAATAAAGACAAGGGGCATGGTCAATTGTAAATTTTTTCACAAAATTGTTTACTTGATAATAAAATTTGAAAAGATAATATAAGAATATCGAGAGACTTGAAAGGAGTGATGGCTAACAGATTTGAACGGGAGGAGATTTTAAATTAACCTAATTAAAATTAAAAATATTTATTACATTTACCTGTTCCATTATTAAAAAATTTAATACATTAAAATCACAAATTAATTAGAAAATTTAGGTATGATATTTGGGGTAAAAGAGGATAGCATAAGCTTATCCTCTTTTTTATTATTTATATATTATTTTTCCATTTTACAAGTCGGAGAAACGCCTTTAAAGGCAAAAGGTTTTGCGAAATAAAATGCGCTTATAATATTACAAACATTTCCAATAATCGACAATGCTGACTTAAAATTCACAAATTTATTAGGTATCGCATTAGAAATTCCTATCAAACCAAAACCTCCCATAATCCAAAGATATGCCTTAAAAATTCCTCTAGGGACAGCGACACAATCATTAATATCTGATTGATTTCTAACCAAGCCTAAAAATTTATCAATAAATTCAGGTTTCTTATTTTGAGGCCTAGAATTTTGATTATAAAAATTTATACGAGTTTGTACATTTTGAACATTCATATCATATAAAAAACCTGTAAATTTAAAATTTGCTAATAAATAATCTAACTTGTTCCTTTAAATATCAGCCTCAATCCACCCAAGTTTTTATTCAATGTATCTTTTACATTTTCTACAATTATATTAATATTACAGACTACTAAATTAAGGTTTTTCAACAAACAATTTACCAAAATACTACTTTGCTTATTAAGCCCGTCAGTAAATCCAGTTGTGTTTTTTGTGATTAAAACGAGATTATCACTTGTTTGCTGAATATTATATAATGATTTATCAATATAACCTTTGCTAATAGATTTATTAATTTCTAGAGAAGCTTCGGCTAAATTTTTTGAAGTTAATTCCAAGTTTTTTGCAGTATCAGTAATCAGAGGTTGAACATCTTTAAGAATATCAGCTAATACATCAATCATTCCAGTTAAAGAATCGAACGTCTTACCTGCTGAAACAATTGTACGATTAACATTCTCCTTTATCTCATCAAGTCCACCACTTTCTGCCTGTGCCTGCAAATAATGTTCAAAATTTATACCCAAATAACCTTCAATAATATCATTACGTTTTAAATTTTCGAGATAAGGTGATTTCGGATATACTAATTCAATGTAATCCTTTTTATCTTTTCTTCGTAAGGTTGCAGTTGTATTTGCTGGTAACCTTAATTTTCTCAAATCGACTCTAATATCCATAAGAGTCGATTTATAATCTTTGTCTGGATAAATTTTTATACTACGACCAATTTTAAATCCGTTATAGTAAACAGATAATCGCTCACGTAAAGGATCTAAATCCTTAAAATGAATAATAATCCTTGTTGAGCCAATAAGATAAAATAAATATAATAAAAATAATACTGATACAATAAAAATCCAAACTTGTTTATTTAGCATAAAATAATTATTTGCTAAAATTAAAATAAAAAAATTCTACATACTGGCTATTCATATCTTAAAGCTTCAATTGGATTTAGAAGCGATGCTTTATATGCAGGATAATACCCAAATCCAATACCCACTAAACCAGAAAAAGTAAACGAGAGTAAAATTGGTGCAATAGATATAACAACTGCTGTATGAAAAATTCCTGCAACTAACAATGCGATTAAAACCCCTAATAAAACCCCAATCATCCCCCCTAAAAGAGATAACACTAAGGCTTCAATAAGGAACTGCATTCTAATATCTAAAGCTCTCGCTCCAATTGCCATCCTTATACCAATTTCCTTTGTCCTCTCAGTTACAGAAACTAGCATTATATTCATAATACCGATACCTCCTACAATCAGTGATACAGACGCAATAGAAGCTAAAAGTATTGCAAAAGTTTGAGCTGTGGATTTCATTTTTTCCTGAAATTCTGCACTGTTTCGGATTTCAAAATCATTTTCTTGAGATTTACCTAACCTATGACATCTACGGAGAATATCTTTAATATCACTTAACGCAACTGCTGTATCCTCAATAGAACTTGCCTTAACAATAATTTGATTTACAGCACCTGGAAAATCTGTTCCAAAGACTTTTCTTTGTGCTGTAGATAAAGGAATAAATATCAAGTCATCTTGATCCATAGGTCCAGACTGTCCCTTAGCTTTTAGAGTTCCGATAACTCTAAAAGGCAAATTCCCGATACGAATTGTTTTATCAACAGGATTAACATCACCAAATAGCTCACGCTCTACAGTCTTACCAATGATACAGACTTTTGAAGCATTATTATCATCTTCCATATTAATAGTACGTCCCAACTCCATTTCATAATTTTTCACATAAAGATAAGGAGATGTAATACCATATACGCTTGTTGACCAGTTTTGATTTCCAAACATAACCTGTTTAGAGGCGTTCATCAAAGGTGCAACAGCATCAATACCCCTTGCTGTTTTCCTAATTGCTTCTGCATCCTTAACACTAAGAGTTGGCTTTGACCCCATTCCCATAGAAATCCCACCACTTTTAGCAGAAGCTGAACGGACAGTTAATAAATTTGAACCCATTGACTCCATATTAGCTTGCACTTGCCTATTTGTACCTTCACCAATTGCAAGCATAACAATTACAGCAGAGACGCCAATAATTATACCCAAACTTGTTAATGCTGAACGCATTTTATTTACTTTCAACGAGTTTAAAGCAATCTTTAATGTTGACTTAAAGTCTATCATTTTCTACGAATATCCTCTATTATTTTTCCATCCTTAAATCTTAATATACGTTTTGTATATTCAGCAATATCAGGTTCATGCGTAACAAGCACAATAGTTTTACCTAAATTCTCATTCAAATTAACAAAAAACTCCATCACATCAATACTTGTTTTAGTATCTAAATTACCAGTAGGTTCATCAGCTAAGATTAACGGAGCATCATTTACAATAGCTCTTGCGATAGCAACGCGCTGTTGTTGTCCACCTGACATTTGCGAAGGTAAATTATTTTCTTTTTTTTCAAGTCCTACAATCTTTAAAGCTTGCCTTGCACGTTCAATACGTTCCTCTTCTGGAATACCTTTATAAACCATAGGCAATTGAACATTATCTAATGCAGAAGTTCTTGATATCAGATTAAAACCTTGAAAAACAAAACCTATTTTATTATTCCTAATATCTGATAGCTCATCAGCAGATAAAGAAAAAACATCAACACCATCAAGATGATATTGTCCTGAATTTGGCTTATCAAGTGTTCCTAACATGTTCATACAGGTAGACTTTCCAGAACCTGATGTACCCATAATTGCGACGAAATCACCTTGGTCTATTTCAAACGATATATCATTCATGGCATAGAATAACTCATCGCCCATTTGATATGTTTTTATTGCGTTTTTAACTTCTATAAGTGCCATTAATCAACCTTTAAAGTATAACGATAAACCTCTTCCCTTAGTTCATTTTAGCACAAAAAATTTCATATAAATAAAATGATATTATAAAGCTTTTAATAATCTTAAAACATTATCAATGTGTAAATTCCCAACAGTTACAAATGCTAATAATATTACAATACACATACAAAAAATAAGATGAGCTGACTTGCTCATCTTATTTTAATGACATTTAATCAAAAGTGTAACTCTTCTTGGGATTTCTCACGCACTAATTTCATATTGTTTTCAAAAATACTTCCAGTACAATAAGTATATTTTTCATCTCCAGGTTTTACATCTTTTGTACATTTTTGCTTCCAATGCTCCTTTCCACCATAATTAGAAGTCTCAGAAGCATTCCAACCAGTACTACCTTTTGCTTTTAATGAACCATCATTCCAAAGAGAAAAAGCAAAATTCTGACCATTTACTTCTACACTAATATCAGGTTGTTCACCTAACATTAATCTTTGTTTATGAGCAGCTGTCTCATTTTCCTGTAGAAAAACAAGTTTAGCATTATTTGTTGCCTTAGGGAAAGTAAACGTAACTCCAGATTTTGTAATCAATGAAACACTATTTCTTGTTCCTTTCATATGATTTAGTAATTCTACAATATAGTCTCTCGGATCATTTGCTCCAATTAACAGTCCTGTTTCACTTAATTTATCAACATTATACGCATCTAATAACGCTTGATTTGCTTGCTCAAATGTCGAAGCAGCAGTTGCTAATTTAGGACCAAGCTGAGCTGTTCTAGCATCAACTATAACAGTTGGCAAAGTTATTGTTGCAACTACCCCTATTATACCTAAAGTAATAAGTACTTCAGCCATTGTAAATCCAAATTTTTTCATATAAAAACCTCTCTTTTTTATATTATTTTAACATAGATTTAACGTCATGTAAATTTTATTCTTCTACAGGCTGAATATCAAGTTTAGAAATTATAGCAGTAGCTTTATTAAGATCTTTCATGCCTTGTGGAGTTGTTAATTTTGAAGCGCCTAACGCACCTAGCGCAAGACCTGCCAAAGTTCCAACTATAGTTAAGCCTGTCCATAATAACCCACTAAGTATGCCATTAATTTTAGATTTCAATAATGGCACGATACCGCCAGCAACACCACCCAATGCAATTATCCATTTTGCTGTTTTTTTCTTTTTTTCTAACTTTTCAGGAGGATTATCTTTTATAAATTTTTCAATCTTAGGAGCAGAGTCAATTAGTGTTTGATATGATTTTTCAAAAACATCAGCCTCTTGTGGCGCTAAGCTAACTTTTGCAGCTTTTTCACCAGATGCATTTATTATCTGAAAAACAACTCTACCATTATCAGCAGTACCTAATCTACTAATTGAGCCAAAATTATTAGAAGTTTGCATTGATACATTTTGAGCCATAAAATCACCTTCACACTGATTGCTATATATATAAAAACATTTTGCGTAGAAAAATTGCGTTTTTATTAAGTAATGTAAACATAAATCCTCAATCCTAACAATCTTGTAATTCTCGTTTTTTATATTATGATTAGTCTGTTATAGGATTTTTAAATTAAACGAGGAGGGAAAATGGAATTTATAACGAGCTGGGCGCATGCAAATGCTATTGCAGTTTCAGCAACAATTCTTATTGTAGCTTATTTCTTTATTGCTACAGAAAAAATACCTAAAATGACTGTCGCGCTTATAGGTGGTTCATTAACTCTATTACTAGGACTTTTAGGACAGGCTCAAAAAGTCAACGGTACTTTTGACCCAGATTATTTTATCAATTTCGTAGATTTTAATGTAATATTTTTACTTGTATCAATGATGATTATCGTAAGCATTGCAACTAGAAGTGGAATGTTTAATTGGGTAGCAAATGAAATGCTAAAAAAAACCAAAGGACATCCTAAAATCATCCTTTGTTGTCTAGCGATATTTACAGCTATTGCATCAGCTTTTCTTGATAACGTAACTACCGTTATACTTATCATGCCTGTAACTTTTGCAATTGCTAAAGAATTAGATATAAACCCAATACCGTTTCTCATTACAGAAATTCTAGCTTCAAATATAGGTGGAACAGCAACTTTAATTGGAGATCCTCCAAATATCATCATTGGTAGTGCTGCAGGATTCACTTTCATGGATTTTATCAATGAATTAACCATTATTGTTCTGATTACAATGTTAGTTGTAATTTTAATAATGGTATTTTGGTTCAGAAAATTATTACACGCAACAGAAGAAAACATGGCTAAAGTTGCAAAAATGGATAACTCAAATACGATTACAAACAAAGCTCTAATGATACGTTCTTTATTAGTTTTATTATTAGTTATTATCGGCTTTGTTACACACGATATTACGCATATCCAAACTTGCGTTTGTGCTATGGCTGGAGCAAGTATTTTATTATTATTTGAAAAACCACACGAAATCTTACACGATGTTGAATGGAACACAATATTTTTCTTTATTGGACTATTTATCATAATCGGTGGATTTGAAGCAGCTGGTGGTATTGAATTAATGGCAAAATGGTTGCTTGATATCACCCACGGTTCTCAAGCTATTGCTTCTATGGTTATCCTCTGGGGTTCTGGTATTTTATCGGGAATTATTGATAATATTCCTTATACAGCAACCATGGCTCCTATGATTGCTGAAATCACATCGACACAAGGTATGGATTTTGCATATCCACTATGGTGGGCATTATCTCTTGGTGCTTGCTTAGGTGGAAACATGACAATCATTGGTGCTGCTGCTAATGTCATTGTTTCAGAATCATCTGCTGCAGCAGGACACCCTATTAAATTTATGGAATATCTAAAATACGGTGTCGTTGCGACATTTACATCTTTAGCTCTATCTACAGCTTATGTATGGCTAAAATATCTTGTTTAAAAATCAAATATTAATTATGAACGGATGTCCAAATTTGGACATCCGTTTTGTATGAGTATTGCAAGCAAATTTTTAACACGATTTTTCTCTTATTTAATCAAATTCATATACACCAGGAAACTCATCTTTACCAGTTTTTTGTCTTGTTACCCAATATTGGAATTTCGGTATTAATGTTGATAAGAATACTGCTGCAACTGTAAATCCAGCAACAAAATTAATACCACTGAAGATTAAATTTCTTTGTTTATATTTATTTAATGTTTCCTGTGTAATTTTACCATCTTTTACTTTTTTACATAAATTTGTAACATAGTCTTCCATCTGAGCTTTCAACGCACGAAGGCTGCTTTCAGATACATATTCAAACTCACTGCTTGATTTTCCTTGAACAACTTTTTTCTTCCAGAAATTATATTTTCTTCCTGTGAAATTATTATAAACTTTATTTAAAAACTTATGATTATTCATTTCACATTCATTAAATGCATCGATTAACTGTTGTTCTGTAATAACAGCTTCACCTTGTCTTAGTGGCTGTAAAGTCGACAGATTTTTAATTCTAGTCATAACCTTCGAGTCTACCAAGCCTGATTCTTCTATTTGGCTGACCTTTGCTACTCTAAGACCTTTTCCTTGAGGTCTCTTGAAAATATTATTCATAAATCTAGAAAAATTAGATGGTTCAGCTGTCTCAAAAACAATTCCTTCTGGCAATTTTATATCAGCAAGATTTTTACCTAAGACCGCTTTTCTAAATTCTTCAGCAGTCATTTCCCCGCCATGTAATTTCAACACATATTGCAATCTATTAGTTAAATCCTCTGCTGTTGTAGGATTTAATCTATTAAATTTTCCAGTCTCAATAAAGTTTAATAATTTACAAACATGTCCTTGAGCCCACATATAAAAATATACTGAGCCAATATCTCTTATTGCGATTTCACGTCTTTCGTCATTATTTCTTGCACTATAAATTCTGCCACTTGTTAAACCAACGTCAGTAGATAATAATTTACCAGTATTTGTATTTTCTATCACATTTGTAAAGACATTTATTGCACCTTTAAACGCTGGATTACCAATATTTTTAGAGTCTTTATCAACAGATCTCGAATTCTCAGTTTCAATCTGATGACTTTGCTGTTCTTTTTTCTTTGCAAAAATGCTACGAGTAAGTTTTTGATTTAACTTCGGCATTACTAAGCCAATGAACGCATCTGCAAGTAAAACACTTGCAAGAACTTTACTTGCTTTCATTAATGATACAGCTTTTGGGCTAAATGTTCTTCCACTACGTTTCCCCATAAAGTTTTCAAACGGAGTTCTTAAAACCTTATCTGTACCTACATCAAAGTTCCCACCGTTAGGTCCTAGAATTAATCCTAACAGTTTATCGCCAAGTTTATTAAGAACCTTAACTCCACCAAGCCAAACTATTGCTCCTGTCGTTTCTTCAATTGCACGCTCTCTTGCTTCATCACGACCACCTCTTTTATAAGCTTGAATAGTTCTTCCGATTGTAACAGTCGCTTCTAATGCAATAATTGGTCCCATTGCATCAGCTTTTGTCATTTTCGTTATGAATTTTGAGATATTACTTCCAGTTAATGGATTTATCATGTATATTTTGTTCTTTCTTATAAAATGTGATCGGCTATTGTAATAAATAATCTAAAGATTTGTTTTTGCTAATTATACTATAATTTGTTACAAAATTAAAAAAATCTTTACAATTTAACAAAATTTTTAACATATACTTGTTTTTAATTTTTGTTTTAATTATTATGAGAATAAATGTATATGTTAGTCAAAATATAAGGAATAGCAAAAATGAATCCTATTATCAAAAATTTAGAAGCTGAATACACTACTCGTGAATTACCAGAAATGAATCCTGGTGATACTGTTAAAGTATTTTGTAAGATCGTTGAAGGTAACAAAGAAAGAATTCAGGCTTACGAAGGCGCAATTATCGCAGAACATGGTTCTGGTATCAACAAAACAATCACTGTAAGAAAAGTATTTCAAGGTGTAGGTGTTGAACGTGTATTTTTAGTTCACTCACCACGTATTGAAAAAATCCAAGTACTTAGAAAAGGTGATGTAAGACGTGCTAAATTATATTATTTAAGAGAACGTTCTGGTAAAGCAACTCGTATCAAGGAAAAAATCGAAAAAAGATAAGTATTTGGAGTTAAGTAACTCTAAACACTTTAAAAAGGGGGAATTTCTCTTGCATATTCATTGGTACCCAGGTCATATTGCAAAAGCAGAGCGTCAGCTTAAAGAAAAACTCAATTTAGTTGATGTTGTGATTGAAGTACGAGACGCAAGAATACCCTTAAGTAGTAGTTATACTAACATTAAGAAGCTCTTGGGAGAAAAACCAAGGCTTCTTTTGTTGAATAAAGCTGATTTAGTTGAAAAAGAAGAGCTAAAACAATGGGTTGCTTATCTAAAAAAAGAAACAGGATTTCCAGTTCTTATAACTGAAGCTAAAGGTGCTAAAGATTTAGCTCTTGTAACAAAGCAAGCTGTCGACTTAGCTGAGCCTAAAATTCAAGCATTAATGGCGAAAGGCTTATTAAGACGTCCTGCTCGTGCCATGGTCGTGGGGATGCCAAATGTTGGCAAATCAAGTGTTATAAATAAACTAACAAAATCTTCAAAAACCAAAATTGGCGCAAAAGCTGGTGTTACTCGGCAACAGCAGTGGGTGAGAATCAACCCAAAACTTGAATTATTAGACACGCCTGGTATTATTCCTACAAAACAAGAAAATCAATTACAAGCTACAAAATTAGCTTTTGTCAGTTCTATATCTGAGAATGCTTACTCTCCAGAGCCTGTAGCTTCTGCCTTACTTGAATTATTATCTACTGATAAATTCAAGAAACAAGCTTTAGAATTTTATAATACAACCAATCTAACACTAGAAGATATAGCAAAGTCTAGGAATTGGATTTTAAAAAATGACATGCTAGATACAGAAAGAACTGCTAAATACATTCTAAAAGATTATAGAGAAGGACGAATTGGAAAATTTATCCTAGATGAATTACCAATAGATGGGTAGTTTTGTATATTTTATTAAAATTTTGTAATTCAAGCGAAGTTTTGTTATAATTATTAAAATTAGGAGGGCTGAATATGTATAAATTCGGAATTATAGGTTATCCTTTAGGACATTCTATTTCAGCTATTATTCAAAAAGTGGGATTTGAAAGCCTAGGCATTGATGGAGTTTATGATGTTCTAGAAACTCATCCTGAAGATTTAATATCTCGTATCAAATACTTAAAAACTAACGGTTATAGAGGTTTTAATGTAACAATCCCATTAAAAGTTCCGATGTCGTTATTTCTAGATGATATTGATGATTATGCTAATATCGCAGGCTGTGTTAATACTGTCAAAATATTAGATGACCGTTCATTTATTGGCTATAATACTGATATTTATGGTTTTAAAAAAGCTATCCCATCTGATATCGTATTAAAAGATAAAAGAGCAAGTATATTAGGGACTGGAGGTGCTTCAAGAGCTGCTGTTGTAGGTTTAGCAGAAAAAGGGATTTCTAATATTGATTTCTACACAAGAAATATTATTAATTCTCGTCAAACATTAGACTACGTGAGAGCTAAATTCCCCAACATAGAGTTTAATGTCTATCAAATCCAAAACATTCGTTCCTTAGAAGAATCGTCAATAATTATAAACGCTACACCAATTGGGATGAAAGGTTTTATGGCTGATCAAATGCCATTAAATACTTGTGATTTAGACAAATTAAAACCTGAGACTATCATATATGACATAGTTTATAATCCATACAATACTGTATTCATAAAAGAGGCTGAAAAAAGAGGTCTGAAAGTTATTCGTGGATTAGACATGCTAGTATATCAAGCACAACGAGCTATTGAGATATGGACAGGAAAAGCTCCCGATTTTAATGTAATGAAACTCGCTGCGGTGGAAGCTTTACATTAAAATAAAATAATTGCACCTAATACTAAATTGAGTTACAATTATCTAAAAGAAGAGAGTATAAAAGAACAGATGTTCTAAATAAGGAAATAGTTTTATGAACAAATTACAAATCAAAGCAGAAATATTAGCAACATTAAGAGCATTATCTGCAACAAGCATGCCAGAAGCGTCATTACTAACAGATTTAAAGCTAATTGACGATAAAAAAACTATTTTTGATGTTTTAATAAGAGAGTTATTAAGAGCTGATGAACAAAAAACACTTTTAATATGTTGGCTATTGGTTGAACTAATTGACAAAGATAGCTTAAATGATGAATTATGGAATGTTATTAAAAGTCCTGAGTACAACGATAATATAAAAATGATTGTTTTTAACCTACTTAAAGATCTAGGTAATAAAATTGATTATGAAGTAATAAGTGGCTATTTTGAAAAATTCAACGAACTTATAAATAAAGAAACTAAAGAATTATTAGAAGTTGCAATAATGAACCCAGAAGCACAAATAGATTTCATGGATTTTTTAAACGCTCTTTCTGATAATGATAAAATACTTTTAATAAAATCATTAGAGGAAGACTATGCCAACGATGCCCTTGCGAACATATTAATTCCAGTTTATTTATTCTACATGAATTCAGAAGTGGGAGATATTGCACTTGAAATATTAGCAAAAACAAAATCACAATTAGCCTTTCACGCATTAGAAAACGCAAAAAAATACGTCAACGAAACTAAGCAAACAAGAATTAATAAAGCTATCTCTGAACTAAAATTATCGGGGATAAGAGTTGATAATACAATCGAATTTTATAAAGAAATCCTAAAAGACTCAAAACCTTTCAAGTCATACATTTCATTCCCTGATGGGCATGGAAATATGGCTATTATCTTTTCAAGAATTAGAGCCAATAAAACACTTCAATTCTTAGCAATTGTAATCAATCCTCGATATGGAATATTAGACGCATTTGGGTTTAACTCAATGACTGAACGAGATTTTTATAAAATAGTTGATAAATTTTATAATTATCAAGAGAGATATGAATTAGAAGCAGGAGTTGTAAAACATTTATTAAAACGTGCTGTTGAAAACTCTTATGAGAATGACGAGCAACTTCCTTACGAATATATTTGTTGGGAAAGCATACTTCTTGACATTGAAATAATCCGTCCAGAAATCAACCTAGAAAAAATAGAACTTAATCAAAAAGATGTTGATAAGCTTTGTTTGAGTAATTATGTACAGAATTGGTTTTATGACGAAGTTACATCTCCAGAATTTAAAGCTTTTATCGAAAAATTATCAAATGAATTTAAACAAAAAAACTTTAACATTGATCTAGATAAGTTTATAGCAGATAATTTTGACATGGTCTATTCAACAAAGGAATTAACATACCAATTAATTAACTTTAACGTAGCATCATACCTACGTCTTTTGAAAGGCGATAAAGAATTAGCTAAAATCTTTTACTCATTAGATTCTAATTATGCATTTTTAACAAATATATTAAGAAAAAGTATTTATGAATACTATGTTGCAAAAAGATATTTCCTCAAGAATAAACGCAATTTAAGTAATAAATTTGAGAAGAAAATGCAACCAGAAAACGAAGATTTCAAATTACTACAATTAGATATGATTATATCAAGCATAGAAGCAAAGTGGGTTGATAATGCATAAAATTATGGCTCTTGATATTGGAACAAAAAGAATTGGAATTGCATTAAGTGATTTTTTGCAAGTGATAGCAACACCACACTCAACAATAGCAAGAATGCCTGAAGAAAAAGCTATTGAAGCTATTAAAAATATTGCAAAAGAAAATCGTGTAGAAAAAATTATAGTAGGAATACCTATCAATATGGATGATTCCAAAGGTTTTCAAGCTCAAGATTGTATTAATTTCTCACAAAAAATTTCTGGTTTTGATATAATATATGAAGATGAACGATTAACATCTGAAGAAGCCGAACAACGACTTCGTAGTAGAAAAATAGATTTTCGTAAAAACAAAGGACTTGTTGACATGGAAAGTGCCTGTATTATATTAGAACAATATTTAAGTAGAAAATAAAAGGAGTAAAGTATTATGCAAGAAGAAATGAATTTAGTTGAATTAAGTGATGACGAAGGTAATGTTACAAATTGCGAAATCTATGATATCGTAGAATTTGAAGGTAAAACTTATGCTTTATTATTACCACAAGAAGAAAGTTCTGAAGAAGAACCAGAATTAATAGTTTTAGAATATATTGAAGAAGACGAAGAAGGTACTTTCGTAAGCATTGAAGATGAAGATGAATTTAATAGAGTTTGTGATTATATCGAATCTTTAGCTGATGAAGTAGAAGAATAAATAAAGGTTGGTTTAAGTTATGTTTGAACGTTTTACCGAAAAAGCAATTAATGCAGTTAGCGAGTCTCAAAGATTAGCAAAGGATTTAAAAAGTTCAGAAGTTTATCCAGAGCATTTGCTTTTGGCACTTGTTAATGAAGCAAAAGGAGTCTCTTTAAAGCTCTTTCGAATGTACAACATAACTTATGATGCATTAGAAACTGAAGTTCTTAAATCAATAACACCAGCTTTTAGGCAACCTGAAAATATACCATTTAGCCATACTGTAAAAGATATATTAAAACGCACATTAGATTTAGCTACAAAATCTGGCAATCAAAATATATTATTTGAACATTTATTTTTATCAGTTATAACTGATAAAAATTCTAATATCCAATCATTACTAGAAAAATTTGGTTTTGGAATAAATAATGCTCGAGAAATACTAACAAAACTTGTTCAGAAAAAAATCAAACGTCTAGAGCACCCAGAAGAAATTGAGGACGAAGAAAAAACTTCTTTTGAATCAGTTTATGAAGGAGAAGCTCTTGCTGACGTCTTTGACAGAGCTGTTGCCAAGCTTACAACTAAAGGATTCGAGATACTTGGCACAGAGCAAATAATGGCTTCAATATTAGAATCAGAAAGTTCACTTTTCCTTGATACTATGAAAAAACATGGACTCTCTCTAGAAAGCTTTGATGAAAAACTTGCGAGTATTAACTCTAGGAAGTCTGAATATGAAGATAAAAAAATAATATTCACACCTAATGCGTTTTTAGTTATGAATCACGCATTACAAATAGCAAAAGAATTAGGTTCTTCTGTGATTACTCCAGAGCATATAATTTTAAGCATTCTAAAAGCTAAAAAAGGAATAGCTTATGAAATTATTAACTCTTTGAATATTAATGAAGATAAACTCTCAGAAGAAATTATCAAACCTATTGAAAAGCAGATGCCAGAGACTCTTTTAATAATGAAATTAGCAAAAGAAGAAGCTCGCCGTTTGGGTCGAAATGTAGTTGGCACAGAGATGTTTTTATTAGGCATTATTGGAGAAGGAGCTAGTATAGCTTCTGAAGTTCTTAGTGATCTTGAAGTTACGATGAAAGATGCTAGATTTGTTGTAGAAAGCCTTGTCGGTTACGGTAATGAATATTTTGACAAAGAAATCGTATTCACAAGAAGAGCAAAAAGAGTTTTAGAAAAAGCTTGGCTATCAGCTAAAAAGAAGCACAAACAAAAAATTGAAGCTGTAGATATGTTGTTAGCAATCTTAGAAGAAACTGATTCTTTAGCAATGAAAGTTTTGGATAATCTTAATGTTGATGCAGCAGAAATTAAGCATGGGATACAAAGATTAGAATGTTAGAAAAAGTAAAATCATTCCTAAAACAATACAATTTACAAGATAAAACTATAATTGTAGGTTTTTCTGGTGGATATGATTCAATGTGCCTTCTTGATATCTTATCAAAAATTAAAAATGATGCAGATTTTTATTCTTTAAAAATCATAGCAGCACATTTTAATCATAATTGGCGTGGTGAAGAATCTCTCCGAGAACAAGAAATTTGTAAATTATTTGCAACAAGCAAAGGAATTGAATTTTATACAAAAACAGCTTCAAATACAATAAAAAAATCCGAAAACGAAGCTAGAATTGCACGCTATGATTTCTTTGAAGAAGCCTTAGAGAATTATGATGCCGATGCTATTTTTACAGCTCATAATAAAGATGACAATGCTGAAACCGTATTATATAGAATTATAAAAGGAACTGGAATTATTGGTCTTAAAGGAATTGCTCAAAAAAGAGATTATTTTTATCGTCCATTATTAACAACTACTCGGTCTGAAATAATGGAATATTGCGATACTAATAATTTATCTCCAAACAACGATTCTTCAAACTCAGATATTACATATAAAAGAAATTATTTAAGATTAAACATTATTCCAGCACTAGAAAAAATCAATCCATTATTAAAAGAATCTTTAAATACGCTTGCAGAAATTGCAAAAAATGATAATGCCATTATAGAAGAATACCTTGAGTCATTAAGAAAAAATGTCTTTAACAATGATACGATTATTTCTGCAAATTATAAACAACTTTCTAAGCCAATAAAACTACGTTTCTTGTATGAATTTATCCAAAATATTGGACTTGATTATGATTATAAACGAATAAATGATTTATACAGCTTTATAGAAGAATATATAAGCAAACGTAATGGCTCTACAATGTCAATAGCTACAACACAATGGCTGTATGTTGACGAAAAAATTATTGAAGTAATCCCACGTAAACAAAACAACCCACTTCAAACATCAAATTTTGAAATAATCATCAATGCTGAAGGTGAATACCAAGTAGGAACACAAAAATTTGTTATTAAACCTTATGTTGAAAATGAAATATTTAAGTTTCCAGAATCAACTGCAAATTTTGCTTATGTTGATTTCTCAAATATCAACATCCCCCTAACACTTCGCTACAGGCGTGATGGTGATATAATAACACCTTTTGGTATGACTGGCAAAATGAAATTAAAAAAATATCTTAACGCCAAAGGTATAAATAGACATAAGAGGGATGAAATTTTAGTATTAGCAGAGGAAAATGAAATTCTATGGGCTGTAGGAATTGGTATTAGCAATAAAATTTGTGTTACAAAAACTCCTACCCATGTAATAGAGGTTATACAATGATTAAAGAAACAGACTTAGAAATATTGTTTCCTGAAGAAATAATACAGACAGAAATCGCTAAACTTGGGATAAAATTAAACAACATCTACAAGAATGAAGAATTGTATATAATTTGTGTTTTAAAAGGCTCAATTATGTTTACAGTTGATTTGTCAAAACATTTAAAAATGCCCTTAAGAATGGAGTTTATAAAATTATCAAGCTATGGTTCGGGTTTTACATCTACTGGCAAAGTAAGTGCTGTTGATATCGCATTACCTGACTTAAATAATAAAAATGTACTAATTATTGAAGATATTATTGATACTGGTCATACAGCTCAATTCTTGATGAATTTTATCAACCATAATTTCAAAACAAATAGTATTAAATTTGTTTCATTACTTGATAAAAAATGCAAAAGGGAAGTAGATATCAATCCTGATTTTTATTGTTTTGAAATTGACGATAAATTTTTAGTTGGATATGGTCTTGATTATGATGGTTATTATCGTAATATTCCATATATAGGTTATGTAAAAGAGGTCTAAATGTATAATATAAGAAATTTAAAAAATGATTTATTTTATATCGGTTGCTCTGATAGAAGACTACAGCTTTTTGAAAGCGCTTATCCGATACCTGATGGCATTTCATATAATTCATATTTACTAAAAGATGAAAAAACCGTTCTTTTTGACACTGTAGATAAATGTTGTTCTTGTCAGTTTTTTAAAAATTTAGAAGCTACACTAGATGGTAAAAAATTAGATTATCTTGTAGTACAGCACATGGAACCTGACCACGCAGCCTTAATTAAAGATGTAAAACGCTTATATCCTGATGTAAAAATTGTTTGTACTGCAAAAGCTCAAACAATGATAAAACAATTTTTCGACTTTGATATTGATTCCTGTATCATTCAAGTTAAAGAAGGTGATATTTTAAAAACAGGTACTCATGAATTGCAATTTATAATGGCTCCAATGGTACACTGGCCTGAAGTTATGGTAACCTATGATAAAACCACAAAATCTCTTTTTTCAGCTGATGCTTTCGGCTCTTTTGGTGCAATTAATGGAAACCTTATAGACAAAGAAGTTCATTGGGAAAGAGATTTCCTTGACGAATATAGACGTTATTATACAAATATTGTTGGGAAATATGGGCTTCAAGTACAAATGTTATTAAAAAAAGTTGCGGCTCTTGATATCCAAACAATTTACCCACTACACGGACTTATAATAAAAGAAAATATAGCTTTACTTATAGATAAGTATAATAAATGGTCAACATATACACCAGAAGAAAACTGCGTCCTAATCGCTTATACATCAGTTTATGGAGGAACAGAATCTGCTGTTGAAATATTAGCAGGAAAACTTGCTGATATTGGTATTAAAAATATTAAAATGTTTGATTTAGCTTTTACTCACCATTCTAAAGTCTTAGCCGAAGCATTCAAAGCTTCTCATATAATTTTAGCTACAACTACATATAATGCTGGAGTATTTGAATCAATGCAATCATTTATCCATTCATTAGTTACACACAATCTACAAAACAGAAAATATGTACTTATTGAAAATGGTTCTTGGGCTGCAACTTGTGGTAGTCAAATAAAAACAGAGTTAGAAAAATTAAAAGGCTCTGAAATTTTAACGGATACACTTTGCCTAAAATCTACTCTAAAAAAAGAACAGCTAACTGAATTAGAAAATGTTGTAATTACAATAGAAAAATCTTTAAATATATAATAATATCAAGATGTAAATAAAATAAAAAAGGAGAATATTATGCAAAAATATGTATGTACAGTTTGTCATTATGAATACGACCCAGCAGTTGGAGATGTTGAAAATGGAATAGCGCCAGGGACAGCTTTTGCAGACCTTCCTGCTGAATGGGTTTGTCCTCTTTGTTCTGTTGGCAAAGATTTGTTTGAAGAAGTATAAACAACAAATAATAACAAATAAAAAACTAATGTTAGATAATTACAGTTCTAACATTAGTTTTTTTATAAAATATTCTTCATTATTTTTATGCTAGAATTTTTTTATGAAAAAATTTATTATAAAAACCATGGGATGTAAATCTAACCAATTTGAAGGACAAATCATTTCAGAAAAACTTATTGAAGCAGGTTATATTCAAGCTAAAAATTTTAATGATGCTGATTTATACATCCTTAATTCTTGCTCCGTTACACATAAAAGTGATAATGAAGCAATGTATCTTCTAAGACATGCTCACAAACTTGGTAAAAAAACTATTTTAACAGGTTGTATTGCACAAATTGAAAAAGATAAACTTCTAAATGAAAATTATATTGATATCATTTTAGGTAATGAGGATAAATTTGATATCGTGAAATATTTAAAAGAAAAACAAGATTTCGTAGTTAAAGATTTAATGCAATCTAACGAATTTTACAAAATTAGTCTTAATGATACTACTAAAACTAGAGTTAGTTTAAAAATCCAAGATGGATGTGATAATCGTTGTGCATACTGCATTATTCCTTATGGAAGAGGTAAATCTAGAAGTGCTGATAGCGATTTTATCATAAATGAAATTAATAGATATGCTCAAAATGGTTATAAAGAAGTTATATTTACAGGAATACATATTGGTCTATGGGGCAAAGACCTCAACCGAAATCTTTTAGATTTATTAAAAGAAGTTGAAAACAAAACTTCAATAGCTAGATATCGACTAGGATCTTTAAACCCTCTTGAAATTACAACAGAAATGCTTGATTTCTTACAAGACAGCGAAAAATTCTGTCCACATTTCCATTTATCATTACAATCAGCCTGCAATTCAACACTAAAAAGAATGAATCGTCATTATACAGTAGAATATTATCTTGATCAGATTGAAGATATCACATCTAGATTTGATAAGCCATTCTTAGGCTCTGATATCATTGCTGGATTTGTAGGTGAAACCGATAAAGATTTTGAAACAACTGTTGAAAATCTTAAAAAGTCTAAATTGTCGCAAATACACACATTCCCTTATTCAATAAGAGTTGGAACAATAGCCGAAAAACTTTCTGGACACTTATCTGATAAAATAAAAGAAGATAGAGCTAATATAATAAAATCAATTTCTGCTATTAAATTTGAACAATTTTTAAAATCCAATATTGGAAGTGAACAAGAAATATTAATTGAAAAAAAACTAGATAAAAAAAGTGGAAAATACAAAGGTTTAACAAGAAACTACATAAATATTTTATTAGATAACGGAGAATTTAATACATTAAAAAATGTAACTCTTACTGAGGATAACATTGTTTCTCTAAAACATTTATGATAGTATTTCACTTATTGGAGATAAAATTATGATTACGATTAAAGATGTTGAGCATGTTGCTAAGTTAGCTAGATTAGAACTTAGCGAAGAAGAGAAAGAAAAGTATACAAAACAATTAAGCGATGTACTTAAACACGTTGATGCAATGAACGAAGTTGACACATCGAATATTGAGCCAATGGCGCACGCAATTGATTTTGTAAATGTCATGAGGGAAGATAAGGTATTTTACGAACAAACAAAAGAAGAATTAATGAAAAACGCACCTTACGAAGAAGATGGATTTTTCAGAGTTCCAAAAATTAACTAAAACTAAAGAGGGTCTCTTGCCCTCTTTTTTAATATAAAAATCTACCAGTTTAAGCTACCTGGTAGTCTGTCCAAAAGGAGTGCTGGACAGTTTAAGATAAGTTGATAGTAATGAGAGATGCGCTCCAGCTAAAGGATGAAAAAGATGACTAAATACATATTTATTACAGGTGGAGTTGTTAGCTCATTAGGTAAAGGGATAATTGGAGCATCTCTGGGAAAACTTTTAAGAGCTAGAGGTTTTTCTGTTGCAATACAAAAATTTGATCCATATATAAATGTAGACCCTGGTTCAATGTGTCCTTTTCAACACGGAGAAGTCTTTATAACAGATGATGGAGCAGAAACAGATTTAGATCTAGGTCATTATGAAAGATTTGTTGATGCAAATTTTTCTAGTCTTAATAGTGTAACTTCAGGAAAAATTTACCAAGCTGTTATAAACAAAGAACGCAACGGTGAGTATTTTGGAGGAACAGTTCAAGTTATTCCTCATATCACTAACGAAATCAAATCAAGAATTATTCAAACACAAAAATTCTACAAGCCAGATTTTCAAATTATTGAAATAGGTGGCACAGTTGGTGATATTGAAGGATTACCTTTTATTGAATCAATACGTCAATTCAAATCAGAGATTGGTATAGGAAATGCTATTAACATTCACTGTACATTACTTCCATATTTATCAACTTCTGGGGAATTAAAAACTAAACCTTCACAACATAGCGTAAACACATTAAGAAGTTATGGTATACAGCCAGAAATATTAGTCTGCAGAACAGCAAAGCCTATACCTAAAATAGAAAAAGAAAAATTGGCACTTTTTTGTTCTATAGCAAAAGAAGCTGTCATTGAATGTAAAGATATGAAAAGTATTTACGAAGTTCCATTAGCATTAGAAGAACAAAACTTCGCAAATGTTGTTTTAAAACTTCTTCAAACACCTGAAAAAGAAGCTGATCTTGAATCTTGGAAAGCATTAGTAAATAGAATTAATCATCCTGATAAAACAGTTAAAATTGCTATCGCAGGAAAATTTACAAAACTTTCTGATGCCTATATTTCAATAGTTGAGGCAATTAAGCACGCTGGCTATGAACAAAGTGCTAAAACAGAAATTAAATGGATAAATTCTGATGAATGCACTGATAAAACTCGTTGCGCAGAGCTTCTAAATGACGTACAGGGATTAATCGTACCAGGAGGCTTTGGAATAAAAAATGTTGATGGAATGATTAATGTTATTACATACGCAAGAGAAAACAATCTTCCGTTCTTAGGTATCTGCTTAGGCATGCAATGTGCAATAACAGAATTTGCAAGGAATGTATTAAAAATGAAAGATGCAAATTCCACTGAATTTAACAATCATACTCCATACCCAGTAATAGACTTATTACTTGAAGATAAAGAGCTTAAAGGCTACGGTGGTCCTATGAGATGTGGAGCTTATGACTGCAAATTAAAAAAAGGTACAAAAGTTCAAGAAGCATACGGCATAAATAAAATTTCAGAAAGACATAAACATAGATATGAAGTAAATCCAGAATTTGTAGAAGATTTGCAAAAAGCTGGCATGGTATTTTCTGGAGAATCCAACGATGGTATGTTTAAAGAGATAATGGAGCTTCCTCAATTAAATTGGTTTGTTGGATGTCAATTCCATCCAGAATTTAAATCTCGACCAGAGAGACCACATCCTTTATTTAGAGAGCTTATCTCATCTGCTTTAAAACAAAAATAGATAAAATTTATAAAATCAAAAAAAAGTGCGATATTTTAAATAAATATCGCACTTTTAATATTTTATTCATTAACTAATTAATTACTTCATTAAACTCTGGATTGTTTAATAAATCATAATTTATTTCATTTTCATTATCTGCAATTGCAGCTGCAACTACAGCATCTGATGTTACATTTACTAAAGTTCTCATCATATCTGTAATTCTTTCAATAGTAAATAAGAACGCAAATCCAGCAACTAATTGTTCAGGACTCAACCCCATACCATTTAATACTAAAGCTATTGTTATAAGTCCAGCTCCTGGTATGCCTGCGCAAGTACTTGACGCTATAATTGCTAATAAGCAAATTTGTATAATTAAGAATGGAGTTAATGCTACACCATAAGCTTGGGTAAGAAATATTACAGCTACTACTTGTAGTAAAGCTGTTCCATCCATATTTAAAGTCGCACCTAAAGGTATAACAAAATTTGTTACTTTATGAGAGATACCTCTCTTTTCACAACAAGCAATTGTTAATGGCAGTGTTGCTGAAGAACTAGCTGTACCGAAAGCAACCATCATCGCTTCAGCTATAGCCGCATATAGCATCCAAATTGGCACTTTTGAAAATACTTTCAAAAAGATTGGGAAAACTACAAATAACTGTATTCCAAATCCTAACGCTAACACACCTAAATATTTTGAAATTGTTAAAAATATATCTACACCGAAAGCTGAAACAGAAACAGCTGTTAATGCAAAAACACCTGGTGCAGCAAAACACATAATCCAATCTGTTATTTTCATTGTTGCTGCAAATATTGATTCAAAAAAGCTTACAAATGGTCTATTAATCTCGCCAACTTTTGCCAATGCAACTGAAAATAAAACTGCAAAAACAATAATTGGAACCATCTCTCCTGATACAATTGACTCTATTGGATTTTTTGGAATAAACCCAAGTATGATATTTAAAAGGTTGCCTTTTTGAGCTTCTATTGTTGAAGCAACTTGTAATTGAATATCAGATGCTATTTCTGAATTTATAAAGCTTGTAGCTCCAACACCTGGTTGCATTACAATCGCTAAAAAAGCTCCTACAGCTACTGCTATAGTTGTTAATATAGCGTAATAAAATATCATTTTTGTACCAAGCTTACCTAGTTGCTTACTATCACCAATACTTGTAATACCAATTACGATTGCTGAAATAACTAACGGTATAACAACCATTTGAATAAGCCTAATAAATACTTGACCTATAAAAGTAAATGTTGTCATAACAATTGGATTTGGGTCTTTATGTAACCAGATGCCAGCTAGAACACCCAGTACAAGCCCAGCAAAAATATGCCAATTTCTCTTTAAGCCTAACCCTAGAGCAATTAACACTTGCATGTACAATTTCATACTTTTTAACCTCTCTTTAATATGTTAACCAGTCTATTGTACTATTTTTATAAAAAAATGACAAGTAATATCCCCAATTAGTGGAATATTTTTTTCTATAATTTAATGTAAATTATTAACCTAAGGAGTTTATTATGTTCAAATATCTTTTATCTTTTGCTATTTTATTTTCATTACTACCAACCTCTGCTAGTATGATAAAACACGCAACATCTGCACCAAATTATGGTGGCTATCATCCAAAACCAAAAATTATCAATTCTAGACCAACAAACCATTGTATACAACGAGGACCACATAATTATTGGCCAAAAAATAATCTTAATCAAAAATCATATATCCCTCGAAATAATTTAAGTGCTTTAGAAAAATATTCATTAAATAAAACGTACGCAAGACAAAATGATATTCGAAGATTAGAGCGACTCGAAAACCTTGCATTTGGTTCAATTCAACATGGAGATCTTTATTCTCGCTATCATAATGTTGAAAACGCTATACTTTCACGTCCTAAACCCATAAAAAATCATTCAATTATAAATAATTTAACAAATTATCTTGTTGGTCAATCTACGGGTGTTACTCCCAATATATTCTTACACGATAATTACTATTCACCACATCCAAATAACTTTCAATTTATGCCAAGCTCTGGTTTTACTACAAACACTTTTCAGCAATACTCAAACGGAATATTTGGAGGTGGTTGGAATATGTCAGGCAATAATTATGGTGCAAATAGTTCGGTTAAAATACTTGATTAAGGAAGTTGTTTCAATGCTTGAATAACTTTTTTGATTTTACTATCAGGAGGGATTTCTAAAGAAATCCTTTCTTCAGTAAAAGGTCTTGTAAATTCAAGTTTGTAAGACTGCAAAACTTGCTCTTCTGTTTTAATTTTCATCTTCCCAAAGCCATAAAGAGTATCATTAAATACAGGATGACCTATTGATGCCATGTGAACTCTTATTTGATGAGTTCTTCCTGTAATCAAAGATAACTCTAACAATGTTGCATCTTCATAGCGTTCTAGAACTTTTACAAGAGTTAAGCTTTCTTTGCCATCATCACGCACACATTGTTTGTGAGGTTGTGTTAAATGCCTTCCTATTGGCAAATTTATTTCAAATTCATCTTGTATAACATTACCTTTTACAATTGCTAAATACTTTTTAGAAAACCTTTTTTCACGCATTTCTTGTACCAAAAATTCATGCGTTTCATTATTTTTTGCTACCATAATCAAACCTGATGTATTTCTATCAAGCCTGTGAACAATTCCTCTACGGAAATCTCCACCAATATCAGAAAGATTTTCTTTATATTTATATAACAAAGCATTTACTAAAGTTCCAGAAATTTCCTGTGCTGTTGGATGGGTAAGCATGCCAGATGGTTTATTTAAAACCAACATATTCTCATCTTCCCAAATAATATCAAGAGTAATATTTTCAGCCTGTGGAATGATAGAGTCCTTAATAGAGAACTCGTCAAAAGATAATATATCACCAAATCTTAAAATATAAGAAGGCTTTGATATTATATTATTAACTAAAATTTTGCCTTCCTTAATCAATGTTTGAATTTTGGAACGTGAAAACTCAGGTAGTAATTCCACCAGAAAGACATCCAGCCTTAGTTTTTCATTATCTTCATCTATAAAATAATTCATAGCTTGATTATATCATAAGATAATAATGATTAAGAAATAAAAAAAACCACTCATCTTGTGAGTGGGTTTCGTTTTCTGCATCCTAATGGTCTTTTTAGTGTTTATTATCTAGGAGTTTATATGATTTTGGGGTGTTTTGCTATTTAGTGTTTCGGCTACACTTAAAGTGTGTAAATATATTATTGCTCATAATAAAAATTTTGTCAACACTTTGATGCAAATTCGTCTTAATATTTCTTAATAATACTAAAATACAATCCTAGCTTACCATTCAAACCATAATATACTTTATTGATATATTAGAATATATGCAAACTAAAAAGGGTATTAATTGTACTTAATACCCTTTTTAGTCATTTATAAACTTTTTAAGTTATTCTTCGTCAGCGTCAGCATGCTTGCCATGTTTTTTTAATATAACTCCTCGTTTTGAGGTTTCAATAAAATCAATCATATTTTGTATATAATCACTCATTGGTAATTCCGATTTGATTTTTTCTATTGCCTGAGTTGTATTATATTGACCTAAAGTTAACATTTTATAAGCTTTGTTAAGATTTGTTCTAGTCTCCAAATCAATTCCACGTCTTTTTAAAGCAATTACATTAAGCCCACGAGCTTCAATTGGTCTGCCATCATATTTTGCATAAGGTAATAAATCTTGTCTTGAAGCAGAGAAACCACCTACAATAGTCATTGAGCCGATTCTAATATTTTGATGGAATACTGTCATGCCACCAAGAAAAGCTCCAAATCCTACATGAACGTGTCCTCCTAAAGTTGCCAAGTTAGCCAATATAACATGATCTTCAAGAACACAATTATGAGCGATATGAGAACCTACCATTAACAAACAATTATTACCAATTCTAGTTGTATAATCTCCACAAGCAGCTCCACGATGAATTGTAACATTTTCTTTTATAATTGTATTGTTTCCAATAACAACTTTCGTAGGTTCATTTTTATAGCCAAGGTCCTGAGGTGCAGACCCTATAGTTGCAAAAGGGGAAATAGTACAATTCTCTCCAATTTCTGAATACTCAATATAAGCATTAGCTATAACATGAGTACCGTTCCCTATTTTTACATTCTCACCAATAATAACATTAGGACCAATTTTTACATTTTCACCAATTTCAGCAGAAGGATGAATAATTGCTGTTGGATGAATTGAAGTTTTTTCTAATAAAGTATTTGTCATTCTCAATCTCCATTTTATAATTACTTACAAATTAAGTATATTATAAAATTTTCAATTAATAAGAAATCCTTACATAATCTTTATTTCTCTTCTGAAACATAGCCAAAATTTTTAAGAAGCTTATCTTTCTTACGCCAATCCTTCTCGACTTTTACCTCTAACGCTAGAAAAACTTTTTTCTCTACAATATTTTCTAATTCTAAACGTGCTTCAGTACCTACTTTTTTAAGTAATGCACCACCTTTTCCTATTAAAATTCCTTTTTGGCTTTTTTGTTCGCGAAAAATAGTTGCATATATACGATCAATATCCTCTTTTTCTTCATATTTATCAATTTTTATTGCAACAGAATGAGGGATTTCATCTTGCGTATTTAATAAAATCTTTTCTCTAATAATCTCTTCAGCTACTGAACGCATAGTTTCTTCTGTAACAACATCGTCTGGGTAAAGTTTCTCGCCGTCAGGTAATTTTTTAAAAATATTAGCAAGTAAGGTGTCTTTATTTCTTCCTGTTTTTGCCGAAACCTTAACAATTGGTATATTTTCATCAAATAAAAGCTTGTATGATATTAAGTTTTCATCAACTTTTTGTTGATTTTTTACCTTATCGACTTTATTCATGACAAGTAAAATAGGAATTTTTGTCTCTTTCAACAGATTTTCAACAATCCATTTATCACCTTTTCCTGCAGGTTCTGAGCCATCTACTAGAAACAAAATCAAATCTGCATCAGGCACAGCAAATTTTGCTTCGTCAACTAAAAACTCACCAAGCTTATTAAGAGGTCTATGCACTCCTGGTGTATCAACAAAAACAACCTGACCTTCAGGCTCTGTTAAAATACCCTTAATACGTTTTCTAGTCGTTTGAGCTTTATCAGTTGTAATAACAATTTTTTGACCAAGTATTTGATTTAAAAGAGTCGACTTCCCAACATTAGGTCGTCCTATAATTGTAACAAATCCACATTTCATATCACATAGCATATCACAGAAACAAATAATTTAATATAAGATTATCTTAATACCCTAGCAAAAATAAAATTTCACAAGTTTTATGTTATTATATGTAAAAAACAAGAAAGGATAATTATGATCTCAATTTCACAAATCAGAATGAACTCTTATTTAAGAAACAGCCAACAAACTACACCTATAGAAGCTTCACAAACCAACTCTCTTTCTTTTGGTAATAAACATACTAATAAAATTGAGAATTTAATCAAAAACAACGAAGCATTAAAAGAAGAAATTGCTAAAAAAAATGCTGAGATACAAAAGTTAGAACGAGCTGCCGTAGAGCTAATGAAAGAAATTAGGAATAAAAATATTAAAATTGAAGAACTAAATTCTCAAAATTTCAGCCTAAAATACGACATAGAGAATCTTAAAAAACAAAAAAATGAATTAAAAGTTAGTCTTGAAAAACTCACTCATAAACTTTTCTAGAAAAACAATTACTGTTCTAGCACTTCAATTCCATCATCTGAAACAAATTGGATACCAAATTTTGCTCTGAAAATGTATCTTACAGTATTGCTTTGGATTTCTGCCATCATCTTATTAAACAAGTCATAAGCTTCCTTTTTATATTCAATCAAAGGATCCTTTTGACCATAAGCACGAAGCCCTATGCCTTCTTTTAACATATCAATATTATGAAGATGATCAATCCACTGATTATCAACAACCCTTAAAAGAACGTCTCTTTCAAGACTTCTCATTATATTATCATCGGAATAAAGCTCCTGAACTTTAACTTCAGGGTCATACTGCCTAATAACTGAATTATAAAAATTAATAATTTCTTCTTCGTGTTCTTTATAGGCTTTAATCGCAGCATCACGTAATGACTCATAAATTCTATTAAATCTATAATTTTTAATATCATCAACTCCTATATAAGAAAGCTGAGGAATATTTGCATGCAATTCTTTGATAAGAGTCTCCAAATCACTTGGAATATACTCTTCAGGATTCATTTCTGGCGCAATATAACTCTTTAGAAGCCTATCAATTTCTTTATCTATCATAAATTTAATATCTTCTGATAAATTCTTGCCTTCTAAGACTTTCTTACGCTGAGCATAAAATTTCTCTCTTTGAATATTCATAACATCATCATATTGAAGCACACTTTTACGAATATCAAAGTGATAAGTCTCAACTTTCTTTTGCGCTGATTGAATTTGACGAGTAATCAAGGTTGACTCAATCGCCATGTCTTCTTCGACATTAAGCATTGTCATCAAAGCTGTTATTTTATCTCCACCAAAAATTCTCATCAAATTATCTTCTAATGATAAGAAAAATCTTGTAGAACCAGGATCACCTTGACGTGCAGCACGACCTCTCAATTGGTTATCAATACGACGTGATTCGTGCCTTTCTGTACCAATTACATGCAGTCCACCAAGCTCTACAACTTTAGCGTGTTCTTCTTCTGTTATTTTCCTAGCTCTATCTAAAGCTTTTTCCTTTAAAGCCTCATAATTTGGAGTATCTGGAGTAACGCGATTATTTTCAAGTTCTTCTTTTGCTAAATATTCAGCATTACCACCTAAAAGAATATCAGTACCACGACCTGCCATATTTGTAGCAATTGTAACAGCTCCAACTCTACCAGCTTGGGCTATTATATAAGCTTCACGTTCATGTTGCTTTGCATTCAATACATTATGTTTAATACCTCTTTTCTTTAATAAAGATGATATATACTCTGATTTTTCAATACTTACTGTACCTACTAAAACAGGACGACCTTGTTTATTTTGTTCAATAATATCTTCAACAACAGCATTATATTTACCACGCTCATTCTTATAAATTACATCTGAGTGATTAATTCTTATATCTGGCATGTTTGTAGGGATAGCAGTAACTTCCAAGTTATAAATCTTCCCAAATTCTGCTTCTTCAGTCATAGCCGTACCTGTCATGCCTGAAAGTTTTGGATATAATCTAAATAGATTTTGAAAAGTTATACTTGCTAAAGTTTGAGTTTCATCCTGTATTTCAACATTTTCCTTAGCTTCAATAGCCTGATGTAAACCGTCTGACCAACGCCTACCTGGCATAAGACGACCAGTAAACTCATCTACAATAACAATTTCACCATCTTTTACAACATAATCAGTATCTTTTATAAATAATTCTTTAGCCTTTAATGCATTTAACAAATCGTGTGCATATTGATTATTAATATCAAACAAATCTTTGCATCCAATAATCTCTTGAGCCTTGTCGATACCTTCTTCAGTTAGAATTACATTTTTATTTTTTTCATCAACTTCATAATCTTTTTGTTTCTCAAGCCTTGGAGCAACCTTTGCCATATTAGTATAAGTATCAGCAGATTTTTCAACTCGTCCACTTATTATTAGAGGAGTACGAGCTTCATCAATGAGAATTGAATCAACCTCATCAATTATTGCATAATTAAACGGTCTTTGAACAAGAGCTTCTTTTGATGACGCCATATTATCTCTTAAATAATCAAACCCAAACTCATTATTTGTACCATAAGTGATATCACAAGCATAAGCAGCTCTTTTTCTATTAAACTCCTCTGCGTCATGCTGATTAGAAAGAATAACACCAACTGTCAAGCCTAAGAACTTGTAAATTTTCCCCATCCATTCACTATCACGCTTAGCTAAATAATCATTTACAGTTACAACATGAACCCCTTTTCCAGTAAGCGCATTCAAATAAGCTGAAAGTGTCGCAACAAGAGTTTTTCCTTCACCAGTCCTCATTTCTGCAATATGACCATTGTGTAAGAAATAAGCGCCTATTAACTGGACATCAAAATGTCGCATATTTAAAACACGCTTACCTGCTTCACGAACTGTTGCAAAAGCTTCCGGTAAAATCTTATCAAGAGCTTCTTTTTCTAAAATTTTATCAGCCTTTGGATTATCAGAAGTCGGCCTTTTTGCTAAAATACCTTTAAATTCTTCTGTTTTTGCTCTTAGCTCATCGTCTGAAAGCTTTTCAAACTCAGGTTCTAACGAATTTATATGGTCAATAATACCTAAAACTTTTTTCACTTTCTTATCGTTAGGGTCTCCTAACATTTTCAATAAAAAATTAATCATTACATATCCTCTCCAATTAAATACATAATAACATGAACATCTTTGAAATACAGTATTAATTTATAAATATTAGTCTAGTAGATAAGAAAACTCATCCAATAAAAACTTT
>JAGBXP010000036.1 GCA_017629215.1 bacterium | reverse complement strand
TTGAGTGAGAATATAAGCGTCTATTTTTGCTTTATCTTCTGGATATCTCCATTCCCCACTTTCTATTCTTGAACATACTTCGGATATTATATTTTGATATATTGGATGGTTTTCTATGTTATTTATATCAAGGGCGTGGGCTATGGAATAGCCAAAAAGATTTTCCGCTGCTCTCAAGAATGAACCTTCAGCATAATGAGTAATTTGAGTACGGTTTGGAGAAGGAACAGTTGTCCCAGTAGAAATAGGTGGTATAGTTGTACCTAAAGTTCCAGGCTGAATGCCAGTAGGTTTATTAGTGCCTGGGGTAATTGGTTGTGCTCCGTTAAGAGTAAGATTTCCAGGTATGGTATAACCAGGATTTTCATTATCATCATTATTATCTTCTTCTATACCACTATTATTAAAATTTGAATAATGGATAAGTGCATCAAGACTTTGTTTTGCGTTAGAATTGTTAAAAGCCTCACTTAAGCTATCAACATCTTCAAGCATAGATTTTATAGAGTCAAAGCTTTCTCCATTTTTACCCATTTCGTCAATAAATTTTTCAACTGCTTTATTAAATTGATCTTCATAGCCTTCATATTCATTCGTCCAAAGTGCTTCTATCATTTCAGGCATAAGCACTGCTTTTTGTAAGTCATTAAGCACATTTGCTTGATAGCCTAATGCTTCTAAATTATAAAGTGAATCACCTTCAACGTTAATACCTGCTTGAGCAAGATATGCGTTTATGATTGCTTTAATATCGTTATTAATCTCTTCTGGGCTTTTGATTTCAGTAAGACCTTCAATATAGCTTTGGATTAAATTATTTAAAGTCTCATCAGAACCATATTGGTAGTATTCTCTATAATCATCAAATAAATCACCTTTTACCAATTGATCCATATATTGCATTTTAGAACATTCAGCTGTACATTCTTGTGCAATTCTAGGATATTCTTGAGCTAGATAATTTTTTAATTCATCACCACTTAGGTTAGAAGCCTCTAATAAAGCTCCTAATTTTTCTTCTAGCATTTCTTTCCAAATTTTTCCATAATTACCTGATAAGAAGCTTGGTTGTGTTTGATTATTTATAAAATTTGATAATATATTATAGCGCTCAACATTTCGTTCAATATTTTTCATTTCATTATCATCAAGAGCGAATTTATTTCTTACATCAGTTTTACCAACATATCCAGTCCTTTTTGTATCAACTGTATTCCAAAAAGCATTGATTAAATCTTTTAATTCGTCTACGGTATCGCAATCTTCATTGCCTTGGCTAAAAATATCATCCTGATTACTCATTGTAAATTTGTCAAATTCACCATAAGTAATAGCTTGGTTATTATCGGCATCTGCTACTTCTTCCCAACCTTTACCATTGCCACCAAATGTAGCTAAAAATTTGTACATAATATTAAGATTGACGTTTGACATAGGTTGCTCCTTTTTCCCTTTTCAGTTGCTTTAGTATCATGTATAACGGCAGGTTGAGTCTAAAACTTTAATAATTTAAAGCAAATCTTTACAAAAATTTACAATATTGGAAAGTTTTGTAGAATTAATAGCTTTGGCGCATAAAAAACTCCCACCCTATGGAGAATGGGAGTTTTTGTAATTAATTTATAAATACTAACCTTTTGAGTCTAGCATTTGTTTAATACCGTCAACTGAGCTTAGTATTCCAGTTGCTTCGTAAGGCATATAAACAACTTTATTATTTTGACCACTTGTAATAGTTTTCATTGTTTCAAGATACTTCATTGCGATTAAGTATTTATCAGGCTGTCCTTTATCTGATAATGCGTTAATAATTCTTGAAATAGCTTCTTTTTCCCCGTCAGCTTCAAGTATTCTAGCTTGTGCGACACCTTCTGCGCGTAAAATATTAGCTTGTTTTTCACCTTCTGCTCTATTAATCGCAGCTTCTTTTTCACCTTCAGCTTTTAATACTGCTGATCTTTTCATACCTTCAGCCTCTAGAATAGCAGCACGTCTATCACGTTCAGCCTTCATTTGTTTTTCCATAGCTGTTTGGATATCACTTGGAGGTATAATATCTTGTAATTCAACACGATTTACTTTTACACCCCATTTGTTTGTTGCATCATCTAATATTGCTCTTAGCTCATGGTTAATTTTATCTCTTGAAACCAAAGATTCATCTAAATCTAGTTGACCAACTAGGTTTCTCAAGTTTGTTTGAGTAAGCTTTTCAATTGCTTCTGGCAGGTTTTGGATTTCATATACTGCAGATTTTGGATCTACTATTTGGAAATATAAAAGAGCATTGATACTTATTGAAGCGTTGTCTTTTGTAATAACATTTTGACGTGGAAAATCATATACAGCTTCTCTTAAATCTATTTTTGTACGTTTTTGTACAACAGAATATGTCATTCCGTCAAAACCTTTTTGGGTTACTTTCCAATCTATTGCTCGAGGTGCTTCAATAATTGGGATAATAAAATTAAATCCTGATTCTAAAATTCTATCAAATTTACCCAATCTTTCAACAACTACAACTTCTGCTTGTTGAACGATAATAACACCTTTTGCAACAAACATGATTGCTAAAATGATTAAAAATAATGAAAAAGAAAACATAATAAAAACTCTCCTTATTATACTTGTACTACGTACATAATTAAACTTTCGTTTCTGACTATTTTAACTTCGCTACCTTTTGAAATAGTCGCACCGTTTTCGCTTCTTGCTTCCCAGCGCTCTCCATAAATAGAAATAACTCCAGATGTACTTGTTATTTCTGTATCAACTTTTACAATTTGGTCAATATATTTACTCTTTATACCTGTTTCATTTGTCTTAGAAAGTTTTTTCATAATAACTGGACGTAAAAATATGAATGACACGAATGATAATATAAAAAATATCACAGCTAATATATATGGATTTTTAACCCAAAAAGATATTCCTGCTGTAATAAATGACGCTAAAGCAAAGTTTAGAAAAAACATACTTGGCGTAAACATTTCTAGGATAAGAAAAGATATTCCGCATATTGCTAAAAAATTCCACGCAACCATAAATCTCCTCCTTCAGATTTAAACAAGTTTATAGTAAAAAACTAAGCTTGTTCTGCTTCAATTAACGCATTAATATCATCACACATTTGATCTGGATCAAAACCGTGAACTCTAGCTCCTGCTTCTAAGTTTTCAAACCTTGCTGCTGCGCAGCCAAGACAACCCATGCCATATTTTTGAAAAATCTTTACTGCTTGAGGATATTGCTGAACAATATCTAAAATACCCATGTCTTTTGTTACTTTTTGCATAATTCTCACTCCTTTTTATTGACTATTTAGCAAAAAACCTTAAATAAATTATAGCATAAAAAATGAGGGTTGAAACATGAATTTTTTAAAAAAAATATTTTCTCAAGATGATTTAGTAATCGGACTTTGTGGATTAAAAAAAAGAAAAGAATATGTAAAATTAACAATTTCTGATAGCTATAAAAAAACATATATCCAAAATATCTCGCAAAATTATTTGCTATCTTGAATACTCTTGTGTTTTCTATAAATTATTAATGACTGTAAAAACTAGCAAAAAAGCTCTGAATATAATTCAAAGCTTTTTTACATTCGTTTTTTATTTTCTTAAATCTAAGCTAGAGCTTTTGATTTTTCAATACAATCTATTAATGTTGAAGCAACAGTTTTTTGTTCTTCTAATGTTAGTTCTGGGAACATTGGAAGTGAAATTACAAGCTCAGTATTCTTTTCTGTAATTGGTAACATTCCTTTAGTAAATCCAAGATGAGCATGAACTTTTTGTAAATGTAAAGGCACTGGATAATAAAGCATTGCTCCAATTCCTGCTTCTTGCAACATTTTATGAATGTTATCTCTATTAGGAATTTTAACTGTGTATTGGTGATAAACACAATATGTATTACTTAATTCACTAGGAGTTTGAATATCAGAACAGCCTGCAAATAGCTCGTTATATGTTTGAGCGTGTGCACGTCTTGAACTGTTCCATTCATCAATGTAATTTAATTTAATTCTTAATATTGCAGCTTGGATTTCGTCTAAACGTGAGTTAACCCCAATTTCATCGTGATAATATCTAACAGCACCACCATGGTTTCTTAATGCTATTAATCTGTTTTTAAGGTTTTCAGAGTTTACAGAGATTAGACCTCCATCTCCCATACCACCTAAGTTTTTAGTTGGATAGAAGCTGAAACATCCGATATCACCAAATGTACCAACCATTTGACCTTTATATTTAGCTCCGATTGCTTGACAGCAGTCTTCTATTACATATAAATTATGACGTTTAGCAATATCCATAATTGCATCCATATCACAAGGCTGACCATATAAGTGAACTGGAATAATAGCTTTTGTGCGTGGTGTGATTGCAGCTTCAATTTTTGCAGGATCAATGTTGAATGTGTCAGGATCAATATCTGCAAATACTGGATGTGCGCCTACAATACCAATAGCTTCTGTTGTTGCAACAAATGTAAATGCTGTTGTAATTACTTCATCGCCAGCTCCAATATCAAGTGCTCTTAGCGCAAGATGCAATGCATCTGTTCCTGAGTTTAATGTGATTGTATAATTACATCCAATGTATTTAGCTAATTCAACTTCTAAAGCTTTACAGTTTGGACCTAAAATATAAGAGCCAGAACGTAAAACTTCACATACAGCCTTTTCTACTTCTGCACCAATTTGTGCATATTGTCTTTTTGAATCTAAAATAGGTATCATAAGTTTCCTCTCCTATAAGTTTATATATTAATCTATATTTTATAGTGTAGCATAGTTTTATCAAGTCTTTACAAAATCTTAACTTAGCACATTATAATCCAGAGTAATTTGCGAGAAAATCTACCAATATAAATCGCTAGTACTGAAAAGAACATATCATATAAAATTTGAACACCACTTTGTGATGCAATCCAGCTTGAAACTAAATCCATTGAAGCGTTTTTAAGAGTTGCTATGAATAGCATATAAAGTATTCCTAAAACATGAATAGCTAGGACTCCAAGGATTGATAAAAGTACAATTCTTAAAAAATCGGTTTTTACTTTCAACAGTGTTCCAGAAAAAAATATTGCTGGTATGAACGCTAAAATATATCCAAAACCATATTCAAATAAATAAGTTACACCACCACCTAAGGCAAAAATTGGGAAAAACATGCCAAGTATAATATAGCCAAGTATTGCAAGTATCCCAAATTTTCTACCAAGCAATGCTATTATAAAAAATACTGTTGGAATTTGTGGAATATAACGATAAGTTTTTGTAAAATGGCTAATAATTTCATAATCAGCAGGTTCTTTGCTTAAAAAAGAAACGGTATCAAATGGTAAATAAAGATGAGAAAATGATATTTGAGTGAATGTTGCTATTATTAGCAATAATATGCAAAAAGCTGTTAATAAAAGTGTCCCTATTGTTATTTTTATTGGCTCACCTTTATATTTGAAACTATTTAATTGTTTAGAAAATCTTTTTGTCATTTTATTATTATCTTATTCTTCAAATTCTCGCAATTTTCAATATATCTAGTTTTAAATTTATCGTAAAAAATATTTTCCGTCCACATTATTAAGGCATCTTCATTATTATCTTGGTAATAGCCTTTTCTTGTACCTAGAGAATTAAATCCATATTTTTCATAAAGAGAAATCGCTGGATTGTTTGATGCTCGGACTTCTAGCGTTAGGTATTTAATATTTGATTTATAACAATCCTGAAGAATAGCTAGAATAATAGCCTCTCCAATGTGCCTACGCTGATAAGATTTTTTCACAGCGATAGTTGTAATATGTCCTTCGTCAATAATATGCCAAGTCCCTGCATATCCAACAAGCTCACCAGCTTGAGTCTTTGCAACATAATATTTCGCTAAATTATTTTGAATTTCATCGTAAAAAGATGACTTCGACCAATGATGTTTTCCATAAGCTTCGGATTCAATCGCAACAACATCATCTATATCGCTTTCTGACATTTGTGAAATATAAATCTCTAAAATATCTACTATGGACATATACTTTCCCAATCTATATCGTCATCTGTTTCTTCACCAGGTTCAATAATATGTTCATTATCCTCTAGCATAAGCATTAATGATAAACGCAATTGATTTTTATAATTCTCAAGAGCTTTCTCTCTAGTTTTAGCACAATATGCAAAGCTTGGAATTTCTTTTATCTCAATATAATGATAAGGATTTCCATTAAAATCCAAATCAGTACCTTCTATTAAAGTCCAATTAAGATTCACATAGTATTCTAAATCTTTATTTATATTACTCATCAAAAGACCTTTCACTAAGAGGTTGTTTAATCATTATACCTTCACCACCAATAACATTAGCTTGTCTGCCATTTATATATAAATATGTCGGTGTTGATGTGTTTGAATTTACTGTTTTAATAATCTGCTTTAATCTCATATATGTACTCTCAGCTCCACCGCCAGATTCAAAATTTGATGACAAATCAACCATGGTACTATTTTTTGATTCTCTAATTGATAAAATCTTTGTTCCATGAGGGATTTCAGAAGAAAGACCTTTTGATTTTTCAAACCTAGTAGGTGCTGAGATTAATTCATTTATGGCAAATTTAAAACAAGACTCCTCTTTTTCTAAATTGCAGGTACGTTTAACAGGTTTTAAATTACCTGAATTGTCTATTAAAAATATTTTAATATCTTGTTCTTTTAATTTAATAACTGGAGTAGTAGTTTCTTTTTCTTTTGAAGCTTCAACTGGATTGTATGATGATGTGTTGTTTTTTTCTGAAATAGACTCTAAAAAATTGTTATTTTTATAAAAGAATGAAAAATACACATAAAGAATTGTAATCATTATTAAAATAAATAAGCTTAATCTTTGTAAAAAATTCATAAGTTATTCTCCTTTTTTAATAAATATTTTACCACCAATTTGAATATTATCGTTTTCTATCTTAACATTTTCAACTTTACCTTTACAATGTCCATCTTTTAAGATATCAAGAGCAAAAGTTAGTGGATCAAGAAGGTTAACAAGGTTTGTTACTTTGTCTAAAGGTAAATTCCCGTATGATTTATCTATATGTACATTCGTAGCGATAATTTTTCCATTTTCAACTTTAAAACTAGATGATACAATAAAGGTTTTGACTTTTTTATTTGATGCTAAAGGTAATGTATATTTCATAATTAGGTAAGTTCTATTATTTTTTATACGAAGTTTAATATTTTTCATTTCAAACAATGGATAAGCACGAGAATTTACTTTATCAAGCACTTTTTGATAATCTTTTCTATCCAACGCTTCATTCAAACTTTTTTCATCAAGATTTAATAAGTAATCAAAAGTTATATCTGATTTTATCTTTGCTGGAGATTGATTAAAATCTATCCAATTATAATCAGTTTTAGTTTTAAGAGTTAAACTCTTAATAGGGATTTCCTCTATAACAAGATTTTTTCCTACAATTTCTAAATCCTTAAAAACTCCTTTTTTCATACTATATAATGTATAACCATCAAATTTAACTTTGTACGAGCCTTCGCTTAATTCTTTTTTTAATAATTTTTTTATTTCTTTTTGAGCAAAATGTTCCACTAATGGATTCATAATTGCTATATGTTTTTTATTTTGCAAATACTCAGCACTTGTTTTTTCTGTTTTTGAAAATGCAGGTATGTTTATTAAGTTTATAATAAATAATAGTAATAAAAATTTTTTCATCTATTTCTCTGTTATATTTTTATAAAATTCTTCTGTAATAAGTTGAGAATATTTTTTCTTTTCACTAATTGCAAGTGCTAGTTTTTCAGATCCATCAGAAGTTGTTACACTCGCTATTATTCCAGTTAAATCAGAAAAAGGAAGCTTGTTTGCTTTTGCTTCAAACTTAGCATAAGGTACGCTCTGCCCATAGACTTTAATCATCCCTCGGGATATTACCTTGATTTCATGAAAAGATACTGATTGATACTTAAATTTATTTGCAAGTTCTTGAAGTTTGGTTTCAAGATTTGGATTTTTTATATCAGATTGGCTTAATAATGGCTTCTTTTTTGAATCAATTATACACATTTTTTGTCCAGATATCTTATGTTCTGCAATTACTGCACTATAGCCAAACAAATTAACAGTGTTATCTATCTCAAATTCATCATGAAGATTAGAAAAATTCCCAAACTTTTTTGCGTTTTCTTCTACTCGTGCTTGTAAATATTTTGTAACATTACATTTTACATATTCAACATATTTCTGACCACCAATAGCATTAAAGCCTATAATAGCTAAAACAAGTATAACTGCATTAAAAAATATTTTAATTAATCTAAACATAACTTGCACCTATATTTTGTATCATGTACAATTATATTCATGACAAAGCCTGAAATCAATATTATAAATACTTGGGAAGTTGCTATTGAAAAAGCTACTCCTGCAATGCAAAAATTCTTAGAAATAAAAAAAGAATATCCAGGAGTTCTACTTCTTTATCAAATGGGAGATTTTTACGAAACTTTTTTTGAGGATGCAGTTTTATTATCTAGAGAATTAGAGCTAACATTAACAGGTAGAGAATGTGGAGCTTTAGGTAGAATACCACTTGCTGGTATACCTTTAAAATCCTTAGATTCTTATCTTGAGAAGCTTGTCTCTAGAGATATTAAAGTTGCTATATGTGAGCAATTAGAGGATCCTAAGACAGCAAAAGGGATTGTAAAACGTGGAGTTGTGAGGGTTATAACGGCAGGAACTCTTATCGAAAGTAATCTATTAAATCAAGCAAGTAATAACTATATTTGTGCAATTTTCAAAGAAAACGAAAAATGGGGTTTTGCTTATACTGATATTTCAACAGGAGAGTTTAAGGCAACAACATTAGATAATGATGCCTTACGTACTGAGCTTGCAAGAATACAACCAGCTGAGATTATTGCGCCAACTAAAAAGCTAAAATTAGAGCCTTTTCAAATAGTTCCAGAAGAAATGGTAGATTTGCCAGAAGATATAATAAAAGTTTATAATTGCTCAAAAATCCCACCACGAGTTTTTGAGGATGATTTTTCAAAAAATAATCTTAAAGCTGTATTTAAAATTAATGATTTATCAGCATTAGGCTATGACCTAAACCCTCTTGCTTATAGAGCTTCTGCAGGATTATTAGCTTATATTTGGGAAAACATGAAAGAAGGCTTTCCTAAATTTGAAAGAATAGAGCTTTATGAATTATCTGGGTTTGTTGTCTTAGACGCACATTCAAGAAAAAATTTAGAGCTTACTGAAACTTTACGAGAAAAAAATAAATATGGCTCTTTGTTATGGGCAATTGATAAAACAGTTACCCACATGGGAGCTAGGCTTTTAAAATCTTGGATTTGTCAACCACTAAAAGATATTGAACAAATTAAATATCGTCAAAAAAATGTAAAATTATTATATGATAATTCTACTGCTCGAAACGAAATTACATCATTATTAAAACAAATATATGATATTCAACGACTTTCAACAAAAATGAGTAATGGAACAGCAAATCCACGGGACTTTATTAGTCTTAAGTATTCCTTAAAAGCATTTCCAGAATTAGTAAATGTAGCAAAGGAAGCTGGTGTTACCGTTTTTTCAGCTTTTGAAAATTTAATAGATGAGATAATTGATTATTCTGATTTAATAGAGAAAACAATAGTAGATGCACCTCCTATTTTAATAAAAGAAGGTGGGTTAATAAAAGAAGGAGTCAATTCAAATCTAGATTATTTTAGAGATTTAATGCTAAATGGCGAAAATTGGTTAAAAGACTTTGAAGAAAAAGAACGGAAAAAAACAGATATTTCTACGTTGAAAGTTGGATATAATCGTGTATTTGGCTATTTTATAGAGATTACAAATTCAAATTTAAGTAAAGTTCCAGATGGATATGTAAGAAGGCAAACTTTAACAGGAGCTGAACGATTTATTACTGATGAATTAAAAAAACACGAGGATGAAGTCTTAACTGCTCAAGTAAAAGCAAATGATTTGGAATATAAATTATTTACAGATTTTAGAGAGTATTCTAAAGAGTTTGTTTCACTTATTAGGGATATCGCTCAAAGCGTTGCTGAGATTGATGTTTACAATTCATTTGCAACAATTGCTTTAGAACAAAATTATATTTGTCCAAATATTAATGAAAGTAGTGATTTTATAGTTAGAAATGGCAGACATCCAGTATTAGAAAAAATACTTCCATTGGGAGCTTATGTTCCGAATGATTTAGAGCTTTCTTGTGAAAATCTTTCAAAAACACAATTTATGATATTAACAGGACCAAACATGGCTGGGAAATCGACTTTTATGCGACAAAATGCTTTAATCATTATTCTAGCTCAAATTGGTTCTTTTGTCCCTGCTGATAGTGCTGAAATTGGCATTGTAGATAAAATTTTCACAAGAGTAGGTGCTAGTGATGATTTAACACTAGGTAAATCTACCTTTATGGTTGAAATGACTGAAACAGCATATATTTTAAATTCAGCAACTAAAAAAAGCTTTATTTTAATTGATGAAATAGGTAGAGGAACAAGTACTTATGATGGAGTTGCGATTGCTTGGTCTGTAGCAGAATATATTGCAACAAAAATTAATGCAAGATGTATTTTTGCAACTCATTATCACGAATTAAATGTTATGACAAAGACATTCCCTCAAATTAAAAATTATAGAATAACTGTTTCTGAAGAGAATGGTGAAATAGAATTTTTAAGAAAAATTGTACAAGGTGGAGCAAGCAAAAGTTATGGAATACAAGTTGCTAAAATGGCAGGGCTTCCTGTTGGTGTAATTAACCGTTCCGAAGAGTTGATGTTAAAAATGCAACGAGATTTTTCTAAGAATTTATCTGGAAGAAAAAAATCTAATGAATTAGAAACTGATATCTCAGCTCCACAATTGAATTTGTTTTAGCTCATCCATAAAGTGCATTTTTGTTTGAATAAGTTTGAATGTAATAAAAAATGTGATATCATTTTAGTCATAGACTTATATTGGAGAAGCTTTTATGGTTCAAGTATCGAAGCGTTTAGTTGTACGCAAAGAAGTTAAGGTTGATAATACTCAAGAACTTATAACCTCATTAGATATTGCAATGGCTGATTATTATTGCAGTAATAAGGATTTTATTAAAGGTCTATCATTATATCGGGATTTAATACCAAACTTGTCTGAACCTGAAAAACAAGCATCAATTAATCGTTTTATTGGTTATTCTTTGCAATATGGACAAACTCTTATGCAAGAAAAGAAATGGGCTGAAGCTGTTGAGATTTATAGAGATATAATGAAAAATTCAGGCTATCCAGTTAATGTATATAAGAATATTGGTCTTTGTATGAAATCTATGGGAAATGCTGATTTAGCAATTAAATTCTTAAAACAGTTTGAAGAGATTTCACAAGATAAAGAAGATGTCTATATTTATCTTGCAGATATAACTTATTCTGATATCAAAGATAATATTAAAGCTATTGAATACTACGAAAAAGCATTAGAAAAAAATCCTAACAATTTTTCTATTTACAATATGCTTGGTCATTTATATTCAACTTGTTATCAAGATAAATTTAAAGAAAAACAAATTGATTATTTCATGAAAGCATATAGTTTAGCACCAAATAATAGGATTGTGGTTAAAAACTTAGCTTATGTATTAGGTAAATTCCATGAAGAACAAAGAGCTGATGAGTTTTATGCAAAATTAATGTATTTAAACCCAACTCATTCAGATTTACATTCTTATGGTGCATATCTTGTAAAACACAGACGTTTTTCAGAAGGTTTTAAATTCTTACAACATAGATTTCAAAAAGAAGATTTGAAAAATGTTGCTTTCCCTCAAATATTTATAAATAATAAGAAAAAGCGTTGGAGCTTAAAACATAATATCAAAGATAAGCACATCCTTGTACATTTTGAACAAGGTTTTGGTGATACAATTATGTTTGCAAGATTTATTGGAGAATTACAAAAGCGTTGTGCAAAAGTATCACTTGTTGTACAAAATGGCTTAGTTTCATTATTTGAAAATTCAAAATTAGGTGTTGATATTTATAAAGAATCTGATATCCCTACGATTAATTATGATTACTATATTCCTATGATGGATTTACCAATTGTTTGTGAAACAACTCCTGATAATATTCCAAGAGCAGAAGGGTATTTAAAAGTTTCAAAATCAAAAATTAATGCTTATAGAAAAAAATATATTAATGATAATGAAAAATTAAAAATTGGTATTGCTTTTGAAGGAACTTTAGCATCTAAAGAGACTGATCGTGATATTCCTCTTGAATTCATGTATCCATTAATGCAAATGCCAGAAGTTGAAGTATATAGTTTTCAGGTGGATGATTTAACTCGTCAGATGGATAGAATTCCTGCCGATGCAAGATTATTTAGATTAGGAAAAACTTTCTCAAATTGGGAGGATACAGCCTGTGCCATGAATTGTATGGATTTAATGGTAACAACTGATAATGGAGTTATGAACCTTGCAGGAGCTCTTGGTATTAAAACATTTGGCTTGTTTAATACTATTACAGAATGGCGTTGGTTTAAAACAACAGGAGATGATATCGCTTGGTATAAATCAATTAAACCGTTCCAATGTCCAACTTCTAAAGCTTGGGATATACCTATGGGACAAATTATTGAAGAAATAGAGAAAATTCAATGCAAAAATATAGCAAAAAAAATTAAAAATAAGAGAATATAATATAAATAAGGACTAGAATTATTTTAAATTCTAGTCCTTGTTTATTGTTTTACGAGAATTATACTTTAAATATTTTATTCATTAATTCATGTAAGATAGTTTTGTTTTTCTGAGCCTCAACTGGAGATCTTCCAACAGATTCAATATAGAATTTTACTAACGGTTCAGTTCCACTCTTTCTTATTAGCACACTTGAACCATCATTTAAGAATAATTTGATACCATCTCCACCTGGCTTATAATGTTCCATATTTTTTCTATGTAATAAAGATTTTTCAGCATCAATATAATGTTTTTCTCCAAATTTATTATACCCTTTTTGAGCATTATCAAATAGTTCTTGAGCTTTTTCCATTAATTTTTCTTTATCTTTATCATTAAGTAATTTAACACTGTAATTATCAGGAACAATACATTTTGGCAATTCCATTTTTACATTTGTTAAAATTTCAGATATTGGCTTGTTTTCAGTTGCTACTAAATCCATAATTGTTAGAAGAGCAATTATACCATCTTTTTCTGGAATATGACCATTAATTGTTAGACCTCCAGATTCCTCCCCTGCTACTAAAATATCTTCGCCTTTATTTCTTAGATCAATAATATCTTCACCTATAAATTTAAAACCTACAGGCGTTTCAATTTTTCTAAGTCCATACATATTAGCAATAGCATCTATTTGCATTGATGTTGCCTGTGAACGAATTATAGCACCTCTTTTACCATGGTTTTTTGCTAAATGATATGCAGTTAATAAAATTACATCATTAGCATTTATAAAATTACCTTTTTCATCCAATATGCCAAATCTATCAGCATCACCGTCGTTAGAAATAGCTATTTTTAACTTAGCTGGTAATTTTGCAACTTTATCAGAAAGTAATAATAAATTTCCAGATGTAGGATTAGGTCCTTCTTGTCCATTTGATTTTACTTCTTTGAAAGGAATACCATATTCTTCTAATAGTTTCGGTAAAACGTAGCTTCCAGTTCCTTGAAGTCCATCATAGCAAACTTCTAATCCTGAATTTTTAATTTTTTCCCAATCAATCAAATTATAAGAATTTAATCTATTTTTATATAATTCGTAAGGATATAATTCTTGACTAGCTCCTATTGGTGTTAAATTTTCATAGCAGAAGCCCCTTTCAGCATGTTCATTTACATATTTTGCTACTTTTTGAGTAACATCGGCAGGAGCTATGGCACCATTATTAGTTACTAGGTTATAACCACCATCAGTCCAAGGATTATGACTAGCAGTCATTAAAATTCCTAAATCAACTTTATAATCTCTTGCAGCCATTGCGTGTAACGGAGTTGGCACAGGGTCTTTAATATATAAAACGTCTATTCCTTGTTTTGTTAAAATATCATTGATTAGGGGTAAACATTCAGTTGTTGCTTTACGAGTATCACCACCAATAAGCACTCTTGGATTTTTTTCTTCAAAAGGGTAGTGGTCTAATACATAAGAAGCTACACCTAATGTAAATAAAGCTACGATATCTTTGTTAAAGTTTTCACTACCATAAGGAGCTCTATGTCCAGAAGTTGATGTTGAAAGACTTTTTGAAACTTCTTTTGCTTTACTAAGAGTTACATTAATTAATTTTTTCTGTATATTATATCCCGTAAATGATAAATTTGTAGCAGGAACTGTTGTTTCAGTTTTAAATTCTGGTTTAGTTACAGGTTCTTTTGTCTCTTTAAGAGGCTTTACAGCACTAATACTGCTCATTGCAATAGGTAATATTTTCATCTTAATCTCCTATAATACTTAATACACAACAAATGATATCGACATGGATATATACATATATATACTATCATTAACATAAAAAATAGCAATAGGTTTATTCTATAAAAAAACCTCCCAAAAGGGAGGGTATTTTGAGCGATGAGGATTCAATATCATAATAATATTAAATCCTCAAATTTACATCATACTTTATGATTAAATAATTATTCTGAGCAGATTTTTACACCAGAGCTTGTTCCAATTCTTGTAGCACCAGCTTTTATCATTGCTATAGCAGTTTCTCTATCTTTTACTCCTCCAGAAGCTTTTACTCCAAGATTTGCATTTTTTACGGTTTCATACATTAATTTAATGTGTTCCACCTTTGCACCAGTTCCATTTTTTACAAATCCTGTTGATGTTTTTACAAAATCTGCACCACCTTGTACAGAAAGTTCTGATGCAATTTTAATTTCTTCTTGATTTAACAAATCAGTCTCTAAAATGACTTTTAACAATTTACCTTGACAAGCTTTTTTAATCTTTGATATCTCGTCCACAATAAATTCATATTCTTTATCTTTAAGTTTTCCAACATTTAGCACCATGTCTACTTCATCTGCACCATTCTTTATAGCATCTATAGTTTCTAAAACTTTTGACTCTGTAGTACTTTGACCAAGTGGAAAACCAATTACAGTTACAATTTTTATACCAGTATTTTTTAAATATTCAGAAGCAAATTTAACATTTATGGGATTAATACAAACTCCTAAAAAGTTATACTCTTTAGCTTCTTCAAAAAGTTTAATTAATTCATCTTTAATTGCGTCTTGCTTTAATAGTGTATGTTCTATATAGTTATTAAGTTTCATAATTCCTCCTCTTTTATAACAATCTAAAGAATAAAAAAGCACCTGATCCTATCAATAAGCAATAATAACCAAAAAATGCTAATGAAAACTTAGAAATGAATTTCATAAAATATTTAATACATAAATAACCGACTATGCCAGAAACTATAGTTCCAATAATTATTGCTAACCAGTTATAATTTACTACATTATTAAAATCTATTTTTAATAAAGGATAAAACATAGATGCTCCCAAAATTATAGGAACTGATAATAAAAATGAATATCTTGCTGATGAAATCCTGTCATGACCTAAAATTAATCCTGTTGCAATAGTTAATCCAGAACGAGAAAACCCAGGAAGTGCAGCCAAGCCTTGAGATATTGCTATAAGTATAGAACTTTTTAATGTAATAGGCTTATTAATAGTATATTTTTTTGCCAAATGCTCGCTACCCAATAAAATAAAACCTGTAATAAATAATAATACACCAACAATATCTGGTCTAAAAACAAGTATTTCAGCAATACCACTCAAAGGATATGCTACTAATATGGAAATAAATGTTCCTAATAGAATATATATTCCAATCTTAAAATCAGCAGATTGATAATTTTTAGTCTTAAATCCAATATACAAAGCTTTTATAATAACACTAAATTCTTTTCTAAAGTATATTAATACTGCAATTAGAGTCCCTAAATGAAGCATTATATCAAGAAAAACTTCTTGACTAGAATGAGATACTTCAATTCCATTAATTACTTTATAAAGATTTGAAGTGAAAACAAGATGTGCAGAGCTTGATATAGGTAAAAATTCGCTTAATCCTTGAACGATACCCATTAAAATAGATTGGATTAAATACATATTTAATCAACCTCATAATATGAAGCACAGCTAGTTGGTGTTTCCCAAACTGAAATTTTACTAACAATAGGTATTCTTTCCTTTAACTTGTTATAAATAAACTTTGAAATCATTTCGCTACTAGGACTTTCTCCTGCAAAATAAGGTAATTCATTAATATCTTTATGATCTAAAAGGTTTAGTACTGATTTTAATTCTTTTTTTAAGACCTTATAATCGACTAAAATATTGCTTTTATCCAGTTTTTCACCAGTTACAAAAGCTTCTACTAACCAATTATGTCCATGCTGATTTTCGCATTCGCCTTCATAATTCAGCAAATGATGTGCAGCAGCAAAATACATTTGAGCTTTTAATTCAAACATTTTTCCTCCATTTGATTTGAACTAACAAATCTCTGCTAATTTTTGCATTATTCTATCAGTAATATTTTTAATATACTCTTCACTTACCATACCATTGATAATACAATCTGCAATTAGGTAATTTGGTCTAATATATTTTTGAGCAGTTTCATTAACATCTTTGAATTGTAAATCTGCAGCTTCTCCAGTTTTACCACGAGAAACAGCTCTTTTATACCAACGCTCCTTAATGACATCAAGCGGTGTAAATACATATACCTTAACGTCCATAATATCTCGGACTTCTTCGTTTAAGACATATAAACCCTCTGTTAAAACAACTTTTGCAGGTTTTTTAACGTCTCCATCAGGATTTGAGACGCAGGTTACAAAATCATAACGAGGTGATACAATCGTTTCTAAATTCTTTAATGCTATTAAATGCTCTTTCATCAATTGAAGATTAATAACATCTGGAGTATCAAAACTGAACCCTGTTTTAAACAAAGCGTCATAGCTTCCAGCTTCCTGCAATTCTTTAGATGTATCTTTATAATAATCATCTTGACGAATAACTGTATAAATACCTTCTTTTTTATCTCGAACTACGGCATGAATAGTATTATCAACAAAAACAGTTTTGCCAGAAGCACTTTCACCAGTTATTCCAATTAAAAAAGTTTTCTTTTTTTCTTGAACTACTTTGCGAGCAATATTTAATATAAAATCATCAGCAACCTTTAAAAATAACGGTTGTTCTTGCTTTTTATCATCTTCTAATATTTCTTTTAAGGAATCAACAATATTTGAAATGAGTTCCATTTCAACCCTGTTTGTATAAAAATTGTAGTTGGTTAGTTTAAATGTTTCCATTATTTTTTTAGTCCTCAGTCCTCAATTCTCTTATATACATTGTATAGTAAATTAAGAAATTTTGCTTGATTTATATTAAATATTGTAAAAAAAATTTACAGGATTTTTTTTATATCTTTAAAAATGCCTAATAGTTGGAGATAATAACATTTCAGCAAGCTTATCAGAGCCTTCAAAATCTCTTTGTTTTAATTTTTCTGAAGCGCTCTCTTTATCGTAATCAACGAATTTATGTTCAAACAAACAGTTCCCGTTCGTAATGGTTAACTTTAAATAGCATGCCTTTGGTTCAGGAGTGAAAGGTCGACCAACAGAGCCAACATTTACAACGGTTTGTTTTTTAGAAGTTTGATACCCACAAGGAATATGAGTATGACCACAAAGAATGACGTCTGCACTTACATTCTTTATTATTTTTTCAACTTCTACTAATGATAAATCAGGAGAAATATCTTCATTATTTCTTCTTGGCGAGCCATGAACTAATAATATCTTTGTACCTTCTATGTCTAATTCAAGTTGCATTGGTAATTTTTTCAAAAAATCTTTTTGAATTTGATTAAGTACCTGTACGTCATTTTTTAACGCTTCAGCCATAATTGGAGCTTTCTCTTTAAGGTTTTGATAAAGAGTTTCGCTAAAATCTGCAATCATTAAATCCGTATTTCCTTGAATTATTTTGAATTTTTCATCAAATTGGTTCTTGAAAAACCAGTCTACAGTTTTACTTGGCTCAGGTCCAGCCATTGCGTAATCTCCAAGTACAAATATTTTCTCACATTCTTCTTCTTTAATACTATCCATAACTGCATTAAGTGCATCTATATTTCCATGTATATCTGAAATTACTGCAATTTTCATAACGAATTCTCCTTTTAGTGTTATAATTAATATTATGATAAACAGAAGAAAATCAAAACAAATATCTATAGGAAATGTTAAAATAGGTGGTAGCGCACCTATTAGTGTTCAATCCATGTGTAATACTGATACAAGGGATGTACAAAAAACACTTGAACAAATTAATGAATTAGCATCTGCAGGCTGTGAAATAGCACGTTTAGCTGTTTTAAACAAGGATGCTGCTAATGCTATTAAAGACATTGTTGCTAAATCTCAAATTCCATTAGTTGCAGATATCCATTTTGACTATCGTCTAGCTTTACAGTGTATAGAAAATGGAATTCACGCATTGAGAATAAATCCAGGTAATATTGGCAAAAAAGAACACACAATAAAGGTTGTGGAATCGGCAAAAGCACATAATATTCCTATAAGAATTGGTATTAATGCTGGTTCTTTAGAAAAAGAGTTTGCAGAAATGGATTTGCCGTTATATGAAAAAATGATAAAAAGCGCATTACGTCATATCGAAATTTTAGAGGATTTAAACTTTTATGATATCAAACTATCTTTAAAATCTTCGGATGTGCTTACAACTATAAAAGCTTATCAAGAAATTGCAAAAATAATTGAATATCCACTTCATTTAGGAGTTACAGAAGCTGGAACTTTAAAAATGGGATTAATAAAATCTTCTATTGGCTTAGGAACATTATTATCAGATGGAATTGGAGACACAATAAGAGTTTCATTGACTGAAAATCCAGTAGAAGAAGTTGATGCAGGGTTTGGTATCCTCAAATCACTTGGTCTAAGACAACGTGGAATTAATTTTATATCTTGTCCAACTTGTGGAAGAACGCAAATCGATTTAATATCATTAGCTAAAAAAGTTGAAGAAAGATTTAAAAATTTAGATTTGCCTATTACAATTGCTGTAATGGGTTGTCCTGTAAATGGACCTGGAGAAGCTAAGCATGCTGATTTTGGTATAGCTGGAGCAATCAAAGAAGGTTATATTTTTAAAAAGGGTGAAATTATTGCTCGTGTTCCAGAAACGGACTTGATTAATTCATTAGAAAAGATTATAATGGAAACATATAGTTTAGATAAATAAGAATGGGTATTATGAGAGAGAAATTATTATTTACATTTGTTTTAGTTGCACTAATTGCACTTCCAACAATAGCTTCAGTAACAACCGAAGAATCAACTGATGCAGAATATTTGATTAATTCTGGGTATTCACAAGTTATGGCTGAAGATATTTTTATGCAAAAAAATAGAGTTACGGGTAAGCCAATAGAGCCTTTGTATGAAAAATCACAAAATATACTAGTGAGAGGATGGAGAAAATTTTATTCTTATATCGATCCAGCAATTGATAGACCAGATAGGCTTCATCACGATATTAAAATTTCACCATCAATGAGTGATTTATAAATTCAAAAAAATTATAATAAAAAGGCACAAGTATTTGCTTGTGTCTTTTTATTATAATATAATAATTTTATGACTATGAAACGATTTAGATTTTTAACATCAGGTGAAAGCCATGGTAAAAGCTTAAATGCAATTATTGAGGGAGTTCCTGCAGGGTTTAGAATTAAGCAGGAAATAATTAATGCTGATTTAGCAAAGCGTCAAGTTGGTTATGGACGTGGTGGGAGAATGCAAATTGAAAATGATACTGTTGAAATCAAATCGGGAGTACGATTTGGGAAAACTACAGGAGCTCCAATTTGCTTAGAGATAAAAAATAAAGATTTTTCTAATTGGGAAGATGTTATGTCTGTTATAGGATATGATTATCCAACAGAAGAAATGTTGCGCAAGATTGAAGAAAAAACTTTTACAAAAGCTCGTCCTGGGCATGCTGATTATGCAGGTTCTATAAAATATAATTTGTCAGATTTAAGAGATGTATTAGAACGATCAAGTGCAAGAAAAACTGCTATAGAAGTAGCTATTGGCTCAATTGCAAAACAAATACTTAAAGAATTTGGAATTATTGGTTTTTCACATGTTATACAAATAGGAAATGTTAAGCTTGATTTTTATCCTAAAACATATACTTTAATAAAAGAAAAAGCTGAAAAATCAGATGTTTTCTGCGCAGACGAAATGACTGCTGACAGAATGCGAAATGCGATTAATATTGCGTCAGAGGAAGGCGATACGTTGGGTGGTAAATTTGAGGTTATTTTTGGCAACCTTCCTGTTGGATTAGGCTCTTATGTCCATTGGGATCAATGTATAGATGGTCGTATTGCTCAAGCAATAATGAGCATACCTGCAATCAAAGCTGTAGAAATAGGAGCTGGCGTTGATGCTGCTCATTTAAAAGGTTCACAGATGCATGATGAAATGTTTGTGAATAGAAGTAAAGAAGTCTATCGTCAAACAAATAATGCTGGGGGTGTCGAGGGTGGCATGACAAATGGAGAAGCATTAATTGTAAAAGGCACTATGAAGCCTATACCTACAATGAGAAAAAGTTTGTCGACAGTAGATATAAAAGATATGAGTCCATCAAATGCTCATTTTGAAAGATCAGATGTTTGTGCAGTACCTTCTTGTGCTATTGTAGCTGAAGCGAGAGTTGCGATTATACTTGTTGATGAATTATTAGCAAAACTAGGTGGAGATAGCCTTGTTGAAATGAAAGCTCATTATGGAATGTAATATTATACTAATTGGCATGCCTGCTTGTGGAAAATCTACTATTGGTTATCTATTATCAGAAAAGCTCACTAATTATACGTTCATAGATACAGATAGCTTGATTGAAAAAACAACAGGGCTAAAAATTTCTGAAATTTTTGAAAAATATTCAGAGGATTATTTTAGAAAGCTTGAGTATGACACAATAAAGCTTGTTTGTTCTTCGGGTAAAAATAAAATAATATCTATTGGTGGTGGAGCTTTTGAAAATCCTGACTCAAGAGGGACTTTGCTTAGATTTGGAAAAGTTTTTTATTTGAAATCTGACCTTGATGTATTATATTATAGAGTATCAAGAGATATGACAAGACCACTTTTAAATAATGATAATCCTCGTCAAATTCTTGAAAATCTTATGAATAAAAGAGAGGTTAATTTTCTTAAAGCTCATTATTTAATTGATACGTCTAACTTAGATGCTAACGATGTCGTTGAAAAAATTTTAGGAAATATGAATGAAGCAAATTCTTAATGTTAATATAAATAATTATGATATTGTAATTTCTGATGATGATTTTTCAAATCTAATGGATGAATTATTAGAATATACAAAAGGTCAAAAAAAGTTATTTGTTATATCAAAGAAGGTTTATAAAATTTATAAAACAAAACTAAATTTATTAGATGAAGATGTTTTAGTATTAAATGATGGTGAAAAAGAAAAAAATTTCAATAATTACAAGAAAATTCTTTTAACGGCTGGGAAAAAAGAGCTTACGCGCTCAGATGTTATAATTGCAATAGGTGGAGGAGTTGTTGGTGATATCGCTGGATTTGCAGCTTCTACTTATATGCGTGGGATAGATTTTATACAAATACCAACTACTTTATTATCAATGGTCGATTCTTCTGTTGGTGGAAAAACTGCAATTGATATGTTTGGTCTTAAAAATATTGTAGGTACTTTTTATCAACCTAAAAAAGTTTTTATAAATATCAATTTCTTAAAATCTCTCAGTAAAAGACAATTTTATTCTGGCATGGCAGAAGTGCTAAAATATGCTTTTATTGAAGAAAGCTGTGGGCTTCAACATTCAATATTTCTCTTTGAATATTTAACACTTTGTCAAGAAAAAATACAAAAACAAGATTCCTTAACTCTTATAAAAGTTATAGAATATTGTTTATTATTAAAAATTGCAGTAGTTAATCAAGATGAAAAAGAATGTGGATTAAGAAAGATTTTAAATCTTGGACATACTTTAGGACATTCTTTGGAGGCATTAGGCAAATATAGAAAATTTCTTCATGGTGAAGCTGTTGCGCAAGGGTTATTTTTTGTATTTAATTATGCGTATTCAAAAAATATGATAACTTATTCATATTATAGATTATCAATTGATTTGTTAAATAAATATGGATTTAAGAATACGGTTTTTAATTATAAGCCAAAAAAAATTGTAGAAATAATGAAAAAAGATAAAAAAGCAGAGCAAGATGCTATCACTTTTATAATGCCTGCTGACAAAAAAAGAGTTAAAGAAATTAAATTATCACCTGATGAATTGTTAGAATTATTTTAGCATATTAAATAATTATATCTCCGACTTTTATGTCGCAAGTTATATAATTTTGGGTAAAATGTCTGTCTTGCCTTTTAAAAAGATTAACATTATTCATTTTTAGAATTTTATTATCAGCACATAATACTGCAATCGTTTTTGTTTTTGACTCACACTCAACAATTGTTCCATATTCTTTAAATTGTGTTTTATTTTCTTCAATTATAATATTGTGTGGATTAGGAGTTAAAGCTGTTGTTTTATGGTAAAAATATGTTTCGTCCCAAGGATATATAGCTCTAATTAATGCAAAATTTTCTTCTGCAGTTTTTTTGAAATCCAGCTCTAAGCCTTCAGGGTGTGAATAGTAGCTAGATTTTTCTTCTCTTTGTTGAAGTGGAATGATAATATCTTCGTTCAAATCTTTTAAGAGTTCACAAACCACTCCACGTGCAACAAGCACTGTTCTGTCTTTTAAGCTTTTTCCAGTATCCGATGGATAAATCTTAACCTCTTCCTGCGCCAATATAGCTCCAGTATCAAAGTTTTCATCTAATAGATGGAAAGTTACTCCACTTATTTTTTCTTGATTTTTAATAACCCAAAAATAAGGGTTTGGACCTCTATATTTAGGTAATAAAGAGGGATGAGCGTTGATAGTTGCTATTTTAGGAATATCATAAGTTGATTTTTCAAACTTTTCTCCCCAAGAGCCAATAAGGATTACATCAGGATTAATCGCTAAAAGTTGTTTTTTAAATTCCTCTGTATTTACTCCCTTAGCATATATCTCTGGTAAATTGTAACTTTTTATATAATTATATTCAATAGATGGGTTAAAAATGTCTTTAAGCCATCTTAAAAAACAAGGATATTTTACAGTCTCTTTTCTTAATACACCAACAATTTTCATGCCAGAATCTAAAGTTCCAGCAATAAGATTAGTAAACATTTCTCCGTAACCAATAATTACCACCTTAAGCATATTTCAACATCCTTCTTAATTTGTAATTCCAGTTCTTCTAAATTTTCAAATTTTTTCTCGTCTCGGATTTTCCCTAAAATTTCAATTTCTATTAACTTTCCATATAAATTTTTATTAAAGTTAGGAATATGAACTTCAATTATTTCATTAGAGCCAATAGTAGGTTTTATACCCCAATTCATAATTGCAGGTTTGTTAAATACTTTTGCAACATATACTCCATACGGAATACGTATAATATTTTTAGGATAAGGAAGATTTGCAGTTGGGAAACCCAGTTTTCTACCGAGCTTCGCACCATCTATAACAGTAGATTTTATAACAAAATTTTTAGATAAAAATTGATTAGCTTTCTCTATTTCACCATTAGATAATAGCTGTTTAATTCTACTAGAACTGACGATTTCTTCTCCTATTTTTGTTATACTTGTGCAAAAATATTTATACATACCTTCGTGATTTTTCAAGAACAAAGAATTTCCAATTCTATTATTACCAAAAGTATGATTTTCTCCTGATGTTATAGTTGTTGGTGTGAAATTTTTTATAAGCATTTCTAAATATTCTTCAGCAGATAAAGATACAACATCCTCAAATTTTTGTTCATATATGTAATCAATCCCAAGCTCTTCTAGTAATTTGTAATTATATTCTCTCGGATAAATATATTCAAAATTTTTATTAAAAAATTCTGCAGGCGAGGAAGAGAACGTTACTAATATTTTTTTATTATTAGGACAATTTTTAATAACTTCTCGATGACCAACATGAATACCATCGAAAAAACCTAATATCAAAGAGGCTTTTTGTGGCATATTTGAGTTTTTATTAAGAAATTCCATCATTTATGCAATTATATCAAACTTACCCTGCTCTATTTGATGATGACAAAAATTTTTCCATTCATTAATCACATCAAAAATTCTATTTTGATTAGGCATACAATTTTCTTTTTTAGGATTTGACTTGAGATTATCTTTATCTGTTTCATCTGCAACCTTCGCTTTAATTGCCGAACTCAAAATAATTTGCGAGCTATTAGATGACTTCGCAGATACAAACATACAAACCCCTTTCCTGTCTGAATTTTATCATAAATATCTGAATTTGACAATAAGCTTATTAGACAATTTTAATAAAATCGATGTTAAATTATAGCTTTAATTCCTAACCAAATAAGAATTATTCCTGCAATAATTTCTAACCACTTTGTTGATATATTTTTTAGTTTTCCACCTAAATAAAATCCTAAAAGTGAATTTATGAAAGTTATTAAAGTTATTAAAATAGCTGGAGTTAGAATAGTATTTCCATATAGCAAAAGTGATATTCCTGCAGAAAAAGCATCAATACTTGTCGCTATCCCAATTAGTAATAAGCATATAAAGCCAATACAGTGAGGTTTTTTCTTATCTATTGAAAAAGCTTCTTTTATAAATTTTATTCCTAAAAAAGTAAAAATAACAAATACAATTAAATTCGCATAAGGTTCAACATAGGATTTTACTAAAGTTGTTAGAAAATATCCCAAACAAGGCATTAGTCCTTGAAATAGTCCCGTAAATGTACTCAATAAAAGAGCATTTTTAAATCTGTTTTGTTCAAATAATAAGCCATAGGTAAATGAAACGACGCACGCATCAATTGATAACGCTAATGCTAATAAAAAAATTTCTACAGTTGTCATTTATTAAATTCCTTATGATTAGGTTTAAAAAACATCTGTTTTTATAGGGTTTTTGAATTTTGTAATATTTCCTTGGAAAAGAAGTTTTACAGTGCCAACAGGACCATTTCTGTGTTTTGCAATAATAATCTCAGCTTCACCCTTATTTACAGCCTTTTCTGCTTCATCTTCATCTGACTCTGCATTTTTATAATATTCATCACGATAGATAAACATAACAATATCAGCGTCTTGCTCAATGGAACCAGATTCTCTCAAATCTGATAACATTGGACGTTTATCTGTTCTACCCTCAACAGCACGAGACAATTGAGAAAGTGAAATAATTGGAACATTTAATTCTTTAGCAAGGATTTTTAAACCTCTTGAAATACTTGAAATTTGTTGCATACGATCTTCTCTACCAGTACCTTCAATGAGTTGTAAATAGTCAATTACAATTAATCCCAAATTCTTTTCAGCCATAGCTAATCTACGGCATTTTGCTCTCAAGTCTGTAATTGTACATCCTGCTGTATCATCAATATATATTGGAGCTTGAGAAAAAGCATCCATAGCTACAGCTAATTTTTCCCAATCCTTAGTTTGCATATTTCCAGTTTTAAGCCTTTGAGTATCAACTTCTGCTTCTGAACAAAGAAGTCTTTGAACAAGCTGTTCTTTTGACATTTCTAAAGAAAATATAGCGACAGGAACATTTGCTTTTAATGCAACATTTTGTGCAATATTTAATGCAAAAGATGTTTTTCCCATAGCTGGACGAGCTGCAAGTATTATCAAATCTGATTTCTGCAAGCCATTTGTCATGGCGTCTAAGTCGTAAAATGCAGTTGGAGTTCCTGTAAGCTTGTCTTTATTTTGATATCTTTCTTCTATCTTTGCATAAGTATCATATACTAAATCTTTAATTGGTGATAATGCTTGTGATGCCTTTTGAGAGGCAATATCAAAAATTAATTTTTCAGCCACTTCTAATGATTCTTCTATAGGGTTTAAATCATAACCAGTGCTTATAATTTCAGAACCTGCGTTAATTAATGATCGTTTTATCGCTTTTTCTTGTACAATCTTTGCATAATACTCAACATTTGTTGTAGTAATTGTTTTGTAGCTTAAATCATTGATAAAAGCACGACCACCTACAAGTTCTAGCTTTTGATTAATGTTGAGAATGTCTGATACAGAAACAATATCAATTTTGTCTTCACCATTATAGAGCTGTAGCATAGCTTCATAAACATATCTATGAGCAGGTTTATAGAATGATTCAGGTCGTAAATGTTCTACAATCTTATTCATACACACAGGGCTTACTAATATTGCACCTAATATTGCTTCTTCTGCATCAATATTTTGCGGCATCATCTCTGAAAGCTCTGTATTATTATTTCTTTTTTGTTTTGATGAATACGATGTTGTCATATTAATATATTGACAGTAAAAAAATTTACTGACAAGGGTTTGTTACCAATTATTAATTACTTAAAAATTTTTTATATATTATTAGAGATAAAATCTATTAAATCTAAAACCTTATAATTCCTTAAAGAATAGCTTTTTAATGCTATTTCACAACCTAAACAAGAAGTTGTAACAATTTTGGTATTTGTTTTTTTTATGTTATTTATTTTTGATTTAAAAATATTACACATAATTTTATATTCTTTAAATTTTGCAATTCCGTTTAATCCACAACATTTATCATAATCATTCATTTCAATATACTGAAGGTTTTTAGTATTATTTAGTAACCACAAAATATCGTCAAAATTACCAATATTACAAGGTTTGTGATAAGTGATGCTTTTTTTTGTTTTAAGTTCAAATACAACTTTTTTTTCTCGCAAATATTCATAAATATTTTTAAAAACTAGGCTATCTAGAATTTTTTTATCATCTTCATCGCACCATTTACTATAATCTTTCAAAGTTTTCTCACAACTTGCGCAGGTTGTTATTATCTCGTTAATATTATATTTTTTTATAATTTTAATAAAATTTTTTATAGATTTTTTAAATTCACAAATATCTCCTCTTGTAAGATATGGAACACCACAACAATTAAAAGTTGGAGTTAAAACTTCAATTCCGATAGAATTTAGAATTTTTACTGTAGACTTATTTCCTTTTAATTTATTGCCACATCCTCCAAAGTATATAACTTTATGTTCAAAATTTTTAGATTTTATTTTTTGTGTAAATATATTGATAAAATTGGGTATAAATCCAAATATAAGATATTTTTGTACAAAGCTTTTTATCTTCTCTAACAAGCTTTGTTTTAAATATTCATGTTTAGCAGAAATAATGATATCTACAATATCGATGCCCGATGGGCAGAATTTAGAGCAAGCACCACATTTTAGGCATAAATCTAGATATCGATTTATAGTCTTTGACATTCTAAGCTCACCATTAATAACCCCTTGTAACATGATAAATATTCCTCGTGAGACAGAACAATCATTACCAGTAATTTTATATATTGGACATTCAGCTTGGCAGAGTCCGCATTTTGAGCATTTATGAATATCTTCTTTAAAATCTAAAAATTGCTTCATAGAGATATTGTAGCATGTAATGATATTAATATTTAGAAATTTTTAAATTTAATTTAATTAAGGGAAATTTGCAAACTTGTTCTATCGTTGAAAAAATAAATTTTAGTGATACGATATATTCATGTTTTGATGTTTGCGTTGTGTATTGGAGAAAGGATTAAAATGTATATTGATAAGGTTTTTTTATTTGTTCCAAATCAAAATTATAGATTTAGTTCAAAATCTTTAAAAATTTTATCAATAGAGAACAATAACGTAGATAATAATGTAGATAATCGTCTAAATTATTTTTATAATCCTTTAAATGTTTCATTTAAAGCTCTTGTTGTTCAAAATGCGGCGTTATCAAAATCTATGTTTTTTGATAAATTTAAAAGCTCAAATATTTCATTAATCCAATTTTTAAAGAAAACAAGCTTATCTCCAGAAGCAACTTTTAAATTACTTTGCAAATCTACATCAGATAAAGATGTCTTTAATAAAGTTGTGAGAGAGTTGTCATTAAATCCAAGAAAAGGTAATGCTATAAAAAATTTATTAATAACTAAGCTTGGTGGGGATAAAAAAGGAGATTCTCTTTTTAGAATTTGGTTTCATGATGAAAAACATGGATATAGAAAAGCTTATCAAGATTATTATGAAAATGAAATTTGGAATAAGTCAAAAAATTTACTTCAAATAATTAAGCACTCTCCTCTAGTCGCTCCTTGGGCATTAAAATCAAAAGCTGAAGAGCTGAACATTGAACCAACACTAGGAGAAATACCCAAAGAGTTTGGTGATATCAACAGCTTTAGAAAATTTGTTAAAAATTTAGAAATATGGAATAAAGAGTTGCGTGAAAAACTCGAAGTTGAAACAGAAAAAATAAGAGCAAATAGTATTGGAAATACTATGGAATATTCTTCACAAATAAATGAGCTTATGTTGTCATCAACTAAGCCTTTTGAAGAGAATATTTCTAGTAATAAATTTCGTATTACACCAATAGTAAAATCTTTTTCTGCAAAATTAATTTTTCTTGTAGATTTATTTAATAAAAATAAGATTGATATAGATAAAAGTTATATTCTAAAATTTCCACCTTATAGTTTTATTTCTAAGTCCTATGACGAGTCTGTTAAATTCCTTGAAAATCAAGCATTAAGACCTGATATGCCATATTTAGATTCGTTAATTGATTTTTATTTAAAAGAAAATAAATCTCCAAATGCACCAGATATTAAGTTTTTTGATTATAATACGCAAGCTGTATTATATAAAAAAACAATTGGGGAAGAGCCTGTGATTTCTGAAAAATATGCAGATAACTTACATTTGTTTGTAAAAAATAGTAAAGTTTCAGATATTGCAAAATTAGGAATTGAATTAAGCGATGTTCACCCAGGGAATTTTTTAATCGATGAAAAAGGAAATTATATTTTAATAGATTCAGGACATGTTAAATTCGCAAATACATTTAGACCACCTGTTGTGGGTATGCATATAATTTATGGTAATTTATGTGGTAGAGAGTTATGCAAGTAACATTTAACAAACAAACTAAATGTATAAATTTTCGCTCTGTTAATGCAAAAAACACAACAGTAGCTTTACAACGAGCTTTTCAAGAAAAAATAAAAAAATTTCCTAGTGATTTGAAATATTTGAAAAATTTAGCAGAACAATGTAATCTAACGAGTGCAGAACTGTCAAGGCTCACACCTGTAATTGGTCCTGCTCAATTAGAATTTTTGTTAAAAAATGCTCCAAAAAAATTTTATCGACCAGAAGATAATTTTAGATTAAACTTGCATATACATACAGATTATTCTGATGGAAAAATGTCAATTCCTGAGCTATTAAATCAATCTTCTGATTATGCAAATGAGCTTTCTTCATTAAAAGATTTTCCTAATTTTACTATTGCAATAACAGATCATGATAATATCGATGGAACAAAAGAAGCTTTAAATTATATAATTGAAAACGTGGAAAAATATCGAAATTTAGGAATTATATTTGGTAGTGAAATTAGCTGTATATACAATGATAAAAAAGCGTTTAATTATCCTTTTCCTTTTGAAATGCTCGCTTTTGCTATAAATCCTTTTGATAATAAATTGGCTGGATACTTAGAAAATGTTAGAAAAGAGCGAATAGAATTAACAAAAAATATAATAAATGCTGCAAATAAAGAATTCCCATCATATAATTTTTCATTTGACGAGGCTTCTATAAAAGCTAAAAATTTACAAAAAGGAACAAATGGATTTTTTAATTCATTGATTAAATATTTCTCTGAAAAAGCAATTTCAGAAACTGATAATAAAAATTTTGAAACATTTATTTCTAAATACTTACCATTAGTTCGTGAGGAAAATTCTAAAATTAATAATTCGATTAACGATATTTTTTCATTATTCAGAGAAAATTTTGGATTTCTTGGAGTTGCTCATCCCGGAAGGATTGCATTTCCAAAGGGTTTAATAAAAGAAGATTATGTTGAAAAATGCAAACTAGAGGGAAAGCGTGCTGGAAAAACTATTATTGATCATTTTATACAATATTTAGTAAAAATAGGTGGGAAGAAATTTAGAGTATTAGAAACAAATTATCAAGGATATTGTGGTAATCTAAAATTAGCTAATGATATTTTAGACGGTCTGATTAGTAAAACTGATAATAAACAGCTAAATGCAATTAATTGGATTAATAATTTTCGTGTTTTAGCACAAAGATATAATTTACTAGAATCAGGTGGTTTGGATACCCATGGTAAAACTTTATTAGAGCATAAATAAAGGAGTAAAAATGCGTATTTATAAAATTAATAATCATAATCTGATGTTTAATGGTGTAAAAGAAGCTGAAGAAGTATGGAATGACTCGAAGCCTGTAATCAATAATGCTCTTAAACGTCTTGGAGATAAAAATTTAGCTGTTATTATGCATGGGAATAGCTTTCCATCACTACCTACAGAAGATTTTACGATAGGTTCTCCTTATTCAAATGGAGCTAAGGAATTTTCGAATTTTTTTAAAGGGGTTTTTGATAAATGTGTGCTTGGACCTTGGGGTGCAACAGCGTCATATTGCAAACATTCGCCATATAATTCAACATTAGAATCTTTAAATCCTTTTTTTATAAATTTTAAATTTTTAACAACAGATGAAGGTCATAACCTGTTGAGTAATAAAACTTTTGAACGAATAGTAAATAACAAACCAAAATTATTTAATAGAGTTGATTATTCTTATGTTGAACAATCAACATCTAATATGCTTAAAGAGGTATATGATAATTATTTATTACGTCTTAAACAGAGAGATACGACAATAGTAGAGCTTTCAAAAAATATACAAAATTTCAAAAAAGGTAATAATGGTATATATTTAGACGCGATATATCAAGCGTTATTAAAAGATTATAATGGTGATAATTTTAAAAATTGGCAACCAATTGACAAGGAATTACCACTTTTGCTTGAAAAAAACAATAAAGAAGCAAAAAAACGTATTAAAACAATATATAATAAGCATCAAGAATTTATTGATTTTTATATGTTTACTCAATATCTTGCAAAAGACCATGTGAGATTATCACCAATGCATTATATTGCAGATAAACAAGTTGCTCTAACGTCAAATGATGAATGGAAATTGCAAGATATAATTTTAAACGAAATTAATAATAATAAAATTGAGCTTGGAGTGCCAGGTGATTCATTTAGCTCAAAAGGAAGATGTTGGGGTTTCCCACAAATTGATATTGAAAAACTTTTTAATAAAAACGGCTCTTTATCAGCTGGTGGTAAAAAATTATTTAATATATATAGAACAGTTTTTAGAAATAATAAAGGTGGAGTTAGAATAGACCATTTTCAAGGTATTATAGATCCTTACTTGTGTGTTAATGGTAGTGCAGAAAGAATTGATGGAGCTGATAGATTTTTATCGTCTCCAAATCACGAGTTATTCGGTAGATATTCTATTTTAACAATGAAAAACATTGATACTACAAAAACAGAATATGATTTAAATCGTATTAAGCATTTATCTGAAAAACAAATAGATGCTTATGGAAGATATTTTGAAAAAATAATATTAGCAGCTGCAAAAGCTGAAGGATTAAAAGAAGCAAATATAATGCCTGAGGATTTAGGAAGTATTACAAAACCTACAGTTGAGGTAATAAAAAGAAATAATCTTGGCAGTATGAAGGTTACACAATTTGTAGACCCGTTATCACCAAATCATATTTATAGAGGTAAAAATTCATTATCAAAAGATTTTATAAACACAGGAACTCATGATAACAAACCTTTAGTTTTGTATATGATGGAAATGGCGCAATCCAAATATGAAAACCACTTAAAAATGTTAACTAAAGATTTGAATTTGACAAAACCATATAGTAAAAGTGATAGAACTTATGGTATCAAGTTGAAGTTTGCAGAATTATTTGTTGCACCAGCAAAAAATGTGCAGGTATTTTTTACACATTTATTAGGAATGGAGGATTGGTATAATAAGCCAGGTGATAAAACTGTTGCAAAATGGTCTTTGCGCATGCCTAATAATTTTAAAGAAATATATTTTAAAAACTTAATTAATGGTAAAGCGTTTAATCCTTATGATGCTTTATCAAGAGCTTTGAAAGCTACAAATGTTGTAGAAAATAAAGAATTGATAAATAAATTAAAATATTATGAACGAAAATTAATTAAAGCTTTTAAGGCGTAATTTAATATTAATTTAATTGCTAGTAAATTTTTAGCGTGGTATAATCTTGATGTAGAACTTTGAGGGAACGCTAAAATAGATATGAATAACAAAAAGTCCATGACAGCTCAAACAAGGCTTATTATTTCTGGTTTGCTTGTAAGTACTGCATTTATTCTTGGTGCTGCAGGTTTTGCTGTATATAGCATTGATAATAATATGAACAATGCGTATAAAAATTTTGGACAAGTGCTTTCAAAGACTCTTGCAATAGAAGGTGTTGAATTAACCAAAGAAGTTCCACAATTAGCAAAATATGATACTTTGCGTACTAATTCAATGTCAATTTTAAAAAGTAATGATGACATTGCTTTTATTATATTTAAAGATAATAATTCAAAAATTATATATTCTAGTAAAGATGATTACCCTGAACAAGCTGAAAAAGCTAGAATAACAGTTAGCTCTCCCATGGTTGTAAAAAACTTCTCTGAGTCTATCAATGTAGGTTCAGTAATGGTTGGGTTATCTGGTAAGATAATGGATAAAGTTTCAGCTACCTCAAAGGTCTCTATAGCAATAGTTTTCTTATTAGCTTGGCTTGTAATTATTGGCATAATTTGTATGAATTCATCTATTATTACATCAGAGCTTCGCAAGCTTTATCAAGGTGTAAAAAAGATTTCAGGTGGGGAATTTGGCTATAAGCTTGATGATAAAGGTGTCGATAAAGAGGTAAAAGAACTTTATAATGCGTTTAATGACATGTCAGAGAAATTAAGTCGTTATAATGAACAAACAATTGAGAGTCTGACTTTTGAACGTAATAAGCTTGAATCAGTTTTAATGAGTATTGTAAATGGAGTTGTTGTTTGTGATAACCACGATAAGGTTATTATGATTAATAACCACGCCAAAAAGCTTCTAGAAGTTGATGAGGACGAAATTATTGGTTCGCAAATACAGCAGTTTTGTGATACAAGTGGTGAATTTTGTTTTGCAGAAAAAATTGCTGAATTTAAAGACACACCATTAGAAGAAGAAGGACTTCCTGTTCCATTTAATATTGAAATAGATAAGCGTATTATAAAATGTTTAATATCTCCAATGTTTACACGTTCAAATTCTTATGTAGGTTATATAATCGTTTTAATTGATGTAACAAAAGATGTTGAAATGGATCAGCTACGTTCTCATTTTATATCAAACGTATCACATGAATTAAGAACTCCTGTTACAGTATTAAGAAGTTATATTGACACTCTTTATAATTTTGGGAACGATTTTGATTTCAATACCCAAAGAGAGTTTATTGGTGTAATGAATCAAGAAATAATAAGATTGAATAGAATGGTTAATGACATTCTTGATTTTTCTCGTTATGAATCACAAAATATCCGACTTGAAAAATCTAGGCAAAATATTATGGAGCTTATAGAGGATTGTGTTAATCAAGTACAAGTGCTTGCAAAAGAACACGATTTAACAATCTCTATAATGAAAGAGCCTGATTTACCTGAAATATATTTGAATGTTGATAGTATTTCTCGAGCATTAATGAATATTGTATCAAATGCTATTAAATATTCTCCAGATGGTAAACGTATTAAGATTAGAGCTGAGCGTTCACGAGATGGCGAGTTTGTAGAGGTTAGCGTTGAAGATCAAGGTATGGGTATTCCTGAACAATATCAAAAGAAAATTTTTGATAGATTCTTTAGGGTTGAAAATGCTACTCATACTGTTAAAGGTACTGGATTAGGACTTCACTTGGTCAAAGTTACTATTGAAAAACATCATCAGGGTCAAGTATTTGTACATTCAAAAGAAGGTGAGGGTTCAACATTTGGTTTCCGTTTACCAATCAATTTGCCTCAAGAAGAGATTGAAGAATATATCCCCAAAAACATGCTCCCAGCAGATAGCGAAGCATAATTATTTAAGAATTTTTAGATTATGTTTTTTCGATTAAGATAAAAGCAATTGCATCCTCGGTTGTGTGCGATAAAGAAACCTTTGTTTTTAGATTTTCATAATTTTTGATTTTTAATTGAGGAACGCCGTCATTGTTATTCAAAATTTCGATTTCGTTTAAGGGTATAGATTTTAATCCTAAAGAATATAATGCTTTGATTGTTGCTTCTTTGGCGCAAAATCTTGCACAAAGATGTTGCGCACTCTTTGTATCAGAAAAAGAATAAGCTAACTCAGCATCAGTAAAGATTGTTTTTAGAAAATGTAAATCGTTATTTTGAGTTTTATTTTGAAACCTACAGATTTTTTCTATATCTACTCCAATACCAAACATTATATTGTTATTCTCCTTTAAATGTTTCAGGTTTAATACAAATTGTATTATTTAGGTTAGTTATACAAGCACCCCAAGATAAACCTATTCCAAATCCTTGTAACAAAGCTTGTTTATCTTTATCTTTAAAACATTCTGATAAATCAGAACAAATTGCAGAAGGAATAGATGCTGAATTTTGATTTCCATATTTTTCAAATATTCGACTAGGAGCTTTTTCAAAAGGTATCCCAGCTTTTTTTAATATAGTTTCAACTATATATACATTTGCCTGGTGTAAAATAAAATAATCAATTTCTTCTTTTGTTTTATCAGCAAACTTTAATATTTCATTTAATAATTTTGGTTGCTCTGTAAGAGTAAAATTAAAGATTTCAAAACCATTCATGTAAATATTTTCTTGTGTACGAATATTTCCTTCAGCATCAGCAACTTCTTTTCTTGTTTCTTCGGTAGAGGGGTTTCTGTATGCTCCAGCAGGTTGTAGCATGTTTTCAATACCAACACCGTTAGATTTTAGTATAAAGTAAGATTCTTTTGCTTTTTCATCAAATTCAATAATTGTTGCACTTCCTGTATCTCCAAATAAAGGAGCTTCTGTTCTATCTTTTTTATTTGCGACTTTGCTTAAAGTATCACCTGCGAGCAATAATATTCTTTTTAGACCAGAATTTAACATCATTCCAGCAGTCCATAATCCATATATATAACCTGAACAGCCAAATTCAAGATCCATCGCTAATGTATCTTTTTCAAAACCGAGGTTTCTATGAATAACATGGGCATTTCCTGGCATGTAATAATCAGGAGTTTGAGTAACAGAAATAATTGCATCGATATTTGATATATTAATATTCATTTCTTTTATTAGTTTTTTAGTTGCTTCTTGACACAAATCAGCTGTAGTTGTTTGAGGGTTTGCCCAATATCTAGTATCAAATCCTATCATCTTTTTTAATTTAGCTAATTGTTTTTCGTCATTGTTATAGTATTCAGGTTCATTTATAAAATTTTTTTTATTTTCACCTAATACTACAGAAATTCCTGCAATTTTCATATTTTTTATTATAGAATTACTCATCTAGATTTCCTTTTAATTGTACAAGTTCTACTAACATCATATTTGGTAATAATATAAAACATATTTTTTCAAAATATACTGCCTTTGTAATTGGAACGATTACCCTTGCTTTTTGCTTGTTAATGAAGTTTTCTAAATCTTGTTCAATATTTTTTGTTTCATAGGCTATATGATAGAATTTATTACCCTTTAATATATGTGATTTAACAGGATTATCATCTCCAATTCCTTCAATAAGTTCAAGGCAAGGCTGATTTTGAGCTTTGATAAATAGACCTTTCATTTGCTGAATTTCATCTTCAAAAATATCAGAGCATTTTACATATCCTAATTTTGAAAATGTTTCCAATTCTTTTTTTATATTTCTTGTTGCAACACCAATATGGTGAAGTTTTAGTTTGTTTTGCATGTCTCTTTTACCTCTAATCCAAAAGTTTCAATCTTATCAGTTATTTGATAATTAATATAACCTTCTTGTTCAGATTTAATATTTGTAAAATTTTCAAGCCAAGTTATTGCAGGTATATTTCTTGAACCTTTTTTATAATTTATTATGACATCATTATCTGCTTCTAAATAATTTTTTGAGATTTGTAGCATTTTAGAAATAACAATATCTTCAATGTTTCTACCTAAAGCTCTACAGCTAAAGGTTAATTCATCTACTATTAAACTCTGGTTTTCTTTTTTACAAATTAAAATAGCGATAATCCCACTATCTGAAAGTTTATCGCTCATATTTGCTGTTACTATACAAGAATTATTTGAATTGAATATCTCTGTAACTTCAATTAGATTATATCTTTTATATGACAGTATAAATTGATTAGTTTTATTTAAAAGCTCAACAATTCTTTCTATATGATTTTTATTATTTAATGATAATTCAACTTTTATGCCTAAATTTTTAAAATATTCTTCTTTTGAAAGTGTTTTTGCTAATTCATTACGTTTTTGATTTGCTTTTATATCTTTAGAGCGAAGTAAATCTTCATTTGTTACTTTATTTTTTAAAAATCCAGGATACAAATCCAATGTTTGTAAGGTCAAATCTTCTGAATTAAATAATAATGTTTTAATTTCAGGGATTTCAGATTTGACTAATTCTATTTCTGCAATATTATCATCAATAAAAAGAATTGAATTTAGACTAATATTCATTTCTTTTGCCATCGCAGTAATATTTTGTGCTTTTGAATTCCAATTGATTTTAGAACAAGTAAAGTCGTCAAATTTTAGACTAAAATCCTTTCTTTTTAAAAACAAATCCTTTATATCATTATCATCATTTTTAGAAGCAATACAAAGCATGTAACCCATATTAGATAATTCTTTTAATTTTAGTTGATAATTTTTATTAGGTATTAATTTTTCAATCCCATCCTCACCCAAAATACCTTCGTATAATGTATTATCCAAATCTGTAATAATAGCTTTTATTTGTGAATTAAAAAATGATGGAATTATTTTTAAACCTAAATATTGAGCAATTAATATTGAGGATTTTGCAGATAATCTTGTGCCTGAGTATTTTTCTTTTTCTAAATCATAAGCTTGTGTTTTTAATTTTTGAATAATTTTTTCTACTTCAATAATATATGCTAATTTATTGTTGAAATTTTCTAATTTTCCAATATAAGCTAAAACAATTGGAGCATTAATTAAAGAAGATAATTCATTAATTTTTTCATTTAGAAAATCTGCTAAGATTTCTTTATTGTATCTTTTTAAATCAAGCCATAAAATGTGCAAATCTGCGTTGTTAGTTGAAGAAAAAGTTAAACTATCATCATAGCTACTGTATTCAAAAGTAGCATTTAATTTGAAATAATTTAAAAAAGGATTAATAATACTTGAAATCATTTCAAATGAATGATTACGATGAATCATTATTTTGATTTCTTTTTTTTCAAAATCATTTTTATAAGATAAGATATCTAATCTACTAATTTTTTCTTCAAATAAATTTTTCATTTTAATCTAAGTTTTTAATTGCTTCTATAATTTTTTTCATTGAAGTTAATTTTGGTATATCTTCAATATTAAAAGAAATTTTTAATTCTTCTTCTAATGTGGTAATAATTTCAATATGTTTCATAGAATCCCAGAGATCTTGATTTTCTTTTGAGACATCATCATTAGATGTAAATTCTTGTCCAAGTAATAATGATAAAATTCGTGCAACTTGTTCTTCCATTATTTCTCCTTTTTATTCAACTTGTCCTATTTTTACTGCAGGATTACCACTCATATAACAATTATTTTTACAACCTTTATAGACAGCACTTAATGGAGCTATGATATTATTATCACCAATTTTTGTTTTGGGTAATAAAATTGTATTTGCGCCTATTTGGTTAAAGCTTCCGACTTTTGTGTTACCTAAAGCCTGACTTCTTGGTCCAAAAAAATTAAAATCTCCGATTTCAACATCATGACCTAAGATAACCTGACCATTAAATACATTACCATTACCTAATGAAATATCAGCTGTAAAAGAAGATGAAAGAATTACATTAGCTTCTCCTATGTTTACGGAACTATCTACTAGAGAATAAAAAATTAAATTATAAAAGTTTACGTTGCGTTCTTTTAATTCATTATATATTTTTTGTCTAATTGTTGGATATCCAGCACCTATGACAACATACTCATTATCTGAAAATTCGTGTTTAGAAACTTCTCCAATATACAAATGTTGATAAGATTTATAATCAACAGTTTTGCCATAACCTCCATGTCCTAAAAACCCACCAAAATTAATATCTTGTTTTGTTTTCATCACTTCTTGTAAAAAGACATAACACTCTCTTGCGAAACCATCTCCACCAACAATGTATATCGTTTTCATTTATAAAACACCTCCAGAGTCAATAATATAATTTTGACCAGAAATATATTTAGCTTTATCTGATAGTAAATAAACTATCATATTTGCAACGTCATTAGGTTCGCCAAATCCTAGAGGATATAAATTTTTTTGTGATTCCTCATACTCTTCAATTGCTGTCATCGGAGTTTTTATATTTGATGGTAAAACACAATTTACTCTAATGCCATTTGCAATTACTTCTTTAGAGATTGATTTTAAGGATGCACATAATGCTGCTTTTGAACCACTATATGCAACATGACCTTTATCTGAGCATTTTGAGGCTATAGAAGAAATTGCAACAATTGATGTTCCTTGACCGATGTTGTTTCTTTTATCTACGATACCTTTTGTTAACATAATTGGAGCATAGAAATTAATTTTATGTGTATTTTCAAGTTGTGCAAAATCAAGTGCTCGCAAAGGTATAATATTGCTTATTCCAGCACAATAAGCCATACCAGAAAATTTGCCATATTTTTCTTTTAACTCTTTAACATATTGTGGTAATCCTTCAATATCTTCTACTAAATCTTTGATTTCAATATGCATATTTTCTGGATTTTTACATTTAGATTTTACATCTAAAAGACGTTTTTCGTTTCTTGCTATTGCAATTACTGTTGCACCTCTCTCATTTAACATTAATGCTGTAGCTTCACCTAAGCCAGATGAAGCTCCTGTAACAATATAAACTTGTTCTCTGCTGAAACTAGGCATCAATTTTATCTCCTGCAAGTTTGATTAAATCTTCTACGGTTTTTAATTCTTTAAGATCATTTAAAGTTACATTAATTCCAAAGTTTTTACTGTAAAAAGCCATTATAGCCATTTTAGATAAAGAATCCCACTCGTCATATTCTTCTAAAATATCTGTTTCATTACAAGGTTCTTCTCTTTGTAATACATCTTCTAATTCAACTAAAAATTCTTCTTTTTTCATTTTTATTCTCCTTATCTTATTTATAAATACTATACTTGTCCTTGCATTTTTTTACGCCAATAATCAATGTATTCATCTGTATTAGCCCAAACATATTCAGGTTTTTTAAATGTTTTTATTTCACCCAAATATGTGTCTGATAAATTTAGAATTGCTGCTGCTGAAATTAAACCGTTACCAAACCCACAACAACATACATTTTCTTTTTTTATATCTTTATCTAACATTGACAATACAGTAGGTATCGAGCACATTGTATTATTGCCGTACATTTCAAACGCTTCATATGGAACTTTTGCTAAATCAAATCCTGCCTCTGTGCCAACTCCTTGAACAATCTGCTTGTTAGCTTGATGTAATGCTAATAAATTTATATCACTTTGAGATGTATTAGCATATTCTAAAAGTGTTTTTATTGTTTTAGGCACTTGTTTAATTGTAAAATCAAAAACTTTTAAACCATCAATATAAGAGCCAAGTAATGGTTGTGTATTACCTGTTGGTAATGTTGCTTTTTCTTTTCTTAGAATTGACAGTTTTTCAAAATCTTCATCTTTTAGAAAATTTAAACCAAAGCGATTTGCACTAAAAGGAGAAATTATTGCATCGTATCCTTCTCCAATTGTATCAATATTAAAATGTGAAGGTTGTGTTTGATCTGTATATTCTAATAACGTAGCACTACCAGCATCTCCAAAAATAGGAGCTTGGTTTCTATCAGAAGGATCAATACCAATTGATGGAGTATCGCCATTTAATAATAAAATTTTCTTATGGGCTCCCGATTCTATCATTTGACTTGCTATATATAAGCCAAATACCCAGCCAGCACAACCTTGCACAATGTCAGTTGCAATACATTCTTTTGATAATCCTAATTTGTGGTGTAAAAAATAAGAATTAACTGGTCCAAGCCAATCAGGTTTTTGAACAACATATAATAAGGCGTCAATTGTATTTACATCTATTTTCATTTCTTCAATAAGATTTATAGCTGCATTATAAGCAAAATCTAAAGCTGTTTGTTCTTTATTAGCAACTCTGCGTTTCCAAAAACCAACCATTTTACGCATTCTATCAATTTTTTTTATCGAATTGTCATAATACTCAGCTTCGTCGTAAATATTTATTTCATTTTCTGGAACTACAACAGAGATTCCACTAATTTTAACTTTATTAAATTTATTTAAACTCATTAAAACCTCACTTATCTAATTAACAATTAATTTTCTCTTTTTTTTATTAAAGGATAAAAATCATACTTATTCTCATAAAATCTTTTCAAATTATTATTATATGATTTTGCACTATATACCTGAGATAGTTTAATATTTACTGCATTACTTGTTTGCTCGTACAATTTTTTATCATTAAGCATAGCTTCTAAGTCATTTAATATTTTATCTGCCATCATCTCATAGCTTTCATATACATTAAATAAATCTTTCCAACTAGCATCAGGGAAAAATTTATTATTGTAAACTGTTATGCCAACACTCCCAACACTTGAGGGCTGAATAAAATATCCGTCCATTCCTTCTCCGAAAGAAACTGTAAAATATGAACGAGCGATTAAATCCATATACTCTGGAAATGTCATATTTTGCACTGTTATATAATTAAAATCAGGGAATTTTTCTCTCATTTTTCCTATTATTTTGCCTTTATCTTTGTGTCTGTCTGGTGATACAACAATATTTTTTTCTTTTTCTTCAAATGGATAGCTTTTATATTTAGATGAATCAATGTTTACTGAAAACAAATGTGTAGGAATTTGCCATTTATCACAAACCTCTTGAGTAGCATATCTATTATGCGCAACAGTTTGAGTTATATTATTTGTAAGTTTATACAAATCTTTTAATTCTTCTGGTTCTGGCATTAATTCTATATTTTGATTCATTATGTTTAAATGTAATTTTTTTATAGATTTAAGAAATTTTATATCTCTTGAGGTAAGACTTTTATAAAAATCTTTCGCATAATAATCTGGAATATGTACAATTAATTCTTCAAGTTTTTTGCAATTATTTACTATTTGAGAAAAACGATAAATCAACTCTTTATTTGGGAATTTTTCATTACTAGAATATGTATATTTTTCGTTTGGATAGGTTGAGAGTATACATAATGAGTTTGAACTTATTTTTCTACTGGTCTCGCATAGTGAATATATTGACATAACCCCACCACAAATTTTTATATTGGCTGGTGTTAAAAACAATATAAGTTTTTTTGTTTGACGTAAAGGTTTTAAATCATAGCTGTTTTGAATTTTAATAGCTTTTTTAGTTTCAATCTCTAATTCATCAACAAAATTCGGATTTTTTAAAACTAATTTAAACCACAAAAAACTATAGGTAATATTTTTTTCGGTAACTTCTTTTGATAATAATTTAAAATTTTTATCCATTTTTTATCACCTCATAAATAGTATTAAGCTCATCAATTGTCAACGCTCCATAATATGGTAAGCATAAAATTTTGTGTTTCAAGTTGTTTACAACTTTTAAATCTGAAGCTTCTACAGAAGCATTATTTTTATAACATTCATAATCGGTACAAACTGGATAAAAATATTTTCTTGTATAAATATTTTCTTTTTTGAATTTTTCATACAATTCATTTCTAGTTAAAGGATAATCATCTTCTATTATGATTGGATAATATTGATAAGAATTTGTTGTGTTTTCTGGCATTTTAGGTATTGTTATACTTTTAATGGAAGATAGTTTTTCATCATAAAAAGCTTTAATCTTGGCTCTTTTTTCTTGTTCGGCTTTATATAACTTTAAATTCTCCAGTCCAATAGCTGCTTGAATTTCATTTAACTTTCCATTAATGCCAATATCTTCTACAAGTTCTTCTGACTGTATGCCAAAATTTCTTAAATCATAAATCTTTCTAATCAAACGCTCATCGTTATAAGTTAAACAACCTCCCTCAATAGTATTAAACAATTTTGTTGCATGGAAGGAAAACATTGTTATATCACCATAATTTCCTATGCCATTATTGTTAATTTCAGCTGAAAAAGCGTGCGCTGCGTCATAAATAACTTTTAAGTTATACTTTTTAGCAATTTTATCAATCTTCTCTACATCACATGGAAAGCCGTAAACATGAACACCTAATATTGCTGATGTATTTGGAGTTATTAATTTTTCAATTTTGTCAGCGTCAATCGTCATTGTATTTGGTTCAATATCACAAAATACAGGTTTTAAACCATTCCAAGAAATACAATGAGGAGTAGCTGCAAATGTAAAAGGAGTAGTTATAATTTCGCTGCCAACTGGTAAATCAAGAGCTTTTATAGCAACTAATAACGCAATTGTACCATTATTAAATAATGATACATTTTGAACTTTTAAAACATTTTTTAATTTGCTTTCGAGTTCATTATGTTTTTTTCCCATATTTGTAACTATTTTAGAAGTCCAAATGTCATCAAAATGAGAATTTAATGATGTTATTGAAGGTAATAAAGGTTGCGTAATATAAATTTTTTTATTTTTATTGCTTAAACTCACCTAAACCAAGCTCCTTGCTCTACTAATAATTAACTATAAGTTACAATTATTGCTTTTTCACTCTCAGTTTACAATACTCCTTACTCTTTATAAAAACTTGAATACAAGCATTTTTTATTCAATTTTAGCATAAATATAATTAATAATACAAATCACAAGCATTATGACTCAAATTATTTTAATTACTGAAATACAATCTTAATTTTCGTTGTATTATTATTTTATTTAACATAGAATATTGTTATGGGAAGGTTATTGTTACTTATTTTATTATGTATGTGTTTTATTTCAGGAGTTTTTGCATCTGATTATCCATCGTATTATAATCGACCATCAAAAAATCAACAATTACAGGCAGATTTTTCAGAATATATGTCAAATGTTCATAGTAAATTGCAAAAAAATTGGATAACCCCAGATTTTTTAGAAAATGGACATGTACGAGTTATATTTAAAATAGATAGACAAGGTAATGTGATTGCAGGAGATATTATCGAAAGCTCAGGAAATCAGCTTTATGATGAATCAGCAGTTGATGCAATACATAAATCTGAGCCTTTTGGAGACTTCCCAGAAAATAGCTCAAGACAAACTATTACAATAAATTATTCTTTTGATACATCTTTTATCAAAACTGAAAAAATCAAAGAATTATATAATCAAGCTAAACGCTATATGTACTCTGATAAAAAATTAGCATTAAATTACTTAAATCAAGCTATTGATGAAGTTGGATATGATACCGAAAGTTATTTTTTATACCAGCGTCGTGCTAAAATTAAAGAAGCTATGGGGGATTATCTTAGTGCAAAAGAGGATTTTGAAAAATATGAAATGCTCAAGGCTAGATCTGATTTAAAAAGAGTTCATGCGCTCAAACATCAAGCTGAAATAGAAGATACAGCTTTTGCATATTATTATTTAGCTTATGCCTATGAGCGAATACGGGATTATGAAGGTGCTATTTGGGCTATAAACAAGGCAATTGAACGAACAGACTTAAATCAACAATATAAGCGTTATAGAACAGAGCTTGTAAAATATTATCAAAACTAATTTACAGAGGTAAGTATCCACTATAAATTAGGCTCGACCAATTTTCAAAATAACTAATTTGAGTTAAAGAGCCTGTCTTAATAAGTGTCTTATGTTGATTTTCTGGTTTGATACTTAAAGCTTTGGCGATTGCAGATTGGATAATTTCAGGAGTTGCAACAATAATAATTCTAGTACCCTTATTTTCTTTGATAAGTTTATCAATCTCTTTTGAAATACGTTTGTTAAATTCTACTAATGATTCTCCATTTTCAGGAGTTTGAGCTAAGGCATTTGAACCGAATTCTTTAAATAAATCCATATAAAAACTACCGTTCCAACTTCCAAAATTTCTTTGAGCAAGATTAACCGTAATAGCTTTTTGTTTAAATAATTTAGCTATTATATTTGCAGTCTGTATACAATATGAGCTAGGACAAGTATAAATTTTATCATAAGATACTTCGCGTTTTTTTAAATACTCACAAACCCTTTCGATTTCTTCTTCTCCAAAATCATTTAACTTTGGATACTTTGGATTACTATTAATTATACCGTCCATTGAATAGACAGTTGCACCATGAGCTATAAAAGTTATTTTACAAATACGTTTAAACATCTTATATATAATTATAACACATGTTTTAGCTCTTTCTAGTCCTTAAATTATTCAATTGATTATTTGACTTTTTAGACAAAACTATTAAACTAATAATAGGTATATATAATCAATCATGAGGAGATTTAACATGAGCAAACGATTAGATGGAACTTCAATGTTTTCAGGAATAAATGCAGGGCTAACAAATGCTTTTGCTCAGCTTAATGGACAATATAGTGATGGTGTAACTTTAGAGAATTTGAATAAAGCTTTAACAAATTCTAATTATTTAACAAATTCAAATATTAATGGAACTTTTGCTTCATATATTACTAATAATTTTAGTACCATAGATTCTGATAAAGATGGGAAAATTTCGCCTAATGAAATTCAAAATTTAATGTCTCAAATGGCTACTCAAGGGCTTACAAGAGAACAAATTATTTCATTAGCAGGTGCTTCTGGTTTCAGTTCTTCATTACAAGAGACTGTACTTAATCATTTCAATGAAATAGATAAAAACAAAGACGGCAAAGTTACTAATCAAGAAATTCAAGCGTTTGGCGTTGAATCTGATTTAGAAAAACAAAAATTAGCAGATAGAAATCGCATTGTTTCAAACATGTCAATGTTTTATGACGTTGAGGATATTAGCGACTCGAGTTTGCTAGATTATAGATATTTAGATAGTGAAAAATAATAAAATTATTGGGATAAAGGAAAAGGGTTATTAACTAAGAGATTGTTAAAAAAAGAACTGAAACCTAAAAAATCTAAAACTTAATAAAGTCAGATATAATGATTTCAGTTCTTTTAATTTAACACTCTTTTTTTATTTTTAGTAATTATCCAAATACCCTACCAGCAACAACTACGCTTTCGCCTTTTGCATTTGGTTTTAAATTCTTTTTGTATTCTTCAACATTATCTTGAATAACAGTTGGTAATACTTCAGGAATTTCTTTTTTAGCTTGGAACATATCAATTAATCCTTGATATACTGTTGCAAAACCTAATGATTGTGTCATTGCGCCAGCAGCTTCTGGTTTAAGACCTAATCCTTCAGTTTCTACTACTTGATTAAAGAAAGGTCCAAAAGATGAATAAGTTTTGCACATTGCATCAGTATAACCTTTTGCGTTTTCTTTTAAAATTCCATAATCAGCAATTGAAGTTAATGCAAATGCAAATTTATTTGATGAATTAAAATGAGCTTCAGAGCTGTGGTGCATTGCATCAGGAATTTTAGCTATTTGTTTTAATGTGTCTTTGATAGATTCGTTTTGCATTTGAGCATGCCAATTAATAGTTCCATTTTCAAATAAAGAACCTAAGTATTCATGAACAGTAGTTTGAATACCTTTTAATTTTGCTTGAACCCAGAAAGCTGCTTGAGCAAGTGGGTCATTTAATGTTAAATCTTTTGACATTGCGATACTAGACATTCCGTCTGCACCTTGCAACATTTTAATCATATCAGGTTTTTTCATGCCTGCATAAGCTAATGTAAATAATGTGTGGTCATCAAAAGATGAGAATCTTCCACCAACATCGTCATGGATATAAAATTTTCCAAACCAACTTTGTTCATCAGCAGTTCTTCTTAATTGGCTTTTTTGAGGATTTTGATCTGTTACAGCAACAAAATGTTTATTTGCAAGTTGTTCAGCATCATAATCATTATAAATTTCACTAAAATAAGCTTCTTTCATCATATCTTGAGTTCTAATAAAAGCATCAGAAGGCTCATAAGTAGAACCAGATTTTGATACAATTAAATAATTTGAATTACGGACATCATTACCAATAGTTGCCATGTATCTTTTATAGCTTACAGAATCAATATCAGAAATAAATTTAACTTGATTATCTAAATTTAGACCGTTAATATTTAGCATGTGTTCAACGGGGTGTTTTGAGCCACCAATACCAATAACTGTCAAAAATTTAGCAGGTGATTGATTTTTGAAATTCTTAACAGCTTCATATATATAATCAACTCTTTTTAGCTGTTCTTTTGGTAATTCTACCCATTTCAAAAATTGTCCCTTTTTCGTATGCCTAAGATTTAACTCATCAACAGCCTTTATTGCAGGATCAATGAGCTTTCCATAATTAAACCCTTTTGCATAATGAGTTGTAATACCTAGTCCTGTTGAAATAGAATTTATGCCACGTACCATACACACACCTCCGTTTTTTATATTCTCTAGCGCAAACAATTATAAGAATATCATATAAAAAAAAATGTGCAACAATATATAAAAAATTTTCATGCTATAATCGTTCAATAGAGGTATAAATATGATTAAAGAATGGCAATTACCACTATTAATAACACTATTAGCTGGACTAGCGACTACAATAGGTGGTTTTATAACTTTTTTTGTTAACAAAAACAATATGAAAGTTCTTTCGCTTGGCTTAGGTTTTTCTGCAGGAGTAATGATTTTTGTTTCTCTTACAGAAATCTTACATTCTGCAGAGGACTTATTAATAAATTATTTCCCTAACAATTATCATTGGGTAGTATTTGTTGGTTTTATTCTTGGAGTTTTAGTATCAAAGCTCATTGACACATTTTTACCTGACCACGTAGAAGAGGATCTTGGAGAAGGTTGTGATGCGCAATGTAAGCAAACGCATCGTATTAAACGAGCTGGTATTTTGACTGCAATCGCTATGGCTATTCATAATTTTCCAGAAGGACTTGGGACATTTCTTGTATCTTCACAAGATTTAACTATTGGTATTACAGTTGCAGTTGCAATTGCTTTGCATAATATTCCAGAAGGTATTGCAGTTGCCCTTCCTATTTATCATGCAACTGGAAAAAAAAGAAAAGCAATTTGGTATTCATTTTGGACTGGGATGACAGAGCCTATTGGTGCACTAATTGGCATTGGGTTATTAAGCTTATTCTTGCCACAAATGTTTATAGGAATTTTTTTAGCCGCTGTAGTTGGTATTATGATTTATATTGCATTTGATACGCTTTTACCGTTATCACATGAATATGGAGATTGGCATTATGCGATATCAGGTATAATGGCTGGAATTATTCTTATTTGGGCAAGTTTACTTCTTTTACACGCACATTAATTTAGAATAAATTAGGCTTGTGATTATCTCTACCACCCATTTGAATTAGATTTAATTTATCAATAATAGTATTATACTGTTCTAATTCATAACTATCAATTGCGCTGCCAATAGGGTATGCTTGGTGATATTTCTCGATTAATTTAAGTCTACCATCAGAGGCTTTGATAAAAGCTTCCATTTGAGTATGCATTTTAAATCTTTCAAAATTTTGCATTGTAAATCCTGGATGGGCAAAGCCTAAAATAGCATTTTCTTTTTTTGCAAAATCGACAAGGTCTGCAAAAGAAGGCTCATATAAAGATTTAGCTTCTGTTTCATTTATTTTTTTAGGGAAAATATTGTTTTGTAAATATGTTGATAAATCTGGGTTTAATTTTTCAATATTAGTTGAAATATTATGATTTTTAAAATATTCATTCACTGTATATGGGTTAATATTTTTTTTAAGAGTAGAGCAAATTTCATTATACAAAACTTCAATATTCATATTATGTTCTTTTGCTACATTAGTAATTAGGGTTTTTGTATGTAAATAATTCCAAATTTTCCAATGCTGATTTAAGAAGCAATATTTTTCTTCAGGATTAAAAAATTTAATATATTCAGCAATATCAAAGTTTACTTCTGGTAATATTTTTTTAGCATCTTCAATTGATTTAAAAATTTGTTCTTTTCTTTTTGAATAAAGGTTGTCATAAAAATTAATTGTTTCTTTTGAGAAAGGATTTATACCATAAATTAATAATTCAGGCATTTCAACGCTAGAGTTAAATCTTTTAGCTCTTTCGCTATTTTTAGCAGTAGGCATAATAAAGCTCAATTCGGAAGCAGGTACAAAATTTATGTTTTTATATCTTTTAGGATTTTTGGCTATAATTTTCAGTGCTTCTTTTACCCCTTCTATACCATCATGGTCAGAAAGTGCAATTGTAAATTTTTTACCATTAATTTTATTTAATTTATTGCCATATTTTGCAGCTTGTTCTAATAAATCTATTATTTTTATAGTTCCATCAGAATAATGTGAATGCGAATGTAAATCTGCTAAAAAAGTTCCATTTTTTATGTTTTCAGTTGAGGCAATATAGTTTTTTTCTTTTAAATTAGATAATATTTTTAATAATTCTTTATTGGATATCACAGACTTGAGCTGTTTAGGAGAAATTTTTTCGTTTAATTCTTTAGATAAATCATTTGCAAGTTTTTTTCTAAATTCATTTTTATTTTGTGAATAAATAAAGCTTCCAATAGCAATACCAGTAATAGCGATTGTTCCCAATGTAATAGCGTAAGCTTCAGTAGAGTTTTTATTTATTTCTTGGCTTCTTTTTTGTTGTTTATGCATTACACTATTGCTATAATTAATTGTAGAAATTTTCATTTTGCTTTAACTCTCTAGATTAACTTATTACTATAAAAATAAACAATTTTTATTTGCCACATTAATATTTAAAATTTTTAAGTACACACATCAAGATAATTATGAATTTTTATAATAAAAAAGTCAACTTTTTATTTCATTATGTAAATAAAATAAATTGAATTTGTTAATATTTGTAAAAAAAATGATTATACTAGCAAATTTTATCTTGTTAAGATTTCTAATAAATAATAGAAATTAAAATTAAGGACTTTTTATGACAAAAATTAATCTTCAGATAGTATATACTGTTCAAAAACACATTTCAGTTGATGAACTCAAAGCTCTTTTAAATACTGGAAAATCAAGAAATCAAATAGCAAGAGATTTAAAAATTTCTAGTGGACAACTAACTAATATGTTAAAAAAAACAGGATTATATACTCCTAAAGTAATCAGTAAAAATGCTAAAGAAATAGAACTTGAAAAAAAAGAATTACAAGAGCTTGCAAATCGCAAGCTATCTGTTGCGCAGATAGCGGAAGAATTAGGTATTAATTATGGACAGGCAAGGCATCGTCTAGAGAGATATGGTATAAAAAATCCAGAATTAGAAGAATTAAAAACATTAAGAAATTATTTTTCTGCTACAACTTTAAACGATAAAAACGAAGCTTTTGTTGCTGTTGATAAATACTTAGAACAGATTGCAAAAGAAAATTATAAAAAAAGCTATGCTATACCGTATCAAGATTTTTTACAAGATATTAGATTAAATTTTGCTGAATTAGCAGATAAAAGGGAAAATAATATTAATAATAATCGTAGGAATTTATTTGAAAAAATTAGAGAAATGGATTTTGATAAAAAATATATGGTGCTCAAAAAGTTACCAGAAGATTTATATAAAACTTCTGAAACGGATGTTTTAATTAAAGAATTTGAAGATAGTAATTTCTTAGATTTTCGAATTAAAAACTCAAATTTAATAGAAAGAGATCAACTTATTATTAATACATTTACAAAGTTAAATAAAAATTTAGATGAAATAGCAGAAATATTTAGTTTAACTCCTGAAAGAATTCGACAAATTATACTAATTGCTACTGAAAAAATGAATAATAGCAAAAATATTTATTAACCAAACAATCATTACAAATGTTAAGTTGTTTTGATGATATTTGTTCTTTTTTAATTATTATTCTATAAATATTTAAAACTTTTTCCTTAATTCTTTTTTTAGGTTATAATTTAACCATCAAGAAGAAAGGAAGTGTAGATATGAAAAATTTATCACCATTACAAATCGAAAGATTAAAATACCAACCTAAATTGCCTTCTTCATTGGCAAATGGTATTAATCATTTGGTTTCAAAAGAAGGCTCAGCAACTGAATCTGTTGCTAACCAAGAAGAAATCAAAGCTTTATTTAAAAATACTTATGGAAAACCAACTGTAACATTTGAAACATCATCTGAATCATCTGTTTCAGAAATCAGAAACGTAGGTGTTATTCTTTCAGGTGGTCAAGCTCCTGGTGGACACAATGTTATTGCTGGTTTATATGATGCTTTAAAACAAGCTAATTCAGCTAATAAGCTTTATGGTTTCTTAGGTGGTCCAAGCGGTATTATTGAAGGTAAATATGTTGAATTTACTGATTCATTTATTGATGAATATAGAAATACGGGTGGTTTCGATATAATTGGTTCTGGCAGAACAAAACTTGAAACAGAAGAACAATTCAAATCTTCTTTAGAAGTATGTAAAAAACTTAATTTATCAGCAGTTGTAATCATTGGTGGTGATGACTCTAACACTAACGCAGCTCTTTTAGCTGAATGGTTTGTTGCTAATAACGCAGGAATTCAAGTTATTGGATGTCCAAAAACAATTGACGGAGACTTGAAAAACGAACAAATCGAAATCTCATTTGGTTTTGATACAGCTACAAAAACTTATGGTGAATTAATTGGTAATATTTTAAGAGATGCAAATTCAGCTAAGAAATATTGGCACTTTGTAAAAATCATGGGTAGAAGTGCTTCTCACGTAGCTCTTGAAGCAGCTCTTCAAACTCAACCAAATATTACTTTAATTTCTGAAGAAGTTGAACAAAAGAAAATGTCTTTAGCTTCAATCATTGACTATATGACAGATATCATTGTAAGACGTTCTGAAGCTGGTAGAAACTTTGGTATTGCAGTTATTCCTGAAGGTTTAATTGAATTTGTTCCAGAATTAAAATCAATGATTGCTAACTTGAATGATATCATGCCATCATTAGAAAAAGACTCTTCTTATTCTAATGGTTCTGATGCTGAAAAAATCGCTATTATTGAAAATACATTATCTAGCGAAAACTCTTCAGTATTCAAATCTTTACCAGCATTAATTAAATCTCAATTATTAATGGATAGAGATCCGCACGGTAACGTTCAAGTTTCTAAAATCGAAACTGAAAAACTTTTAATCTCTATGATTGAAGAAAAATTAGCTTCTATGAAGAAAGAAGGAAAATTCAGTGGTAAATTCTCTACTCAATCACACTTCTTCGGTTACGAAGGACGTTGCGCATTCCCTTCTAACTTCGATGCTGATTACTGTTACTCATTAGGCTTCAATGCATTTGCATTGATTAACTTTGGTCTAACTGGTTACTTATCATCAGTAAGAAACTTAACAGCTCCTGCTTCTCAATGGATTGCTGGTGGTGTTCCTCTTACAATGATGATGAATATGGAAAGACGCCATGGTGAAATGAAGCCAGTAATCAAGAAGGCTTTGGTTGAACTTGATGGTCCTGTATTCAAAAAGTTAGAAGCTAATAGAGAAGATTGGGCTATGAATGATAGATACCTATTCCCAGGTGCTATTCAGTACTTTGGTCCATCATCAGTTTGTGATATTACAACAGTTACTTTAGCTCTTGAATCAGAAGCTAAATTAGCTACAGTATAAATAAAATTCTATGTTTGAATTAAGCAAGGGATGTCTCAATGGCATCCTTTGTTTTTATGTTATTATATTTTTATGAATGAAAAAACAAAAGTAACTTTATATACGGATGGAGCTTGTAGTGGTAATCCAGGACCTGGAGGTTATGGAGCTATTCTTGTTCATGTAGATTCTAACAATATTAAACACGAAAAAGAATTTTCAGAAGGTTATCAAACAACAACAAATAATCAAATGGAATTACTCGCTGTTATAGTTGGTCTAGAAGCTTTAAAAAAACCTTGCGACGTAACTGTTTATTCGGACAGCAAATATGTAGTAGATGCTTTTAATAACAGATGGATTGATGGTTGGATTGCAAAAGGCTGGAAAACAGCAAATAAATCTCCTGTTAAAAATGTTGAGCTATGGAAGAGACTATTAAAAGCAAAGGATAATCATGATGTTGAATTTATTTGGGTTAAAGGACACGCAGGACATGAATACAATGAAAGATGTGATTCTTTAGCTGTATCTGCCTCAAAAAAGAATTCACTAAAAACCGATATTCTTTAATGCATGTTTTAATTTATCTAATTTCTTTTTATCTGTTCCAATTCCACAAAGAAACATTAATGTTTGTTCATTTGCACGTTCATCTTCAATGTTATATTTGTCAAATATTAATTCAGAAAGTTTATTTCCACCTTTTACAAGTATTTTTGTAATATCATCGTTTAATTTTGGAAGGTTTAGCTCCTCAATATTATTGATTAAATTATTAATATACTTTCGACCTCTAGCCGAATTTAAAAATCTAATATTTGCTTCAATGCTTGCTAACATTGGGTAAGAAGGAGATGTTGTGCTAATCATTTTTAAAGCTTCTGTTGGATCTATATTATTTGAATGTAGAAGAGCAGTTGGGTTAATTCCTCCAGCTGTTTTATGTAATGATTGAATAGTAAAATCGGCATATTTCACTGCAGACAGAGGTAGTCTATCACTAAATGGATACAACGCTCCGTGAGCTTCATCTACAATTAATATGGTATTATGCTTAGCACATAAATTTTTAATCCCAATAATATCTGCAACAAAGCCTTCGTAAGTAGGAGATGTTATAATTAATGTGTCAGGCTGATGCTCTTCTAATAATGAATTAACCATATCTAAAGTTATAGAACGATAGACTCCTAAATCATTATCATAAGGTAAAGAATATTCTATTATTGTTGCGTTGGTCAATTTAGCTCCGTTTTTATGACAAGAATGCGCCTTGTCCCATATAAGGATTTTTTTTGGATTAGATGCTAATATAGCTGAAATAACGCCACTCGATGAACCATTAGTTAAAAATTTTGTATACTTTGTGCCATATATTTTGGCAGCATCTAACTCGGCTTGTATTAAAGCTTTTTCTGGTTCTATAGCATCAATTTCTGATACATCTAATTTATACCATTGATAAAATTTGTGTAAAATATAAAATTTCCCATCATGGCTTGGAGTAGTAAATAATGAAAATTTGTTTTTATTTTTTTTTATACAATTATATATTTTCATAAAATCTGTCCCTGTTTATTAATTTTTATATGCAAATAGCTCCTTCTGATAATATCTCAAATAGATCTACATTTTTTCTAATTTCATCTAACGCACAAGCAACATTTGATTCTGAAATATGTCCTGCAAAATCAATATAAAAAAGATATTCTCCAAGCTCTTTTTTTGATGGCCGAGAATTAATATGCGACATATTTAATTCATATTTACTAAGAATGTTCAAAACTTGATTTAAAGCTCCAGATTTATTTTCAGTAGAAAAAATTATACTCACTTTATTTCTATAAGACATTTCTGGACTTCCTTTACTAATCAAAATAAATCTAGTTTTATTATTAATATCTTCAGAAATCTCTTTTTCTATAATTGGAACTTTATATAACTCTGCACAATATTCACTTCCAATAGCCGCTTTTGTTAAATCATCAGAATTTAAAGATTTTATTGCTAATGATGTAGATAAAACAGGTTTTAGCTCTACATCATTATTCAAATTTTCGCAAATATATTTTCTACATTGAGCTAAAGCTTGTGGATGAGATGTAATTATTTTAATTTGAGATTTTTGTCCATAGGAAATTAATGAATGTTTTATATCTAAATTAGCTTCTGCAAAAATTCGATAGCCTTGTCGTGCTAATATTAATAAATCATCTTGAGTCTCATTTACCCCACCTTCTATTGAATTTTCAATAGGAACAACAGCTCCAGTATTAAAATCATTAATACAAAGTAATGTTTCCATGATTGCAAATAAGGAATTCTTTTTAATATATTCACAATCTGAAGATACATATTTAGCAAATTTTTCTTTCGCCAATTCCGAATATGAGCCTGATGGACCTAAATATAGTAATTTTTGAATCATTAATGGTCAATATCCTATTTTAATTAACATTTTTATTGTACACCAAAACCAAACAATGCAAAATCATACTTTATAGGATCATCAAAAGAAAAATTTTTTAAATTATTAGTAAGTTCTGATACCGATTTAAAATCATTACTCTTTCTTGTTAATAATCCCATTTCTCTTGAAATTCGTGCGACATGAACATCAAGAGGTATTAATAAATCTTTTGGTTGCATAAAATCCCAAATACCTAAATCTACAGGACCTTTTCTTACCATCCATCTTAAAAACATATTCATTCTTTTCATTGCACCTTCATTTTGAGGGTTTGGCAACATGTGGTAAAAACCTTGAGTAACAGTTTTAGGTGCATTTGAATAAAAATAATTAACAACAGTTTGGAGAAAAACTTGTTTTCTTTCATAAAGGAGAGGATTAGGGTGAGGTATTGACCAACTATACTCAAAGAGTTCTTCTAGACCTCTTGTTTCATTATATAGCTTAGATAATATTTCAAAGATTGGAATAATATCATTATCTTTTGAAAATCTATATTCAATACCTTTTAGATTAGAAAAATCTCCATTTTTGATAAATCCAAGTAAGTCATTGTTAGTTTTTTTAAAAATATTGTCTAGCTTTTTGATAAAAAGTTTTCTATTTCCATAAGCAAAAAGCGAAGCTATAAACCCTGCTAATTCTATTTCTTCTTTATTTTTGTTTAGATAGCGATGAGGGAATTGTATCGGATCATTTTTGATAAAGTCGACTGTTTCGTATTTTTCAACAAGTTTATCTAGTTCTGTTTTTGTAATCAAAATTAGCTCCCATCATGACTCTTCCACTATAAAGGAAGGAAATTTTTATTTTCGTATTCTTTCAAAAAATTCTTCTAATATTTTATTACATTCTTCTTCCATTATTCCACCATAGATTTTGAGATTTGGATTTAATGGTAATTGTATTTGGCTTCCAAGTGCGCCATATTGTTGATTATAGCTTCCAAAATATACAGTAGAAATTCCACTCATTGAAATTGCCCAAGCGCACATTGGACAAGGTTCTAATGTTACATATAATTCACACCCCTTGAGCCTGGAAGTTCCTAAGGCTTTTTGAGCTTCTTTTATCGCTAAGATTTCAGCGTGAGCTGTAATATCATCATCAATTTCTCTGCGATTATGAGTAGAAGCTATAATTTGTCCATTTTTTTTTATAACGCAACCAATAGGAACGTCTTTAATACATTTTTTAGCTTCTGTAATTGCGTTTTGCATAAGCAATAATACCTAAACTTTTGAGCCTTCGCCCCAGATTTCATCGTCATAATAGCCAAGCTCTAAATGACCACAAATTACTGTATCGCCATTTTTAAGTCCATAACTATGTAGAACTTCAAATACACCCATTGATTTAAGGATATTCTGAAAACGAACAACTTGTTCTGTATTTCTTAAATCCGTAACTTTGGCAAGACGATTTACTTTCCCACCAGAAATTACATAAGCATCTTTAGCTATTTTAGTAACTTCAAACTCACTATCGTCATTGTTATATGCGTCTAAGTCTTCTTCTACAATTAAATCAAATTCTGGTTTTGGAATTTCATCCACTTTGGCTGAAACAAAGTGTAATAACTCATTTAGTCCTTCTTTTGTTACTGCAGAAATTAGAAATACATCTTTTGCAAGATTTTTAAATTCATTTTTGTATATTACCCTCTCATCCTCTAATACAGAGTCTATTTTATTTAATACAACTATTTGGTAAAGATTTGCAAGCTCTTCTGAGTGTTTGCGTAATTCTTCGTTAATAACTTGAAAATTCTTAATAGGATTTTCTGCTGTTAAGTCTACAATGTGAATTAAGAAACGGCATCTTTCAACGTGTCGTAAAAACTCATGACCTAAGCCTATACCATCTGAAGCTCCTTCAATAAGTCCAGGGATATCAGCAACAACGTAAGAACCACCGTCATCTTTTTTAACAACACCTAAGTTTGGAACAAGTGTTGTGAATGGATAATCAGCAATTTTTGGTTTAGCTGAGCTTACAGAGCTTATAAAAGTTGATTTACCTGCATTTGGCATACCCAATAACCCAACATCAGCAATAAGTTTTAATTCTAATTCTAAAATTCTTTCAATACCTGGCTCGCCTGGTTCGCAGAACTGAGGTGCACGTTTTTGAGCTGTCGCAAATCTAGCGTTTCCACGTCCACCACGTCCACCTTTTGCAATCAAAACTTGTTGTTCAGGCTCTGTTATATCAGCAATAATTTTACCTGTTTTTGTATCTCTTACGACTGTTCCTAAAGGTACTCTTATATAAGTGTCTTTAGCACAAGCTCCGTGCATACCTTTGATACCACCATTTTCACCAGATTGTGCTTTATACACTGATTTGATTTTAAAATCTAATAAGGTTGACATGTTTTCATCTGCAATAAAATAAATATCACCACCACGTCCACCATCACCACCTGCTGGACCACCTTTGTCAACGTATTTTTCACGACGCCATGCAACCATACCATTTCCACCATGGCCTGATACTACTCTAATTTTTGCTTTATCTAAAAATTTCATATTTTTCAACCTTTGGACGGAACACATTTAATACTACCTTTAAATCCAATTGCTATTCCAAGTGTTCCTCTGGAACAGATTACCAGTTGGTTCTTGCTGGTTGGACTTTTATAAATTATTTTATAGTATAATACTACTATGAACAAGATTAAGAATACATTATTTAGTAACAAACCTGTTACAATTGACGAAAAATCATTAATAATGGCTATTGAATCAAGTTGTGATGAAACAGCTTGTGCTATTGTTAAAGGTGGCAGAGAAGTTTTAGCAAATGTAGTAGCTTCTCAAATAAAAATTCATGAAGAATACGGTGGTGTTATTCCTGAAATAGCTGCTCGTGAACATTTAGAAGCCGTAAATATTGCTGTTGATGAGGCTTTTAAGCAAGCTGGAGTTAAACCAGAAGATATAACAGCTTTTGCTGGGACTGTTGGACCAGGACTTGTAGGATGTTTGTTGGTGGGGCTTAATGCTACAAAATCATTAGCATTAGCTTATGACAAGCCTTTTATCGGGATAAATCATTTAAATGCTCATATAAGCGCAAATTTTATTGATACTGATTTAAAACCACCGTTTATTGCTCTTTTAGTGAGTGGTGGTCATACTCAGATTATTGATGTTAAATCTTATTCAGAATTAGAAATTATTGGTGAAACAATTGATGATGCTGTAGGTGAGGCTTATGATAAAGTTGCACGCTTGATAGGGCTTCCATATCCAGGAGGTCCAAAGCTTGATAAATTAGCACAAGAGGGTAATCCTTTTGCCTTTAAGCTTCCTGAAGCTAAAGTTGAAGGTTATAATTTTAGCTTTAGTGGGTTAAAAACAGCAGTTTTAAGGCTTGTTAAATCTTTTGACGGAAAAGAAATGCCAACAGCTGATATATGTGCAAGTTTTCAAGAATGTGTTTCTTCTACACTTTTGAAAAAGGTTAAACGAGCAACGGATGAACGAGGTTATAAACAAGTTGTTTTGGCAGGTGGTGTTGCTGCAAATTCAGAAATTCGTAAAAAGATTTTTAATTTAAAAAATGAAGGATATGAGGTTTATGCACCGATTATGAAATATTGTACAGATAATGCTTCAATGGTTGCAAGTGCTGCATTTTTCTTTGAAAAAACTTTTGATGATATAAATGTTGAAGTGTTTTCAAGAGCATAAATTCTTTTGCTAATTATTTAACAGCTTCCCACTTTCTAAAATCAAATTTCATATCAACAACACGCATTTTAAGGCTTTTGGCATAAGGCTCAAATTTTTTAATAAGCATAATTTTGTTTAAGTTTAGTTCTTGAGCAACAACAGGGTTTTGACACGCTATTGTCATAACTCCTCCTGGTAGCATACTAAAAGGTTTGGATTTGCCTTTGAATTTTTCTGGAAGAATACTATCCCAAAATTTATACATATTTGTTCTAGCTATTGCTTTTTTCAGGTTTGGATTGTCCATCATTGAACCAATGACGTCATCTACTCCTTCAAAATCTGTATAAAGAACTTTGCTCATTTAATCCCTTTGTGCTATGCTTATAAAATGGAATACAACATTGATGATATCATAAGAGGTGCGAAAAAGATACTATTGTTAAGCCATGTTAATCCTGATGGTGATACGCTTGGTTCAATGTGTGCTTTATATTCAATGATAGAAAAACGCTATAAGAAAAAAGTTGATATGAGTGTTGTTTCAAATGTTCCATATAATTATCATTTTTTACCGAATATTAATTTAGCTCAAAGGTATTTTGATACATCATTGGTATATGATTTAGTAATAACGCTAGATGTGGCTTCAATTGAACGAGTACGTGATGCAAAAATCTTTTTTGACAAAGCAAAGTGTAGAGTTAATATAGACCATCATAAAACAAATCCTGCTTTTGGAGATTATAATTTAATTGTTCCAGAAGCTAGTTCTTGTGGAGAAGTTCTTTTTGATTACTTTAAGAAAAATAATTGGGAAATTACTGAGGATGCTGCTGTTTGTTTATATACAGCAATAATGACAGATACTGGCAATTTTAGATTTGAAAATACATCTGCAAGTGCATTTAGAGCTGTTGCTGAATTGGTTGAAAAAGGTGCAAGTCCAAATAAGATTTATAAGCTCTGTTACGAATCAAAAACAAAAAATCTTGTTATGTTTCAAAATTACTGTATAAATAAAGCTGAATTTTTAAAAGATAATAAAATTGCATATACAACAGTTTATAAGAAAGATTTAGAAAAATTTTCTGCAGGAGATGATTACACAGACGGTATAGCAGAAACTTTACGAGCAATAGACTCGACTGAAATTTCTTTTGTTGTAAAAGAGGTTGATTCAAAAACAACAAAAGTCTCAATGAGAAGTAAAAAAATAGATGTCGCAAAGATTTGTGAATTGTTTGGTGGTGGTGGGCATACATACGCTGCAGGCTGTACGATAAAAGCATCTATTTCTGATTCAATAAATAAGTTATTAAAAGAGATTAAATTGTGAATATAAAAATTACTTTTAAAAATAATATAAAAACTTTAAGAAATATTATTCAATCTGTTGTTGAACATGATTTTTTCGGAATGGCATCAGAGATGGGCTTTATGCTTTGCATAGGGATTTGTCCATTTATGCTGTTTTTAACGGCTCTTTTTGGCTGGATTGGTAAGCATTCATTTATGCACCCAATATTGGTATTTATGCATAACATTGTTCCGAGTGATGCTATGAATGTTATTCATACAGTTTTGAATGAAATATTTTTCTATTCAAAAACTGGAATAGTAGCTATTATTGGTTTTTGTATTACTTTATTTCTATCAACAAATACAATGGCCATTATTGCAAAAGGTCTAAATCGTGCTTATAAAATAAAAGAAACTCGAAACTTTTTCTATTCTCGCCTATTAGCGTTAGTTATGGTTTTAGTACACACATTGATTTTATTTCTAAGCATAACATCAATTATCTTTGGAAAAGTAATTATTAAGTTCTTGGTTACGTATATAGGAATGACAGAACACCTTGGAAATATTATGTTATTTATCCGTTGGCCAATAGCATTTTTTACGTTATTTATTCTTGCATATCTGAGTTATTATATACTTCCAGATATATCTGGGCATGAGCGTTTAAGACGTCATAGTGCTTTACCTGGATCAATTTTCTTCTGCATTTCTTGGTTATTAGGCTCTTGGGGTTTTTCTCTTTATATCAATAATTTGCATACATATAATTTTGTATACGGAACAATTGCAGGCTTTGCAATTATGATGATGTGGATGTACTATACCTCACTATTAATTCTCATAGGAGGAGAAATTAATTCTCAATTGTATGAGAAATTAGAACGTAAAGATGAATTAATAATTAAAAGATCCAGTGCCAACAAGGTGAACAATTCTTAAAAATAAATGCTTAGATTTTTATATATAATGATTGCTCCTCAATATCAGGGTCATTGCCAATGCATATAAAGCCTAGTTTTTTATAAAATTTTGCTGATTCATGGTTAGTATCAAGATGAATAGTTTTATTTGTTCCTAATGTTGTAAAAAACGCATTTAAAAGAGCTTTGCCAATATTTTTAAATGTACGGGGGGTCTCTCCAAATTTAAATTCCGGTTTTGTTTGTATGAACTCGACATAGTTATCCGGACGTCTTTTTGAAGTTTGCATCAAACCTAATATATTGTCCGGATTCATATTTTCAAAGTTATCTTTCTGGGTTGTTATTGCAAAGAACTCATCTCCATAAATATTATTAGAGCAATTAAGATTTCTAAAATTATTACTGATGTATTTTGAATATGAATCAAGTCCCCAGAGTTCTGATGTCATTAAAACATTTTGGTCATTTTTATGTTCATGTGTAAATTTTACAAACGAAACATTAAAATCGTGATATTTTTTATCAAGTCCTAATTTTTGAATATTTGTGTTTGAAATAAGTTTTGCGCCAAATACTATCATGTCTATAATATAAAAAGATACACTACATTGATAAAAACCGTACCACTACCTATCGAAATAAAGAAAACTTGAATTTGAATCTTGCAATCTCCTTTTTAGAAGTATGACACCCGCAAGGATTACCTTAGTGCTGCTATGTTTCCATCCTGACACGGTTCGATAGCTTACGCCATCATATTCTAAACTATCAACAACTGAAAATACATCAACAAATTTCCTATACTCCTCACAGTAGGCTCTGCCCCTCGCAAAAGCGTTCGAGTCAAGAGATCCGCTAAGTCCCCGGGGAGTACGGTAATCGAATGATAGCACGAAATTTCTATTTTCGCAAGTTTAGAATTTGAATTTATAAGAAAAATAGAAAATTTTTAAGTAATCAATTGATTAAATCTTAGCGAAACAGAATTTTTCTATCGCTTTTACAAAACCATCTGAATAAACAGACTCTGTTATATAATCAGCTTCTTTTTTTAATTCTTCGGTTGCATTTCCCATTGCTATTTTTAGCCCACCAGCTCTCAATAATGCTATGTCATTGTTTTGATCTCCGATGGTTAAAATTTCTTCTTTTTCTAATTTCCAATATTTTTGTAAAAATTCTACAGCACATTTTTTTGAGGCTTCTGGACTTGAAAACTCTAAAAAATACGGAGTAGATTTAACTATATATAAATCTGGGAATATGTTTGGTAATTCTTTTTCGTAACGAGAAATTCTATCAGGATTATTATAATCAATAGCAAGTAATTTATTTATTTTAGTTTTTTGTATTTCATTAAAGTTTTTAACTCTATGTTCTGTATGTAAATTATTACAATATCTTTTAATTTCATAGCAATCAGCTTCTGTGTAGAGAATATCGTCATTATACAAATTAATATGAATTTTTTCTTGTTTTGCCCAATCAATAACTCTTTCAGCCTGCTCGGTTGTTAAATATCTTTCATAAAGCTTTTTATTACCTTCAACAATTAATCCACCTTGATATGAAACAACAGGTGTTGTAAGACTTAGCTCTTTTGCAATTTTGATTGCAGCTGCATTCATTCTACCTGTTACTAAAACAACCTTTATTCCAGTTTCTTTTAGTTTTAAAATACACTGTTTTACACTCTCTGTAAATTCACCCTCTGGAATTAAAATTGTTCCATCAATATCAGTCGCTATTAACTTAATCATGACAATCCTTACATTTAATATTATTTACAAGAATAACACGATATTTCTGTTTCATCAATTAAATGAAATAATTATAAAAGCAAAATAAAAGCCGAGATTAAGCCTCGGCATATATACTGTGGTAAAGGGGTAAATTGCATACTTATAGAAAAACTATGAGCTTGGCACTTACTTTTACCAAATAACATTCTTTGGGGTGAATGTATATTTTTGAGTTATATTATTGACCAACCAATGTATCGGTCTTAGAGTTTTGCATTGAGGAGTGCTTGTTAGTATTTGCTTGAATTGTAACCACCAACTAAGCACTCCGACCTTTATTATAGAAGGTTTAATGCAATACTTGGAGTTTGGTTTGCAGTTGCTAACAATGTAGCAGCAGCTTGTTGTAGAATTTGTGATTGAATGTAATTTGAAGATTCTTCTGCAATATCTGCATCTCTTAATGTTGATAAAGATGATGTGATATTTTCAGATTGTACAGCAATTGATTCAATAGCAGAGTCAATTCTGTTTTGAGCAGCACCTAATGTTGTTACACGTTCTGAAATTTGATTGATTACTTTATCAATTACAGTAAGCATTCCTGTTGCATTATCACTACTGATAGTACCATCATCATTGAAGCCTGCACATTTTTGAGCAACGCTTTCAACGTCAGCACCAGTCATACCACCATAAGTATCAAATAATTCTTCAACACTTGCTTCATCAAATAATTCATTTTTAAGTTCAATTCTGCTGTATTCATCACCATACAAGCCTACTTGTATGCTTATATCACTCATAGTACCAGACATCATTTTAAGACCATTAAATTCGCAGTTTGCAGCAATACGGTTAATTTCTTCAAGTCTTGCTGTAATTTCTGATTCAATAGCTCTTAATGATTGTGTACCATAAGTACCGTTTGCAGCTTGTTCTGTTAAGTCTCTAACACGTTGACAGTGATCAGTTAACAAAGTATAAGTGTCTTCTAATGTTGTTAACATGTCAGCCCCTGTCGCAGCGTTGTCAGCAGCAACGTCTAATGAGCCTAATTGTGTTTCCCAGTTACGTGCGATTGAATAACCTGCAGCGTTGTCGCTTGCATGGTTAATCTTGTAACCAGTTGTCATTCTTTCAATAGCTGTGTTTAACGAACTTGTCGCATTAGCTAAGTTTCTTTGTGCTACCAAAGATGAAATGTTTGTGTTAATTGTAAGTGCCATTTTTTACTCCTTTCTGGCTTTTGCATCCTTACAGACGCTTCCTTGCTTTGTCCTATATATTCCTAATTCCACATCTCAAAAATTAGTAACACGTTTAAGTAAATAAATTTACAAAACTTTACAATAGGTGGCTAAAAAGCTTGTTGATGCTATACTTTTGAATGTAACAGGAGTAGTAAATGAGCTTAATAAAAATTAACAATTCTCGTTGTAAGTCATGTTATTTATGCGTAAGTACATGTCCAAAGGGTTTGATAAAAAAATCTGACAAGACAAATCGCCTTGGTGATTATCTTGTAGAGTTTGATGATAAGAATAACGAATGTATTGGTTGTGCTATGTGCGCAAAAAGATGTCCAGATCTTGCAATAGAGGTTTATAAAGAAATGACTAATAAATAATTAATCAGAGGATTAAATTTAATAGTCATAGGAGATATTATGGAAAGTAATGAAAAAGTTTTAATAAAAGGTAATTATGCTATCGCTCAAGCAGCTGTAAATGCTGGTCTACAATGTTATTTTGGATATCCAATAACTCCACAAACAGAAATTGGCGAATATTTAAGTGGTGTTATGCCAGAACTTGGTAAAGCTTATGTTTGTGCAGAAAGTGAATTAGCTGCAATAAATATGGTTCTTGGAGCAGTTTCTACAGGTGTTAGGGCAATGACAACATCGTCTTCTTGTGCAGTAGCATTAATGCAAGAAGCTTTATCTTATGCTTGTGGCGATGAATTACCTGTAGTTTTAGTAAATGTTATGCGAGCAGGTCCTGGTTTGGGTTATATTTATCCAGCGCAAGGAGATTACAATCAATCTGTTTATGGTGGTGGTAATGGTGATTATAAAATCATTGTACTTGCGCCATCTACAGTTCAAGAATGTATTGATTATACTTATAGAGCGTTTTATTTAGCTCAAAAATATAGAAATCCTGTTATTTTATTAGCAGATGGGCTTTTGGGTCAAATGATGGAACCAGCGAGTTTTGGAGAAAATCCTTATCCTGAAGTTGATGTTTCGTCTTGGGCATTAACTGGAGCAAAAAGTAGGGAAGGACGTGCAATATATTCAGTTGGACCTGATGAAAAGAAACAAATTCAACATATTTATAATTTATTTGAAAAATTTGAACTTATTAAGAAAAATGAAACCAGCTATGAAGAATTTAATATTGAAGATGCAGATATCATCTTAACAGCATTTGGTTCAATGACAAGAAATATTAAAGCTGCAATGACAGTTTTAAGAGATAAAGGTTTGAAAGTTGGATGTTTTAGACCAGTTACATTATCTCCATTTCCTTACGAAAGAATTTCTAACTTAGCAAAGCTTGGTAAAAAATTTGTTGTTGTTGAAATGAATATGGGACAAATGTTTAAAGATGTTAGATATGCAGTAAACGGTAAATCTGAAGTAAGTTTGATAAACAGACCTTGCGGAGAATGGTTAAGCGTGGAAGAAATAGTTTCTGCAGTTGAGAATATTTATAAGAAAGGAGCTTGTTATGCAACAAGTATTTAGTATTCCAAAATGTATGAAAAAAGATTTCAGATACACATTTTGCCCTGGTTGTGATCATGGCGTTGCAGTAAGGCTTGTTGCAGAATTGATTGACGAAATGGAATTACAGGAAAAAGCTATTTGTTCAACATGTGTAGGCTGTTCGGTTTTCTTATATAATTTTCTTGATATTGATTGTGTTGAAGCACCTCATGGAAGAGCTTGTGCATCTGCAACGGGTGTAAAAAGAGCTCAACCTGACAAATTCGTATTTACATATCAAGGAGACGGCGATTTTGCTTCAATTGGCTTGGCAGAATCAATGCACTCAGCACTTAGAGGGGAAAATTTTTCAGCTATTTGTATAAATAATACAACTTATGGAATGACAGGTGGACAAATGGGACCAACTTCTTTAATGGGACAAAAGACTACAACTTCACCTAATGGTAGAAACGCTGATTATTATGGTTACCCAATAAAAATTGCAGAACAGATTGCACTATGTGATGGTACTGCTTTTTCTGCAAGAGTATCACTTGATACAATCCCTAATATGGTAAAAGCAAAACAAGCGATTAAAAAAGCTTTTGAAGTACAACAGAAAGGATTAGGATTTGGATTTGTTGAAATTCTCTCTTCTTGTCCTACGAACTGGAAAATGACTCCAGAGGAAGCGCACAAAAGAGTAAGAGAAGAAATGATACCAGTGTTCCCTCTTGGAGTATTCAAGGATATAACTGCTAGTGGAGGTAATAAATAATGGAAAAAAATTTTATTATTGCAGGCTTTGGTGGACAGGGTGTTCTTTTAGCAGGAACTATCTTAGCAAATTCGTTTATGTTAGCTGATAAAAATGTTACTTGGTATCCTTGTTATGGTGCAGAAATGCGTGGTGGGACAGTAAACTGTGAAATAGTTGTTTCTGATACAGAAGTAAGCTCTGTTCATAAACAAGATACTGATTACGCTTTGGTTTTAAATCAACAGTCATTTGATAAATTTGTACAAAGAGTTAAGACTGGAGGTACAATTGTTGCAAATTCAACATTAGTTGCAGAAACAAAACCAAGAGCTGATATTAATTATGTATTTGCACCAATGGGTGATTTGGCTAATGAATTGGGTACAAGTAAAGTAACAAATATGGTTGCATTAGGAGTACTTTCTTCTGTTGTAGATGTGGTAGATAAAAATTTCCTAGCTCTAGGTTTCGAAAAAGTAATGGGTGATAAGAAAAAAGATTTGATACCATTAAATAAAAAAGCTTTAGAGATAGGATTTGACGCTGTTAAGATTTAGATTTTTCTATTAGTAAGTGTTACGCTAAATAATCTAAAATAGCTCCGCCGATTTCTTCATTAGGGTCAAAATGGCAATCTTTAGGCGGGTTAATTGCGTTTTGGATTAGCATTACGATAAGTGGACCAAAGGCATCAGGGGTTTTTGTTTTTCTATAAATTCCTGCTAGAAAAGTTTGAATATTAGGATTTTTTGTATTGTTGTATTTAGATAAAGTTGGATAAAGCTCTGCGACTTTTTCTTCACCTTCATCAATCATGCAGTTTAAAATATATAAATCTTCAACTACTTCTTCTTCATTCTTTGGATTTTCAAGGGAATTTTTGAGCAAATTCAAATCTTTTCTTTGAGAAATCCTTTTTTCATCAAAGATACAATAATTTCTTGTTTGATTTGGATATGATACACAGCTTGTCATATTGAAATTTTAACTTAAATAAATAAAAAATACAAAGCTCCGATACTAAAAGCTGGTACAAGTGGTAAATACATTGGACATGAGTCTTGTTTAAGATTTTTTAGGATTGATATTAGTAGCCATAGGCCTGATATAATTATTGCTAAAATAAAATACCAATCTTGTGAAATAGTTTTGAAAGCCAGTGCTGATATAATAAAGATAATAAATAATATACAAATAGCTTTATTTTTATTTTTATATTGTTTATATAAAAACATTGGTATAATAAAAATCATTGAAACAATTAAAGTATTAAACAAAATTTGTATCAGTCCTGATAGTCCAAAACAAGCTCCTAAAGCTCCTGCTATATAAGTATCACCTTCTCCAAAAGCTCTATCATTAGTGAATAAATAGCCAGAGCGTGCAATAAGCTCCATAAGTATAATTCCTAGTAATAGACCATATATAGACTCTAATAATACTCCATTTACAAACCAGTTATATATAATACCAACAATACCAAAGCCGATTGCAATATTGCAATCAATAAGTTTTTCTTTCAAATCCGTCATTGTCATTATTAAAAGAGATGATGACAAAATAATAGCAAATAAACATTTCCAAGTTAGTCCAAATTTTATAAAACATAGAGCAAATAATCCCATTGTAATGATTTCTATTATTGGATATTGCAAACTTATTTTTTCTTTACAGAATGCACATTTTCCTCTCAAAAACAAATAAGAAATAACTGGAATATTATGCCAAGGCTTTAGCCTTTCTCCACATTTTGGACATTTTGAAGGTGGAAAAACAATACTCTCATCAGAAAGTGAACGTAATATAACTACATTAAAAAAGCTTCCAAGGCATAAACCTATAATACAAAACCAAAATAAAATATAATTAGAATTTACTAGCTCCATTAAAATATTTCCTCGTTATTACTAAGCTTTTTCTCAATTATCATATCTGATAACAAATCACAAGCCTGCTTCAATCTTCTAGAAACACACATTTTATTAAGGTTTAAATAACTTGCAATATCTTTTTGGCTCATATCTTGCTTATAATACATTTTAATAAGCATTCTTTCATTTACAGGAAGCTTGTTTATCACATCTTCAAACATTATTCGAGCATCTTCATATAATGATTTTTCAGTATAATTTCCATCAGCAAGTACTTCTTCATAATTTAGATTATCATTTCCTACTTGAAAAGCGTCCTCTAATGATAATGTTGTTCTTCTTCTTTCAATCTGCATAGCAATATCAACGGCTTTTGGTGATACCTGAAGAGCAGAAGCCATTTCATCACTTGTGAGAGAGTTTACTTCTTCTGGGGTTAAATTTTGCGTAAAATTATTTATACGAATTGATAATTCTTGTATATGACGTGGAACTCTAATCATATTTAGTTTATCACGTAAAAAATGCTTCATCTCACCAATTATAAGGTAACCTGCGTAAACTCTGAAATTATCGTTCTTTTCTGGATTGTATTTCTCAATAGCTTTTAGAAGCCCAATAAAGCCTGCTTGAATTAAGTCCTCGATAGGGTCAGTTGTACGTCTTGCAATAGTTCTTGCGATACGTTCAACAACTGGATACATCTGTGTAACAATATATCTCTTTATTTGGTTTTTTTCAGAAATATCATCAGAAGATTGATATCTATCAAGCTTTTCTGAAATCTTTTCGTATATTTCATTTGTTGGAATATTTTTAGCCAAACTTAAACTCCACTTATTAATCGTATAATATCATAAGCATTTAGCATTATCAATTAAAGACAATAGATTTGAGAGTTATTTTTAATTGAGAAATTTATTTGGTTGAGTAGTCGATATGTTTGTTATGTTATTTTTGTTTTGAACTCTTTCTTCTACTCAATGGGTATAGGGTTATTAAGTTAATTGAAAACGTATTTTTTCTCAATTTTTAAACTAAATAAACTCCTCTTAAACTTTTTTATGATAAAATAAACTTATTAAAATGGGAGAAATGTGTATGAAAAAAAATCTAAAAATATTTTTCATTTGTTTATCAGGCTTATTAACTTTAATATATCTATGTTTTTTATTTGTTATTCCAAATATCATAGATATTAATAAATTCAAACCTGAAATTCAAAAAATAGTTAAAGATCATACAAATATTTCTATAGATTTTGAAAACGCTAAAATTATCACAACGCCTCTCTTAGGAGCAGGAATTAAAGCTGAAAATATTTTAGTAAAACTCCCAGATAATTCAGTTTTGTTCTCTGCAGATAATTTTAAAACAAGAATTGCATTACCTAGTTTCTTTGTTTTGACTGCAAAAATTTCTTGCTTAGAAATAAATAATCCTTTTATTAATCTTGAAATTGCTGACGAACAATTTAAAGTTATGCAACTTGTTGAAGATATTTTAAACAAGGATAAGGAACAAAAGCTTGAGCAACAAGGACAAGTTATAGAAGAAAAATCTTGGTTTAACCCAGCTTGGATAAGGATAAAAGTCCCAAACATTAAAATAAATAATTATAAAATTTTGGTAAATGATTTGGAAACAAATCATTACCTAAAGCTCGCTGGAGAAGAGCTTCTTGCAGGTTATTTTAATGGAAAAAGAGTTAAACTAAAAACTTATGCAGAATTGTTTAGTGATGAAAGTAAAAATATAACTGCAAATGTTAATATTAATACATTCCTTCCTCCTCCTGCACCATCCCTTGATAAGGAGGACGATCCAGCTGAAAGAATAGATATTCCATTTATAAATCCAGTGGAAATGTATCGTAAATATGATTTAAAAGCTAATTTAGATACAAAATTAAAAATAAATAGTGATTTGAATTCTTATGGTTATTTCAATATTGAAAATATTACAATGAAAGTTTCTCATTTAGTTCTTCCAGAGTCTTATTTTAGAGTGAAAACTTTTGGAAAAACTATTGATATAGATACAAATATATACCCAGCAAAAGAACAAAATATCACACTCTTAGGTAAATTAAATTACAGTTCTAATCCTAAAATAGATATGGCAATTAAGACTGCAGAGATTAAATTTAATGATATGTTAATTCTTGGCAAAGCCTTTTTGGATTCATTATCTATTTATAACGAATTAGAAAGAATAGCTGCTTTTGGGACATTAAAAGCTGATTGTAATATTAAAACAAATTTTAAAAAGCTTCGTTCTAATGGTGCTATAGTTATTAAAGACGGTGGGCTAAATGTAATAGGAATTGGCAAAGTCTTAGCGAATGCTAATATAAATCTATTATTAGATAATAATATTTTAGATATAAAAGATTCAAAACTTTATATTAATAATTCAAAAATTGATATTAATGGAAAAATAGATGAAAAATCTGTTGCAAACATTGATATTAAGGCAGATAAAGTACCACTTCCTGTTTTATTTAATGCTTTTGCACCTAAACAGGTAAGAAATGCTTATAATTTCAAATCAGGAAATGTAACGCTTAATCTTGGAGTTAATGGAAAACTTAAAAATGCTATTGCTACAGCTATTATGGGTTTAGATAACTTGAATATAGGTGATAAGGCTGGCAATTTTATCATACAAGACAACGCTTTGCTTGGAGAATTTTTTATAAATTCAAAAGAAATTAATGGAAAATTAAATAATGAAGGTTTTAATATAAATCTACCAAAGACAAAATCTTCAATTTTTGCACCATTTTTTGAGCTTGAAATCGGAAATAAAAACATCGTAATTAAAGAAAACAAGATTAATTTTAACGATAAATCAACGATTATATATTCTGGTGAAATTCTTGATTTTGAAAAATTAAAATCAATAAGTTTTAACGCTAAAGGTAATGTAAATACTGATGATTTAGTAAAATTGATTGGTAAAGAGTTTAAGCCTTTTATTCATTCAATGGGAACAATTCCTGTGAAATTAGCTTTTGATGGTGATGGCAAAAAACAAACTCTTTTTGCTCAAGCACTTGCTGATAGATATAATTTTATTACTCCAATCGATTATAAGGAATTGAAGGATAAAGATACTACAATGCAAGCCGTAGTTGATTTTAAAGGTAATAGAATAAAAATTAAGAATACTGGATTAAGCATTCGAAATATTACTGTTGATGAAAAAGGAAAAGAAATAGTAACCTATGAGCCTGTTTCTGATATTGACGGAACAATTGAAGGAAATAGAATTAACCTAATAAAAATAATGTTACCAAAAGTTTTAAATGGTAAAATTTTTGCATTCCCTAACTCTACTTTCTTAGTAGATGGTAAAGCTTACATTTTTGGTGAAACTACTTCTCCAAGAATGCGTGGTGGGTTTGAAATTAAAAATCTTTCTATTCCTGAGCTTTTGATTGATTTAAGAAGTCTTGGATTGAAATTTAGAGGTCATGAGGCTGATATTATTGTTGATGATTTAATTTTGAACGGTTCAGATATTCAAAATAAGACAACCTTTAGTTTATTACCGTCTGCAGTATTAAATATTTTAAACACTCAAGTTAACTCAAGATATTTTAATCTCGATAGAGTAATGACAGTGTCAGAAAGAGCTATGAAGTATGTACCAGCCACTCCTACTTCTGCTCAACCAGCTCAGCCTGCAGATATTCCTGTAGCTATTCAAAATGGTCATATCAATTTTGCAAGAATTATTACTGGCAATATTGACTTAAAAAATACAACAAGCAGAATTTCATTACGCAATAATATTTTCCTTTTACATAATTTAAAAACAAATGTTTTTGATGGAAATATTAACGGAAATATTGCAGTAAATCTTCTTAGCATGTTTCTTGATATTGATGTCAATGGTAAAAATGTTAATGTAGATAAGGCTATGCGTGATGCTTGTGGTATGAAAGATACATTAAGTGGAACAGCAGAGTTTAATGCTGATATAACTCTTAGTGGTGTAACTTTAGAAGAGCAGATGAAAAGTCTTAAAGGAGATGTTAATTTCACTGTAAAAGATGGTCAGTTTGGACCATTTGCAAAAATTGAAAATCTTATCTTAGCTGAAAATATACGAGAATCTCAATTCTTCCAAACTGCATTAGGTGGTATTATCAGTGGGCTTTTAACTATTGATACAACTCACTTTGCAGAACTAAATGGTAAATTAAGCTTTAATGATGGCATTTGCTATCTTGACCCAATTACATCATTAGGTGATATTTTAAGCTTACATATTTTTGGTGAGTTTGATTTGCTAAGAAATTATGCAGATATGAAAGTTCGTGCAAGAATGGCATCACTTATATCTAATCTTCTTGGACCTCTTGGTGCAATTAACCCTGCTAATTTATTAAGCAATGCTGCAAGCTTAAATATTGTAACAGCAAAGGCTTTCTCTATATTCTGTGAGATGGTTCCAGAAGAAGAACTTGAGACATTACCAAGTTTTGCAAATTCTTATGTAGATAACGCTGCTACAAAATTCCAAATCGTAGTAAGGGGAGATGTCGCAAAACCTTTAACTTTAGTAAAATCGTTTAAATGGTTAGCTGGACAAACTGAATATCAAAATGCTATTGATTATGTAAACTCTCTTCCTGAACAATTAGAAGACAGTACAGCAACTACAATTGAAGAACTTTTAGCTGAAGATGAAGCTTATAAGAAGTCATTAAAATATAAAATTAAAAAAATGTTTGAAAAAGAAGAACTAAATGATAAAATAGAAGTTCAAGCTCCAAAATTAAGACAAGAAGCTGAAATTATAAATACAAATACAGAAATGGAAATAGAAGATAATGCACAGGAATAATGTTAGAAACTTTTGTATAATTGCACATATTGATCACGGTAAATCGACGCTTGCAGATAGATTACTAGAAGCAACAGGAACGATTGCAGAGAGAGATATGCAAGCGCAATTATTGGATACTATGGATATTGAGCGTGAACGTGGTATTACAATTAAATTAAACGCTGCAAGAATGAATTATAAAGCTAAGAATGGAGAAGATTATATTTTTAATCTAATTGATACTCCAGGACACGTTGACTTTTCTTATGAAGTATCACGATCATTAGCGGCATGTGAAGGGGCGTTATTAATAGTTGACGCAACTCAAGGCGTAGAAGCTCAAACCTTAGCGAATGTTTATATGGCTATTGAACAAAACTTGGAAATTATTCCTGTTATTAATAAAATTGACCTTCCTTCTGCTGATGTTGAAAGAGTAAAAGCAGAAATTGAAGAAATTTTAGGTATTGATACGTCAATGGCAATTCCTGTTTCTGCAAAAACAGGTTTAGGTATTGAGAATGTATTAGAAGCAATCGTTGATTTTGTCCCACCTCCAGTTGATACAACAGAAAAACCTCTAAGAGCTTTAGTTTTTGACAGTGCTTATGATCCTTATTTAGGAACACTTTGTTTCTTCAAAATTATGGATGGTAAAATGAAGCTTGGTGATAAAGTCCGTTTCATGGCAACAGGTAAAGAATATGAAATTGTAGAACTAGGATATTTAACACCAAATAGAGTTCAAGTTGAAGAACTTGTTTGTGGCGATGTTGGTTATTTTGCAGGTTCGATTAAAGAGATTACACGTTTTGTAGGTGATACAGTAACTCATGTTGAAAGACCATCTAATGAACCATTACCAGGCTACAAAGAAGCTTTGCCAATGGTGTTTTCTGGGCTTTATCCTGTAGACAACGAGGACTATCATGAACTAAAAGAAGCGTTAGAGAAATTAAAGCTTTCTGATAGCTCAATTACATTTGAGCCAGAAACATCTTCTGCGCTTGGTTTCGGCTTCCGTTGTGGTTTCTTAGGTATGTTGCACATGGAGATTGCTCAAGAAAGGTTAGAGCGTGAATATGATTTATCGATTGTTACAACAGCTCCATCAGTTGTTTATAAAGTACACAAAACAAACGGTGAAGTTGTAGAAATTGATAATCCTGCAAATCTTCCTGGAGCGCAATATAGAGAATATATTGAAGAGCCTTATGTAAGAGTATCGCTTATTACTCCTAATGAATATGTTGGAACATTAATGGATTTATGTCAGACTAAACGTGGTATTTTTATCAATATGAATTATCTTGACAAGGTGCGTGTTGATTTAATTTATCATATTCCATTAAGTGAAGTAATTACTGATTTTTACGACCAATTAAAATCTCGTACAAAAGGTTATGCAAGCTTAGATTATGAATTTGAGGATTATAAACGCTCAAAATTGATTAAACTTGATATTATGCTTGCTGGCGAAGTTGTCGATGCTCTTTCTGTAATTTGTCATGAAGATAATGCTTATTATATCGGACAAAAATTAACAGAAAAATTGAAAACTATTATTCCAAGGCAAATGTTTGAAGTGCCAATACAAGCTGCAATTGGAGGTAGAGTAATTGCAAGAACTAATATCAAAGCTCTAAGAAAGAGTGTATTAGATAAATGCTATGGTGGAGATATTTCTCGTAAACGTAAGTTGCTTGAAAAACAGAAAAAAGGTAAAAAACGTATGAAAGCTGTAGGACGTGTAGAAGTACCACAAGAAGCATTTATGGCAGTATTAAGTTTGGAAGAAGAATAGTATGAAAAATTATTTTGAACTAAAGATATCAATAAACCCAGAAATTGAAGATATTGTATCAGATATATGTTTTTCTAATTTTGACTGTGAAGGAATTGTTCTTGCAGAAGAAAATTGGAAAGATTTAGAAATGACTTCAACAACAAGAGGAATTCTGAAAGTATTTCTTACAGAGCTTAATTGTAATCCAGTTGAGGTTTTGCAAACAGAACGAGAAATCCTTAAATCAAGAGGCTTTTCTGATGAAGAACTCGGCAGTTGGGAAATATCTTTAGATGAAAAAGAAAATCAAGATTGGTCAAAAAAGTGGAAAGAAAAATGGGATGTAACTCATGTTACTAATAATATAGCAGTCGTTCCAAGTTGGCTTAATTATGAGCCAAAAGAAAATGAAATTACAATTACGCTTGATCCTGGTTGTGCTTTCGGTACTGGAACTCATCAAACAACCCAATTATGTATGAAAGCTATTGAAAAGTATCTTAAAAAAGGAGATTCGATGGCTGATATTGGTACTGGTTCTGGAATTTTAGCAATTTGTGCAAAAAAATTCGGTGCAATTTCTGCTTATGGATGTGATAATGATGAAACAGTAATTGATGTTTGTATAGAAAATTCTCGAATTAATAATGTTGAATGTGTATTTGAGCTTAATACTGCCGATAAATTGACTGAAAAATATGATTTTGTTTGTGCAAATATTTTACATAACATACTTGCTGAAATAATGGGTGATTTAAAGAACATAATGAAGCAAAATGCAAAAATGGTTTTGAGTGGAATTTTGGATGAAAAAAAAGCTGTTGTGCTTGAAGCAATTGAACGTGAAAATCTAAAAATTATAGAAACAGCCCATCAAGATCAGTGGGTTGCAATAATTGTAGAAAATAATTAAGTTATTAAATTATCTAATACGATTTTTTTGTTGTTCTAATTGTTTTTTAATACAAATTTGTGAGATAAAATCTCTATCTAATTCAGATATATTTACGTAAGAAAAAGAAATTTTATATCCTTTTTCCAATTTTTCACTTCTTACATATTTTGCTCGTAAGCTAATTTCTATTCCATCAAAATTAATGATTAAGTCTGATAAATTCTCAGAAATTATATGTTCTGGAAGCATAAGACTAACACCATTTGCAGAAATATCATAAACTGTAGCACTATAATCAATATTTTCATTATTTTCGTAAATTCTATATGTACAATTATAAGTAACAGGGACTCTAAAGTACTCACGATTTTGTTGATATTCTATGCCAACTGGTGTTTCTAAGATTATAAAAACATAAGGTTCTTGGTTATCTAAAGATTTTAATATTGTTTTGGTTTTGTAGATTCCATCGTTGCAAATAACGCTAAAATCAATTTCTTGAGGGATGTCTATATAGAAATTCTCTTTATATTTTGTACAAATAAGAATTTCTTTCTCGTTAATCTCTTTCATAGCAGCCTTAACTGTTTCAGTGCTACCATTATTGTTTTTATAAGTTATTTTAACGTATTTAATATCTTCTAATTTAAAACTAAATTTCATACCAAATATATTAACATAATTTTTAAGTTATGTACAATATTTTTATAAAAATTAATATTAAATTTCTTTGTTAAATCGGTAGATTAGGAGTAATTTAATTACTTTGCTATTGTAGATTAGGAAAGGCATAGATATTTCCGTCTAAATCTCGCCATTTCATAAAACCTGTTTTTGGTGCTTTATCCAAGTCCATCACTGAAACCAAAGCCCAGTTTCCACGAATTACAGTTAGTTTTATTTTTTGTATAAAATTTAGTTTTGCTACTATTTGTGAATTATCTTCTGGTTTTGCACGCAATACTTCTAAATCTTTTGGAGCATTTTTTAAAAACCTCAGGCCATATTTTCTGCCATATAGATTATAAAAATTTCTCCAAGGCAAAAATTGCATACTATCTACAGTTTGAACCCAACCTTTTGCATTGGTTTTTTTATCATAAATAATTTCTATCCAACCATCATCATAAATATCAGTTACATACAAAAAGCTTAGTTTTTTTTCATTTATAAGTATGGCAAATACCCCGTCAGGCATTGTTTCAGGGTTATAATCAAGTACAATTTTTTTTATTTGATTAGAATTTGAATCAGGATGTGAAAAAATAGATATTTCTTTGTCGGTTTGGTACAAGCCTAAAGAAGATTTTGGAATTGACTCTACATAAAAAGGCATTGTATCTGCAAAAACTGGTAATATTAAAAGCATAGATAATGTAATCAATATCTTTTTCATTCGTATAACCTCTATAATATTGTACTTTTTTTTATTATTTTTTGCAATGGATTAGATTAATTTAGAGATAACAATAGCGATTGATAAAAAGATAGAATAATAAATCATTAGGTTTCTAGCTTGAAACATTCTCATCATAAATGAAGATTCACCACGTTCTTTAAAATATTCAAGTTTTTCCATTGGAAAATGATACCATTTTCTTTGAGGAGTTTCATCTGGGTTTAATGAATATGATATCAAAGATTTATACAAGTCAGAGGCTAAAGGTAAGGTTAGATAAACTAGAAATACTTGCCAATCAATAATATCAAATATACATAAAAATAATGGAGTAATATACGCCAAGATTAATAAAGCTTTTAAGATAATTAGTGAATCAAGTTGTGATTTGAAAAGATTAGCGACAGTATGTTTGTTTTCGGCAATATCAAATTCATAGTCCATAACTGTATGTATATAAAGTAAAATAACTGTCATTATCATTGTTGGTAAGCATATTATGTAAACATCCCAAGAGTAGGTTGATGTCATAACGTAATAGACACCACCAAATAGTAGTGGACCATAAGCAAGTGCAACAGCTAATTCTGACAAGCAAATTCTGGATATAAAAGGATATAGTAACATAACTAATGCACCTAAACAAGCATAGTAAAGAACTCCTACACCGCAGTTAAGGTATAAGAATAGTCCACAGATAAATGCAAATAGGAAATATATAAATACGAATAGTATTAAACGAGATTCTTTCATAGAACCTGTAACAAGATAACGACATTTCGTTTTTTGTGATACTTTTAAATATTCTAATTTATCAAAGCCAACTTGTTTAATTAAGGATTTGTAATCAAAATAATCATCAATTAAATTTGTTCCTAAGTGGGCAAAGATTAATCCAAGCAAGGCTATTATGCCATATATAATTTTATTAGAATCGCTTAAGGAGTATATGAAAATAACTAACCAAGACAAGAGTGTCATTGGTAATGAAAAAATCCTTGAACATTCCATTACAAAAACTATTTTTTTTAACATATAAACTCCTTGTTTTCATATTATTTTAGCACAAATCTTATTTTCTTAAATAAAAATAAAAGCCGAGACTTTGCTCGGCATTGTATCCCATTATTATTTAATCGTAGTTTACTTAATCGTAAATTATATACTCCTAGGACTAATGTCCTTCATTAAATATTATTTTATTTGATTACTGTAAAAATTTTAAACTCAGCAGGCATAATTTTACCGAAAGATAAAGAATTTGTAGAAGCAACAAATTTTTCTTCTATATAATCAGAGCCATCAAATCTAAATTCTGAAACGATTGAATAATCACATGATAGCTCAATTGTTTTATCAAAGACTTCATTACCTTCTCTTATTTCAGTCCAAGAGTTTCCATCTTCTTCAATAGTAAATTTTTCTGATGGCGAATTGTAGTTAGCAACAATAAGAAGTGAATTTTTATTACCTTCTTTTTGGATTTGCCAAGTTACAAAACCATCATCATCTTGTTTTATAATATGTGCTTCACCATCTGTAATAACAGAATTTTGTTTTACAAATCTATCAAGAGCATCAAACTTCGCAAAAAATTCATAATCTTTTTCACGTTTCATTGAAACTTCATTTCCAATTACGTATTCAATGCCACCATTTGTAAAGGATTCATCTCCGTCTATGTACATAACTGGTCTTTGCGCGAACTTACCTCCTGGCAAGAATTTATATTTAAACCACTTAAACAATGCTCCGTTATGTCCTAATTGCGCAGGATAACGATCTATAGCTTCAAACTCTCCGTCTTGATTATTATAAGATTTTAGAACCGAAAGTGGAGTTGAGCGTTTAGAAGAAATATTATAATTTGAAAGATATAGATTATCATTAGAAATTGTTTCAGGAGTTTTGTAACTTTGAGAAACAATATCATTTCCCCAAAGTACATCAAATCCCATGTCTTGATGATATTCTTTATAATAATTATCCCAAAGCATATACTCAGCTAATGTCGCAAAGTATGGGAGTTTTTCTTTCATAGCAGAATTTAGCATTCCTAAAACTCTTCTTGGCGCACGATAGCTTATTGGTGTTCCATTAGATTCTGAAACCTCATCAACTATATGGTCTATATGGTCAACTCTAAAACCATCAAAATTGTATTCTTCTTGAAGATTTTTCATATAATCAATAAAGAATTTGATTACGTCATTATTATATTTGCCATTTTCTAGGCAAACAAAATAATAAGGAGTTTGACAATCTAAATTTGCATAATGAGAAACATCTTCACCTTTAAAATTATAATGTTTAAATGTTGGATAAGATGCGCCTTCACTCATTTTGTCAAAAACTGGTATTCCTGATGAACACCACGCTCCACCTGGAGCAGGCCACATTCCTTCATTTATTAATCTTTGAATAATCTCTTCTTGGTTAAAGATAGCCTGTTCGGTAAGTTTTTTACCCAAAGGAACTTTTGCTATTGCATTTATAATTATTTTTGCTTTTTTATGTAGTTTTTCTTGAATTGATTTTTCAAGCATTGAGTTTGATAAGAAAATCTTTTTATCTTTTAAAAGTTGGTCAAACTCATTAAATATATTTTGATAATATTCGGTTAAATCACCATAGCTTTCACCTTTAATAGATTTTTTGTAAATTCCACTAACAATGGCTAAATCATCAGCAGAGTATTTTTCTTTTAATGAGTCTGCAACTAAATCAATGTTTTTAGCAAGTTCTTCTATTAGTGCATTGATATCAAACCATCTTGCACATTCAGGAGTTGTTAAAACAATTTTGGAAAATCTACCAGTTTGAGGAAGTATATCATAAATTACTGGATGACCAGCTAATTGAGTTAGCTGAATAAACATTTTAACTTGTTCAGTTGCATTTAAACCAGTTTTTTCTAAAATGTTTTTATCTTCTAAATTTGGACTTACGCAACTTGCAGTTGGTAAATATGCACAACCAAATTCTCGAGGATGGAATGGAATTAAATACATTGTGGTAGCAAAAATATTATTTGATTTGTTACCACTTGGTAATATTAATAGCTGTCTTAGCCAATCCATAAATTTACCAGTTTCTTCGTACTTATTTCCGTTACCTAGTCCAGCTAGGTTAATTAGTTTTATATTATGACCTTCTTTTTGTAGCCAAGAAGAATTTTTAATATTATTTCTAGCTAATGTACTAGTTTTTTTAAATTCAAATTTTCCGTTATCAAATACGCCTTCATTTTGCCATTTAAACTCTAATGCAAAAAGAACCTCAGCATCAGTTAATTCCTCTAATGCTTTTATATGCGGGTATGGTAAATAACCATATTTAAGCATTTCTGATTTTAAGTATTCTTTTCTTTCATCTGAAATTGATTCTAATGGGTAAATCTCTTTAAGCTTAGAGTAAAATTCATTTAAAATTCCAGCACTACTAATCTCTCTTTTAAACAGAAAACTTAACATTTTCTTCTCCTTGTGAAATGTATAAAATATTTTGTGATTGTTGAATGTGATTTTTTATACAAGGATAATATCATAGATATATATTTTTTGCAAATCATTGTTAAAGATTGTAAAATTATGCAAAAAAGATGTATCTTTGGTCTGTTTTAAATGAAGTAATAGCTTGTGTTGTGGCGTTTTAGTTTTGTTAAAATTATCGTATCTTTTTGAGTTGTTTTTTTAAATTAGTACTTACTCCCCAGTTGGGTAATATAACCTGATATATTAGCATAGTAGAATAATTTTGCGATTTAAAATTGGAGAATTATTATTTTGGAAAGCATAGATAATGTAAGTGTTAATTCTGCAGATATTTGTTCTAATTTTATTAATATACTTGATACAGTATTTAAAGATTGTCCAGATGGAGTGGTCTATAAAGATAATACACTTTGTTATAGAATGGCAAATTCAGCATTTTGTAAGTATTACGGAATAAAAGATAAACAAGATTACATTGGAAAAAGAGATATGAAATTTCTTTCTTCTGAAAATCAAAAATTAATTTTTGATATTAGTCATACAATATTAGAAGAAAAACGACCTTTGAGTTTTGTTATGAGCTTGAATAATAAATCAAATGTTGTATTAAGCGTTACATCTTCACCGATTTATTTTGAAGATGTTTTTTTAGGAATTATATCTATAATTAAAGATATAACACAAGAAGAATCTTTAAAAGAAGAATTTGTTAATAAGCATTATGAATATATAGATTCAGAACGTAAGCTTCAGGCACAAAGAGAAACTTTTGTTGCTTCTTTAGGACACGATTTAAAAAACCCAACAATAGCACAAATAAGAAGTTTAGAGCTTTTACTCAAAGGAAGTTTTGGCGAGATTTCTCAAGAACAAGGAGAAATTATAGAGATGGTTTTAGATTCTTGTCGTTATATGAATGGTATGCTTTCTACTTTGCTTGCGACATATAGAAATCAAGGTGGAGTTGTAAAACTTAATTTTGCCGAGTTTTCGTTACCAGATTTAGTCAATGAATGTGTCTCAGAAATGATTTATGTAGCAAAGGATAAAGGCGTAAATATAACGGTTGTTGATAATACTTCAGAAAATATTATTCAAGCTGATAGAGTTCAAATAAAACGTGTAATAATGAACCTTCTTTCTAATGGTATAAAATATGCTTTTTCAAATACGGAATTGAATTTACAAATATATGGAATAAAAAATATGATAGGCTTTGAATTTATGAATGAAAGTCCTTATATTCCTGAGGAAAGACGAAAATCTCTTTTTGCTCAATATGTTTCTTATGCTTCAGCTCATAATGAGCTTGGAATAGGATTAGGTTTGTATGCTTCTAAAAAAATAATTGATGGACATAAAGGGAAAATTTTTGTTGAAAGTTATAAAAACAACAGAAACTCTTTTGGTTTTAGAATTCCTGTTGTTCAAAAAAATAACTTATCAGATAGATTTATACAATTTTAAACAGTAATTGTTTGGTCTTTGATAATTTCTACTAGCTTATTCACCATTCTATCTTCATATTGATGAGCAAATTCTTCATTAATTGCTTCAAAACGAAGTGTGAACACTGGTTCTGTGTTACTTTGTCTAATTAGAGCAAATCCACCTTGTTCAAATACTATTCTCATACCATCAATTGTTATAATTTCTTTAATTTTAGATCCAAAGAAATCTGGGTTTTTTGACACATAATTATCAAAAGTTTCTAATGTGATTTTTTTCAAAGAATTTGGACAAGATAGTCTTACTTCGCTTGAACAATACATTTTATTAAAAGGTTCTAGCATATTAGAAATTTTAAATTCTTTATTATAGCGTTTTTTCTCTGCTAGTATTTCAATAATTCTACAACCAGCATAAATTGCATCATCAAATCCATAATATTTATCTTTGAAGAATGTATGTCCACTCATCTCTCCAGCAAGAACTGCACCAACTTCTTTCATTTTAGATTTAATATAGCCGTGTCCAGTTTTACACATTACAGAGATTCCACCTAAACTGTCAATTGTATCGTATAAGACTTGTGAACATTTTACTTCTGATACAATGAAAGGTTTAATTCCTTTTTTGTTGTATTCTTTTATAATATCTTCTGCATAAATTAATAATAATTTATCACCAGTCATTGAATTTCCTTCGGAATCAATAACTCCAATTCTATCGCTATCACCATCAAAAGCTATACCTAAATCAGCACCATTTGCAACAACAGCTTTTTTTATGTCTGTAAGAGTTTTTTCATCGCTGGGATTAGGATGGTGATGAGGAAATCTTCCATCGGGCATAGAATAAAGTTCTATTACTTCACATCCCATCGCTCTGTATAATTTTGGAGCGACAACACCACCTGTTGCATTTGCACTGTCTACAACAATTTTTAGTCCTTCTCCAATTCTACCAAAATTCTTTTTCATTTCTTCAATATAATCTGGAATAATATCGTATTCTGTATAAATTCCATTTGGAGAAGCTGGCATGTTAATTGTGTATGCTTCATCAGTTGAAGCTTTAACTTCTTTTATTTGTTCTTCGTTTAAAGAAGATTTATTGTAAGTCATTTTCATACCATTATATTGGCTAGGATTATGACTTGCAGTAATAATCATTCCTCCTGTGATAGGTTGGTATTTTGTTATATGAGGAGGGACTCCAACTACTTCTGAATAGTATCCAATAGGAGTTGGTGCGAGACCTAAATCTACAACATTTGCTCCTGTTGATAAAATACCTTCAATTAGAGATTTTGATAACGCAGGAGAATGTAAACGAGCGTCTCTGCATACGCTAATCCAAATTTCTGAGTTGTCTTTTCCTGTTTGTTTAGTTAAATATTTAACAAAGCCTCTACCTGTATAATAAAAAAGCTCTTCAGTAATATTATCACCGTATATTCCACGAATATCATTTTTCCCAAATGCTGATAAATCTAACATATTATTCTCACTTTCTATATCATCCAAACCCTCAGCGAAGGGTTAGGGAAGGGTTTTCCCTCTTTTGATTAACTCTATGATATAATGATAACATGAAAAAAGATTGCAAAAACGATTTTCTAGGAATTTATTTTGTACTTCCAGCATTGATTGGAACTTTTATTTTTATAATTATCCCAATTTTTTGTTCATTTGCATTGAGTTTTACTGAATGGGATTTGCTGAATGAAATAAAGTTTATAGGCATAGATAATTATAAAGCAATATTTAATGAACAAATTTTTTTGCAAGTATTAATAAATACAATAGTTTATGCCTTGTCTGTAACTTTTTTTGCAGTAATAATTCCGTTAATTATTGCTGATATTTTAAATTCGAAACTTAAATGTGCTGAATGGTTTAAGACGATATATTTTATTCCGTTTATTACACCAGCTGTTGTAATTGCGATTGCTTGGAGTTGGATTTTTGATCCAAATATTGGAGTGGTAAATACTTTATTTAAAATCCATTTAGAATGGCTTTTTGATACACATCTTGCGATGCCAGTCCTTATATTCGTATCAGTATGGAAGTTAATTGGATATAATATAATTTTGTTTCTAACAGGTTTTACAACAATATCTCCTAATTTATTTGAGGCAGCAAGAATTGATGGTGCTGATGAAAAAGAGAGGTTTTTGCACATTACCTTACCTTTATTAAAACCTACAATTTATTTTGTTACTTTAGTAACTGCTATTTCTTCTTTTCAAGTTTTTGATTTAATATATGTAATGACATCTGGAGGTCCTAAGAATACTACGGATGTTATTGTCTATTCTATATATAAATATGCTTTTGAATATTTTGACGTTGGTAAAGCTTGTGCGTTAGGCTATATATTATTTTTAGTTATATTTATATTAGGATTTACTTGTCAAAAAGTAAAACACAATAATTTTACTTTGTAATTTGAACTCTTGCATTTTAGATTATGAAGAGTTATACTATTTATACGATTAGGCGAAATTTTAGTTTTTATAAATAGCAAAATCACATTTTTTATAAATGAGATTTGTTGATGTGTATTGTAATTGCACATTTTGTTTGTAAATGTAATATAAGTATTATTAAAGTAGATAAGATAAAGGAGATTAGTAATGGTAAAAGTTGCCAAAATGTCGAGATACGCGCCTTTAAAGCAGATCCTTAATAAAAAATGTAATATAAAAGTAAGTGAAACCATATCTGAAAAAGCTAATAAAATAAAGGAACAGCTAGATACAAAAACTTTTGATATATTTTCTTCAAAAGCAAATAATGTTATACCAGTTGTTGTGGACGAAAATTATTTTGAAAGTAAAGCTCCTAAAAAAAATAAATTTAAAAAGCTTAAAAATTTTTTTAGTAAGGGTGGTACTTGTGCTAAACTTATAAGTGTTGGAGCTATTGCGTTAGGTTCTATGTTTGCTTATAAATCAATGGATAAAACTTTTGCGGAAGAATTGTACGGAGAAAATTATAGAATTTGTCATGTTAACAGTTCAAATAAAAGTGTTGAATCTGAAAAAACTGTTTATTATAACGACAGTGTTGCATTGAATGATATTAAAAGTTCATCAAGTGTGTCAGGCTCAGAGAATAAGGTCTCTTTAAGCCAAAATAATGAGCGTGATTATAGACTTCAAAACAATATTTACCGAGTAAAAAAGGGTGAAAATTACTGGAAAATTGCAGAAAATTTTGTAAAGGACAATTTACAAGATAAATATAATTCTCTTTCTCGAAGTTTAAGAGAAACTCTTGTTGGTAAAGTATGGAGTACTCTATGTGATGATAATGTACCATTAAATTATGATATTAATAGTGAAGTTGATGAATTTATAGATGAGTTAGATGGACAAAATTCATATACATGTGAAGAACTTTTAAATAATAATAATGAGGCAGATCCATATTTATTAAAACCAGGTCAAGTTATTGAGCTTAATACTGCAAAGCTAGATTCTATAATTAGAGCTAATATTTAGTTATAAGATATTGTTAGAGTAAATCAAGGAGTGTCTATGACACTCTTTGATTTTTAATATTATAATAGTTTATTGGTGTATTACCGAGTTTATGTTATTTTATTTGTATTATGTTTTTATTTTATGAATAAATAAGAAAGGTGTAAGAATGAGTATTGCTTTTACAAAACAAAATACAAACATAGCAAAAGGAGTTGCGATATTGTTTATGTTTCTTCAGCATTTGTTTTATTCGACATCTTATCCATATATAAAATTAAATATTTTTAACTTAGATATGTGGTTTGTATTGGCTATTTTAGGAAAAATTTGTGTTAGTATATTTGTTATTTTATCAGGTTTTGGGCTATATAAAAGTTTTTCTAAAAATGAGAATGTATTAGATTTTTTTAAAAAAAGATTTTCATATATATATTCTAATTATTGGTTTATCTGGCTTTTATTTGTACCTTTGGGAGTCTATTTCTTTGGATATAATCTAGAAAGAGTATATGATGGTAATGTTTTGAAACACTTACTTATAGATTTGACTGGTACTCAAATTTATTTCAATTTTTTTGGAGTTAATTCAACTTGGTGGTTTATTTCATTATTAATTACTTTATATTTATTCTTTCCTTTGTTATATAAAATTTCTAAATTCAAATATTTTTTAGAAATACTTTTTTTAGCAAGTTATTCTTTGTATTTTTTCCGTTTTGATGAGTTTTGGATGTATGAAACATATTCATATTTCTTTTCATTTATAGCAGGTATTTTGATTGCGAAGTATTCAATATTTGAAAAAATATCAGAAACACCAAATCTTTGGAAGTTTATTTCTATAATAACTATAATCGTTTTTTCAGCATTGAGATGTTATAGGCTTTTAACATCAACGGAGTATGTAGAAGCAGGTACTCAAACTTGTTTTGATCCTTTTGTTGGATTTGCTTTAATTATTATATTTTATTTATGTCATAGAAATAATAAATTATTTTTCTTATTAGAAGAGTTGGGCAAATATTCATTTATCATATTTTTAATTCATAAATTTTTAATGATTTATTGTCCTTATTATGTATTTGGTTTAGATTATCCAATATTTATATTGTTGAATTTTATTCTTGTGAATTATGCTTTAGCTAAATTTATTTCGTTTTTGAAAGATAAATTTGATAATAATTTGTATAAATTAAAGTGTTTTGTTTGTCGAAGATAAAACATATAAATATTAAATTATATAGTCTACCTTGTTAGTTTTGATAATTATTTTTATTGTATAATACCTTGTATGAGAGGACTATTTAAAATAGTTTTATTATTTTTTACTTTAGCGACGTTATTTTTGCTAGAGCCGAATAACTTGCATTCATCATCTATTGAATTTGAAGGCTTTATCTCTAGAGTAAAAAAAGAATCCGTAGTTTTTGTTTCAAATAATATTTTTAACGGAGAAATTCATTCAAACCAGCAGAAGGATAATCAGAACACTATAGGTTCAACTCCTTTAGTATTGGCATATCAATCTTTTGGCAGTTCAATTTCTAAAAATATAACCCAGTTAAATGGGTGTTTCATTCATAATTTATCAACCGACAAACAAAAAGTACATCAAATCCGAGCTCCTTAATTTAGCGATAAAAGAATAAAGCTTTATAGTTAATTACAATTTTATAGGAGAAATAATAATGGATATGACCTTATTAAAAGAAGGCGTTATTGTTATGGCTATTGGGATGGGAACAGTGTTTTTCTTCCTTGTTATAATGATTTTCGCCATGAATATTAATGAAAGAGTTTTAAAATTTCTTGGGAAGTTCTTTCCAGAAGAAGTCCCTGAAGTAAAAACTGCTAAGAAAAAAGTAGAATCAAACGATGATGAAATTGCTTTAGCTATTGCTTGTGCAATTAATCAAGCTTCAAAGGTATAAGGAGATTTTTTATGGAAAATAATACTGAAAAACAAATACCAAAACAGCACGAAGATAGAGGTGCGTTGTGGGCAATTCTTTTAACATTAGGAATGGTTGCTGTAATGGCCATACTAAAATATTTTATAGGCTAGGAGAATAAATATTTTATTCACTCTCAGCTTAATACTAGTTAAAATAAATAGAAAGGTAGAAAAATGAATTTTATAAGTACAAATGCAGTTTTAGTATCAGGATTGATTTTGTTAATTGCATATATATTTATAGCTTTGGAAAAGATTCCAAAAGTAACTGTTGCGCTTATTGGTGCAGGATTAACCTTACTTTTAGGTTTGGTAAGTCAGAATAAGATGGTTGGTGATAGTTTAAACTCGCATTATTTTGCGAATTTTGTTGATTTTAATGTAATATTTTTACTTGTATCAATGATGATACTTGTTCTTATCGCAACAAAAAGTGGCGTATTTACCTGGATGGCAAATGAATTATTAAAGCTAACAAAAGGTAAACCTATTAGAATTCTTTTTGCGCTAGGTTTATTTACAGCTGTTGTAAGCGCATTTTTAGATAATGTAACTACTGTTATTTTAGTGATGCCAATTACTTTTGCAATAGCAAAACAATTAGAAATTAATCCAGTTCCAATATTGATTACAGAAGTGATTGCGTCAAATGTTGGTGGTACATCAACTCTTATTGGAGATCCTCCAAATATTATTATTGGTAGTGCAGCAGGATTTTCTTTTATGGACTTTATTGTACATTTAGCTCCTGTTGTAGCTATTATTTTATTAGTTGTATTAGCATTTTTAGCAGTCGTATTTAAAAAAGATTTAGTTGCGACTGAAGAAAATATGAAAAAAGTAGCTGAAATTGATAATTCAAAGACTATTACTGATAAAAAACACATGATTAGATCTATGATAGTTTTAGGGTTAGTTATATTGGGATTTATGTTACACGATTTAACTCATATTGATACTTATGTAGTTGCAATGATTGGTGCAAGTATATTGTTATTGTTTGAGAAACCTACTGAAATTTTAGAAAAAGTTGAATGGAATACTATCTTTTTCTTTGTCGGCTTATTTATAATAATCGGTGGTCTTGAAGCTTCTGGAGGGATAAAGCTTATGGCAGAATGGCTATTAAAAATTACGAATGGTAGTCAGGAAGCAACTTCAATGATGATACTTTGGGGTTCAGGTATAATATCAGGTATTATTGATAATATTCCTTATACAGCAACAATGTCTCCAATGCTTGTTGAAATCCAAAAAACTATGGGTGCTGATTATACTTATCCACTCTGGTGGGCATTATCATTAGGAGCTTGTCTTGGTGGAAATATGACAATTATTGGTGCAGCTGCAAATGTAATTGTTTCAGAAAATTCGGCTAAAGAAGGTTATCCAATAGGATTTATGCAATTTATGAAATATGGCGTTCCAGTAGTTGCAATTTCTTTAATAATTAGCTCTATATATGTTTATTTTAGATATTTAAACTAATATCTGAGTAAATTTTTAATATCTATAATGAGGTCGTTCAATTTATTGAACAACCTCATTATTATTATGCTTTAACTTCTTGTTTTTTGAACTGCATATTATATAGCGTTTTATACTGTCCATTTTCAATATTCATCAATTCAGCATGGCTACCTAATTCAACAAGATCACCTTGGTTTATAACAGCAATTCTATTAGCATTTTGAATAGTTGAAAGCCTATGCGCTATTACAAAAACGGTTTTATCTTGCATTAAATTATCAATCGCTTTTTGAACAATAGCTTCAGCTTTGTTATCTAGGGCAGAAGTAGCTTCATCTAAGATAAGTATTGGGGCATTTTTTAAGAAAGCTCTCGCAATTGCCACACGTTGTTTTTGTCCTCCAGAAAGAAGAATTCCTCGTTCGCCAATCTGAGTGTTAATTCCATCTTTCAAAGTAGCTATAAATTCATCTAAGTAAGCCATTTTGATTGCGTTTTGAAGTTCATTATCTGTTGCATTTTGATTACCAAGTAAAATATTTTCTTTGATTGTTCCTGAGAACAAGAAATTATCCTGAAAAACTACTGCAATATTTTCTCTTAATGATTCAAGCGTGTAATCTCTAATATCAATACCATCTATAAATATGTTACCAGATTTAACATCATAAAAACGAGGAAGCAAATTAACAACAGTAGTTTTTCCACCTCCGGAATTTCCAACAAAAGCGATTGTTTCACCTTTGTTGACATTAAGATTAATATTTTTAAGTACAGGTTTATTTTTTACATATTCAAAATGAACATTTTTAAATTCAATTTTTGAATGTTCACGAGCTAAAGTTTTTGCATTTTCTTTGTTCCTAATTGAAGGTATCATGTCAAGTTTTCCAAAGATTTGTTCAATAGCAAAGAAAGACATTTGAACTGCATTTAAGTTGTTACCGATGTTTTTAACAGGAGTATAAAGAAGAATTAAAGCAGTTATAAATGATACGAAATTACCACTTGTAATTTGTCCAGACATAATTAAATGACTACCATAACCAATAGCAGCTGCGATACCTATAGATACAATGACGTGCATCATTGGAGAGAGCCACTGAGTTTTTTGAACCATTTTAATTCTCAACTTGAATACGCTTTTTAAAATCCAATCAAACTTATCAATTTCATTATCTTGTAGATTATAAGAAGTGATGGTTTTGTTACCATTGAAGGTTTCGTTGTAGGCAGTAATAACTTTAGCATCAGAAGCCATAGCTTGTTCCATAACCGATTTAATTCGTTTTTGGATATTTGCAACAGGCGCAAAAGCACATCCTAATACTGCCACAGCTATTAACGCAAGTTGCCAAGAGTTATAGAATAAAACGCACACAAGTGATAATGAAGAGAAAATTCTTTGCACAAAAACGCTTAAATTAGACAGAAGTCCGTTGCATGCGTTATCTGCCATGTTGTTGAATTGGAAAACAACATCCCCAGAGTTTTTGGTATCAAAGAATGATGTAGGGAGTGTTAAAAGCTTTTTGTATAAATCGAATTTTAATCCATTTGTAATTCTCATACCAACCCAAGTTGAGAGATAGGCAGAAAGGTATTTCAAAGCACCCTGAATTGATGTAAATGCAACAATACCTAATGGAATATACCACGGCGAAGATATGCTTTTTTCTACCATAACCAAATCCATATAAGGTTTTAGCGCAAGCGCAATAACTGCATCTAACGAACCTATAGGAATGCAGATTAAAACTGACATTAAAGCTCTAAACCAAATTGGTCTAACATAGGGCCACATACGACTGTAATTAATATAAAAACGATTTTGTTTAATTTGTTCTATTATTTGCTTATACACAAGTATTTTCCTTTATAAATTATATAGCACAAGCGCCAAACCTACGTAACCACCAATCAGCTAGGGAGATTACTCTCTCTCTCTCTCTCTCTACATCCACAAGGGTTTCAGACTGCGGGAAGAATATATTTGATAAAAACTTCGTTCCTGGTTTTTCGATGAAATGGTAAGTTAAAATACCAAATACTATTGTACAGAATAATGATAAAAAGAAATATTCAATATTATTTAATTTCTCAACTGACAATATATTTTTTGAAATACATTGAACAACGTACCACGAATAGCAATATTTGCTAATTTTTAACACATTAAATTTGTTTAAAATATTAGAAAAATAACCCCAATTGTTAATAAGACATATAAACAATATGCTGAATAATATTATAAAAACTAAAGTTGTATTAACGACATTTTTTGCAGAAACAAAAAATATTTGAGCAATTAAATAAGAAAATATAAAAATTTCAACTAATGTAAAAAAAACTTTATTAATATTTATTTTTATTTTATCAAAGTGTAAAGCGATTAAGATACCAATTCCTAATCCGATAGTTCCTCTTAATACTCCACCATTGAAAATTGTAAAAAAATTTTTAAACGTTTGTACAAACATTGAATGATCATTTGTTAATATCATCAAACCCATATAAATTAACAATAGAATTATTACACTTAACTTTATCTTATCTTTTATAGTTTTAATCAAACAACCATAAAAAATACTTACCCAAAATAAAACATAGATATACCAACAATAACCTAATACTTGTTGACAATTTTTAAAACCAAGAGACGTTAACATTATCATTGATGGCAATGCTTTATAAAAAGCAATATGTTCTTGCAGTGTTATCAATAATACTCCAATAAAAAGTACTGGCCATAACCTTATAAATCTTTTGATTATGAAAATTTTTAAAGAAATTTCTTTTAAAAAAGTTTTGTAGACAAAATAGCCAGATATAATGAAGAAAAATTCTACAATTACTCTTGCATGTCTACAATATTGATAAACTTCAACTTTCGGATCAATAATTCCCAAAATATGAAAAACTATAATCGCAAATGTAAATATAATTCTTAATATTTCAATAGAATTGTATTGAATGGATTTACTATTGTCTTTCATCTTTTCTCCGTTCTAAAAGTTACTTAATATATTATTAATTACCTCTGTTGGGTCTTCATTAAAACATTCATACTCAAAAACAGTTTCTTTATTAACCAATGGATATTCTTTTAATGTAAAAATTTGCAAAGAATTCAAAACACGAGCTTTATTTCTAGTGTAAATAATATGTTTAGAAACATTTACAGTGGAAAGCACTTCAGAAAGTCCACCACGAATACCAATTATGCTTTTACTTAAAGTTGCTAAATAGTATGCTTCTGACAACGTTAATTCTGGTGTATTTACCAAAACATCATATCCTTTTTGTTTTAAATTATTTTTAATATTTTTCCAAATTGCATCATTTAACAAGTGAAAAAAATTAGCTTCAGGAATTAAAAATACAAAATTATTAATATTTAAATCTTTAACTTTGTTTAAAGCAGTTTGTTTAGTTTCTTCACTAATAATTGGCAATTTTGGTGTTAATGTTGGTATAGAATTAAGTTCTTTTAAAACATCTATGTAATGTCTATTTTCTGTTTTTGCACGATAATTTTCCCACACCACTAATATCTCAGGTAAGGTAGATGGATTAACATTAAATGCTATTCCTCTGTATTTAATATTCCTTTTTCTTAAAGTTTGATTTAGCTTATTTTGAGGAATATCAACATGATAGAAAGGAATATCTGAAGCAAACATTTGCGATAATTCGTTATAGAATTTTCTATGGCAAATAATGCAAGGATTCTTAAACTTATTTTTCTTAATGTAATCTTGTAGCATAAAATAAAAAATATACGCTTCGCCAAGTCCAGCTCTCAAATATATTACGGAATCGTGCCTCTTACCAATAATTCTAAAAATTTCATCTAACAAAATTTTTTCTTCATCTTCTGGAAACAATTTTAAATATTTTTTAGGACAATATTCCATTATCGCAACATGTCCACAATATACAATTCTTTTATCTCCATTTTTAATTTTTCTAAAAATATTCATTAGACCTCATTACATCTTTCAGTAAAAAATTCTTCTCTTAACTTCAACAAATAGTCAATTGCTTCTTCAATTTCACATATAGATTCTGTCTCTGGATTCACATAATGTGAATACATAATGTAAGCTATATAGAACAATTCTTCAATAGTTCTTTTATTTGTTCTTCTTTCGCAAATTTGCTCATCTATTGTTAATCCCCAACCTTGATAGAATGGAACACCAAAAACGTGAACTTCTTTATTGCACATTAAAGCTTCTAAACCAAATTGAGTTGTACAAACATAAACCTTATCGCAATATTGAATCAATGAAATTGGATTAATTGGCTCTGTCATTGGGTAAATATTATCTTCTTGTTTTAAACCAGTATAATACCCACCTCGAACACCTGACATTGTATCAGGATGGGTTTTCACTATAATATCTGCATCTGGATTCTCTTCAATTGCTTTTTGAAGCATCAAATTAAAGATCTCTTCAGAGCCACGCCCTTTAATAATACTATAATCTCCATACGATTGGTCTATAACCAAAATTTTCGGCACCCCCTCTCTTCCAATATTAGGAGTATAAATAGGTTGATTGTTATATTTTGAAAGATGAGTTGATACAATTTTATCAATACATCTTCTTGCTCTTGCTTTCTGCTCATTAGTGATTATTAAATCTTTATCATTTAACATTTGTTCCAATCTTGAAGGCAAAGAAGCATCAACATAATGTGTTAAATCATCAATTGTGAAACCAATAGATTTTACATACTTATCTTCAACATCCTTATAAACATGTGAAAATATACTTCTTAAAAAACAATCCTCGAATATATAAACCTTGTTACCTGTTTTCATTGCTTCTGAAATAGTAACAGTATGATTATTTCGGCCTGCAATACCACATAAATAATAAAAATTTGCAAAGTTTTCTCTTTTAGCGGTATTGTCAAATGTTCCTTCTAAATTGGGAAATAATAAATTAATATAAGAATTGTTTGAATCTAAATAACAATTATTATATGGGCGTATTTTTTTTTCAAATAATTCAGTTGGGTTAAATGATTTATCTTTGTTTTCAAGATAATTAAGTTTTAAATACAAATTGGTAAATAAATTATTATCCACTCTTTCTCTGCGTTGAAATAAATCACATATTCTTTGTAATTCAAACACCTGATTTGATAATCTTTGCTTAACTAGTTTCTTTAAATTCGTAAATTTTATTTTTATACCACAAAAAGTAATGATTTTATAGCAACGTTCGTCATTCTTTATCGAAAACACTTTTTGTAAAAACTTTTTCATATTCCACCTCTTTTCTCTTCTATAATATTTTATCTTACTTTTGAAAACAGTTTATTAAAAATCTCATCTAAAATATCTTTTTCCTCTATTTTATCAACTTCGCACTCAAACACATTCTCTGCATTCACATTTGGTAGTTTCTTTAGGCTAAAGCCACTTAGTGCTTTTTCTGAGTCCATAGCTTTTAGCAATCCTCGTTCAGGGAATGCGCTATATAAAACATAAAACGGCGTATATCTTGTATTTTGTGATAATATTTCCACAAGTCCGCTTCGTAACCCCAAGAAAGCTGATGCAAATTTTGTTAGCTCGAGCATTTCTTCGTATGGTAAAAATACAGGTATTGTATTAGGAATATAATTCTTCATATTCTGCACGTTTAATACAACATCAAATCCTTCGTCTTTCAAGCCGTTACAAATCTTCTCCCAATTAACACAATCTTCAGAGCAAGTATTCGCTTCAGGTGATATTATTACAAATTTGTCCAATTTATTATCGCTAATAAACTTCGCAACTTTTTCTTTCACGCTATTAGAGCTTTCTATTGTAATAAAATCTTGCTCTCTGCTCAAATCTAGAGCTTTTGTTATATAAGAATAATAATGTTCTCCTTCTGCATTTATCAAAACATCTTGTTTTAAATAATGTGCAGTTGGAAAGAATGAATAAACTGTACAGTCTTTTAGTTTATGAATTGTTGTGTTTTTGAAATACAAAAATGGTAAATCTTTGCATAACACTACTGGAATATTAGGCTGAAACATTTTACAAAGTTCATATTTAAAAGGCTTATCTACAACCAAAAGAGGTTTTTGAGAGCCATTTTTTGCAAGCAAAGAGTTTAATATATTCAATATAATATAAGTTTCACCGCTCGGTGAGCCATAAAAAGTAAATATACTGTCAAAATCTTTTGAATAATTCTTCTTTGCCCATTTAACTAAAAGTTTGGCATTAGTTTTATCTTTATCTATAAATGGCAATGGTATTTTTATATTGAATTGTATTTGTAATTTACCATTAAGAATTTTGAACGTAAGAATTTCAAGCCCCAAAACCCTAACAATAGAAGATAAGTCTGTATACTTAGTTTTTATACTAATAAGACCAAATAAAATATTTGTTTTTCGATAATTTTTTGTTTCTTTAACTTTATATAACATTTTTTAATTTAAATACCCTTCAAGTATATTTATATTTAAAATTTTGTTAACACATTCTTTTATAGGAGTTTTAGACATATTAAAAATTTTTTTGCCAAATAAATAATATGTCATGAAATTATTTTCTTCATCTCGTTTGATTACAGGCAGCCCCAAGATTTTTACTTCTTTTTTTTGAGCAGTCTGAAGTAATATTACGGAGTTTTGATGTTTTAACTAGCCCACCCAAGAATTCTTGGGTGCGTTCAGCCGTCATATAATCTGAGCTCTGTTTCATTATTGTAATCCCAAAGACTTTGGCATACCTTTCAAGATTTTCTTTTTTGTATTCAAAAAATTTCATTAAATAACTCCATTATTAAGTAAATCATGAATATGGATTACGCCAACTGGTTTGTTGTCTTCAACAATAAATATATTCGTAATTTTTTTCTCGTGCATAATCTTCATCGCTTCTGATGCAAGCATATCTTTATTTATTGTTTTAGGATTTTTTGTCATGATATTTATTGCTTTTTCTGCCAAGATTTGAGCTGATAAGCATCTTCTCAAGTCTCCATCTGTAAGCATGCCTGTCAATTCTCCTTGAGCATTAATAAAGCCTACACAGCCTAATCTTTTTGAAGTCATTTCTAAAAGAACTCTTTGCATATCAGCGTTTTCGTCTAAAATTGGCATTGCTGAATCTGAGTGCATCAAATCAGAAACTTTTTGTAAAATTGAGCCAAGTTTTCCGCCAGGGTGTCTATCGTTGAAATCAGCTTTTGTAAAACCACGTCTTTGGATAAGACCTGCTGTTAAAATGTCACCTAAAACAAGAGTTGCTGTAGTTGAGCTTGTAGGTGCTAAGCCTAATGGACAAGCTTCGCCGTTATTAGGTAATTCTAAAACAATATCGCCAGCTTTTCCTAAAGAACTTTTTGGGTTTTTAGTTATTGAAATCAATGTTATACCGAATCTTTTGCAATAATTTAAGATATCGACTAGTTCTCTTGATTCTCCACTGTTTGAAATCGCGATTACAACATCATCTTCTGTAATCATTCCTAAGTCACCATGGCTAGCTTCTGCTGGGTGAACAAAGAATGAAGGAGTACCGGTTGAAGCTAATGATGCAGCAATTTTTTTACCGATATGACCTGATTTGCCCATTCCTGTAATAATAATTCTGCCTTTTGCGTTTTGCATTGCATCTAATGCTTGTGTAAGAGGTTTCCCTAAGCTATCACGTAATTTTATGATCGTATCAATTTCGCTATTTATAGTTTGTATTGCACAATTTTTATCTAAATTTTCTTGTACAGAAATGTTTTGTTCTAACATAATTGTCATTATAACTCCTTATTTATTTTATATTCAATACCTAAATTCATATCTCTGTCTTTGTTTATGGCAAAAGCCATGTCTAACCCACTAGGTTTTCTATCGTTTACTAGGATACGTTCTCCCATAGGCATGTCTGTTAGTAAATAATCATAACGAATATTGTTTTTTGCCAAAAAATCTCTCAAAGCAGGCAAAAACTCCTCTTTTCTAGCTGTTAGTAATACGACTTTATCATCAGGGTTTAATGTTTCAAAAAACTCTTTTACGCCGTCCAATAGTGTATCATAACCATTAATTTTATAGCCATTGTGTTTTACTAGTGTACCATCAATATCAAGAATCCAAGTTTTAGTAAGTGTAGAAAATTCAAACATTTTATAAAACTTCTCCTAATTTAACAACGCCGTTATAAAATGCTCCGCAAATTGAATCATAATCTTCCCAAGCATAGGTTGTTAATGATAACCAAATTATCGCGTGAAGCAATTTAATTTTAGTTTTGTTCACGTTAGGCAAACAGTCAAAGAAAAATTCTTCCATATCAGCCCAATTGTTAGGTTTTATCGCAAATTCTACTTCTTTTTCTTTAATATCTAAAGTAAACTTCTTGCGATTAAATTGGTCATAATCTCCTTTTATTGAGTAATATAGTTTAGCCCAATCATAATCTACATCGCCATAGAATTTTGTTTTTCCAAAATATCCACGAGGATCTATTAATATCGCTTTCATATCAAATGTATCAAACATTAAATTAGAGAAAGTGCAATCACCATGGATTAGCGCAAAATCTTTTGGATAATAATTCTTAATTGCTTCAGCGAGTTCCTCTTTATTGAAGAAAACGTTTTTGTAATATCTTCCATTAATTTTTATGAATTCCTTGTTTGCAAAAGGAACAAGTTTTTCAACTTTAGATAATCTTTCAAAAGTTTTAGTTAAATAATTATCTTCAACATCTTTCAAATTAACAGGTTGCAAAGGTTCTAATTCGTGTAATTCTTTTAATGCTGTAATAAGTTTTCTTAAAATCTCACGTTTTTGAGTTTTTGTTAAACAGTCATATTCAAAAATGTTTTTGCCTTGTACGCGTTTCATCGTTAAGGGCTCATATTCATATATTTCAGGAATATTTTCAAACCCAAGTTCTTTTACGTGTTTATACCAAGCAATTTCATTAACTGCAATTTTTTGTCCTTGTTCGTTAATACCGCGTTTTGTAATGATATCTCCATTAAATTCCATTGAATTAAACGGTCTGCAATGTGGAGTTGAATCATTGTTATCAGAATAAGATAATAATGTTCCGATTTCTTTTGAACCATATAAATCTAAACGATTAAATTTAATATTTTGTTTATGAAGCCAACCAACAAGCGCTCCTTCTGTTTCAATATTCTCCAACAGTTTTTTATTTTCAAAAATAAATAAACCAGCAACACCATCTTCTTTTGATGGTTGTTTTATAAATTCTCCATCAATATAAGACCAACGACATTCAAAATCTTTTGAAATGCCAATATAGTTTCCTTTTACTTCAGGAATTTTAAAATTATCGCCAAGTATTAAATCACACCACATAATCATAAATGATTCATCATCTTTATAATCTGCTATTGCTTCTTTAATTCCTGAAATAGTACCTTTCTTGGTTGCTTTAATAATTTTAAAGTTATATTGAGAGCCAAACGCATTTAAATATTTTTCTAAAACATCAGTTTTATAATCAGCAATAATCGTAAATTCTGCATCTTTAAACTTTTGAAAAGCATAAAATATTATTGGTAAATTATTCACAGGCACCAAGCATTTTGGCTTGTTTCTTGTAAGTCCTTCTAACCTTGTACCTTTTCCACCAGCTTGGATAATTATTTTCATATTATTCAACTCCTTTATTTAAAATTTTATTTAATATGTTTAAAATTTCATTTACTAATTTGTTTGGAGAATTATAAATTTCAGCATTGATTTCTTCTATATTATATTTAAAAGCGTCTGGGTGCTTTTTTATTGAAAACCCTGATAGTATTTTATCAACAGAAAGGGCTTTCTTTTTGAAATTTGTGTAAATACTAATATTCGGAGTCTCTGTCGGAACTAGGAACTCAGACAAACCACTTCTCAATGAAATAATTGCTTTTGCTTTTTGTGCTAAATAAAAAATTTCTTGTAAATTGAGATCTGAATGTTTACAACCTTCTATAATATTTTTAGAATTGGTTATATTAACATATAAATCAAAACCTAATTCTTTTAAATTTTGAGCTAAATTATTCCAAAAGTTTAATGGTAGTTTTTCACAGGTTATTGCTTCAGGTGCTAGAATTATGAAATTATCATCTTTTAGCTGCAGTTGTTGTATTTTTTGATTTACAGAATTAATAATTTTTTCACTTATTTGAGGTTTTATAAATTTGCAATCTTCTTTTTTAAGATTTAGGTTTAATAAAATATTATCTAAGTAATGTGTAGAACCTGATTTGTTGTTTTTAATTTCAAATTCAACTTTTTCAAAATAATTTCCTGAAAATATTAAATAGATATTATGACCATTTTTTGTCCATTTATTGCTTTGAGTTTTAAAATTAGTATTATTAATAAAAATATAATTCGCATCTGGGTAATACATTTTTAGTAAATCGACATGATATTTTTTTGTTGCAATAAATAGTGGTTTTTTAGAATTGTTTTTTTCTAAAAACGAACGACAAATAAAAGCAAAGAATAAATAAAGTTCTCCACTATTAGAATTTAGAAGATAAATATCGTCATAATCATATTTGATTTGTTTCAAATATTTTTTATATAAAAAATCAGCTAAGTGAAACTTTTTTATTAATATTCCTAAAAAGTAGTATTCACAAACATCATTTTCAATAATACGTTTTGAAAAATTAATTCCACAGAAATTGAAAATTTTTTCTTCTTTAATATCTGTATTAGTTTTTTTTGTTTTAATTAAGTTGAATAAAAAATTTTGAATTTTATAATTATTTTTATTTTCAATTGTTAAAATCGGAACTCCAAGAAATAAAATTTGTAAAGTGTTTAAACTAATTCTTTTTTGCCACCAAGATAATTTGAATTTTTTATATTCATCAATGATAGCCCAAAATTCTTTATCTCTTATTTGTGCATTTTTTTCTCTCAAAAACTTAACAACAGCTTTGCGTGCATCGTTTTTATCAATTTTTATTTTTGCTGTATGACGTTTTTTTCTTGAGTTAACAGTCGAATTCGGATTTCTAAAATAGTAATAATATATATTAGGAACAGTTACTATGCCGTTTGCATAATATAAAGCTTGAATTGTAAAAAGTTTATCTTCGCAAAAGACACCTTCTGGCCAAGTTATATTATTCTTTTCAAGCATTTCACGCTTGTAAATCTTATTTGTCGGGCATGGATTTTTTGCTTGATGTGAAATATCAATTTTATCTTGTAATGATGTTACAAATTCTTCTTTTTCAATATTTAAGCGTTTTTTTGTTTTACCATTACCAATTCTAACATTTGTACCTAGTGCAATATCTGAATCATATTTTCTCGCACCATTGTATAATTGTTCAAAATATTCTTCATCTACCCAATCATCAGAATCCACAAAACCAACATATTCACCTGTTGCTATTTCCATGCCTCTGTTTCTTGCAGCTCCTTGCTTTTGATTTTCTTGTTTTATAATTTTAATCCTAGCGTCTTCTTGAGCAAATTTTTGTATAATTGCTAGTGTGTTATCTGTTGAGCCATCATCAATGATAATAATTTCAATCTCTCTTAAGGTTTGACTAATTAAAGATAAAATACATTTGAAAATATATTTTTCAGTATTAAAGACAGGAACAATAATCGAAACCTTTGGGGTTGCAAAGGATTCTTTTAGACTCTTTTCTTTTATTAACTTCTCTTTATCAATAGTTTCTTCTGAAATATTCTTCATACTACCTAACTCTATTTATTTTGATAATTTTAATATTTTTAAGGTTTAAATTTTGTTATTAAATACCTAATAAAGATTTAATTAGCTTAAATCAATTTTATCATAAAAATATTTTTGAGTTTAAAATTTATAGCCACATTACTATAATATCAAATCTATTGATTATGGTCAATAGTTTATAAGCAATATCGTTTTAAAATTGTTTTATGCAAACAGATTTAAAAAATATTGAGATTAATAAAAAGATCTTGCTTAAAGCTATAGGTAAAATTATTCATCAAAAGAGAAAGGATATTTCAAAAGGAATAAATAAATTTTCTTTTGAATATGATATTGGCAATGGTCTATTATCAAGACTTGAAAAGGGTAGAACTGATACTCAGATATCAACGTTATGGAAATTAGCCAATGCTTTTGGTGTAAGATTTTCAGATTTAGCTCTAGAAATTGAAAAAGAGTTACCAGAAGATTTCAATTTTTACGAGTAATTTTGTTTGAGCTGATTTTTAAACAATTTATTGTGAAAAAATGTTCAGTTTACGAAATTTATAAATCTAATTTCTGAAATAACAAACCTTAAAGTTAAATAGTATTCAGGCTTTCTTTATAGAATTACCTTTGCTAAATTTTGTAAATTAAAGGTAATCATATTTTAATGCTTAGTTTATGCATTTAAAAACTAGGTTAGAGAAGAAAGAACAGTGATTTTAATTATTGATTTAGATTAATAAATTTCATCCTACAAACCAAGGGCTTTTTTTGTTAATGTTAGAGTCCTTTGTAAACATATCTATTGTACTATAAATTTTCTTAAAAAATGGATTTCAGCTTCTGACTAAACCACTCATTAAAATACAATCAAACAGTGTAGAGAAGCTGGCAATTCCATAGCAAATGTAATTGAAATTTAATTGATAAAAGTTTTGATTTATTTGAATTTGAGGCTAACTTCCGATAGTACCATAACAAAATTTTATTTTTGCCACTTTTGCCGAATTTTTGCCAGAGTTTTTGCCGTTTTTTCACTTGTCCTTGTTACGTTTTTGGCGATTTTGGGCTAGAGTTTTGAGTTTTCAAGATTGCAAAAATATGCAAAAAAAATGTAATCGAAATGTAATTCAAATGTAATTGAAGAAAAATTACTTCCACAAGTCGGAAATGCTTTTAAAATAATGCTTTTGGCTTTTAAAAACATAATTTTTCAATTACATTCTTACATTTTTTTTATGTAATCGAAGCACAATGTAATTGAAAATTATTCAATTACACAAATAGGGTTAAAGCATTGCTATTGCTTGATTTAAGATAGTTTACAACAATTACATGGATTTTTGAAAATTTTCAATTAAAAACTCAATTTCAATTACATTTCATGTAATTAAAATTCAAAAAGTTGATGAAATTTTGAAATAAAATGTAATTGAAAACAAAAAAATAAAAGGATTTTTAACTTTAAAATTTAGCAAATAAAGTTGATTTGCATTTTTTGTGAATCATTTTTGTTTTGGTGGACTAAAGTCCACCCTACTTTACTTCGGCATTTCGTTTGCAACACTTACTTCAGCCTACGCAAAATGTATTTTAACACTCGGTTTGAGAAGAAAGAATTACAAGTTTGATATTATTTTGGTGCAAAATTCTCGTCGTACAGATATAATTATTCAATTATTGATATAATTTTATAAATTTTGTTTAACAGAGATGAATTCTGTTTTAATTTATTTATAATATATTCCATTTTTTCTTTTGAATTTTCATTTTCAAAATCAAATAAGTTTTTTGCTTGAATATCAAGTGCCAAACAAATTTGCTCTAAGTTATTTGCAGAAATAAAGTTGTTGCCTAATTCAATTTGACTTAAACTTTTAGGAGAAATTCCTATTTTTTCTGCTAATTCTTCTTGAGTTAAATGTTGTGATAATCTTTTTTCTTTTATTTTTTTACCAAAGGATTGTTTAATATTCATAGCATTATGGTAATATAAGTTTTACCTAGAATTAACCTATTGAAAATAGAGTAAATATATGTTATAATAGAGTATATCAATTTAAAATAGATATATGAATTACCCAATTAACTTTAGAAAGGAGTTTAATATGCCAGTCAATCCATTAGGTGGTAAAAAACCGGTTGTACGTGATCCGCAGAATGTCAATCTATTTGATGACAAAGCTACAAAATTAAAAAAACGTAAAGCAGAACTAGAAGCAAAAGCAAAACGTGCTAATGCACCAGGTAATGATAGGCTTGATTTAAACCAATTAACAAAAAGAGAAAGAGCTGAACTTGAAGAAATCAATAAGCAAATAAGAAATCAGGAGTTCTTTTCTAAAAAAATTTTTTAATAATGTGTTTAGTTTGTAAGTCGGCTTTCCCAAGTCGACTTAATTTATTAAATTACCTCTTCAAAATTTCCCAAATGAACTTTTTATGGACTTGGTTCAAATCCCCACTCCTTGTGGGAGGCTAGGGTGAGGTGGCGGTTAAGAGAATATATAGTCCATTAAAAAGACCGTTTTCGTCCAGTTTGAAACTTTACACTTCCGATCTTTTTAAATTGACAAAGACTAGATTGCTTCGGGCTTTTACCCTTGCAATGACGAAAAATACTTCTATGCAAAATGGACAAAAAAATACAATTTCACTTCCGACCAAACCACTCATTAAAATACATCTGCAAAGTTCTGTTTCTTATTACCAAAACCCACTAAAAAAGCCACCTTGTTAGGTGGCTTTTAAATTAGGAGGAGGTGGGATTCGAACCCACGGTACGCTCGCACGTACGACGGTTTTCAAGACCGCTCCAATCAACCGCTCTGGCACTCCTCCAAAGTTATTCAATTGGT
>JAGBXP010000035.1 GCA_017629215.1 bacterium | reverse complement strand
GTATTATTACAATAGTATAATTTATGGAGAATAATATATGGATACAAACACACTATTTAAAATAGGCTATGGCTTATATATTTTAACATGTAACGAACAAGGTAAAGATAACGGGTGCATAGTTAATACAGTTATGCAAGTAACATCAGAGCCTTGCCAAATAGCTGTTTGTGTAAACAAAAACAATTTCACCTCAGAGATGATTAAACATACTAAAAAATTTAATGTTTCAATATTATCAAAATCATCAGATTTTAATATATTTAAAAATTTTGGATATCAAAGTGGAAGAAATGTAGATAAATTTTTAAATTTTAAAGAGACAAAGCGTTCTGCAAATGGAATATATTATATTACTAAAAATACAAATGCTTATTTATCAGCTTATGTCCAAAAGGAAATAGATTTAGGAACTCATATTATGTTTATCGCAGAGTTAGTTGATGCTCAAATACTATCAAATGAACCAACTTTAACTTATGAATATTATCAAAACAATATAAAACCAAAACCTCAAATTACAAACAAAAAAGGCTGGCGTTGCAAAATTTGTGGATATATATACGAAGAAGAAATCTTACCAGCTGATTACATTTGTCCAATATGTAAACATGGTGCAATTGATTTTGAAAAAATATAATTTTTTAGTTGAAAATTTTAAAAGACTCAAAGTCGGCTGGGATTTTATCCCAGCCGACCATATTTTTCAATTTAATATTATTACGGAGTTTCATCCAGCCTTGCTTAGCGATTTTTTGCAAATTAAAATAAAAAGGGGGGCAGAGACTTAACTCACCCTGCAAGACATTAAATTATTACCTCTTACATTTACATCCTTCTGGAGCAACAAATATATAGGCATTCTCTTGTGTACATCTACTTGTGGTGTAAGTTTTAAATCCCTTTCCCCACTCCTGAGGTGAAGCTTTGCACTCTTCTTCTGTTGTACCACCCAAGTAAACAATTCCATTTGGATGTTCTTTGATCACTTTTTGAGCTAACCCACCAAGTTCTAAGTCAAAAAATTTCATACGTTTTGTTTCCTTTCTTTGCTTATGCTGAAAAACATATTCCAGCTACTACTCTATACATGTTCAGTATACGGCATTTTTCAAGAAAACTTTAACGCAAAGAGACTCCTCACCTCTCATCATATCATATCATATCATATAGGGCATTATAACTGGATTTGAGCCTGTTGAAAACTCGTCTTTACAAATCGTTACAATCGCTTGTTTTATGAAGTTTTGTTACGAAATTTGATGTTCTTTATATGAAATTTGGAGATATTTTTTGGATTTTTTCTCAAAAAACAAAAAAACGTCTTTGCAAACAAAAAATATTAATCCTATAAAAACGCACACTTTCCCTTCTTCCAAACTAAACAGACTAAAAATCAACTTTTCATCTTATTTAACTCGTTGTATAATAACCATGATGAAATATGCTTTAGTACTGATAAATATTAAAGGGCTTGGAGTTAAAACATTCAGCTATTCTATTCCTGAAGATATGAAAAATATTATTCAGATTGGTCAAGCTGTTTTAGTTCCTTTTGGCAGGCAAGGACTTGTAAATGCTTTTATTGTAGGTTTTTCAGATTACGTTCCTGAGAATATTAGAGTAAAAAAAATTAATAAAATTTTAGATGAGACTCCGTTATTTTCTATTAAATATTTAAAACTTTTAGAATGGGTTGCTAATTATTATTGTACAGATTTTGTAACGGTGTTAAATGCAGCAATTCCTTTAAAATTAATAGAAAAAAATTCAAAGACTGAGCTATCTGTTGAGCTATTAAATAATAACTTTGAAGGCTTAACAAAGAGACAAAAAGAAATATTAGAACAGCTTAGGAAAGAAGGAAAACAACCTTTAATTGAGTTTGAAAACAAAGTGAAAACTACTCGTGCAACGATGAAAAAACTTGAAGAAAAAGGGCTTGTTAAATTAGGGTTGGAACTCATTTATAGAAATCCTTTGACGATTTTTAAAGATGAAAAAGTTGAACCTTTGTTTGAATTATCTTTAGAGCAAGAAACTGTTTATCAAGGGATAAAGGTAAAAATGAAATCCCAAAACCCAATATTATTGCATGGTGTAACTGCATCAGGAAAAACTGAGGTATATTTTAAATTAATAAAAGATGTTATTGATTCAGGCAAGAATGTCTTGTTTTTAGCTCCAGAAATTGCTTTAGCATCACAATTAACAAAACGACTTGCAAAAAAATTCGGGATAAATGACATAGCAATTTGGCATAGTAGCATTTCGGATGGAGAGAAATATGATGTCTGGCAAAGGCTCTATAATAATGAAATAAGAATACTTGCAGGAGCTCGTTCTGCAGTCTTTGCTCCATTACAAAATATAGGATTAATCATTATTGACGAAGAACATGAAGGTGCTTATAAACAAACAAATCCAGCTCCAAGATATGATGCTAGAATTGTGGCAAAAAGATTAGCTCAGTTTCATCAAGCTCCACTTCTTTTAGGTTCTGCAACTCCAGATATTTCTACTTATTACTATGCTGAGAACAATAATAATCTTTTTCAAATGTTGAAACGGTTTAATAATGCACCTTTAGCAAAACCTGAAGTTATTAATATGCAGGAATATGGGAAGGCTTCTTATCGTGGGATTATTTCAAAGCCATTACAAACAGAAATAAAAGAAGCTGTTGATGCTGGAAAACAAGTAATTTTATTAATGAATCGTAGAGGTTTTTCAACATATACTCAATGTAAGGCTTGTGGTACAGTAGTTGAATGTCCTGAATGCTCAATCCCAATGGTTTGGCACTCTGATGGTAAGATGTTAAAATGTCATTATTGTAATAAAGAAATGAGCTTTCCTGATTTTTGTCCTCAATGTGGAAGTGATGCTTTGGCAAACTCTGGTAGTGGAACTCAAAAAATTGAAATCTTAATCAAGGAAATTTTTCCAGAATATCGAGTTGAAAGAATTGATAGTGATATTTTGACTAAAAAAAATGCTCATATAACCCTTTTGAATAAATTTCAAAAAGGTGAAATTGATATTCTCGTAGGAACACAAATGATAGCCAAAGGACTTGATAACCCAAATGTTACTTTAGTAGGTGTAATAAGTGCTGATACAGGATTTTCTGTCCCAGATTTTAGAGCTTCTGAAAGAGGCTTTCAACTTTTAACTCAGGTTGCAGGAAGAGCTGGTAGAGGTGAATATAAGGGTAAAGTTCTTTTTCAAACATACAATCCTGATTATTACGCTTTTCAGACTGCAAAATCTCAAAATTATGAAAAGTTTTTTGAAACAGAAATTAAAGCAAGGGAAGAGTTTGATTACCCACCATTTAGCCAAATTGTTAGATTGATTTTATCCTCACTTAATAACTTTAGAGCAGAAAAATCTGCAATGGAAATAGCATTACGTTTAACTACTATGACTGAAAAGTTTGGATTTTTTGAATACCTTGAGGTACTTGGTCCGACACCTTGTATTATTTCAAAAATTAATGGATATTATCGTTATCAAATTTTAATAAAAAACAAGCTTTCACAAAAAGGACATGATTTTATTTCAAAATTTTTGAATAAAATTAGTTTGCCAAAAGATATAAAAATGGCGATTGACGTAGACCCGTTAGATATACTCTAATATGTATAGATGATATTTTAGCATATTTATTAAAGCTAATAGCATTTAATGTCGTTCTTTATATTGACTTTGCATAAAAAAAAATTAATAAAATATTAAATAGGAGACTTTGTCATGGGAATGGCAGCATCACAAGCTAGATATCTAGCATTAGCAGCTCGAAAAACAAATACTGAGTATGAAGGTCAACAAATAAACCAAGCGAGAACAGCGCTTGCAAATCAGAGTGCAAATTTATTTAATCAACTGCTCGGATTAGAAGTCCCTATTGCTCCTAAAACAACAGATTATACAGAATTACAATATTCTTATACAGATGGTGAGAATGAAACTGTTCTTGAAGAATGGACTCAGCTTTCATCTCCAAACCCTGATGCTAATTATTCAGTAAGATATTACCATAATATTAATAAATATACCGGAGCAATGAAGCAACTTCAAGATCCACAAGTACAGCTTCATCAAGGAAATGGTACAATATTAACTACAAATAATGGTCTAAAGTTAGCGATTGATGATTTGAATAACAGTGAGCTAGCATTGAATACTGCTATTGAAAACTCCACTAATACAATTAGTGCATCAAAAAATATTTTGAACTACGCTACAAATTCTTTAAATATAGATAGTGCAGTAAATAATAATAACGGTACATATACAGTAATAGTAAATGGTAATTCTGTAATATTTGAGGTTTATCAAAATTGTGGATCTGCAGATAAAATGATAGTTGATGCAATAGAGGCAGATTTATTAAGTATGAATGCTATTGATAATAATTTTGATAAAACAACTCAAATGTATATAAATTCAAATGGCGATGTTGTTTTAAAAAGTGATTTAGAAAAACTTTATGGAACATTGCCAAATAGCATGAGTTTTAGTTTGCCTATTTATAATCAAACTAACGTAGCTGCTGCTAAAACTAATTTTACTACACAAATTGCTTCAGATAATTTAGCAGAAATAACTGCTCAAGCTAATTATAATAATGCTTTAAATTTCTATAATGATTTGCAAATACCAGAATATGTAGGTAATTGTGAATTAACGCTATTTGATCCTAATAATCAAGATGATTTAGTTGAAGTAAAACAAGTAATAAAAGATTTGAATGATCAAAATATAAATAATGATTTAAAAAACTGTTTTGACGTAAATGGTAATTATACTGGTGGTATTTATTCATTCCAACTAAATGGTGAAAAATATTTTGCAACTTACGAGGAACTAATGGCATCATATAATAGTCATACAGGGCCAAATGATATTGATGGACAAATAAAATTGCCTTATTATCATGCAAAATACGTTAAGACTCGTGTTGAACAAGTTGAGGATGCTTTATTGGAAACAGATTCAAACGGTAGATTTAAAACCGTAAGATTTGTTAATGATAGCGTTACGTATTCTCTTAACACTGAAACAGTAACCGATGACGCAGCTTATCAAGATGCGATGAATGAATATAATTACAAAGTTCAGCAATATGAAAAAATAATAGCTGATATTAACGCAAAGACTTCGATAATTCAAGAAGAAGATAGAACGCTTGAATTACGTTTAAAACAGTTAGATACCGAACAAAATGCTCTTTCTACAGAAATGGACGCAGTGAAAAAAGTCATTAAAGAAAATGTTGATAAAACATTTAAAACATTTAGTGATTAATAAAATATCTAAATACGTCTATGACTGGATTTATATTAGAAAAAAGCCTTCTTATCAAACATCTTTACCTTGTATTATTTGTTGTGTTATACTTAATTCATACAAAGGGAAGAAGGTAGAAGATGAGTTTGAATGTATATTTAGGGATAGACGTTGGTTCAGTAACAACAAAACTTGCACTTGTTGATGAAAAAGGTAAATATATAGATTCTTTTATGCTGAAAACAGCAGGTAAACCTGTTGATGCTGTTCAAAATGGTCTAAAACAAATAAAAGCACAAGCTTTGCAAGAATATAATATACAAGGTGTCGGAACAACTGGTTCAGGACGTAATCTTGCAGGTGCATTAGTTGGTGCAGATGTCGTGAAAAATGAAATCACAGCACATGCTGTCGCTGCAAGTACTTATATACCAGGAGTTCAAACTATACTTGAAATTGGAGGTCAAGATAGTAAAATTATTATTCTTAGAGATGGTATTGTTACAGATTTTGCTATGAATACGGTTTGCGCAGCTGGTACAGGTAGTTTTTTGGATCATCAGGCTCAAAGGCTTAATGTTCCTATTGAAAAATTTGGAGAAACTGCGCTTAAATCAACAAATCCTGCTCGTATTGCCGGTAGATGTGGAGTATTTGCAGAATCCGACTTAATCCATAAACAACAGTTAGGTTACCCTGTTGAAGATTTATTATACGGGCTTTGTCAAGCCTTGGTTAGAAACTATTTGAGTAATTTAGCTCTAGGAAAAGAGCTTTTACCAACAATATCTTTCCAAGGTGGTGTTGCAACAAACTCTGGCATGGTGAAAGCTTTTGAAGAAGCTTTAAACACAAAAATAATTGTTCCAGAAAATCATCAAACAATGGGAGCAATAGGTGCTGCTTTGTTAGCAATGGAAAATCATCAATATACTGAAAAACCTACAACATTTAAAGGTTGGGAAGTTGGCAATATGAGTTTTCAATCAGTAACTTGCCAATGCACTGGTTGCTCAAATAATTGTGAAGTGATTACGATTTTAGAAGGTTCTGAGCCAATTGGTAAAGTTGATAAAATTGGTGATATCAAAGGTAATATCATTGCTCGTTGGGGTGGAACTTGTGGTAAATGGGATATCTAAAAGAGGATTTGAAATATGACATTAAAACTAAAAAACTTTGAAATAGGTGGGGAAAAATTAACAATTTTGGCAGGTCCTTGTGCAATTGAGTCGATGGATATTATGCGAAAGACAGCAGAAGGTTTAAAGTTAGTTTGTGAAAAATTAGGCATAAATTATGTGTTTAAATCTTCTTATGACAAAGCAAATCGTTCTTCTATTACTTCTTATCGTGGAGTTGGTATGGAAAAAGGCCTGGAAATGTTAGCTCAAATAAAAAAAGAGTTTGATTTACCAATAGTAACCGATATTCATACTCCAGATCAAGCTGCTGTTGCAGCAGAGGTTGCTGATATATTGCAAATTCCAGCTTTTTTATGTCGTCAAACGGATTTATTAATAGCTGCAGCTAAGACTGGTAAAATTGTTAATATTAAAAAAGGTCAGTTTTTAGCTCCTCAGCAAATGAAATCTTTGATAAAGAAGGTAGAGGATTCTGGAAATAAGCAGATTATGTTAACAGATAGAGGTGTAACCTTTGGTTATAATAACTTAGTATCTGATTTTAGAGCAATTCCTATAATGAAAGAGTTTGGATATCCTGTTGTGTTTGATGCAACTCATTCTGTACAAATGCCTGGCTCAAATGGAGACTCAACAGGTGGTGATAGAAAATTTGTACCTGTGCTTGCAAATTGTGCAATGTCTGCAGGTGCAGATGTTTTATTTTTTGAAGTACATCCTAACCCTGATAATGCACTTTGTGATGGACCAAATATGCTTTATTTAAAAGATGCAGAAAAAGTGTTTGAAAAATGTAAAGCGATATTTGAACTTGTAAGATAATTTTGTCTTTGCGAGGGGTGAGGCTAAGTGGCAACTCAGATAGTATCTAAAGTTAAAAATTTAAAAGGTGAGATAATTATTCCTGCTGATAAATCTGTCTCACATCGTGCGATTATGATTTCTTCTTTAGCTAAAGGAAAGTCAAGAATTACGAATTTTTCCAGTGGTGCTGATTGTTGGTCTACTTTGAATTTATTTAAAAATCTAGGTGTTGAAATTAATGTTATTGATAATAAAACAATAGAAGTACTTTCAAGAGCTAAATTTTTAAAACCTAATTTACCTCTTGATGCAGGAAATTCTGGTACGACTATGCGATTAGTATCAGGAATATTAGCTGGTCAAGATTTTAATTCAATTTTGGTTGGAGATGAAAGCTTATCAAAAAGACCAATGAAAAGAGTTATTGAGCCATTATCTTTAATGGGTGCTAAGATTGACTCTATAGAAGGACATGCTCCCTTAAAAATAATAGGTTCTCAATTGCATGGAATTACTTATTCTTCAAATTTATCAAGTGCGCAGGTGAAATCATGTGTTTTATTAGCAGGAGTAAATGAAAGGACTTTTGGTAAAACAACATATATTGAACCCAATAAAAGCAGAAATCATACTGAGCTAATGTTGAAGTATTTAGGCGCAGATATCGAAATAGATGGAAATAAAACAACTGTTTCTCCAAGTGAATTAACAGCAAAAAATATTGAAATAATAGGTGATATTTCATCAGCTGCGTTTTTTATCGTAGCAGGGCTAATTGTTGAAGGCTCAGATTTTATTATTAGGAATGTAGGAATTAACAATACTCGTACAGGTATTTTAGATATTGTTCAGAGAATGGGTGGAGGTATTGAACTTTTAAATCAGCGAGAGATCGCAGGTGAGCTTATAGCTGATATTAGAGTTTGTTACAATGATTCATTAAAATCCTGTAAGATATCAGGCGCAGATATTCCAAAACTTATTGATGAATTACCTGTAATTGCAGTTTTAGCCTCACAAGCTGAAGGTGAGACAATCGTAAATGATGCTGGTGATTTAAGAAACAAAGAAGCTGATAGAATTGCTTGTTTAGTTAAAGAATTAAGAAAAATAGGAGTAGATATAGAAGAACTTAATGATGGTTTTATTGTCAGAGGTAAAACTAGCTTAAAGGGTGGTTCAGCTCTTGATGCCTATCACGATCATAGATTAGCGATGAGTTTTTATATTGCAGGATTAATTTGTGAAAATGAAATTACTATAAATGAATTTGAATGGATAAATATATCATTTCCAGAGTTTAGTTATTTAGTTGAAATGTTAAAAAGCTAAGCTGGAATTACGTTTATTAGATTATTGTTGGGTTTCACACAAGACTGTTCAACATTACAAGCATATTTATTGTAAAATTTCCCGTCTTTGCGAGCGTAAGCGAAGCAATCCAGAGTTTAATTTTCTGTCATCCTAAAAAAGCGTAACTTCTTCTCAACTAATTATATTACTAGATTTTTCTTTATTTTTGAGATAAACTTTAATCGGAGACAATTATCATGAGTTTTTTATTTTTATATATAACAATTTTTACTGTTTATTTTACAATACTTGCTTTAGTATCTATTAAGCCACAACGAAAGTATAGAGATAAATACACTTTCAATAACTCTAATTTATGTGTTGTTGTATATGCTAGTGGCAAAACTGATACTTTAGAAAACCTTATTAGACAATTAAAAAATCAGTCCTATCCAAAGCAAAACTATACAATTTATACAATATTAGACAAGTGTGAGGAGATTTCAGAGTTAACCTTACAAAGTGATTTGAATGTTAACGTAATAAATATAAATAATTTAGAACCAATTGGTAAGAGTCAAGCTTATTCAATAATTGCTGAAAAGCTTTATGACATAAAAGATTTAGACGCTTATGTGTTTTTAGATGCTAGTAATTATGTTGAGACAAATTTTTTAGAAAATATTAATTTTTATCTAACGAAATATCAAGTATTCAATGCCAATGTTTGTTATTTACCACAAGATGAAGAATTAACATTCTGGCAAAATGTAAAATCAGTATATTCAGTTTATGTTTCAAAATTTATAAACATTTCTAGAACAAGATTAGGCTTGACTAATATTATAAATACTGATTCTTTTATTATCAAAAAAGATTTGTTAAACAAAATGGCGTCCTTTAATTTTAAAAATATAATTTCAGAAGTTGAGTATACATATAAACTTGCTAAAGAAGGTGTAAAAGTTGCTTGTATTGACGAAATTCAAGTATATAAAAGTATTAATAATTTTGATTTTAGAATTCCATCTCTCTCTAAAAGATTGAGCATTTTATGGTCAAACAAATTCGACAAATCAAGTCTAATTGGAAAAGAATTTTTACTATCGTTAGCTATTCCTAATTGGCTAACTTGTGTTTGTGTATATTTATTAGTCTTAAAACATTCTTATGTTTTTCCGTTTTGTGTAAATTATTCAAATATATTAATATCAGCAATAATTCTATTATTAGCATTCTGTATTAGTTTACTAAATTTAAGACTAAGTTCTAAAGAATATCTATATTTATTAACTTATCCATTGTTATCTATTGCAAAAATTTTATACAATATTCCATTTATTAGAGGTATCAGAAATATTTTTAAACAAACAACTCGTCAACATGTTATTGAAAAAATGACAACAAATATAATAGTAACAGATGGTGTTAATGAATTTCCTTGTCAATTAGAATTAATCTCTGATGACGGCTTAGCAAAAGTAACTTTTATCAATAAAAATAAAAAATATACGACAAAAAATAACCATTTACGCATGATTGATGCTTTGAAAGAATTAACTATTAAGCTTTCTGAACACGGGTTAACGCTAAAAGTTTGTCAAGCTTGTAAATACTTCCAACCAGTTGTTGATGGCTCTACAAATATGATTAAAGGCTGTTGTAATTGTCAATTCCAAGGAAGAACTCCTGGAGATATGATTCCAACCTTGATTTGGAATACTTGTCCAAGATTTGAAGAACAAAATGTGGTAAATCTTTTTTAATCAACCATTACTTCCTCAAGTAGTTTTATCCTAAAATTACTACCAGCTGGAATTGAGATATGCTCTCCTTTAGAAAAGAATGCACAAATAGGCGAAAGAATAGTGTTTGCGCCTAAACACACTGTTCCGTACATCGCTGGAAATGGAGTTAATATAAGAGTAGATGAATCAGCTCCTAATCCAATAGAGACTGCAAGCATTTTTTCGAAAATTGTTCTACCCCAATCTCCTTTTTTCCATAATGTTTTTAAATATGTTCTTTCACCTTTAATCTTATTAAAAAATATTTTTTTATCGTTTGCTCTTGTTACATAAGCTACTACAGGAATTTTTTGTCCTTTATATATCATTGTGTCGATTTTAAGTACTAAAAGCCCACCATTACAAGTTATTTGTGGCTGATGAGAATCTATTATATAACCTCTAAATTCTGTACCTGCTGGTATTGTATATTTTTTTCTATATATATTTTGTCCTACAGTAAATTTAATACTTGTACCTTTCCTTTGCCAATCAGAAATTGCTGTAGAATTTGTAACATCAAAAGAAGTTCCTGATTTAATCTTAACATTACCACCATTATATTTTTTATAAGTAACATTAATATCAGCTTGTTTTTGTGAAGTCGAATTATTAATTATCTTTGGTAAATCTGGCAAATTCGGATCTTTTACAACTTTACTTTCTGCCTTAATATTTTTTTCTAATGCTTTATTGTTTACACTAACATCATTAATAAGCTGATTTGGATTATATTTTTTTCTAATTTCATCATCAACTGTAGAATCTAAATCAAAAGCATGCCCGCAGGTTATTGAAGCAACATATAACCAAGTTATAATTAGTGTACGTTTTACAATTCTATCCAAGACAAAACCCTCTAATTATAGACATTTTACTTGATTGTAACAAAATTGTAAAGAACTAGCAAAAAAGTTTTTGTTTTGTTTTATTATGAATGTGTAGACATAACATTAATTAAAAAGGATTGGAAACTATGAGAATTCATACAACGCAAAATCTGAACTTGTTAAACAACAAAATTTCAGCCAACAAAATTAGTTTTGAAAATGACAAAGCCTTAACTCAGTTTTACGAGTCGAATTATGGGCAAAAAGTAGACAATGAAGCTTCTATATCATTTAAAGCAAAAAAACCTAAGAATTTAAAAGATGCTAAAAAGATTATAGATACTGTAAAAAAAGGTGTAGGGGATATTAAAGACAAGGCAACGCCTGAGGTTAAGAAAGGAGACAAATTTTTATTGAGCTCCTTTTTTGATTTTTGTATTAATTTAGTCAATAAAAATGAAAATGTTTTTCAGGCAGTATCTGCAGCACTTATTTGTGTAATTTTAAGACCATTAACAATCGCAGCATTACCTACTAAAAAAGCTAATGCTTCTAAAAATAATGAAAAAGTTCAAGAAAAACAAGAAAATGCAGTAGTTAATAAAGGTAAGAAAAAATCAAAAGAGCGTTCAGTTGAAAAAACGAATAATATTTATGCTATGTGCCAATCTATAGCATCAGGTATTATGGGAATTGTAACAGCAATTATAGTTACTGCACCTTTTAAAAATGGTTCTGATTTAGTAAAGAGATCTTTACATGAATTTTTAAATCCAGAAAATATCAAAAATTTATATCCTTGGGTTGATAAAGCGAAATTAACAGGTGCTGATGGTAAAGTATTACCTAAAAGTCAATGGATTGATGAAATAGGTAATAAATTTAATGATGATATTAAAAATTGTTTAATGTTACCTGAATTTAGAAAATTAGCAGATATTTCAAAAGAAACATTTGAAAAAGTTTTAAATTTAGATATTGATTTTGCAGCACAAAAAGGTAAATCATTTAATGATATAGTTACAAGAGATGGTAAAACACTTTATGAAGCTATTGATGATAAAGCATTTCAAAGTCTTGGTATAAAAGTTTCAGAAAATGGTTTTGATAATGCTCAAATCTTGTTTAGAGATATTGATAAAGAGTATTTAGAAAAATTAGTTGCTGATTCAAAAGGTGTTAATAAATTTGGAGATCTTGATGTTAGTACAGTGTTCGGCACTAATGAGAAAGGTGAGATATTTACTAAACACTTTAGAGAATGGAAAAATACTGTAGATGGTGGTTCTTGGATACCAGATTTCGACACTCTCGGAGTAGCATCGGAATTTGAAAAAACTGCAAATTCAAAACCTCGTATTTCTGGCGCAAAAAGATTTGACACAAGGGATAATGAGTATAAGTTTGTAGCATATCAACCAAACGCTAGTGTTGAAGGTGGATTAGGAACTCCAATTACTACAGATATGGTTAATGCTGATGCTATTAACGAAGGACAAATGAAGTTTGTTACTTGGTTACCAGATTTAATAGCCCGTGTACCAGTTGCAACAGCAACAATTTGGTTAATCCCAAAAATATTGAAAAATGTATTTGGTATTGAAAAAGTAAAACAAAATAAGAATAATAATGTTGAAAACAAAAAGGTCGCTTTTAAATCTAAACCAAAAGAAACTAATTCAACTACCATTAAAGATGGTTCAGATAATAATAGTCAAATAGCTTTTAAAGCAGGAAAACAACCTAAAAACCCTTCAAAATTAACTAAGCTTCTTGCAAAATATATTGGTAGACCATTATTAAAATCATCTTTCGTTAGAAAAACTGTTGATACTATAAATAAAATTCCAGGAGACTCTTCTGAACACTATGTAGTATTGGGTTCTTTTATACAAAGTGGGGTGTATGTTTCAAGAACATTAAAAAACAAAGAAATGGACGAAGACAGAAAGAAAACTCTTGCAATAAATCAAATTCTATGTTTCTTTATTCCAACAATTGCTGGATACACTGTAAATAAATTTTTAGGAAAAGCTGTTAAAAAAGTTGGATATAGATATTCTACATTAATGAAACAACGCATAGCTGATTTAAATGCTTCTGAAGATGCTAAACAATTAGCAAAAGCTGCAGAAATTAATGAAAAACTTGGTAAAAATATTAAAGCAGTAGGTTCTCTTGCTAGATTAGCATCATTTACATTAATTTATAGATACTTAACACCAGTTATAGTAACTCCTATTGCTAATAGGATAGGTGATAAACATATTGCAAACAAAAAAACAAAAGAAGAAGCTATGATAGCGAAAGCATAATTTTTACAAATAGAATAAAACACTATCTCTATAAATATAGAGATAGTGTTTTATTTGTATTATAATTACTTCATGGAGCTTTTATTTTTAGATACAGTCGATTCAACAAATAAATATGCCAAAGAACACTTAGAAGAATTAAGTGATATGACTATAATTTTTGCAAATAAACAAACTGCAGGAAGAGGACGGTTTCAAAGACAATGGATATCTAATTCTGGAGAAAACATTTATGCTTCAATAATTTTAAAACCTTCTAAAGAATTAAAAGACGTCTATGCAAATTTAACTCAGTATTTATGCGTTATACTTGCAGAGGTTTTTGAGGAATATAATATTTGCCCTAAAATCAAATGGCCAAATGATATTAGAATAAATGGTAAAAAAATATCTGGTATTTTAGCAGAAAGCGTTATTGAGAAGAATGAATTAAAAGGAATTATTCTTGGATTTGGAGTTAATCTTAACTGTATGAAAGATGATATTAAAAATATTAATCAGCCCGCAACTTCATTAAACCTAGAAATAAACAAGAAAATTAATAGAAAAACTTTTTTAAAAAGAGTTATAGATAAGTTTTGTTTGAGGTATAATAAATTTATTGAGGAAGGATTTTTATTAATTAGAGAAGATTATATAAGAAGAGCCGAATTCCTTAATACACTTGTAACTGTAAAAGTTTTTGATAAAGAAATATCAGGCATTGTAAAATGTATTACAGAAATAGGTGCTTTAAAGATAGTTGATAACGAAAATAAAGAACATGTACTTTTGATAGGAGATATTTTATGAATGAAACATTAATGCAAGGCGTTTCCGTTATGCTCATAGGTATGGGAACAGTAGTTGCATTCTTATGCATTACAATTATTTCAATGTTTGTAATGTCTTTTGTTGTAGGAAAATTAAACAAATTATTCCCTGAAGCTGTTCCTGCAACTGCTGGTGGAGCAAAAAAAGTTGCTACATCTAGTGATGATAGTGAAATTGCAGCAGCAATAGTTGCAGCAATATTTAGAAAGTAAATTGCGATTCACGAAATTTATTTAAAAGAAAGGTATATAACAATGAGTAAAAAACTAATTAAAGTTATGGATACATCATTCCGTGATGGTTTCCAATCAATTTATGGAGCAAAGGTACTTGTAGACGATTTCTTGCCAGCTTTAAAAGCTGCCGTTGACGCAGGCTTAAAACACTTTGAAACAGCTGGTGGTGCAAGATTTCAAGTTCCAATCTTTTTCTGTAATGAAAACGCTTTTGAAACTATGGATAAAATGAGAGAAGCTGTAGGTCCTGATGTTAAATTACAATCACTTTCTCGTGGTGTAAATGTTGTTGGTCTCAACTCTCAACCTCGTGATGTTATTGATTTACACGCAAAAATGTTTGCAAAACACGGTGTTAATGTAATCAGAAATTTTGATGCATTAAATGATGTTAATAATTTAATTGATTCAGCTAATTCAATTAAAAAACACGGTCTTGAGCATGAAGTTACAATTACAATGATGGAACTTCCTTATGGTTGCGAAGGTGCTCATGACGTAGCGTTTTACGAAAAAGTTTTAAGAAACATTTTAGATTCAGGCCTACCTTTTGATTCATTATGTTTTAAAGATGCATCTGGTACATCTAATCCAAGAAAAGTTTATGAAACCGTTAAAATGGCTCGTGAAATTCTTGGTTCAGATGCTCATATCAGATTCCACTCTCACGAAACAGCTGGTACTGGTTTAGCAGCATACTTAGCTGCTCTTGATGGTGGTGCTGATGGTATCGACTTAGCTATGAAACCTGTTTCAGGTGGTACTGGTCAACCAGATATCGTTTCTATGTGGCACGCATTAAAAGGTACTGAATACGATTTAGGCTTAGATATTAAGAAAATTATGGAAACAGAAGAAATATTCAAAGAATGTATGAAAGATTATCCTCTTGATCCTGTTTCTTTAGCTGTTAACCCAATTCTTATCCAAGCTCCATTACCTGGTGGTGCAACAGCTACAACTGTTAATCAATTAAAAGATATGGGACAAATGGATAAATTCCCAGCTCTTATTCAAGCTATGAAAGAATGTGTAGAAAGAGGTGGTTTCGGTACTTCTGTAACTCCTGTTTCACAATTCTATGCTCAACAAGCTTTCTTAAACGCTACTCAAGGTGCTTGGAAAGTTGCTAACCCAGGTTATGCAAAAATGGTGCTTGGTTACTTCGGTAAAACTCCTTGTGAGCCTGATCCAGAATTAGTAAAATGGGCTGAAGAAAAAATGAACATGGCTCCAACTACTGAAAAAGTTGTTGACATTAACGAAAAAGATCCTGAAAAAGGTCTTAAAGCTGCAGAAGAAAGACTAAAAGCTGCAGGGCTTCCTGTAACTGATGAAAACTTATTCATTGCAGCTGCTTGCAAAGATGGTAATGTTGACAAAGGTATCGACTTCTTACTAGGCAAAGGTCAAGTATCAGTTAATAAATCAGCTAATAAACCAGCAGCAGTTCCAACAGCTTCAGCTTCTGGCGAATATACTGTTACTGTTAATGGTAAAAAATACTCAGTTAAACTTGATAGTGATTCAAAAGCTACAGTTAACGGTAAAGCATTTGATATCGCAGTTAAAGATGGTATCGATTCAGCTCCAGCTTCATCAGGTTCTGGCGAAGAAGTTAAAGCTAGCTTACCAGGTGCTGTATTTAAAGTAGTTGTTTCAGAAGGTGATACAGTTGCTGAAGGTGATGTATTAGTAGTTCTTGAAGCTATGAAGATGGAAATTGAAGTAAAAGCTCCAAAAGCTGGTACTGTTCAATCAGTTCTTGTAGCGCCAGGCGATAAAGTTGTTAACGGCTCACCATTGGTAACTTTGGGTTAATAAAGGGGGTAAACGATGAATATTATTGATGGTTTACACGAACTTTGGAATTCAACAGGTATAATGTTGTTTCATAAAAGTGCAGAAGCAGCTTTTAGCAACCCTGAGTTGTCTGGCATAGATCAAATTTTCCAAGCACATGGTCAATGGATTATGATTTTAATCTGTTTGTTCTTACTATGGCTTGGTATCAAAAAACAATTTGAGCCATTGCTTTTAGTTCCGATTGCATTCGGCGGCTTGTTATCAAATATTCCTATGCTTCCTGGTGAAGCCATTGCAGGACCTACAGGATTTCTAGGTATTATTTTTGAAGCTGGTATTCATAAAGGCTTATTCCCATTAATTATCTTTATGGGTGTAGGTGCAATGACAGACTTTGGTCCATTAATTGCAAACCCTAAAACAGCTCTTTTAGGTGGTGCTGCTCAATTTGGTATCTTTGGTGCATTATTGATGGCATACTGTATTTTTGGTTTTACAATGCCAGAAGCTGGTTCTATAGGTATCATTGGTGGCGCTGACGGTCCAACTTCAATCTATGTAACAACAAAACTTGCTCCAGATTTACTTGGACCAATTGCAGTTGCAGCATATTCTTATATGGCATTAGTACCAGTAATTCAGCCACCTATTATGAAATGGCTAACTACTGAAGCTGAACGTAAAATCCAAATGACACAATTAAGAGAAGTTTCTAAGAGAGAAAAAATCGTGTTCCCTATAATGGTTCTTTTACTATGTGTAATTTTCTTACCAAGTGCTTGTCCTCTTTTAGGCGCATTATGTTTTGGTAACTTATGTAAAGAATGTGGTGTCGTAGAAAGACTTTCTGATACAATGCAAAATGCTTTAATTAACATTGTAACTATTTTCTTAGGTTTATCAGTTGGTTCAAAACTTTCTGCAGAACAGTTCTTGACAATGCAAACATTGTTTATCTTAATCTTAGGTATCGTTGCATTCTCATTAGCTACTGCTGGTGGAGTGTTAATGGCTAAGTTGATGAACGTATTTAGTAAAACTAAAATCAACCCACTTATTGGTTCAGCTGGTGTTTCAGCAGTTCCAATGGCTGCACGTGTTTCTAACAAAGTTGGTTTAGAGGCTAATCCTCAAAACTTCTTGTTAATGCACGCTATGGGACCAAACGTATCAGGCGTAATTGGTTCAGCTGTAGCAGCAGGTGTATTACTTGCACTTTGTGGCTAAAGATTAAATATTTAATCAAAATAAAAGAGCTTGTATAAGTTATTTATACAAGCTCCTTTTTTTTAATTCTAACTATTTATTCATGTTTTGTAGTTTATCACAAGGATCACAAGGTTGTTGAACAGGGCAAGGATTTGCTTTTTCACATGGGTTACAAGGTGTTGCAAAACCTGTTGAACAAGGATCACATTTTTTTTCGATCTTTTTACAAGGGTCGCATTTTTTTTCACATTTGTTACATCCACGACCAAACCAGTTTGAAGGATTCCAATTTGAATCATACCAAGCTGCTTGAGTAGCTTGTGCGCCTACAGCAATAATTCCTAGGATAGCGAACATAGATAAAAATTTTTTCATAATTTACTCCTTTAAAAAAAATAAGTATGTACTCTTTTGATTACATACTTATTTTAAAAAAGTTTATTGCAAAAACCATAACCTAGTAGGCTAATTTTTTGTTTTATCAATTAATTTATTTTTTTTATTCCAGTTAAATGAAGAACGAATTTTTTTACCGACTTCTTCTATTAAATGTTCCTCAGAAACTTTACGATACTTTTTAAAGTTTTCTCCACCAGAAGTAAATTCATTCATAAATTCTTTTGCATATTTTCCATTTTGGATTTGTAATAAAATTTCTTTCATTCTTTTTTTTGTATCTTGATTAATAATTTGAAAACCTCTTGTATAATCTCCATATTCAGCATTATTTGAAATAGAATAATGCATATCTTCTATTCCACCCTCATATATTAAATCTACAATGAGTTTTAGCTCATGACAGACCTCAAAATAAGCCATATACGGAGAATATCCTGCTTCAACTAATGTTTCAAAAGCTGTTTTTATAAGAGCTGAACATCCACCACAAAGTACAGCTTGTTCTCCAAATAAATCAGTTTCAGTTTCTTCTTTAAAGGTTGTTTCTATAATCCCAGTTCTACCAGAGCCTATTGCAGAAGCATAAGATAAAGCAAGCTCGATGTCATCACCTGCAACTAATGCTGGAACACCTTTATTCGCTAAATATTCACTTCTTACAGTATGTCCAGGTGCTTTTGGAGCTACCATTATTACTTTTACACCCTCCGGTGGAGTTATAAATCCATAATGGATATTAAAACCGTGGGAAAACATTAATATTTTTTGATTATTCAAATTTGGCTCAATTTCTTCTTGATAAACTTTAGCCTGTACTTCATCAGGAATTAATATTTGAATAATATCAGCCCATTTTACAGCTTCTGAAATCGGCATTGTTTTTAAACCATAATCTCGAGCTTTTATATCTGATTTACCACCCTGTCGAAGTCCGAAAACAACATCACACCCACTATCTACAAGATTCATGCCTTGACCATATCCTTGAGAACCAAAGCCTATTATTGCTATTTTTTTTGATTTGATTAGTTCAATATTAATATCATTATCTAAATAAATTTTTAGATCTTCCATAATTTTCTCCTTAAACCATTAGGTCGGGAAATTCCCGACCTAAAAATTTTATTCTTCAATCAATGATGTTTGCTCACCCGTTGATTGCATATCATTTAAAGTGCAACTCTCATTTAATTCAGCCTCGTCATCTTTATCAGTATTTACAATTTTATTTACTGAAACAACTGTATCATTTTCCATCAAGTTTTGAGCTCTAACACCTGTTGCTGGTCTACCTTGACATGAAATATCTCCAGCTTTAATTCTTGTTACAATTCCACTGGATGTTACTAACATTATTTCATCTTTTTCTTCAACAATTGTTAAAGCAACTAATCTTGACATGCTAGACTTAAACTTAGTCGCAATCAAGCCAATACCACCTCTATTTTGTGAACGGAATTCGCTTAATTTTGTACGTTTACCAAATCCATCAGATGTTACAACTAATAAATCAGCGTCATAGTTTCTTGGAACTATATCACAGCCAATAATCGTATCAGCCGAACGAAGTTTCATCGAATTAACCCCTCTTGCGCTTCTTCCTAGAGGTCTTAAATCTTCAATTGGAAATCTAATTGCCATACCACAAGATGTACCAATAATAATCTCGTCATTAGGATTTGCTAATTTAACCCAGTTCAATCTATCACCTTCTTCAAGTGAAATTGCAATAATACCACTTCTTCTGATATTTGCAAAGTTATCTAATTCAATTCTCTTAATGTAACCTTTTTGAGTTAACATAATTAAATTCAAGTCGTGTGAAAATGTGCTTACTGGAACAACAGCAGTAATCTTTTCACCTTGTTCTATTGGTAATACATTTACAATTGGTAATCCTTTTGATTGTCTACCACCTTCAGGGAAATCATAAACATTCAAGCTGTATACAATACCTTTAGAAGAGAAGAATAATACTTTATCGTGCATCATAGCAGTAAAGAAGTGTTGAATATCATCATCTTCTTTTGTTTTAATACCAGCTTTACCTCTTGTAGCTCTATTTTGACGTTCAAATGTATCCAAAGCAATTCTCTTTAAATAACCTTGATGAGTTATAAATACAGCCATTGGAGTATTTGGTGTTAAATCCTCAATAGTTACTTCGCCTTGTTCTGGAAGAATTTGAGTCTTTCTATCATCACCATATTTTTCCTTATCTTCAAGAAGCTCTGCTTTAATAATATCAAGAACTTTTTGTCTATCAGCAAGTATTTCTTCATACTCTTGAATTTTCTTTAATAATTCATCATATTCATTCTTAATTTTATCTTGTTCTAAACCAGTCAATCTTCTTAACTGCATTTCTAAAATTGCGTTAGCTTGATCAATATCTAATCCAAATCGACTCATTAAACCAACTCTTGCATCATCAGTAGTTTTTGACTTCTTAATAAGTTCAATAACTTCATCTAACGAACCTAAAGCAATTAATAAACCTGCTAAAATATGAGCTCTAATTTTAGCTTTTTTCAAGAAATAAATAGTTCTTCTTGTTACAATTTCAACTCTATGTTCAACAAATTCACTTAATACTTCATGTAAATTTAATAATCTTGGTTGCTTACCGCAAAGAGTTACCATATTTACACCAAATGTTGTTGCAAGTTGAGTATACTTAAATAAATTATTTTTAACTACTTCAGGCTTAGCATCACGCTTAAGCTCAATTACAATTCTCATGCCATCACGATCTGATTCATCTCGCAAATCTGAAATGCCATTAATTCTTTGTTCTTTAACCAAATCAGCAATTTTTTCAATTAATTGTGCTTTATTAACCTGATAAGGTATTTCTGTAACTATTATAGCTGTTCTTGTTTGTCTACCAGCACCTCCAGGTATTTCTTCTATAGTAGCTACAGATGACATTTTAATTGAACCACGACCAGTTTCATAAGCTTGTTTAATATCATTTAAGCCAATAATTGTAGCTGCTGTAGGGAAATCTGGACCTTTAATATGCTCCATCAATCCTTCAATTGTGATTTGAGGATTGTCTATTAATGCAATCGTACCGTCAACAACTTCTGATAAGTTATGTGGAGGAATATTAGTTGCCATGCCAACAGCAATCCCTGATACACCATTTAATAATAACATTGGTAATCTAACAGGTAAAACAGAAGGTTCTTCTAAAGAACCATCAAAGTTTGGAACAAAGTCAACTGTTTCACAATCAATATCAGCGAGCATCGATGTTGTAATTTTGTGCATACGAGCTTCTGTATAACGCATTGCTGCTGCACCATCTCCGTCAACCGAACCAAAGTTTCCATGACCATCAACAACCAGATATCTTGTGTTAAAATCTTGAGCTAAACGAACAAGAGCTTCGTAAACAGAGCTATCACCATGTGGGTGATATTTACCCAAAACTTCACCTACAATACGAGCACACTTTTTAAATGGTTTATCAGGAGTCATACCCAATTCATTCATTGCATATAAAATACGTCTATGTACAGGCTTTAAACCATCTCGTACATCTGGAAGCGCACGTCCAACTATTACTGACATCGCATAGTCAATATAGCACTTCTTCATTTCTTCTCGTATATTAACTGGCACAATCTTACCATCTGAAAACATATTTTGTTGACTCAAAATCCTTCTCCTCCATCCCTCATATTCTATTATACTACCATAAAAATACTTTCTGTAAAGCAATATCGTATTTTATCCAAGTTTTTTAAATTATATTTCCTCGAACAAATATAATCTTTGTATATAAAAGGATAATCCTAAATATATACAAATTTAAGTTGTGTAACAATTTTCCCAAAAACAACTCAAAAAAGGCAATTTTTCAAATCAAAAAAACTTTATATATATGTAAGACGCAAGAAAAGGAAATAGATAAAATCAAGATTAGAAATAAAATAAATTAGGCATTCAATTTTGCTAAAATATTAAAAAAAGTTTCTTTTATATTCTCTCTCTCTTAATATCCTCGTGTTTATTTAATGTTTGCTAAGCTTTCTTGGCAAACTTTTTCTTTTGCTTATATAAAATGCAAATAAGTGTATTTTTAACCATAAATAAATCACTCTAAAGTATTATAAAACAAGGATTGTAGCGAAAATAAGTGTGTGTTATAATGTTAGTAGAGCGTAATGTATACAAAGACACGTTGATACATTAAACCTAGAGTGTTAATAACCCCACACCACTCTTAAATAAAAAAGGTATCCTGTTACTGAACTTAGGTAAAAACAATGGATACAGTATTTTTACGAAGTCAAAATTTAAAAAAAACTGCAATGAATGCAGGTGGGATTATTATTGTAATTTCTCTTTTGCTAACTACTACGGCAAATTTATGTGCAAAAGACTTTAGTAATGGAAGCTACACTGGATTATCTCCAACTTTAGATTTGTTGATTGAAAATCAATTTAAGCTTGAACAATCATTTAATCAAAACTTAAATTATAAATATGCAGGTTCAAAAATTAATGAAGTAGACAAAGGCATAAAGCATGTTCAGATGATTAAATTTTATAATAATCGTCCTGTACGAATAAATGTTATAGAGCTTTCGACTAATGTTAATAACAATCTTGAGATAGAACCTGCAACAGCTTCTACTACTTTAGCTTCAAAAGAAAAAATTTCTAATATCGCCCAACGAGAAAACGCAATTGTTGCTATTAACGGTGGATATTTTAAACCTCAAACTGGAGTTCCATTAGGAACATTAATGATAAATCGAAAAATCTATACAGGTCCTATTTATGATCGTGTTGCACTTGGAATTTTCGAAAATAAATATGAAATGGCAAGAGTTAAATTAAAAGCATTAGTGAAAACAAACATAGGAGATTTGAAAATTGACAATGTTAATCAGCCCAGAATGTTATCGACTCATGCAATTGTATATACGAGAGATTGGGGTAAAATTTCTCCGTCATCTCCTAAATACGGTGCGCAATTGGTAGTGAGTAATGGTAAACTCGTAAAAATTACAACGAACAGCGTTGAAATTCCAGAAAAAGGCTTTGTGGTTATTGCTCCAATAAAAAAACTAGAGACAATAAGCAAAGCAAAGAAATTCAAATTAGACCTGCAAATTAACCCCGAATGGAAAAATGTCAACCATGTCATTGGAGGAGGACCTTATTTAGTAAGAAACGGAGAGGTCTTTGTTGACATGACAGCTCAAAAGCTTTCAGCTATAGGTGGAAGAAACCCTCGTACTGCAATTGGTTATACAAAAAACAACAATTTAATTATGTTAACAGCTGATGGTAGAGAAGGAGCGTCAATAGGACTAACATTAATGGAATTAGCTCAATTAATGAAAGAATTTGGTTGTGTTAATGCTATGAATTTAGATGGTGGTGGCTCTACGGTAATGTATGTTAACGGTCTTGTTGTCAACAAACCTGCAATAAAAGGTGGCATACCAATTTCTAATACGGTTATAGTCAGTTTAAAAAACAATCAATTAATCACGTTAAAAAGATAAACGGCAGATTTCTACCAAGAAATCTGCCGTTTTTTAAACTTCTAAATAGAATAATTATTTTACAAGTTCTTTGAAGTTTTTACCAGCTGAGAAAGCAGGAACTGTTTTTGCAGCAATTTTTAATTCTTTACCAGTTTGTGGGTTTCTGCCAGTTCTAGCAGCTCTTTTGCGAGCTTCCCAAGTTCCAAATCCAACTAAAGTAACTTTTTTTCCTTTAGCAACTGTTTTTTGGATGATTTCTAAAGTAGCTGATAATACTTCAGAAGATACTTTTTGAGATAATTTTGTCTTTTTTGAAATCTCTTTTACTAATTCTTCTTTGTTCATGATAAATCTCCTATACACTAGTACTCTCTTATGTGTGTCATTATTGACATTCACATATCTTATAGCTTCATTATACACATAGTTTCTAATTTTGCAAGTATTTTTTTAAAAATTAATATTACTTAACAATTTGCACAAAATTATTATACAAAATTTGCTACTGCTGTAAATATATGATATAATTAGCCTAGGTCAAATGTGTATGGTGTTCATCAAATATTTTCGATATTTGTATAGTGTTATTAAAACATAGGAGAAAATTATGAGAGTTAGTGCTATTAACCAAAATTATTATGCAAGCTCAAGAATGCAAAATTTAAACAAACAATCAAAAACAGGAAAACCAGGCACCTGCAAAACTTATAATCCTGCATTTAAAGATATTGTCGGTGCATCTTTGGGAGGTGCTACAGGAGCTGCAGCTACCACTATCGCAGCGGCATTTTTAATACCAGGAGCCGGACCTCTTGCTATTTTAGCTGTATATGCTGGAGGGTTATTAATTGGTGGAAAAATTGGACATGAGATAGAAGAAAAATTATAAAAAAAGTAGGAGAGATTAATTCTCTCCTACTTTTTTATTCAAGCAAAAAAATTATTTCAGGTTTTAGAATATTATAGGAATTAATATGAGGTGGCATTCATGAAAATATCATCTATTAGAGGTTATTATGCAAATAATAATTACAAAGTCAAAAACAACAAAATGAATAATCAAAGTTCAAAACAGGATACAATTTCTTTTGGTAAAAAAAATAAAGCTCTATTACTTACTCTTGCTGGAATACTTGCAATATTACCGTTCCCATTACTTTATCTCAAACAAAAGAAACAAGCAGAAGCTAATGAATAGCAAAAAAAAATTTTTTAGGTTTTGGTATAGATATGGCAGATATTATTGCAACAGTTAAAGATGTTTCTAAAAATTGGAATGTTTATGATAAATATTCTGAAAATTTGTATATAAAAAATAAGCAAAAATCTAAATTAATCCAAAATAATCCTGAATATAAATTAAGAGAAGAAAATATACGAGGAAAAGCTAATTCAATTATTAATGCTATAAAAATAATGGATAATCGTTCTGAAAATTATGCAGAAAATATTGAAATGGCTATGCAAAATACTATAGGTCTTGCGTCTACTGCACTCATGTTACCTTTTGTAATTATGGGAGTTAAAGTCAAAAATACTTCAAAAGCAATTATATATACATCTTTATCCTTTATACCTGCATTTATATTACCTTTACTTTTAGCTCCTATTGAAGCAAAAATGCAAGTAAAAGCATCTAGATTAGGCCGTTATAAAGCAATGAAAGAAGATTTAAATAATATTAATAGTTTTGTATCTTATACTCCAGAGCAAATAAAAGAAGCTACGGAAATTGTAGAAAAAGCAGAGGCAAGCGAAACTGATAAAAAAACAAAAAATAAATCAAAGCTAAATAAAAAAGATAAAGTGAAAAAAAACACAGATGCAAATACTAATCAATCTTTTAAAGAATCTATAAAGCAAATACTCAATTTTTCAAAAGATTATAAAGAATATAAAAAAGAACAAACTCTGGGTATAAATAAAGAATTTCAAGATAAATTAAACAAGAATTACACGCCTGAAGAAATCCAAATAGCAAATGAAAATAAAGAACTTATTTTACACTCATCTAGAATAATCAATAATAAAGCAGAAGATTATTCAGAAAACACTGAAAACGCTTTTCAGACATTAAGCATGCTAGAATTACTTCTTACTATGCCATTAATGTATGTAGTAAATAAACTTATAAAAGCTTTTTCTTCTCCAAAAAATGTTACATTGAATAAAAGCCTTGGGCAACTTGCAACATTAACCTTTTCAATGATATTAATTATTGCAGGTACAAGCTCGCAAAAAAATGCAGCACGAGTTGGGCGTTATAAAGCTCAAGAAGAGTTAAAAAAAGATCTATCTCCTATTGTCTATTTCAATGATAATGAATTAAAATCTGCTGGTGAAGTTGAAAATGATTATAAAAAAGTTAGTCCATTCAAAAAAATCTATTATAATTTAAAATTCATAAAAACTTATTTTAAAGATTTAAAAGAGTTTAATAAATACAAAAAAACTGAAGCAAAAAAAGAAGCTAAAATATTTGCAGAATTGAAGAAGATGGAAAAATCTCCAGAGCAAATTAAAGAAGCTGAAGAACTAAAAGAAAAAACTTTTTTTGCATTTAAAGAAATAGATGAAATGTCGCAATCATATTCAGAAAATATGGAAGCTGTTACAAATATTCTACAAACAGTTCTTTCTGTGCCATTTAGCCTAGGACCAACACTTCTATTTTATTATGGTACATATCAATTTTTAGAAGGTAAATTAAATATTCCAAAATATGGAAAATTGATAGCTAATTTTGCATTAGACAAAAATTCTGTTATAAGAACATCATTAAATGAATTACAAGAAGCAAGCAAAAAAGATAAGTCAATTAAAAAATTAATAAATCAGTTTATAAATAGCAATGAGAGAGCTGAAGCCTTAGAAAAACTAATGCAAAATAAAGAAACTAGAGAACCAATATCAAAGCTTACCACACATCTACTAGAAATTTTGCCACAGTTAAATGATAATATAGAAACTGTTATAAGAAATGAAGTCAAAAAAAATAAGTTCTCAAATTATTTAATAAATCTTGGAAAAGATATTTTAAATCTTATTACTAATAAAAGAGCAAGAGAAATTAATAGATTAAAAAAGGCTAATAAATATACAGAAAATGTCCAAGATGAAATGTTAATGAATATTAGAAAACAAATACAAGAAAGTGGAAAAGCTGGTAAAACATTAAAAAATACTCTAATAATTGGTGGTGTTCCTATTTTATCATTAATTGTTTTAATCCCATTTGCTATTAGTTCAATCTTTACAAATATACAAAAAAAATCTGGTCGTATAGGAGTTATGAAAGCTACAAACACACTAGATAAACCCGAGTATTTCACATAAGACTCAAGATTTTTAATTTAACTTTTGTTTAATAAATAGATTTATACTAATCTTGAACTAACAAAACAACAGCATTTGCTTCTATTGCCAAATTTTCTCCAACAGCATCAAGGTTTTCTTTTGTTTTTGCTTTAATAGATATATCAGAGTCTTTGATTTCAAGAACATTAGCTATAGCCATTCGCATTTTTGGAATATAAGGCATCATTTTAGGGTTTTGTGCAATAATATTTGAGTCTATATTATTAATTCTATATCCTGAATTCTTAACTTTACTATAGACTTTTTTTAGTAATAACATACTATCAGCATTCTTATATTTCAAATCTGTATCTGGGAATATTGTACCAATATCATCCATTGCAAGCGCACCTAAAAGTGCATCAATAATAGCATGAACCAAAACATCAGCATCAGAATGACCTAATAAACCTTTTTCGTGTGTTATTTTAATACCACCTATTATTAAGTCTCTACCTTCAATTAATCTATGAATATCATAACCATTACCTATTCTAAATTTTTGCATAGCTTTATCCTCTTGATTTTAATATCAACATCATAATATAAAACTTTTATTTTTTAAAAATAAATTTTATTTCAAATTATATCAAATTTAGAAATTAATATATTGTCTATCTAAGATAGGGTTATAAAATCTTTTATAATTAATTATTTTATGAATACAAACTTATGAGGTGATATAACTATGAAACAAATAATTCCAGAAAAAAGTTCAGAAAAAGTTGCAAAATTTCTTGATAAAACATCGCTTCACAAACGAGATTTTGCAGAAATGATAGGTGTTACTCTATCTTACGTTTACAATTTGATTGACGAAACAGTCCCATTTTCTACAAGAGGCACAACTATTGAGAGAATTGCAACAGTCATGGACATAGCTCCAGAAGAGTTTGCAGAATATAGAATACCACAAGAACCGATTCTTATTGATGAATCTGTAGAATTGCTTAAAGATTACATAAAAGATAATGGCATATCTGTAGTAAATTTTCTTAAATCATTTCCTCGAAAAAAAAGAATAGATATTGTTGATATGTTAAGAGGTGCTTTGCCAATTCCTATTGATTACAAAGAACTATCCTTAATTGCTAAAACACTTAATATATCGCAAAATGAAGTTTATAAAATCTGGGAAAATAGACTAAAACAAGTCTTAGAATCTGCAGGCATGAATATTTATTCCAACTCTAGCTTGATTACAGAGATGTTTCAATGCGCAGAACGATTTATAAAATCACAAAAATAAATTTTATTATAAATAAAAATCTCTATTCTCTAATTTGAAATACACATTTTACGCAATGAGCCTTTGGTTGCAAAACTAGATTGTCCTCTAAGTCATATCTTTTTGAAATCCGAGTAACTAAAGGCTCTCCACATATTGGACACCTTAAATTAGTTTCTCTATTAAGAATTTGAGTTTTTATTTGTTCAATATCTTCATCAGAAACAGTTTTAAACTCATACTCTCTCTCATATTTTTTAATATCAAAAGGAGAACATTTTAAAGCACGTGCAAGCTTTTGCCTCATTGTAACTGATAAAAACAATTCTTTTCCAGATTCTATTTCTTCAAGAAGTTCCAATGGTATGGAAGCTCTATCAGCTAATCCAGAAATAGAATAACCTGCAACTTCTCGCCTTTGTGATATAAATTCTGCTAAACTCATCATACACATATTTATACCATAAACAATTTTATTCTTTTACAACTAATATTACTATATGTTATAATATAGTGAATGAACATCCTAATAATTAACAGTGGTATATTTGAACAAAAAATAATCAATCTTTGTCTAAAGTCAAAGCTTTTAGATAAGATTTACACTGCTTCTGAAGAACCTTTAGAAGATATTCCAAATATTGAATATAAAGATTTGAATGAACTTGCTTGGAAAGCTAAAGCTTTACAAATTGATATTGCAATTATTGCAGATAAAACATTAATAAAAGCTGGAATTGTAGAGATATTTAAAAAAAAATTGTTAAATATAATTGCTGTTAATCCGAAATGGTATAATTTAGAAAATTCAAGATTGGTTGCGAAACAATTAATGAATTATTATTCAATAAATAATCCTTCTGTTATAAAAGTACCTTTAACATTTCCAGTTATTATTAAAACAAAAAACTCTCTTGCAGTAGAAATCGCAAATTCAATGCAAGAGCTTGTTGATATAAAAGAAAAATTAATAGAACAAGAAACTTTTTTAGAAGAATATCTTAATGGTAAAGTTTTTTATTTATTATCATTATGGGATGGAAAAAACTTATTAAGTTTTCCAATAGATGAAATTTTAACAGAAGTTCAAGAAGATAGGCTTGATTTAATAAAAACTCGATTAAATATCATGTTCTCAGAAGAAAAAGCTGATTTTATAAGTTTTATAACTACTGAACTTATTTGGACAAAAAATGATTGGTATGTGTTAGATTTCAAAATGCGTTTATGCGAAAACTCCAACATTGAAAATATTAAGACGGACTTTTTGTACATACTAAATTCTGCAATTTATCAAAAATTAAACGAATTAAAACTCTAGACAGCTCTTTCATCAAGCTCTTTATCTATCAGATATAAAGCAACCTTATCTTCACCAAATAGTTCAAGGCGTTTAATGATATTTTTAACGGCTTCCTCCTCTTCTAACTGTTCTTTAATAAACCAATCAATAAAAGCCAATGTCGTTCTATCACATTCTTCGTCAGCAAGTTGAGCAATTTTCATAATGGATTTAGTTATACATTGTTCATGCTCATAAATATGATTAAAAATTGATAAAACGCCTCGAAATTCAAATTCAGGTGTTCGTATTTGTTTAAGTGTAACAAAGCTATTAGAATTTATTAAATAATCAAAAATTTTTAGGCCGTGTTCAACTTCTTCCTTAGCTTGAATTTTTATCCATTTTGCAAACCCATTTAAACCTAATTCTTTTAAATGAGCTGACATTGACAAATATAAATAACCAGAATAAAACTCCCTATTAATTTGTTCATTTAAAATTTCATTTATTTTTTCACTAATCATTAATATTCCTCCATAATCCATGTAAATTACAATGCTCTATAGCATTAATGTCTTTTTCAAAATACGTTATATCTAATTCAGCAGGCTCATTTGGGTTAAAAAACTTTAAATACAAACTAGATTTATCTTTAGAATAAACTTCTATAAATTGAATAAAATGTTCTTTTGTCATTGGATGATGCTCTAATTTTACAAAACGAGCATTTTCTTCTTGTTTAATTATAGGTACATGTTTTTCTACTAAGCTAGTATCTTCTTCTGTAGTTTTAGGGATTAATAATTGCATTGGCTCACCACAACAAACTAATTCTCCCATTCCGTTTATTAATACCTGAACTAAATTTCCACAAATATTACATTTATAAATTTCTAATTTTTCAGTCATAAGACTCCTCCAATTACGCATATATAATATAAGCTTCATCCAAAGACTTCATTGTATGAATGGGTAATTTATGTTAATATTATTACTATGCATAACTTTTTTAATTCAGATACTAATAATACTTCTACATCCTTAAATGAACAGTATAATTCATTAAAAGATAATTATGAGCAAATATTTATTGAAGCAGCAGAGTCAATAAGAAGAGAAATAGAGAAATTTAAACCAAAAAATCCTTGTGCAAATTGCAAGGTTCAAAATTGTAAAATCCAAAAGAAAGATGTTTTCACTGATTATCCAATAGGTTGTCAATATAGAGATTGGCAAAAGCAAATCCTAAGTTTTTTAGATGGTGAATATAAACAAAAATTAAAAAATACCTATAAAGCAATTATGGATAAAAAACAAGATTATTCTTGCAGTTGTTGTGCAAGTTGCTGTAAATTCGCAACTAGCGAATATTCTTATGAACAACTAAAACAAAGAGCTATGCGTGGTGATAAGTATTCTGCAGATTTTGTATCAGTTTTTGTTCCTTATAAAACAGAAGAAGAAGTCAAACTTGCAAATCCTGAATACTTTGAACTTCTCAATAAGATATTAGATGATCAGAAAATTTATTATTATTATTGTCCAAAACTCGAAGAAAATTTATGTTCAGATTATGAAAATCGACCAGATATTTGCAAAGATTTTCCTCATAATCCCCTCAAGTTACTTCCTTCAGAGTGTAGTTTTAATAAATGGAAAGAAGATATTAACAGACAAGCGATGTTGTTAAAGGCAAAAACAGATATAATTGTATTTTATAAAACAAAACTAGCATAAATTTAATATAGGGAAAAATATGAAAGTATTATCAGGATTAAGCTTAGAACAGTTAGAAAATTTTATGGAAGAATTTGGGGTAACAAAGTTTCGTGCAAAACAAGTTCATAATTGGATTTATTTTAAATCGGTTTCTAATATCGATGAGATGACAAATCTTTCAAAAGAGTTTAGAGAAGAGTTAAAAACAAAAGCGATTATTACAGAAACTAAAATTAAAGTTAAACAAGTTAGTTCAGATGGTACTATTAAATATTTAATCGAATATCCAGATGGTGAATGCGTAGAGACTGTTCTTATGAGATTTGATAATAGAGCTAACTTAACAGCTTGCGTTAGTTCACAAGTTGGTTGCGCAGTTAATTGCTCTTTTTGTGCAACTGGAAAAAGAGGTTTTATTAGAAACCTTAGTTTTGTTGAAATTATAGAACAAGTTTTAACTATTCAGCGAGATACTGGACTAAAAGTTACAAATATTGTCTTTATGGGTCAAGGAGAACCATTATTAAATTTGACAAATGTACTAAAAGCTATTGAAATCTTTAATAATGATTTTCAAATCGGTGCAAGAAGGATAACTATTTCGACAAGTGGTATTATTCCTAAAATAAACGAACTTGCAGAAAAAGAGTTACAATCAACTCTTGCAATATCACTTCACGCACCTAATCATAAACTAAGAGCAGAAATAATGCCTATAGAAAATAAATATCCTATTGATGAGCTTAAAAAAGCTTTATTGAACTATGTTGAAAAAACAGGTAGGAGAATTACAGTAGAATATATTTTAATAAATAATTTTAATGACACAACTGAAGTTGCAAAGGAATTAGGATATTTACTAAAAGATTTGAAATGTAATATTAATTTAATTCCATATAACTCAACTAGCAACGATAAGTTTAAAAAATCATCTAATAATAACATTATGAAGTTTAAATATTTACTTGAACATTCAGGTAAAAAAGTTACTGTTCGCTTGGAACGTGGAGCAGATATTGACGCAGCTTGTGGACAATTAAAAGGCAAAGTTGACAATGTATTATAAAATTTAATACTTATATGAAATGGATAATAAAAGATGAACAATATTTTTATAAAAAATTTAACAGCACTTAAACAAAAAAATCCAGAGCTTACACAAGAGCTTCAAAAATATATTCCAACAGAATTACCCAAAATAGTACAACTTAATAATGCGTATAATATTGAATACAAAAATACAATCATACATCATCAAACAAACCCTTTAGCAGAAGCACATCAAATTTTTGACTCTTCAGTTAATACTCCAGTTTCTATCCATATAGTGTATGGGCTTGGTTTGGGTTATCTTTTTCAGGTTGCAAGCCTAAAATCACAAGGTACTGTAATTCTTTATGAGCCAGATTTGAATATTCTTTGGTTCGCTTTTACTCTAGTAGATTTTTCAGAGGACATTCTCAAGGAGAATGTCTATATAGCTTCTACAATAGAAATGTTATCAGGATATATTTATAAAAAATCTGGAATAAAAAATTCACCAGTCGTTTTATCATTACCTAGCCAACGTAATTTTAATCCTGAAAAATTTGATGAAATAATTAAACAATTACAAAATACAGTAGCTTCTTTTTCTTTAGATTTAAAATTTACTCAATACAAGCTTTATCCATCTTTGATAATGTTATTAAAGAATTTGCCGAATTTACATAATGAATATCCATTAGCTAGATATAAAGATATATATAAGGATAAAACAGCAGTTGTTGTATCTGCTGGTCCAACATTAGATAGAAACATTGAAACATTAAAAAAATATAGAGATAGATTTGTACTATTTACTGTAGGAACTGCTGTTAAAACGCTTTATGCTAATGATATAAAACCAGATTTTTTGTGTATTATTGAAACATATAATTCCTCTAGACAGGTGGAAGGCTTAGATTTAAGCGAAGTTAATTTCATAACAGAACCGTATGCAAACCCTGCACTTAGAAATTATAAATATAAAAATATTTATTCACATATTTCATCAAATTCACCAATAAATAATTTTTGGGCAGAGATATGTGAAGAGGAAAATGACGAATATTGCTCAAGAGGTACAGTATCATACACAGCATTAAATTGTGCAAGATTGTTAGGATGCTCAAAAATAATTCTAGTAGGTCAAGATTTAGCATACATTGAAGGTCAATGCTACAGTAAAGATTCAGCTTATAAAGATTTATGTTGCACATATAATAATGAAAAAAAATGTTGGGAAATTACAGCTAAAGATTTTGAACAATTTGCAAAAGCAATCTCACCATCTCCAGATCCAATAACTAGAGAAAACACTGCTTTAGAAAGACTTAAAAATTTAAACTCTGCTTTATATTATGTAAAAGGGATTAATGGTGAACAAATCCCAACCGAATCGGTATACAGTACATTTATAAAGCCATTATATCAATATACTCAGGTATTTAATGATAGAGAATATATTAACACTTCACTTGTGGGAGCTCAAATTGACGGCTTTAAAAACCTGTCATTAGAAGAGGCTTTAAAAAATGTAAAACCTATTGAGAAAATAGAACTCGGTAATCATATTAAACTTGATAAAGAAAAAATTTCTAACAATTTAAAAGCCAAATTATCAGAATTAAAAACAGCTTTTAATATAATTGATGAAGGTGAAAAATTAACAAAAAATATCCAAAACAATATTAAACGCTATCGTACAATAAACGAAGAAATTTTAAAAACACTAAGGAAGGTAACAGAGAATTATTTAGATTTAACCAATAATTTAGCAAATTCTTCTAAACTTTTGGAGTTGATAATTACTGAGTATAAAATAGATTTAGATTATGAGATGAAAATGCTTAAAGAGTTTAATCTTCAGAATGTTTCAAATATTAATAATAAATTAAGCCAGTTTTATAAAAATATTAAATGTAGAATTAAAGAAGTAGAAGATTTAATTTGTTTAAATAACTAAAGAATATAAGTTGCCTGCTTTCAAGAAGCAATCGCAACACTATCAAGCTTGTAGATATTTTTCTCGATTATTAAGAAATTGTTACAAATTAAGTAGCAAATAAGGTAATGTAGACAGGGTGCAACCCAGCAGAATAGCTGATTGAACACGTCTCTGCGAGGAAGGATGAAATCCGACGAAGCAGTCCAGTGAAATATGCTATTGACTTGTCGTGTTTACTGCATTCTGGTTAGATCCTGAGGGGTAAATAAATTAAGTTTGGTATAATAACTACAAATTTGTAAGTAAAGTGTAAAAAATTCAGGATGACAAAAAGGTGAATTCGTTTTATTTTTATAATTACATTTTGAATTACATTGATTACATCTTCCCACTTTTGAGGGAAGGGGGTAAATGTATTTCAGCAAGTGTGTTTCCGACTTTGAGGGAAGTTTTGAATAAATTACATCAAATGTAATTTATTGAGCTTTAATTACATTTTGGGGTAAATTCAATTTAAAGGCAGTTGCAGAAAGACTTTGAACCTAATTTTGTCAAAATTGCAAAATTAGGCAATTTTAGGAATAATTATTCCACCAATGTAATTTATTTGAAAATTTTAAAAATTAAATTTTTCATTAATAAGTAATTTAATAAAATTTTCAACAAAATTTAAAATATTAAGATAAGTACTTTCCAATTCTTCTATCAGAACAAAGGAACCCCTATACTTATTAATATTTAAATTCCAATAAGGTACACCATAAGAACCATTTGCTTGCAAGAAAAAATTTACAATTTCTACATTTTGATTTCGACTCGGATGTTCAATTTTATTTCTGATTTGAACCAATCTGCTAATAAAATTAGCATATTCACTATTAACGTATTTTAATAACAAGGAATTGTTTTGTATTATTTTTTTATTATTTAATATACCTACCGCTTCATCTAAACGCTTGTCATTACTCATAATTTTATCTTGTTGAGTGTTACTTAATTCAAAAATATTTACTATTAATTGAGCTAATTTATTTAATAAACCACCAATTATATCTACAATAATAATTTTAATCTCATTGTTTAAATTAGGTATGAATGGATGATCTGTTATAACATCTTCTACTATTGTTTGGGTAGTTTTATGACATTCTTGCTCATAAATTGAAGTAAATTTTTCATAAGCATCAATAAGACTTGAAAGATCTTCAATAATATCCAATAAATTTTTCTTTACATTGCAAAAGTAATAACGCATTTTGATATTTTGTCGATTTTTATCACTTAATTCTAACAGTTCAAGCTTCTGCATAATTTGCCATATTTCTGTAATAATATTCCTATTTGCACCATTAGAAATTACATGTATATTTGAAGAAGGAACTTTTTCATATTCGTTGTGGATATCTATCATAGTTCCAGTCTGAACTTTGTGTATTGAATCTTCACATAAGACATATGAATTATTGTATATTAAAACCATACCTTTAACATTTGAAGGCATATTAAATAATTGTAACTTGTCTTCTGACATTCAAAACAACTCCTCTTAATTATATTGGGTTACTTTATAAGTATACTACTTAATTGTACCGAATAGCAACAAGTGCAAATTTTAGATTTTAGTATTAAAACTAGAAGTTAATTGTATGAAGCAATAAATTTATAATATTGCATTTAAAGTTTTATATATTTGCTTTATTTTATCAGGGTTTTCTTCTATTATTTTTAAAATTTCTATTTTTAATTCTTCATCAGATTTGTGATGTTCGAAATCAAAAAGTTCACAAGGTTGAACTTCTAAAATTTTAGAAATTTTCTCTAAATTTTCAGCAGTTGGATAAAAAAGACCTCTTTCAATATTAGATAAACTTTTTGTCTCAATACCCATTTTTTCAGCAACAAACTCTTGAGTATATTTTTTAAATTTTCTTATCTCTTTAATTTTTAAACCTAACTTTTTCTTGATATTCATAGCACCACCTCTATGAATTATCAAATATAAGTAGTTTTGTTTTAATCCACTTGCAAGGTATAAAATATATTGATTTTAGAAGTTAAGCATGGATAATTACTTGTAAAACATGGTATTGGTATTTTAAAGAGAAGTTTTACAGGTATTTTTAATGACACACGCAATTTTAAATGGTAGTTTGTCTAGGGCAAAACAAAATAAGCAAGATGAATTTTATACTCAAATCAAAGATATAGAGCAAGAGTTAAAGCATTATAAAAAACATTTTCAAGGAAAAGTTGTGTTTTGCAATTGTGATGATCCAGAATGGTCAAATTTTTGGAAATACTTTGAGTTAAATTTTGATCACTTGGGATTAAAGAAACTCATATCAACACATTATGAAGATGATAAACCATCTTATAAGCTTGAAATCATTGGCGATGTAACTGGTGATGGAAAAGTTGATTATAAAGATATTATTAAAACTCCATTAAAACAAAATGGGGATTTTAGAAGTCCCGAAGCTGTAGAAATACTGAAAGAAGCAGATATTGTTGTTACAAACCCACCTTTTAGTTTATTTAGAGAATATGTTGCTCAATTGATGGAATATAATAAAAAATTTATTATTATTGGAAATCAAAATGCTTATACTTACAAAGAGATATTTACATTAATTCAGCAAAATAAAATTTGGTCTGGGAACAAATCAGGAGATATGGAATTTAAAGTTCCTGATTATTATGAACCAAGAGCAACAAGATATAGACAAGACGAAACAGGTCAAAAATGGCGTAGTATGGGGAACATCTGTTGGTTTACAAATTTAGATATATCAAAGCGTCATGAAAGTTTAATTTTATACAAACAATACAATCAAGAGGAATATCCAAAATATGATAAATATGACGCAATTAATGTGAACAAAGTTTCAGATATTCCAATTGATTTTGAAGGGGTAATGGGTGTGCCAATAACTTTTATTGATAAATATAATCCTGAACAATTTGAAATCCTAAATTGTAATGATTATAGAATTAATGAAAGTGTTCCAATTAAAGCTCACGGCTTAGTAAAGGATAAAGATAGCGCCATTAATGGTAAACCAACTTATGCAAGAATTTTAATCAAAAAGAGGTCATAATGAAAATAGAATTAAAAGAAGTTAAAGTAAGAGATTTGGTTGAGAACTACATCAATAATGATGAGGACGGTGTTACAGGGTACAACGGGCTATTAAATATCAGACCTAAATATCAAAGAGAATTTGTATATAATGGGAAACAACGTGATGAGGTTATCAAAACTGTTCGTAAAGGATTCCCTTTAAATGTCATGTACTGGGTTATAAATGAGGATGGTACTTTTGAACTTCTTGACGGACAACAAAGAACAATTAGCATTTGTGAATATGTTAATGGTTCTTTTTCGTTAGATTATCAATTCTTTCATAATTTAGAAAAAGACGAGCAAGAACAAATACTTGAATATCCTTTAATGATATATGTTTGCGAGGGTAAAGATTCTGAAAAATTAGATTGGTTCAGAACAATCAATATCGCAGGAGCTGAATTAACACAACAAGAATTAAGAAATGCGATTTATACAGGAGAATGGCTAACAGATGCAAAACGTCATTTTAGTAAAACAAATTGTCCTGCACAAAATATGGCAAGCGATTATTTAACAGGCTCTTCAATTCGTCAAGACTATTTGCAGACTGCTATTAAATGGATATGTAATCAAGAAATGGAAATTGAAGATTATATGGCATTACATCAGCACGATAGCAATTCAAATGAACTATGGATATATTTTATGGGTGTCATAAATTGGGTTAAAACAATTTTCCCTAAATATAGAAAAGAAATGAAAGGTGTTGAATGGGGTTACCTTTATAATCAATATAAAGACGATAAACTTGACACTAAAGCTCTTGAACAAGAGATTAGTCGCTTGATGCAAGATGATGATGTAACGGCTAAAAAAGGTATATATGAATACTTATTATCAGGAAGTGAAAAGTATTTGAACATTAGAGCATTTACGCAAAGTATGAAGCGAGAAACTTATGAAAAACAAGCAGGAATCTGCCTAATCTGCAAGCAACACTTTGAAATAGAACAAATGGAAGCAGATCATATTACTCCATGGTGCGAGGGTGGAAAAACAAGTGCCGAGAATTGTCAAATGTTATGCAAAGAATGTAATAGAAGAAAATCTAATAAATAAATTTTTACTTCCGTTGTCCGACTTTTGAATTTCAGTTGTCCAAAATTCTCAACTTTGCAGTTAAATTCTCGTTTTGGAGTCGGAAATTCTCAACCTGCAAGACAATTATATTAATAACCTCATGGAAACAATTTGGAAACATAAATAGCTTTTGGAGTAAAAAATAAAAAACCTTGATTGATGAAACTCAGTCATATCAAGGCAATAAAAAATAGCAAGGGAGAGATTCGAACTCTCGACCTCACGGGTATGAGCCGTGCGCTCTCACCAACTGAGCTACCTTGCCATAAGTTATATTTATTATTCAATTTTCATTGACTCAGCTGCCTCGAGCGCCACGCTCTCAGTTTCTCTACAACGTTCACTGCGTTCACTACGGGAGCTACCTTGCCATAAGTTATTGAACTTTCACAAACTCCATTCTTACACAAACAAAATTTAATTTCAAGCACGAGTTTCTTTTTTTTAGTTTAAAATTGGCTCTGCTTCTTATATAACTACACTTTTTTAGCAAATTTACATCCACAATAATTCTGACGATAAAGGTTTAATTCTTTTGAAAGTTTATTTGTCTTTAAAAAACCATCATTTTTTCTAAATGGTATTGCTAAATATTTTCTAGAGATTGTTTCTCCTAATTTAGTTATCTTTTCATAATTCTTATGTGGACTTATTACCAGCGAAGTCGTAAATTTTTCCATATTAAGTTCTTCTACTTTTTTAGCAGTTTGTCGAAGTCTTAACTCTATACATTTTTCGCAACGCAAACCTTTTTCTGGTTCATTCTCAAAACCAATAACATAATTCAAATATTCCTCAGGAATATATTTTTCCACAAGCAATTCAACTCCTAAATGAGAGCAAAGTGTTTTTTGTGCTTCTAAACGACGTGTATATTCTTCTTGTGTGTCAATATTAGGATTATAAAAATAAACAACAGGACTATAACCCATTTCCTTTAGTAATAAAATTGGGTAACCAGAGCATATAGCACAACAAGAGTGTAATAATATATTATTTTCGTTTTGCACCATGTTTTATCAATATTTCTTTTAATTCATAATATGGCTTTACGCCAACAATCTTTTCACCATTTATAAACATTGTTGGCGTAGCATCTATCTCTAAAAGATCTGCGGATTTAATCTCAGTCTGTATTTCATTTTCAACTTCTTTAGAATTAAATCTATCAATAAATTTATCTTTATCAAAATTTAAACTATCAGCTAGTTCTAGCATTGCTTCAATATTTTTAGGTTGCTTTTCATATAGCAGAGAAGCCATTTCCCAATAGTTACCCTGTTCTCTAGCAGATAATGCTCCTTTTGTCATAAAACAAGCTTTAGGATGCATATTCAGATTAATATACTCATTGCATTCCGTATCAAATGGATAATTGTGATGTATTACTTTTATATTACGAAATTCGCTTACTGCTTGATGTAACATAATATTATTTATGTAACATAATGGACAGACGAAATCAGAATATAATTCAATTACAACATCACCTTTTTCTGATCCTAAATGATTGCCTTTAACTCTATATGGATTATATTTAATTTTTCTATATTTGAATAATTCTTTTTGTTTTTTTATATGTGGAACAAAATTCAAGGTTACATTAGAGTAAACCAGAAAAGATGTAGAGACTAAAAGCAAAGCAATAAAAGTTTTTGTATATTTTTTTGCACCATCAATAAAGTCAAGAATTGTTATTTTTATTGATTTTACAATGTTTTTAAACATGCCATCACTAGCAATCAAAGTTATAATAAAATCAATAAAATATGTAGCTAAGCATAAAATACAGAGTTTATGAATCTTAAAAAAACTTATTCCAGCTAAAATCATAGATACCAAAAAAGAAACTAAGCCTAAAACTGTAATATAAGCATTAGGAGTTTTAAACACTTCTAAAAATTTTAAAAATTTAATAGATTTTAATTTGTCAACAAAAGTTAAAAATAAAACTATAATGTAGAAAAATATTCCCCAGTAAGCAAGAGGTATTCCCAAAAATTGCGCTGTTCTTGTTTTTGCAACACCATCACAATCAATAAAATCATTTATAGAGCAAAAGCTTGATAAAGCATATTTATCATAATTTGCAAAATAATAGATAAATGCTAGTTTTATAGCTAAACAAAGTCCAATAACAGCCAAAATCTGTATTGATATGTTCTTTTTGTTAATATGCATAATGTCAACTACCTATTTAGATTAATATATATACTAATTCTAATATAGAATAAATCTATTTCAATATTATAAAAGAGTAAATATTTTGTATAGATATCGATTTTTACATAAATTTATAATCATATAAAGATTAGATAAAGAAATCACGTTTTGAGAGAAAATTCATCTATAATATGTAATATAAATAGATTAAATATGGGAGATAAAAATGCAATTAGTCGATGAAATTCTTTGTGAATTAGAAACAGCAGATAACGTAACAAAAAATAAGTTAGAAAATAAATTAGTAGAACAAGGTATTGCTGTAATACCAGAATTAGTAACAAAATTACAGAGCGTACGTGGTATTAAAAGAGGGGTTGTTGCCATGACTCTTATTAGAATAGGCGAAGCTTCTGTTGAATATCTAAGAAAAGCTGCTTCTAGTAATAAAGATTTTGAATGGGTTGCTAAATATCTTATTTCTGAAATCCAAGCAGCGTAATTATGAATTAATAAAAAATAAGGTATCTTTAAAGATACCTTATTTTTTTATTTTTATTAAGCCTATAATTCTCTGCGTCCTTCTATAGCTCTAGCTAAGGTTACCTCATCTGCATACTCTAAATCTGCACCAACTGGTAAACCAAAAGCAATCCTCGAGATTTTAATACCAAAAGGTTTTATTAATTTAGTTAGATATAAACTGGTTGCCTCTCCTTCAACAGAAGGTGATAATGCTAAAATTACTTCTTGTACTTTTTCATCTGTTAATCTAGTAAGAAGTTCCTTAATTCTTATATCTTCTGCACCTATACCATCCATTGGAGAAATTAAGCCTTGCAAAACATGATAAAGCCCGCGATATTCATTTGTTTTTTCGATGGCAATTAAATCTTTTGTTTCTGCAACGACACAAATAACTGAATGATTACGATTGGTTGCTTCACATATTTCACAAGGACTTTGAGTTGAAATATTAAAACAAATTTCGCAAGTCCTTGCACTACGTTTAGCATTTAAAATTGCATTAGCAAATTTTTCAACTTCTGCATAAGGCATTTTTAAAATCTGAAAAGCCATCCGTTGTGCTGATTTTGGTCCAACGGATGGGAATTTCTGAAATTGTTCTATTAAAGTTGCAATACTTTTTGGATATATCATTTTTTTATTACATATTATAAAGTTAAACCTGGAATATTAACTCCACCTGTTACAGATTTCATTTTTGCTTCCATTTCTGATTTAGAAGTGTTAATAGCAGTTTTCATAGCTGAAGCAATCAAGTCTTCTAACATTTCAATATCATCGCTTGAAACTACTGAAGGGTTTTCAGGATTAATAGCTTCTGCTGATAATTTAATTGATTTGAATTGACCTTTGCCATCACAAACCACTTTTACAGAGCCATTTCCTGCTGTACCTTCAATACTCATATTTGTTAATTCATTTTGAGCATCAACAAGTTTCTTTTGTATATTTTGTGCTTGTTTCATCATATTCATCATGTTCATCATAATTATTATCCTCCTAAAAAATCATACACTTACACATCTAATTTTTCCATTAGCTCTTCTTCTATGTCGAAATTCGCATATACATTTTGAACATCATCATGTTCTTCTAGTCTATTCAATAATCTCATTATATTTTGAGCCGTTTTTTCGTCTTTTACTTCAATTGTGTTTTGAGGCACTCTCGTAAATTCAGCACTCACAGACTTAAATCCAGCTTTTTCAAGACCTTCAACAACACCTTGGAAATTTGGTACTGAAGTGTATACTTTGTATTCATCATCTTCTTCTATAATATCTTCAGCATCAAGATTAATAGCTTCTTCAAAAAGTAAATCATAGTCAGTAGAATCAGCGCTGTAAGTTATACAGCCTTTTTTGTCAAACATCCAACCAACACATCCTGTTTCACCAAGATTGCCATTGAATTTAGTAAAATAGCTTCTTATATCACCAGCTGTTCGGTTTTTATTATCTGTCATTGCTTCTATAACAACAGCCACTCCACCAGCGGCATAGCCTTCATAGGTCATTTCTTCGTAGTTTTCATTACTACCACCGCCACAACCTTTTTCAATTGCTCGCTTTATATTATCATTTGGAAGTCCTGCAGCTTTAGCTTTTTCAATAGCTGTTCTCAAACGAAAATTTCCAGCAGGATCCCCCCCCCCAAGCTTGGAAGCTACTATAATCTCTCTTGAAAATTTTTGAAATTCAGCTGCTCTTGCCGAATCAGTTTTAGCTTTCTTATGTTTAATTGTAGACCATTTTGAATGTCCGCTCATAGATATCCCCTTTAATATACTCTGCCTATCAATAATACGCAAAAATAGCAATAATATCAAGTGTTTTTTAATTTTTATGTTATTCTTATTTTATGGAATATGAATTTAGCAGAACAAAGTCTCTTATAGGTACAGAAGCTTGTAATAAGCTTAAACAAGCTAAAATTGCAGTTTTTGGGCTTGGTGGAGTTGGTGGATTTGTAGTAGAAGCTCTTGCTCGTGCAGGAATATACAATATTGACATAATTGATAATGATGATATAAGTATTACAAATATTAATCGTCAAATATATGCGCTTCATTCTAACTTGGGTATGGCAAAAACTGATGTTGCGATGAGTAGATTATTAGATATTAACCCTCAAATCAACGTAAAATGTTTCAAGACTTTTTATAATAAAGAAAATTCAAACGAATTTGATTTTAGTAAATATGATTATATAGTTGATGCAATAGATACTGTTAGTAGTAAATTAGAATTAATTATGAATGCCAAAAAGGTTAATACTCCAATCATATCCTGTATGGGTACAGGGAACAAACTCAAACCTGAATTGTTTGAAATTTCTGATATCTATAAAACCTCCGTATGCCCATTAGCAAAAGCTATGAGAAATAAACTTAAATCTTTAGGAATTAAAAATTTAAAAGTTTTATATTCAAAAGAAATTCCCATAAAAAAACAGGGACAACGTATTCCTTCAAGTATCTCATTTGTTCCTCCTGTAGCAGGGTTATTAATAGCTGGTGAAGTTATTAAAGATTTAATAAAAGATTAATTATTATATTTTCATAAAATTTACTTGAAAATATTTTAGGTTTAGATGTAAAAATGCTGTAACAATCCTTTTTGAGAGGTAGTAAGTTGCTATAATTAGTGCGTTATTACCCCAAATATAAGGATTTACCACGATGCAAAATTTCACCTCTTTTGAATCCGACTCCCAAGCTTGTAATCACGACCACAAGCCCAACACATTTACCCCAGAATACCACATTTTAAGCCTTTCGGGTGGAAAGGACTCGACTGCGTTAGCTTTCTTTATGAAAGAAAACATGCCAGAGATTTTTGAAAAATTAGAGCTAGTTTTCTGCGATACAGAGCTTGAATTGCCTGAAACTTACGATTATTTGAACAAGATTGAGATATTTTTGGATAAAAAAATTACTTGGCTAAGACCTGAAAAAAGTTTTGACCATCTTTACGATTTACGCAAGTTTTTGCCTTCAATAAAAAATCGTTGGTGCACAGTTGAACTAAAAATCCGAGTTTATCGCAAATTTCTAAAAGAACATTTTAAAGATGCGAGTCAAGCAAAATTAAGAAAGGCTTTTTTGATTGGAATTACAAAATGCTTCTAAAAGATTTGATAAAAGATGAAAATAACAAAATGGTTAAAGAAAAATACGCACAAATTTATAACAAGCAAATTGATAAAAAGTATGATAAATTAATAGACTTATTGTATTGTACCTCCCCCTTGGAGAGGAAAATCTTTGTTTTATTAATTTCCATAACCTCAAAAATTCTTTTTCTTGAGTATTAACATCCAGAGTAAATATTCCCAATAATAAATTTTCTAAAATAACGAATTATTTTGAAATTGATATTTAATACTTATTTATAATTAATTAAAATAATAAAATTATATATATTATAAAAGAGCTTCCATTTTTGAAACTTTTTCATTTAAAAATCCAATAGCTTCCTTAAAAGTATTAGTTTCTTCAGAAGGCTTTGCTTCTTCCTCACAATAAATCTCACAAGTTCTAAGAAAATTTTTCATTTCTTGTAATAATTCTTCCATTTTTAGTTCTCCTATTTGATACAATATATAACCTATATTATTACAAAAGTATTTAATAAGCAACTTTTGTATCCAATCGACTGTTAAAATACAACCTTTAACTATTTATAATTATTACATGGAACAAGAGCTTAGACAACGTATTGCATTAAATATAAAAATAGAACGTGTAAAGAAGAGTCTTACACAGGAAAAACTGGCTGAGCTTGCAGAAATATCAACTAAACATATTACTAAAATAGAAAAAGCTAGTGTTACTCCAAGTATATATCTTATTTACAAGATATCAAAAGTTTTAGATGTTACAATTGATACACTTACAAACAGAGTGGTTTAATATTAAATAGCTCCGAGTCTTTTACATGCTTCATAAGCACAGTTTTGTTGAGCTTCTTTTTTAGATTTTCCTTTTGCAGTTGCAATAATCCTACCTTGCCATTCTACAGCTATTTCAAAAACAGGTTTGTGATCAGGACCAGATATTCCTATTGTTTTATAAACAGGTAATGTTTTATCCACTCCTTGAGTATATTGTTGCAAGATATCTTTAGCATTATATTTTTCAAAATGTTCATCAATATCTTTAGCATGTGGTAAAACATATTGTTTAATAAATTTTTCAACAGCTTCACCCTGATTACTTAAATAATAAGCACCTAAAATTGCTTCTAAAGAGCACGCTAAATTTGATTCTCTTTTTCTACCACCCTGTTTTTCTTCTGCTGGTCCAAGTTTAATCAATTTATCTAATCCAATTTCAAAAGCTATTCCTGATAAAATCGCATCTGATACTAAAATTGAACGAATTTTTGACAAATCTCCTTCAGGATAATTTGGATAATTTTCATATAAACATTTTGATGTAAACAGTTTTAAAACAGAGTCTCCAAAAAACTCTAACCTTTCATAACTTAGAAGGGAATCTAAGTTTAATTCTTTTGTATATGAAGGGTGAGTTAAGGCTTTTTCTAAAAACTCATGGTTAGCTTTAACACCAAAAATCTTTTCAAGCATTACTTACCCCAAAAAACCTTTAATAAAATCAACTAAAGCATTTGAATTTACGCAATATTGTAAATAATAATATACAACAGGAATTGTCAAAATATAGCTATCAGTTCTATCTAAAAAGCCACCATGACCTGGTAGAATATTACTTGAATCCTTAACTCCTGCATCACGCTTAATCATAGACTCACAAAGGTCTCCAATTTGAGCAAATATTGCAATTAAAAGTCCCAAAATGCAGGCATGATACCAAGGTAGACCAATTGCAAGACCAATCGCTAATGAAAACACCATACACATCAAAGTTCCACCAAGTGAGCCTTCAATAGTTTTATTTGGACTAATAACTGGAGATAATTTATTTTTACCATATCTACAGCCTACAATATAACAAAAAGTATCAGTTACAAGCACTGCAAAAAGAATTAATAAACAGTATCCTGCACCTTGAGGAGATGGAATAAACCAACCATCAAAGTCTCCACCCATATTTCTCAAAAACAATAAATGTAATGGAAACCAACCACAATATAAAAAACCTAAAAGAGTTGTCGCAACATTTGCTATATATGGCTGACGACCTCTGAATAATACCCACATAAAAGCCATCATAGCAGATAATGTAAACGCTAAAGGTATTAAATTAAATTTATTGAAATATGCAAGCCCTGCAAATATCGCACTAGAAGTTAACATTATTTTTAAGCTAGGCAAAAATCCTTTATGTCTAAGAATTTCTGTATATTCTTTTGAAGCAAAATATACTATTACTAGAATTAATAATGCTAACCAGCAACCACCTGCTATTATTGCAAACAATGCAGGTAATCCAACTAAAAATGCTGTAGCGACTCTTTTTGAATCCATTATACAGTCATAACCTCTTTTTCTTTATCTGCAACTAGGGAATCAATCAAACCTACAAATTTATCAGTTAGTTTCTGAATGTCATCTTGATTACCTTTCACAGTATCTTCTGGTAAATTTTCATCTTTTTCTATCTTTTTCAAATCATCTACCATATCTCTGCGAACATTTCTTATTGCAATTTTTGCATCTTCACCAAATTTTCTAACATCTTTAGTTGTTTCTCTTCTTCTTTCTTCTGTTAGAGGTGGGAAGTTTAATCTAATGCAAGTACCATCATTATTTGGAGCAACACCAAGCTCTGCCTTGATTAAAGCTTTTTCAATATCTTTAATAATTGATTTATCAAATGGTGTAATTACTAATGTTGTACCTTCTGATACTGTAACTTGAGACATTTGTCTTAATTGAGTTGGAGCACCATAATATTCAACAACCACTTTGTCTAATACAGCTGGATTTGCACGACCAGTACGAACAGAAGCAAACTCTCGTTTAAGTTGAGCTATAGCTTTTTCCATCTTTTCTTCGCCAAATAAGAATAATTCTTCTAATGCTTCTGACATATTTTTCTCCTTTATATAATTATTAATTCACACTTACATAAGTTCCGACATCTTCGCCATCCATAATTTTGATAAGACTACCTTGAGCCTTAAAGTCAAAAACATTGATAGGAATTTTGTTTTGCTTGCACAATGCACAAGCTGAAGTGTCCATAACTTTTAAATCTTTCTTTATAATTTCATCATAAGTAACTTTATCAAATTTCTTTGCATTTGGATTTGTCTTTGGATCATCGTCATAAATGCCATCAACACCATTTTTAGCCATTAACATAACCTCTGCATTTATTTCAGAAGCTCTTAATGCTGATGCTGTATCAGTAGTAAAGAATGGGTTTCCTGTTCCAGCTGCAAAAATAACCACACGACCTTTTTCTAAATGTCTAATCGCCCTATGACGTAAATATGGCTCACCGATTTGGTTAATTGCAATAGCAGTTTGAACTCTACAATCTACCTCTATTTTTTTTAAAGCACATTGTAAGACTACAGCGTTCATAACAGTTGCAAGCATACCGACATAATCACCAGAAGCTTGATCCATTCCAAGTTTTGCGCTATTTTTCATGCCTCTAAAAATATTTCCACCGCCAACTACAACAGCAATTTCAACTCCTCGTTCATAAATAGAACGAATTTCATCAGCAATCATCTCTACAGGCTTAGGATCAATCCCAAATTGTTGATCTCCCAATAAAGCTTCACCACTAATCTTTAACAATACACGTTTATACTTATTATCAACCATTAGTATTCCTCTTTCTCTATTATATTTATAGTATTAGAAAATGGAAGAATTGTAAAGAGGAATATAATTTAGAGATAATCTAACTAACGTATTCTCAAAATAAAATATAATAATATAATTATTTATAAGGAAAGGAGCTAATGTTATGGAAATTAGAATTATTGAAAATACTCAAAATCAAGAATGTGATGTATTGATAGTTAATAAATTTGAAAACGAAAATACAATTAGTGAAATCGCAAATAAATATGCAGTAGAGGAAGATAAATTTGAAGGCAAGCTTGGTGAAACATATATTCTTCCAACTTATGGACAAGAAAAGCATAGAAAGATTATTGTAATAGGTTTTGGAAAAAAAGAAGAATTTAACCCAAATAAATTAAGAGAAGCAATTGTTAAGGCAACAAAAAAAGCTATATCTATTGAGGCTAAAACAGTCGCATTTAAACTTGAAGGTGTAGAGTTTGATTATTCTGAACAATTTACTTTTGCTGTAAAAATTGCAGATTATAAATTTGATAAATACAAATCAGAAAAAAAAGATAAAAAAATTGATTTAATATATGTTGAAGCTTGCGAGCATATTGTAAGAAAGGCTGAAAAAATTGCAGATGCAATGGCTTTTACTAGAAATTTAGCAAATGAACCTGCTCAATTTGCTACTCCAAGCGAATTGGCATCAATAGCTTGTGATTTAGGCTTAGAAACAATTATATATAGCAAAGATGAGTGTGAAAAGATGGGAATGGGAGCTTTTCTTGCTGTTGGACGAGGCAGTAGTGAAGAACCTAAATTTATCCACATGAAATACACTTGTGAAAACCCTAAAAAAAGAATTGCATTAGTTGGAAAAGGTATAACTTTTGATTCAGGAGGACTTGATATTAAACCTGCCTCTTCTATGCTTACAATGAAAGATGATATGTCAGGAGCTGCTTGTGTTCTTGGAGTTATGAGTATAATTAAAGAACTCGCACCACAGGTTGAAGTTCATGGAATTATAGCAGCATGTGAAAACATGCCAGGTTGCTCAGCATACAAACCTGGTGATATTTTAACAGCTAAAAATGGCAAAACTATTGAAGTAGATAATACTGATGCAGAAGGAAGGCTAACTTTGGCTGATGCTCTTTGCTATGCTTCCGAATTAAAGGTAGATGAAGTAATTGACCTAGCAACATTAACTGGAGCTTGCATGGTTGCATTAGGAACACAAGCAGCAGGAATTATGGGCAACGATAGTGAGCTTGTTAAAAACCTTATCTTAACAGCAGAAAATAGTGGTGAAAGATTTTGGGAATTACCATTATGGGAAGAGTATGCTGATAGCTTAAAATCTGATATTGCAGATATGAAAAATACAGGCTCTCGTTGGGGTGGTGCATCAACAGCTGGTATATTCTTAAAAAAATTCGTAAAAGATATTAAATGGGCTCATATTGACATCGCTGGCGTTGCATTCTTTGAAAATGCTCATAAGGAACTTGGTAAAGGTGCATCAGGAGCTGGTGTTAGAACTTTGTTGAAATACTTGCTTGAGCAATAGTTTTAATCTACAAACTAACTTAAAAAAAAGGCTGGTTTTAAACCAGCTTTTTCACTTTTCAATTAAAAAAATTTTCAGTGAAAAAATGTTGTATTAACAACTGTTTTATTATTTATGTTTGGGATATAATAAAATTAATTAATGTAAGTAATAGTAGTTAGGGAATAGATTTTAAAAAAATATTTATCCCCTAGCGCAAAACAAGGAGATAAACATGGCAGAATTAACATTGGAAAGAGAATCTTCTACATGTGATTTCGTTGGTGGAAAATGGCAAACAGAAATCAATGTTAGAGACTTTATTCAAAGAAACTACACACCTTATGAAGGCGATGCAAGTTTCTTAGCTGGACCAACAGCAGCAACTACTAAATTATGGGAAGAATGCTGTGAATTGTTCAAAAAAGAACGTGAAAACGGTGGCGTTTTAGATTTGGATACAAAAATTGTTTCCTCAATCGTTTCTCATGGTGCTGGTTATATTAACAAAGAATTAGAAACTATAGTTGGTGTACAAACTGACGCTCCATTAAAACGCTCGCTTCAACCTTATGGTGGTATAAGAATGGCTGAAACAGCTTGTTCTTCTTATGGTTATAAGGTAGATCCAGAAGTTTCTGAAATCTTTACAAAATATAGAAAAACTCATAACCAAGGTGTTTTCGATGTATACACTCCAGAAATGAAATTGGCTAGACACTCAGCTATCATTACTGGTTTACCTGATGCTTATGGTCGTGGACGTATTATTGGCGACTATAGAAGGGTTGCTCTATACGGTATCAACAGACTTATCGAAGATAAACAAGCTCAATTTAAGTCTCTTGAAGGTGAAATGACACCAGAAAGAATTCAATTAAGAGAAGAAATTACTGAACAAATCAGAGCTCTTAAAGAAATGATCGAACTAGGTAAAACTTATGGTTTCGACATTTCTCAACCAGCTAAAAATGCTAAAGAAGCTATTCAATGGCTATACTTTGGTTATTTATCAGCAGTTAAAGAACAAAACGGAGCTGCTATGTCAATCGGTAGAACTTCAACTTTCTTAGATATTTATATTGAAAGAGATTTGAAGAAAGGTTTAATCACTGAAGAAGAAGCACAAGAAATGATTGACCACTTCATTATGAAGTTAAGATTAGTAAGATTTGCAAGAACTCCTGAATATAACGCATTGTTCTCTGGCGATCCAACTTGGGTAACTGAATCAATCGGTGGTATGGGTATTGATGGACGTTCTTTAATTACTAAAAACTCATTCCGTTACTTACATACCCTAGAAAACCTTGGTACAGCACCAGAACCAAACTTAACAGTTCTTTGGTCAAAAAGATTACCACAAGGCTTTAAAGAATATGCAGCTCATATTTCTATCAAAACATCATCTATTCAATACGAAAACGATGATATGATGAGAGTTTCTCACGGTGATGATTACGCTATCGCTTGCTGTGTATCATCAATGGTAGTTGGTAAAGAAATGCAATTCTTTGGTGCAAGAGCTAACTTAGCTAAATGTCTACTATATGCAATCAACGGTGGTGTAGACGAAAAACTAAAAGAGCAAATTGGTCCTAAATACGCTCCAATTACATCTGAATACTTAGATTATGATGAAGTAATGTCAAGATTTGAAAACATGATGGAATGGTTAGCTGGACTTTATGTTAATACATTAAACGTAATTCACTATATGCACGATAAATATTGTTACGAAAGATCTCAAATGGCTCTTCACGATAGAGATGTTAAGAGATACTTCGCAACAGGTATTGCAGGTCTTTCAGTTGTAGCTGATTCACTTTCAGCAATCAAGTACGCAAAAGTTAAAGCTATAAGAGATGAGGATGGTGTTGTTGTTGATTACGAAACAACAGGTGAATTCCCTAAATATGGTAATAACGATGATAGAGTTGACTCAATTGCTGTTGAATTAGTTTCTAAGTTTATGAATATGATTAGAAAACATTATACTTATAGAAATTCAATTCCAACAATGTCAATTCTAACAATTACTTCAAACGTAGTTTATGGTAAGAAAACAGGTAATACTCCAGATGGAAGAAAAATGGGTGTTCCTCTTGCTCCTGGAGCTAATCCAATGCATGGTCGTGATACTCATGGCGCAGTTGCATCTTTAGCTTCTGTTGCAAAACTTCCGTTTGATGATTGCCAAGATGGTATTTCAAATACTTTCTCTATTATTCCTAATGCTTTAGGTAAGGATGAAGTGTTCATGGGAGACCTTGACATTCAACTAGACTGCGGATGCTGTGAAGGTACTTGCGGATGCTAAGCCTAATGGCTTAACATCCGTTGAAAAGATGAAAAGTTAGTAGGGTGCATTTATGCACCATAAGATAAGGAAAAGAAAAATGGCAACACAACAAGAACAAAATTTAATAAACTTGTTAGATGGTTACGTAGAAAAAGGTGGACACCACTTAAACGTAAATGTATTTAACAGAGACACATTATTAGATGCTCAAGCTCATCCTGAAAAATACCCTCAATTAACAGTGAGAGTTTCTGGATATGCTGTAAACTTCATCAAGTTAACAAAAGAACAACAAGATGACGTTATTTCAAGAACATTCCATGGAGCAATCTAAGAATAAATTATTAAAACAATTTGCTAGAGTGCATAATATATGCACTCTAGTTTTTTAATAATTTTATTTTATTTGCTTTTATTGTAAACTATAAGAGTACAATTTTATAAAATTGGAGGGTATAAAATGACATTATGTTTAACTAAGATTGAGTCAGGTTTAGGTATTTCTACTTGTTTTTCTGATTCAAGTGTTTCAAAGTACGAACAAATTATCTCTTCTGTTGTAGAAGAATTTTCAAGAAGAGCAAATCAGCCAGGTCAATTTTTAAACTGGGTTGATTTACCAAAAAATCAATTAGCAAGATTAGAAGAAATTTATTCTCTTGCAGAAACTTTAAAATCACAAACAAAAGCTACAAAGCTTACTATTTTAGGTATAGGTGGCTCAAAACATACTGTAGAAAATATGTTAAGTTTAAACGGACTAAATCTTTGTGGTGATGAAATTCTGTTCTATTCTGATATTGATTCAGTAAGTTTTGCAAGATTTTTACACAGATTAGGAAATGATGTAACTACTTCAAATTATATGGTTGCATCAAAATCAGGTTCAACTTTTGAAACAAAAGATGGATTTTTGAGAATACAAAAAATGTTGGAAGAAGCTTATATAGAAAAAGGCTTATCTTCAGATGAAGCTAAGAAGATGACTGCAAAACATTTTATTGCTGTAACTGATAAAAATGCAGAAAAAAGTGAATTACGTCGTTCTTCTGATTCTCAAGGTTGGTTAGGAAATCTTTATATCCATGATGATGTTGGTGGAAGATTCTCTGCTCTTGATGATCATGCTTTATTTACATTAGCTTATGCAGGCATGAGCAAAGAACACATGACATCAATGTTAAATTCAGCTCAATCTATGTCAGAATTAGCATTATCTAGTTGCTTTGAAAAGAATATACCTTACGCTCAGGCTGCTTTTTGGGCTGCTGCTGTAGCTGATGGTATTACAACTTCAGTTCATCAATATATGGGTTCTGCTTTTGAATACACAGTTAATTGGCATGCTCAAATGCAAAACGAATCTGTAAAAGATACTTTAAAACAAATCGCTAAAGTTCCAGATTCTATGCACCATTCTTCAGAAGCTCATTTCAATCCTGCAAATAATTTTGCGTTTGCATTAACAGTTCCTTCTGATAAAGGAATTGCTTGCGAAAATGCAGAAGGTTATATTGGAGCTCTATCTAAATCTTATTCTGACGCTGGTCGTTATTTCTGCGAATCAGTTGAAATGTCTAAGTTTGGTTTAACTCCAGAGGCAGTTGGTGCGTTAGTTCAATCAAGAGCTTTTTCAACAGTATATCAAGAAGTTATTTCAAAAATTGCTTCAAAAACAGAATTGCCAGCTGTATTAGATAGCGTTTTACAACCACACGTTGAAGTTTATAAGAAAAATTTAAAACCTCAGGCTGACGGCAAAGATGTTGTTGTAGCTGGTAGAATTTCATAAAATAATTATAAATAAGGAAAGTCCCTTGAATATGATTTCAAGGGATTTTTGTTTGCATTATTAAGAAATAAATTTATTCAAAAGTATTATTTACGTTCAGGATCTGTATGAGCGTAAAGTCTAATACTTAAATCTGATATCAATATTTTTTTATCTCTATTATAAGGTTGAACTTTTAAATCAAGCATTTTTATGTAATAAGGATATTGATAAAGATCCTGTATAAATTTACCAAGGTTTGTATAATTAGAAACTAATTCTACATTTACATCAAATACAAAATAATCTTTGCCAGCTTTTACAAACTCATCACCTTCTGGATTATAAACATAATCAATAGATTTAATTCTTAATGAGTTAGAGTGCATCATTTCAATTACATCATTATATAATGTAAAAAACAAAGTATCATTACCCAAATCTGACTCAACTGGAGCATATACCTTCTTTTGCGCTGTTGCTGACGCATCTTGAATTTTCTTTACTTTTTGTCTAACAACATCTCTATCTTTTCGTTTCTTTTCGAGAAGTTTTTCTTTTTTTACAAGTGTTGTAGACTTCTCTTCTCGTTTTTCAAACATTGGTGCAATAAAATAATTACCAATGAAATATAATACGAGAATAACGCTTATAATAATTAGTACACCATAATATCTAGAATATTTTTCCATTTAAATCTCCATTATAAATTATTCCAAAGGTGGAAGGTTTGGTACTTTCTTTTTACTATTCTTTTTTTGGCCGCTATTAGTATTAGCACTATTACCGTTTTCTTTCTTTATAGACTCTGGTGCATTAGAAATTTTAAACTCATAAAAATCAGCATTCATTGATGTGATTATAGAATCTGTATCAAAAGCTTCCTCATCTGCTAAAGGTTTAAGCTTTGAAGTATTATTAGCTAAGCCTAGTTTCTGTAATTTTATATTCATATTTGGATTATAGTCTTTAATATTTCTGAAGAAGCTATAAATACTTTCTAAGTTATCAGCTTGTCCTTCTATTGTTATATATTTACCCAATTCAAGGTTTGTTAACCAAACTTTTTTAGGAATTTCTGTTCCTACAATCGTATAGTATGAATAAATGTTTTTATTATGAATTAGACCAAATTTTATCTCATCTGCTTCATTAAATTGTTCTGATGTAACTTCAGAGTTTTGTTTTAAGTATGCTTCAATTCTTTTAATTTCTTTTTCAATTATTTGTATCTTATCTGTCTTTGTATTGATATCAGAGTTTAACCAAAGAAAAACGGCTAAAATAACAACAATTATTGGTATAGACAATTTAAATAAGAAACCTAATACGTTTTCAACAGAAAGCACTATTGTCTTAGAACCAATTTGCAAAGAATATGGTTGCTCGGATGTATAAATAGTACCTAGCATTTCATTAAACAGATTAAATGAAATAATTGACTGTGTTGAAATATCATTATATACACCAACACCAATTACATCAAGAGATATAGTTTTTGCTAGTTGTTCATCTATTTCTGGAGATACCTCTAAGAATGGTGAATTTGTAAATATATTAGCATCTTGATGTATGATTTGAGTGTTATAAGATAATTTTTCAGAAAGATTTTTAGCACTAATCAAATCTGTTTTAGACACTACATACAAATATTTCGACGGTAAATTCATTAGAATAGGATTAATTGCATTTAATACAATATCATAATTCTCTGCATCCCCAAGCACTTCTCCAATGCTTATCCGTTCTTCAAAGTATTCCAAATAATTATTGCCAGACATTGATATTACTCTGCAATAGCTATTTTCTATTAGCAATAATGTCCAAGTATTATCATCAGTAGTATCGACTCTTTCATTATAAATTAAAGCATTCATAATTGAGCTTACTGATGTATTAATTGCACGTACTTTATAGCCTAAATCTTTAATTTGTAAGGCAAGTTCTTCTAATAAGGTTCTTTGAGAAGCAGTATAAGCGACTTTAACAAATTGCATTGTTGAATTTGGCAATTGCGCCATGCTTATACCAGGTTCATTATCTTGAAAAATTGGCTTACTTAACAATTCTTCTTCAATAGCCATCAAGATTTGATTTTGGTTAAGAGAAGCTGGATAATCTGCAATACCAAAAGAAACTGTTGGTAAGTTTATTACGAGTTCAGTACCTTTAGGAATTTGTAATTCAAACAACAACTCTTGCAAAGTATCTTTGAAAATATCTCTATCTGCAATCTCTTGACGCATATTGTCATATGCAATTTGCTTATTACCATATTTAACTATAGTTTTAGTTGAATTATCAATTTGAGCAATTTCTAACCCTCTTTCAGGAGTTATAGAAACACCTACTATGTTCTTTTTGTTAAAATTAAAACCCATGCTATTTCTTCCTATTTTTTTTTATTGTACAATAAAATTTAAATTTTGTATACAGGGTAAATAAATGAAAAATCTTTTAGAGAGAATTAATAAATTAAAACAAGAGAAAAATGCAATAATATTAGCTCATAGCTATCAGAATATTGAAATTGATGAAGTAGCTGATTTTGTCGGGGATTCTTTGTATTTAAGCCAAAAGGCTCGTGATACTAAAGCTGACATAATAGTTTTTGCAGGAGTTTATTTTATGGCACAAACAGCAAAAATAATATCTCCTGAAAAGAAAGTGCTTTTGCCGAATTTGAATGCAGGATGTTTGATGGCAGATATGATTAATTTAAATCAAATAATTGAGTTTAAAAAACAACATCCAAATTTACCAGTGGTATGCTATATTAATTCAACAGCAGAAGTAAAATCTGAATGTGATATTTGCTGTACAAGTTCTAACGCAGTTGAAATTGTAAAAAGTTTAAAAGCATCAAAAGTTTTATTTGTACCTGACGCAAATTTGGGTAAATATGTAGAATCTCAATTAAACGATGTTGAAGTTGTTACTTATAATGGATGTTGTCCTGTTCATGACAATGTTACAGAGCAAAACATTTTAGATGCAAGAAATAAATATCCACAGGCGAAAATACTAATTCACCCTGAATGTAAGCCTACGATAAGTTCTTTAGGTGATTATATTGGAAGTACAAGTGGTATTATTGATTATGTTAAAAATAGTCAAGATAATCAATTTGTAATTGTTACAGAAAAAGGGGTTGCAGACAGGCTTAAACGAGATTATCCTGATAAAGAATTTATTTTAATATCCAATAATATGCTTTGTGAAAGCATGAAATTAACAACATTAGAAGAAATTTTATATTCTCTTGAAAATGAGGTTAACGAAATAACCATAGATGAGGATATTAGAAAACGTAGTTCAAACTGTATTCAAAGAATGTTAAAGGTATCAAAGTAATGGATAATTCTTTTATTTATGGTAAAAATGCAATAATAGAAGCTTTAGAAGCAGGGAATAGAGAATTTAACAGAATTCTTATTTCTAACACATCACGATCAGATGAAAAAATAGAAAAAATAAAAGAACTTGCAAAATCAAAAGGCATTGTTTTTCAGTTTGTTGGAAAAGAAAAACTTAATCAAATAGCTCAAGATGCTAGACATCAAGGTGTTGTTGCGCAAATTTCCCCAGTCCAATATATTGATTTAGATGAATTTATTGAAAATAATTCTGGCGAAAACACATCAGTGGTAGTTTTAGATGGCGTCGAAGATTCTCATAATTTAGGTGCAATTATTCGTTCTTGTGTATGCGCAGGAGTAAAAGGAATTATTCTTCCTTCAAGACGAGGAGTTTTGGTTAATTCAACCGTTGAAAAAACAAGTGCTGGAGCAGTAAATCATATTTCAATAATTAAAGTCAATAGCATAGTCAATGCAATACAAAGATTAAAAGAAAAAAACTATTGGGTAATTGCAGCTGATAATCATTGTGAGGATAATTATTATGATATTGATTATACAGATATGAATTTTGCGCTTGTAATGGGTGCTGAACATGCTGGTATTTCAAAATCATTAATTAAATTAGCAGATTTTAAAGTAAAAATTCCTATGTTAACAAATTTTAATTCTTTAAATGTTTCCAATGCAACTGCTATAATATTATTTGAGAGTGTAAGGCAAAATGTTTCTAAAAAGCGAGGCTAATTATGGTTAAACAAAAAGAAAAATTAAATATAATGGTCGATGATATTTCAGATGAGGGTGTTGATTTTAATAACATTGAGCCTGTTGACGATTTAGATGACGAAGATAACATTTCAATAGAAGAGCCAAAAACCCAAGAGAGTTTAAATTCCATTAATTCGGATGACTCAGTAAGAATTTATTTACAGCAAATTGGTAAAATACCTCTTCTTTCTAGTGAAGAAGAATTAGAAGTTGCGAAAAAAATTTACGAGACTCAAAGCCAGTTTGCAAGAAAAGTATTGATAAATGCAAATTTAAGGCTTGTTGTAAGTATTGCAAAAAAATATATTGGTCGTGGCTTATCTTTTCTTGATTTAATTCAAGAAGGTAATATGGGTTTAATTAAAGCAACTGAAAAATTTGATTATACAAAAGGATACAAGTTTTCAACCTATGCAACATGGTGGATACAACAGTCTATCACAAGAGCTATTGCTGATAAAGCTCGAATAATTAGATTACCTATTCACTTAATTGAGTCTATTAATAAAATCAAAAAAGCGACAATGGATTTGACTACAGAATTAGGTAGAATACCTGTTAAACAAGAAATTGCAGATAAAATGGGAATTTCAGTTTCTAAGCTGACTTCTATCATAAAATCTACACAATCTACAATTAGTATTGATACTCCGACTGGTCAAAAAGATGACGCAAATAAAATTATTGATTATATTGTAGATGAGTCAACTTTAGCACCAGAGTCTTTAGTATCACAAGAAAGTTTGCTTGATGATATTACGAGCATGCTTGAACAATTGAGTCAAAAAGAACGTGATGTTTTAATCCTTAGGTTCGGATTAAATAATGATGGACAAAAGAAAACATTAGATGAAATAGGAACAATATACGGTGTTTCAAGAGAAAGAATTCGACAAATAGAGAATAGAGCGATTTCTAAATTAAAAAAGCTTTGTAAAAATAAAAATATGACATCTGGGCTAAAAAATTATTTTGGAGCATAAAATGATAAATGAAATTAATGAGTTAGTTGGTAGTAAACAATTTGACAACGCAAAAGTTCTTATAGATAAGGCTTTGGAAGAAACTCCTGATAATGTAGAATTACTTAAACTTGCAGGTTTGACTTATGTAAATCTTGATATGTGGATGGAAGCAAAAAAAGCTTTTGAAACGATTGTAAAATTTGAATTAGAAGACGCTACGTCTTGGTTCTATTTGGCAAAATCTTATGAAAATTTAGGCGATTTTATATCTGCAAAAAATGCTTATTTGCGTGTTATAGAATTACGCAGTGAATATAAAGACGCTTATACAAGTTTATGTATTATTTTAATGAAATTGGATGAAATAGATTTAGCTATTGAATTTTCTGAAAGAGCAAAAACATTTGATGCTGATTTTATTTTTGATTTTATAATAGGAACTTGCTATATGAAACTTAAAGAGTTTCAAAAGGCTATAGCGCCACTCGAGATAGCTTTAAGCAAAAAGCCTGAAAATTTAGGCACGTTAAATAGCCTTGGTACTTGCTACATGGCAACTGGGAATAACCTGCTCGCAATACAAACTTACGAAAAAGCAATAGAGATAAATCCAAACGCTCCAATGACTTATTATAATATAGGTTCTGCATATCAAATATTACAAAATCATCAAAAAGCTATAGAATATTTTAAAAAAGCTATTGATATTACAGAGGACGAATCCTTTTTACTAGCACTAGCTATTTCCGAAGTTAAGTTAGGTTTGTTTAATGACGCATTAAAACATTATACACAATTAGCGTTATTATGTCCTAATAAAGAAAATTATAAGTACAATATTGCGATTTGCTATGAAGCATTAGGTAATATTCAGACTGCAATTAAATTATTAGAAGAATTAATATATATAAATCCAAAATTCTTACTTCCTGCTCAAAAATTAGCAAGTTTATATATTAAGTCTAATCAGCTGACGAAAGCAAAAGAAATTTATGATAATATCCTTTTAAAAGGTCATATTAATGCTGATATAATGCATCAGTATGCAATTTTATCATCAAGTTTATGCGATTCTGATACTGCAGAAAAAATGCTTAAAAAAGTTATTCGCATGAATCCCGAAATGGCTAAAGCTCATAAAGATTTGGGAATCATTTATCTTAATAAGCGATTATTTGATTACGCCGAAGATGAGTTTAAGACAGCCTTGAAACTTGAACCAAATGATTTTGAAATTCTTTTTGAATATGGGAATTTCCTATATTCTACTTCCAAAAACTTAGAGGCTGATAGATATTATAATGAGGCTTTAGAGGTAAATCCAAATAGCGCTATCGCATTAACATTTATGGCTCTAAATAAACTTGTTTTAAACCAGCTTGACGAAGCTTATAAATATATTTCAAAAGCAATATCTATAGAACCTAATCACGAATATGTTCAATTTTGCATGGGTAGAATTTTATTTGCACGTAATGAGTTTGAAGAAGCAAAAAGGTATTTAATAAGAGCTGTCGAACAAAATCCAGATGTCGAAACTCAAAATACATTAGCTTTAACATATTTTGAGCTAGGTGAATATGAAAAAGCTTTAAATATATTTCAAAATCTTGAAACAAAACACCCTCAAAATATTTCAGTGTTAATGGAAATCGCTAAATGTTATGAAATGCTAAAAAATATTGATTTAGCATTGAAGTATTTTGAAAAAGTGGTATCAATTTTCCCAGATAACGAAATGGCTCATGAAAAAATCAGAGAGCTTTCTTAATAAGATATGTAAAGAGTTTAGGCCTTAACACTTTGTTTAAGTTCTAAATATGCAGAGAGTCCTTTTGTTAATTGATCAGGACAGCTTGTTGGTCTGCTACCACAAGGAAGCCCACTTAGCTTTGGAATAATATCGTTTATGTGCATTCCCTTTATTAATATTCCAATACCACTTAAATTTCCATTACAACCACCTACAAATTCAACATCTTGTATAATGTTGTCTTTTATCCTAAATTGCATCATTTTTGCGCAAACACCTTTAGGTTGATATTGAACAACATCAACGCCATTAATTTCTTTTATTAAAATATCGCTCATAATTCTTCTCCTATAAGTTTACTTTCTAAAATTATAGCATGTGATGAAGAATAATTTCAAATGTACACTAGGTTAAATCTCTTCTGAGTTTAGATTGTAAGTGGTATAAATATTTTTATAAAGTTTTGACGCTGCATCTGCATTAATTTTTTTAGAATAATCAACAATTGCATTCATGCCTTTGTTATTAATAACACCATCTGCTTCCATCGGATTTGTTGTACCTTTGCTTAGAATATCAGTAGCGAGTATATTTGCACTATATTCACCAATGTCTATTTTTTTATCATTATTAATATCCAATGGTTCAGCTGTTTGAGTATCGTCAAAAAGGCATTTATCCTCAAATTCTTCAATCGACATTTCTGTTTTTTGTCCAAATTCTTCGTAAGCAACTGCTAATAATGCTTTTTTATCAAGATTATTTTGTGTGAAATTAGGAAGATATCGATATTCATATTCTAAAGGTGGTAATGAATTTAAGTATTCGTCATTTTTATTAAGATATAGTTCTAAATCTGAAAAATTTTGTTCATGATTTTCTAATGAAGGAGAAAAATTGAAAATCGGTGGTACTGCACGATTATCGTTAACTAATGGAGCTTCTATATGTTTAATATTGTTATTTACAGCATTTCTACCATATTTTACAGAACTATCCTTTATTTGATTATCATAAATTCCATTCGAGCCATTTATCTGATAAACCATTTGCACCTCCACAACACACTTATATATTATTTAAAACATTTGAAAAAATTTTTTTGCTCATAAATGCTAAACAAATAAATAAAAAACAACTATAAACAAGTAATAATTGGAAAAATTGAGTGTTACAAATCTTAAACTTAATAATATAAAAAATAGCGAACGCTTATTAGCATTCGCTATTTTTTAATATTGTGTATGTTATTTAATATTTGAATAAGTCCAAGCATCAAAAGTTGGTGTTTCAGAAATATTCATTTCTTTTTTCTTTTCACCAGCAGAACAATCATCATGAGCAATTGGAGCATATAATCTGTTATAATACTCTATTACCATTCTATCTGAATTGAAATATGCTTCAGAAGTTCTTATTGCTTGTCTCATCAATCTTGCCCATTCTTCTTTATTATTATAATAAGTAGGGATGATTTGATTTTCAATTATGTCCATTACACATTCGTGATCTTTCCAATGTCTTTCTTCCCAAGGAATATCATCATCAAGCCCGTCATACTCAACAGTATAGCCGTTTATACCGTTAAATGTACCTTCAACTGTCCAACCATCAAATATTGACAAGTGTAAAGCTCCGTTCATGTTAGCAGACATACCAGAAGTACCTGAAGCTTCAAATGGTCTTAATGGTGTGTTTAACCAAATATCTGAACCACGTTTTAGCATTCCAGACAACTGCAATTCGTATCCAGGAAGAACTACTACGTTTTTCAATGAATGAGATCTGTTTAACAATTTGTTAAACATTTCTTTGCCCATTACATCATCCGGATGGAATTTACCAGCAAAAATAATTTGAACTTTGTTTTCGTCTAATAATTTTTGAATTCTATCTTTATCCATTAAGATAAGCCAAGCACGTTTGTAATCAGCAAATCTTCTAGCCCAAGTGATTGTTAAAACATCAGGGTTAAATCTTTTACCTGCAACATTAGCTATATACTTGAACAATTCTTCTTTCATTTCACGTTTTACTGATAATAAACCTTCGCTAGGCATATCACCACTAATTCTCTTATCTTGCCAATAATGAAGGTTTACAGCATTTGTAATTGCTCTAATTGGACATCTATCTTCAACCCACTCCCACATTTTATTAGCAACCAAACCATGTAATTGAGATACTGCATTTGCTATTCTTGACATTTTTAAAGCTGCTACTGTTAGAGAGAAGTTTTCACCGCCCAATTGAATAGCTGTTTCACGACTAGCTCCAGCAAAGAATCCACCTTCAAGTAATGTATCAACCCAGTGAACTTCGTTACCTGCTGCAACTGGAGTGTGAGTTGTAAATACAGTTTTCTTTCTTACTTCTTGTAAATTACCATTGTTTTGTCTTAATAATTCAAATGCTGCAGGCAATGCGTGTCCTTCGTTCATGTGTACAACATCAAAATTATATCCAACTGCTTGAAGCACTCTTATACTAGCAATACCTAAAACTGTTTCTTGTGCAATTCTTATTCTTTCATTTCCATCATATAATCTATGTGAAATGCTTTTAGCCCAATCACTATTTCCTTCTATATCTGTTGTTAATAGGTATACAGGGCAAGTTCCAAATAATTCAGGGTTTACTTTGAAAGCCTTAACCTTAACTTTTTCACCGAATGTATCAACCTCTACTGTAATACCAGTATCTTCTAAATAGTCATAATATTTTCTTATATATGCTACTTCAACATTGCCAGAATGATCAATTCTTTGGTCGTAATAGCCATAAGACCATAGCATAGTTACACCAACCATTGGCATTTGTAAATAACCTGCTGATAACATGTGAGAACCTGCAAGGAAACCTAAACCTCCAGAATAAGTGCTTAAAGATTGATCCATTGCAATTTCCATCGAAAAATACGCTACGTTTGGTAATGTCATAATTTTAAACTCTCTTTTCTTTGTACTACTAAAGGACTATATACGTCCACTATAAATATAGCAAAAAAATCTATTTTAGGCAATATTTTTAAAAAAAATATAATGTATTAAAAGGATTTATTTTCTTTATTAACCACTAAATTTAACAAAAATTAACCCTCTATAAAGTTAATAAAAAACTAATCCTACAGAACTAGCTCCTAAGAGCTAGTATTTATATTCTTATTAATGATTTCTGAAAATGATTATTGTAAGGTTTATTATATAAGTTTTTGTTATCTAATGATTGGTTGTTGGTATATTTTGATATGTTTGATAAAGCTTGGTTTCTAATATATGGAGAAACAAATGAGAATGACGTAATTGTACCAATGGTAGTTGCAATAGCTGATGTAGAATCTTCAAATATACTATAATCATTAAGCATTTTCTTGTGTTTTGTGAGCAACTGTTCTTTTTCCATCTCAGACGCCTTAATAAATTTATCAGAGTTTTCAATTTTTTGTATTATTTCTTTAACTTCTTTTGTTATATCAAAATCAGCATCTCCACGTTTATCTTTCAAACAGTTTTCTTCTAAATATTTTGCCATATCTTTTGTTATCAATTTACCAGATTTAACAAGTTTCTTAGATAAACACTGAATAGGTCTTGTTACTAAAAATATTGATGCCACCATAAGCAATCCGTCAATTAATTCGTGGGATGCTAAAAATTTTTTTTGAGATTTTGTGTAATCCTTATTCACCATAACAGCACCTGCTTGGGCAAAACTTGATAGCAAAATCCCAATAATGTTTGCTGACAAAAGCATTTTCCCAGAATTTTGAGAAAAATATTTATAAATACTTTCTGATATATTACTAGCAAATCTATTAAATAACTCTTTCATTTTTAGCCCTCGCTTTATTCTCCAAATTTGCTAATCTTAAAAACTTATTTGTAACAATGGTTGTTAAAGGTGCATCAATTAAAAAGTTTGTAAAAAGCATTACAAACAATGCAATAACTGTTGAAAAAGTGTTTTTATGTAGTTTTAACTTATTATTTCTTAAATCAGCATTTACTTCTTCTAATATGGATTTTGGAGTTAATAATGTTGACCCTTCCATTGTAGAACCGTGCATATATTTTTCTGTAAGCTTATAACAAAGTCCTCTTATTACAAATCCAGTAGCTGTGCAAGTTACGATTTTTGAAGAAGTCCTAATTGTAGATGCTTTTGCTGTATCTCTATCAATTTTAGGGTTATAATAATCCCAAAACGGATAAGTTGCGATACCAGCTACTCCCAAAGCTAATCTGTTCCAATGAGGGCTAGCAAGTTTTTTCCCAAATTCATTAAACTGGCTAGCATTAACAACGTCTTTATTAGGTATGCGTTTAAAAAATTTATCATACCAGTTTGCTTGAAAATTAACATTATAGCTTACACTTAAATTAGGTCTCAAAAAAATACCTCTAATCAATTAAACTATGGGATTTCGTGCTAACGTAAAATACTCAAATATTATACTATATCAACTTGGAATTTGCAACGTAAGCTATAATTTTTGTTAAATATGTAAAGAATTGTAACAAAAATTTAAACATCTGAAATCGGGCTAAATAAAAAAACTTTATATAGGTGTAAGATGAATTAAAATGGGAGCTACAAAATGAGTACAAATATTAACAGTTCTTTATTAAAAAGTTGGATTACCGAAAAAGTTGGTAAGACATTAGATTTGCGTGAAGCTAAAAATTTACACATTGAAGATGCATATCAAAATTCTGTTGAAGAAATGGATGAAATTGATATTGATGATATTTTTAAAAACTTTAACTCAGATTTATATGAAGAGTTTGCAACTCTTTATGTAACTGAACAAGATAAAAAAGCTGCGGCTAAAAGTGAAGAAGAAAAAAAAGAAGAGCAGTCAAAAATTAAAGACAAAAACGGAGCAGGCGTTTAATTCAAGTTTAGTTAAAGTGATTAGAGAGCGAGAAAACAAAAATTAAGATGTCTAATATAGACATCTTTTTTTATGTAAAAATGAAATAAATATGTCCAAAAAAAGCTTAATATATCTTAATATTCTTGAAAAAAGTTACATTAACATGCAAAAATATGTTATAATATTGGTAGGAGATAAGCTTGTATAGTTCCTAGCCAAATGCGATAGCAGAAAGGCATTCTATATAAACATGACGAATAATTTACAGCAACAGAATGATATTGAACAACTCTTGTCGATAATGCCCCAAGGAGTTGCACCTTACCTGTCAGCAGAGAAACTAACAAATGCTATTGAAATTGTTTTGGATATTGGACGTCCTGCAGAAGTCCGTTATTCAACTGGCAATATTGAAAAACTTGGACAAGAATTGATAAATGATAATGATATTAATTTTATCACATCACATTTACAAGAATTTACTCATGATAATCGTTCAGGAATTCCTGGCACACTTCATAGAATAAGTGCTATTCGTAATAGACAAGGAAAGATTGTTGGACTTACTTGTCGTATAGGTCGTGTTGTTACTGGTACAATTTCTTGTATTAAAGATATTTGTACACAAGGCAAGAGTATTTTATTTTTAGGTAGACCAGGTGTTGGGAAAACAACTAAATTAAGAGAAATTTCAAGATTGGTAGCTGATGAGCTTGGTAAAAGAGTTGTTATCGTTGATACATCAAATGAGATTGCAGGTGATGGTGATACACCACATCCAGCAATTGGAGCTGCTAGAAGAATGCAAGTTCCTCAGCCAGAGTTTCAAAAAGATATAATGATTGAAGCTGTTGAAAACCATACACCAGAAGTTATTGTTGTAGATGAAATTGGTACAGAAGCAGAAGCTCAAGCTGCAAGAACTATTGCTGAACGTGGAGTTATGCTTATTGCAACTGCACATGGTAACAGCCTAGAAAGTTTAATTAAAAACCCAACTTTATCGGATTTAGTTGGTGGAATACAATCTGTAACACTAGGTGATGATGAAGCTAAAAGACGAGCTTCTCAAAAAACAGTTTTAGAGAGAGAAAAACAACCGACTTTTGATATTGTTATTGAAATAATTGATAGAAATACTTTAGCAGTTTATAAAAATTCATCTGAGGCTGTGGATTATATATTAAGAGGGTGGCCAATAAGACCTGAATTAAGGAAGGTGGATAAAGATTATTCTAAAAACCCTGTAGGTGATTTTGTAGAAAAACAAGAAGAAACTGTTGTGCCAGTTGCTCAGCAAGTACAGAAACCAGAAGAAAATCAAATGAATTTTTCTTTTTCACGTCAAAAATATTGTGAGCAAAATAAACCTTTGCGTAAATTGTATTTATATGCAGTTTCTAGAACGATTGTAGAAAAAACTATTGAAAGATTAAATTTTAATGTTGAAATAACAAGAAATGTTGATGATGCAGATATAGTACTCGCACACAAGAATTTTGCAAAAGGTGGAGCAAAAGTTTTAAATACAGCTAAAGAATATAGAGCACAAATATTTTATGTTAAAACAAATTCAATGGCTCAAATACAAAAAGTTTTAAAAGATGCTCTTGATTTAAGACCATTTGACAATCCTGAAGATACAGGTTTTTGTGATGAATCTGAACAAGCGTTAGATGAAGCAAAAAACGCTATAAAACAAATTCAAGACGGTGTACCGTATGTAGATCTTTTACCTCAAAATACTCAAGTGCGAAAGCTTCAACATGACCTTGTAGAACAATATGGCCTTAAAAGTACTTCTATTGGAGAAGGTGAAACAAGACATTTAAGAGTGTCTAGATAATAGTTTGGCTTTCTAATTAAATTAATCATGAAATACTTTGTATTCACTTAAATAGAATTTGAAAAAAATATAGTTTTAAATTAAAATTATTTTATGAAGAAGATCTTTTTTATATCGTTGATAATATTAGGAGTGAATACTTGTTTTGCATCTCATGAATTATCACAGCAGGCAACAGCTTTTTATAGTGATAATAATTTCCAAAAGACATTAGAATTATTATTGCAAATAAATGAACATGAACGCTCAGCACAAGATTGGCTTTTATTAGGAAATTTGTTAGATGAAAAGGGCGAAAGACAAAATGCTGAATTTATGTATCAGAAAGCAATATTTGCAGACAAAAAATATTACAAAGCTTATTATAATTTAGCTAATCATTATTTAGCTGATGAAAAATATAGCTTTGCGATTGAAAATTATAAATTAGCTATAAAATATAACAAAAAAAATCCTTATGTATATTACAATTTAGCTTGTGCATATATTAAGCAAGCAGAGCTAAAAAAAGCTAAATCAGAGTTAATTAAAGCTGTTACTTTAAATAATAATATTCCAGAAATTCATTATAATTTGGCTTATGTATATAAAAATTTAGGCAAAGACAAAATTGCTAAAGATTATTTAGATAATTATAACAAATTAACGAACCAATTTTAGAGTTATATTTTTTACTGGCATGGACGCTTTTAGTTCTTTAATCCTTTGACGAGCAAAAAGTGCATCATCTGAGAAATTTTTTAATCTCAAGAATTTTTTGTAATATCTAATTGCATCACTGTACAACTCAAGCTTATCAAAACTCATTGCAATTCCTAAATAAGCCTTATAATAATCAGGGTTACGTTTTAGCAGTTGGAAAAAAGTTTTTGAAGCTTCTTTGAAATCTCCTAAACCCATCAACATAGCACCTTTATTATAATAAGCTTTTAGATACTCAGGGTTTGTTTCTATTAATTTGTTGTAAATCATGAGCGAAAGCTCTTGTTCTTCAACTAGCTCATGTGCTATAGCTAGTTGAATTTGAGCTTCTAAATTCTCTCTATTTGTTACGATACATTGTACTAAATGTGGGATTGCTTTGGCAGGCTGTCCATCTGATAAATAACAGACACCTAGCTCATAATAGTATTTGTCATTACTATCATCAAGTTCAATAAGTTTTTCTAAAGTTTTAATCGCTTTTGGGTATTCTTGCAAATATTTATAAGAAATTGCTAACCCCCAATAAGACTCTTGATAACTTCTATCCATCATTATTGAATCTAAATAGCATTTAACAGACTCTCGGTAGAGTTTTGCAAAACGCATTGCATCAGCTTTTATACACAATTCGTAAGAACGTGTTTTTTTCGGCAATGTAACCTTATTTATGGCCTTAGCCAAATTGCTCTCAATATTTGAGTTAATTTGCATTATCCTCTCCCAAGTTTATTTTATTAAACTTGAATGATATAGATAACATACAAATGGAGGATATTGTATTCAATTAATTAAAACTTTGTATAAGAGCCTATTACACGAACAGCTTTACTATGAGGAGCTAGATCGTTTAAAAGGTTCTTAATTGAATCATCATCCTTATGTCCATCAAAATCAATAAAGACAGCCTGTTCTTCGGCTCTATTGTTCATCATTTTTGAATTTATATGAGTAATATTAATATGATATTTTACAAAAATTTGTACAATATCCATCAATGCACCTTGGCGATCATCTAAAAATATAACAATACTTGTTTTATCATTTCCGGTAGCTTTTGTTGAGCCATCGCCAATTACAATAAAACGTCGGTTATTATCTTTATCGTCCTCAATATGCTCTTTTAAAATGTTTAAATTATACAACTCTGCTGTTTTTTCTGTGCCTATAATAGAGTAAGTTAAGTTATAGTTATTTAACAATCTTGCTGAATCATCCATGCTATCAGCCATAACTATATTTAGTTGCCTTGGCATATCTTCTTTTAAAAACTTTTTACATTTTCCAAGAGCATTTGGGTTAGCGATTAATCCCATAATGCTATAAAATTCTGTTGTTTTAGAAAGGATACAGTCATTAACTGGAATATTTGTTTCAGCAAGAATTTGAATATTTTGGTTCTTAGTAGCAATTAGGTTATCAATGCTTTCTCTTATGATACCTTTATATGATGTTTCTACTGGAATTATTGCAATTGCATTAGAAAATTCGTCAACATATTCAATACATTCTTTAATAGAATTTAGGGATCTTTGATATAAATATAAATCATAAGCTTTAAATAGCTTATCCTTTGCTATTTCTGAGTAAGAACCTCCCATTCCTAAGCAAATTACTTCGTTAAAATCTCTAAACATAATAAACTCCAATCCTAGCTATATTATATACTAAAAGAGCTTGAAATAAAATATTATTCCAAGCTCTTTTAAGTTTTAAAAATTCTTATCTTCCTATTTCAGTTGCTTTATTTGCCATTGCTCTAGATATGTTTATTAATGCTAAGTTTGCTTCATAAGCTCTTTGAGCCATAATGGCATCTGCCATGTCAACCATAGCATTTACATTTGATGCTCTTATATATCCATTTGCATCAGCGTCAGGATGACCTGGAGAGTATATTCTTTCTCCAATAGTTGGATCTTCTACACAACCATTGAATGTTACACCTCCTTGAAGATAAGGTAGAGTCCCAACTCCAAAGACATCATTTTTCATTGTATTCATTAATCCATGAAACGAAATATCTTCTGATGCGTTTAAAACAGGTATTCTTCTTACATAATTTGGAGTATCAATATTAGCAATATTTTTAGCATGGATATCAAGTCTTAGACCATGCGCTCTCAAAGCATTAGAACCTATATTCATTGATTCAAGAATACTCATATTATCAACCTTTCAATTTATTTCTATTTACCTACGTTTAATACTGTTTTCATTTCTGTAATTATATTTGACATTCTTCTAGTTGCCATTGTATACATTAATGAATTTTTTTGAAGCTCTGCTAATTCATCAGCAATATCGATTTCTTTTCCTCGTCTATCCTCAATAACACCAGATGGACCGAGTGCTGTAGAAAGTTTAGTTTCCAAAGGACTATTCATGCTTCCTAAATATTGAGAAAAATCAATATCACGTCTAACGTACCCAGGTGTATCAACATTTGCGACGTTAGAACCTAATGCCCTTTGCTTTTGAGAAATCAAATCAAGCATTAATGAAGTTTTACCCATAGAATCAAGTGCTGTGAATGTCATTTTTAGTCCTCTTTTTAGTTAAATTTATTCTCTGATATTTATAGCTTTATTATACATATCATCTGCTACACGCATTAAGTTCATACTTGCAATCATTGATGTATTTAGTCTCATCAAATCATTTAATTCGTCATACATGTTTGCGTTAGAAGCTTCAAGAGCATGTTGTTTTATGTTTTGATTTTTTTTAACAATAACTGGAGCTCCAGATGTTTCTGTAGCAATCATTTTATTATTATGTCCTTGTTCAAGTTCTTCTGGACAATCAAATTGTACAATCGGTATTGTACCTATTTTTTCTGGCAAAGAACCTGCATTATCATAATTATAGACATCACCATTAGATTTAATTTCTAGCTTATATGAATTAGCAGGGACTTTAATTCCATCACCAACCATCCAGCCATCTGTTGTAGTCAGAAACCCTCCTTCACTGCGAGTTAATGAACCATCTCTTGTATATTGTATTTCTCCATTCTCTGATACAACAGGAATATAACCAGCTCCGTCGATTGCAATATCTAAATCTCTACCACTAATTCTAATAGATCCATTTTTAATATTTGTTTTAATCGCTCCATCAACATATCCGTCCTCTCTGAGAATTTGCTCAAAGCTAACAGTTTTATAACCAATTGTATTAAAATTTGCTATATTATTAGAAATATAGCCTAATTTTTCAAATTGTATAGTTGAATTATTTATATTTTTTCTTATTACTGCTTGCATATTATACATAATATCTTCCTCCTATTAGTTTAAACCTAATTGGCTTATAACCTTTTGTAAATTGGAACTTTCGATTAAGAAAATTTGTCTGTTAGCTTCAAAATTTCTAACAACAGGTTTTACTGCAAGAAATTCGTTTTGTATAAGGACGTTTGAATATTCGTTATATCCTTGTTTAACATCAGGATTTAAAACTGCTAATCCATTAGAGTCAACAATTCCTAAATGTCCAGCTTCAATAAGTCCTCCGATGTTTTTATCATATACACTCACTTTACCTTTTGAATTTATAACAACTTCTCCTGGATTATCTGGCACAATTGGCAATTTTACAGGCATGCCTGCGTCAGAAAGAACCGGATGATCCTCAAGATTAAGCAAGTTTCCAAATTGATCTAGTTTAAACCTACCATCACGTGTAAGTTTTACTCCCTCTGGAGTTTGGACTTGAAAATATCCTTTATTTGCCAAGCTTATATCTAATGGATTTCTAGATACCATAATTCTTCCAACTTTATCATCAACAGTTTGCGATAAGCCGTGTATACCAATGTATTCTGTAAAAGAAGAAACAACTGGTTCTTTTCTTTGATAACCAACTTTATCAAAGCCTACAATGTTTTCGTTAATCATACCAAGGACTTCTGTTTGAACGTGCATAGCTCTAATAGAAGCTTTTATTCCTTGTTCACAAAATCTTACGCCACCGTTTATTTGCATTTATTACCTCATTTCTCCCATGTCAGACGACATTTATTTACTTTTACTTTAGCTAATTTTAAAAAAATCATCTGATTGAGGGAATTAATAAAGATATAATGTAATATTTATAAATGTCAATTTTTAATTAAAAACCTGCTGAGAAAATTTTTATATTTGATTTTCTCGCAGGTTTAATGGATTTTTGGGGTCAAGAAATTCTTTATATCAGATTTAACACTTCTCTTAAAAAGGTTAATTTTTCAGGCTTTGAAAATTTAGTAAAATTTTTGATTAAAGAATTGTAATTTTTTGAGCTATTGTAGTTTTTTGTTCCAATTGTAGCTTCAATAATAGAAAATATTAGAGCAAGCTCTTTTGCTTTAATTTTGAAATCGATATAATCTTTATCATTCCAATCCTTTGGTACTCTTGATTTATTAATAAAAGTAGCAATTCTATTAATCCAAAGCTCATCATTTACATTTAATTCAGTTATTGTGTTGTATAGAATTTTTAAATCTTGTTCTCCAATATAATCTTTAATAGCAATAAACCTTTCGGAGAGTTCATTTCTTGTCTTTACATTAAAAGTTTCAAATATATATTCTTTTAATTCTTTTAACAATTCTTCTGTAGAGTTTTTTAATTCATTTAAAGTTATTTTTAAATCATTTAAAAATTTTCTATCACCATCTTTTAAGGTATTTATTCCGAAAACTTTTGGAATATCTCTTTGAAACAAACTTATAGGATCTTTTGCGTTAAGCACTATCGTCCTAAATCGTAAAGTATTTTTTGATAATTTTTCTGTATTCATTGTATATTTATCTAATTTTTTTATAGTGGAATATAATCCTTTAGTTATTTCTAAAATATTATTACTAGATTTGTTCAAAATTATTTTTGAAATGTCTTTTAATATGTAGATATCATCAATTTCTGTTTTTTGAATTTCGAAATTTTCTGGACAAGCAATCATTCTATCAAACATTAAATGATTAAAGTTAAGTTGAAATTGTGTTTTTTCATAAATTGCCAGCACATCTTTATTATTTAATAATACTTGTAAAATTATTATTGCAATTAATGATTTTGTAATACCTAATGAAATATATTTAGCGTAGACATCATTTAATGATATTCTATTACCATTTAAAATTTCGGTTTCTATCATAGAGTAAAGTTTATGGCATTTTTTTAATTCTTTACATAATAAATCTTCAATTGAATATTGTTTTAATTCATTACCATCAATTAAATGTTTTGATAAATTTCTAATGGCTTTTGTTAATATTGCAGGTGTTTTTTCATCTTTTAAATACTCTAAATTAATATATGGACGAAGTGGAAATTCTTTGCTCTTCCAAGATTTTAAAGGATTAGATAATAAATACTGTTCTCCTAAAGCAGTAACCGTCAGTTCAGCTTTCTCTGATTTAATAAATTGATTTTCAAGTGCGTATTTTTTCAATTCTTTAATCTGCGTAGAGCTAATTCCTAATTTGAGAATATAATCTTTTGATTTTAAAAGATTTGAATTTTTTTTGATTTCAGTTAAAAATTTGTTTAAATATAGCATATTAATCCTTTCTTGGTAAATGTATAAATAATCGACAAATTTATTATACTAATATGATTATTTATGAGAGGTTTTATTACTAAAATGTTACATCTAAACCTATATTATAAAATAACACCTGTTTATACTTGAAAAAGTGAAAAAATAGTTTAAAATTAAATTATAGATATAGTTTTATGACTGAAATAACATCAATAAATACATCTTTTTATTCAGAGCTTTTAGAAGGTTTTGCTCCTAAGTCAACCCTTCCTGTTTCTGCTGTTCAAGCTAATCCTGAAGAAAGCTTTTTGGGATATGCAGGTGGTAAAGATTATGCAGAGGCGGATTCAGTAGTTGATTTATCAAACTATTATAACGAGGTTCGTCCAGAAGATTTCCTAACAAAATCTGGACAATATCTTGTAGCTTCTTCCCAAAAGCTTGATAATACTATGGTTATTGCGATGCAAAATGGATATTCAGTGCAAGATGTCTGCAATATAAGATTAGCAGAAATGGCATATAAAGCAAGTGCTTACGTATTTGATGTTGCAGAAGAAATGTCGACTTTTGTTCTAGATGTTTAAGATATAAAAATGGTTCGAAAAAATTAAAACTTTCGAACCATTTTTATTATTAATTTTCAACATATTCTCTTAAGCGTTTGCTTCTATTTGGATGTCTTAGCTTTCTTAAAGCTTTAGCTTCGATTTGTCTGATACGTTCACGAGTAACACCGAAGAGTTGACCAACTTCTTCTAATGTTCTTTGACGTCCGTCGTCCATACCGAAACGTAATCTTAATACATCTCTTTCACGAGGTGAAAGTGTGCAAAGGACTTCAGCTAGATCTTCTCTTAGAAGTTCAGATGCAACAGTCTTGATAGGAGCATCAGCTTCTTTATCTTCAATAAAATCACCTAATCTTGAATCTTCTTCCTTACCAATAGGAGTTTCTAATGATAAAGGTTCTTGAGCGATTTTAACGATTTCTCTTAGCTTAGAAATAGAAACTCCCATTTCAACAGCTAATTCTTCTTCGGTTGGTTTTCTTGAAAGTTCTTGTGCTAATCTACGAGTAACTTTTTTAAGCTTGTTAATTGTTTCTACCATGTGAACTGGTATACGAATTGTTCTAGCTTGGTCAGCGATAGCTCTTGTAATAGCTTGTCTAATCCACCAAGTTGCATAAGTTGAGAATTTAAACCCTCTTTCGTGGTCAAACTTCTCAGCTGCTCTTATTAGACCTAAATTACCTTCCTGAATAAGATCAAGGAAAAGCATGCCTCTACCAACATATTTTTTAGCAATACTTACAACAAGTCTTAGATTTGCTTGAACAAGTTTACGTTTAGCAATAGCTCCAGGCGCACCACCTTGAATAATCTTACGAGCTAATTCAATCTCTTCGCTTGTTGATAAAAGTTTTATACGACCAATTTCTCTAAGATATAGACGTACTGGATCTTCAACAGCAAGACCTTTTGGAATTTCAGTTTCTAATTCTGCATCAGAAGAATCAGAAGAATCCATCATGTAAAAATCTTCACTTTTAACACCACTCAACTTAGATGTTTGGATAATATCTTCTATATTATCAGTGCCTAAATCTGTTTCAATATAATCCTCACCATCTTCATCTTTGTCTGTATCAAAGTCTAATAAATCTATATTTTCATCTTCTATACTAATTACTGATGATCTTGAATTTCTTTTTTGGGTCATTATTTATCTCCAGTTCTTAACTTTATTTTGTCTCTTAGTTGCATTTGAATTTTCAATGCTTCTAAATCATTATCATTTACTTCTCGGTACTGTTGGCGAAGTTTTTCTGATTCGCATTCATGATAGTACCTTTTAAGTCTTGCTATGTTTTCTTGAACAGTTTGTCTTAAATCATCTTCCTGTAGGTTATTAAAGGCTTCTGACATTTCGATCAAATCTGTCAATATTTGTGTTAGATTATTATCCTCAATGAATTCAGTATATAATTGTTTAGTTAATTCGCTAATATTATTTACTGTACAAGACAATTTGTCAATTGTATTTTTTACAATTATTAATGTTTCGTCTTGAATTATATCTTGAGGCAACAATTCGTTTAACTTTTGGTAATTATTTGAACTGTTGTTTGATAAAAAAACGCTCAATAAATTTTTTTGCGCTTTTATTTCGAATTGTGAAGAATTTGTTACAACTTTTTTTGAGATGTTTATTTGAGGGACTTCTACGTTATTAAATTTATTTAATTCTTTAAGCATTGCGTTTTCATTAATTTCTAAGGTAGACGCAACTAATTTAACGTATTCTGATTGAATAATTTTATTATTTATATCTTTTAAAATTTCAATAATTTGTGTAACTAATTCTGCTTTTTCTTGAGGAGTTTTTGCTGAATTTTTTTCTCTAAGAATATTATTTAATAAAAAGTCTATTAGCAAGGGAGCTTCGCTTATATGAGCTTTAAAAGCATCACCACCCATTGTGCGTATAAATTCATCAGGATCTTTACCATGAGGAGGTGATACAACTCTTATTTCACAAGCGTATTTGTTATCCACAGAAGAAGAAATATGACTTTCGTCAAATTGTTTAACACATCCTAAAGTTGCTAGGGTTTCTTTTATAACTTCACTACCTCTTTGTGTTGCTTTTATACCAGCAGCATCTGTATCAAAGGAAAGAAAAATTCTACGGGATTTACTATAACGAGATAATAGCTTAACATGTTCAGCTGTCATTGCTGTACCGCAAGAAGCAACTGCATTTTCTATACCATTAGCATGTGCAGAAATTACATCAAAATATCCTTCCATTACAATTACTGCATCTTCTTTTTTTATTGCTTCTTTTGCAGAATTTAATCCATATAAAATTTTACTTTTGTTATAGATTAATGTTTCAGAAGTGTTTATATATTTTGCAGTTTTAGGATCTTTTTCCAATGTTCTTCCTCCAAAAGCAACAAAATCTCCATTTTCGTTTTGGATAGGAATCATTAAACGATTTCTAAACCTATCAATCCATTTTCCGTTATTTGATTTAATAATCAGACCAGCTTTTTCTAAGATTTCATCTTTAAATTCTTTGGAAAGCTCTTTGTAAAGTAAATCGAATTTATCAGGAGCCCAACCAATTGTAAATTTTTGAATAATATCTTCTGTTATTTCTCTAGATTGCAGGTATGAATTAGCTTTATTGGCATCAGTAGCTATCTTTAATTGAGAATTATAAAACTTTGCAGCTTTTTCGCAGGCTTTAAGCATTTCTGTTTTTTGAATCTTTGTTTCATTAGTGGATGAAAATTTTTTAGGAAGCTCAATTCCAAATTTTTCAGCAAGTTCAAAAATAACATCCTTATATTCACGATTTTGTATACGCACTAAAAAATTCAGAGCATCTCCACCTGTTCCACAAGAAAAGCATTTGAATATACCTTTTGAGGGACTAACTGACATTGATGGTTTTGAATCATTATGAAATGGACAGATACCCCAATAGTTTGCTCCAGATTTTTTCAGCACAACATATTGTGATACAACATCTACTATATCCAACCGATCCTTGATAAGTGATATAACTTCCTCAAATGAATTTGCAACTACCATGATAATATTTTAGCATAAATTTTCTGTTCATTAAATTTTATTTAACTTTTTTAGAGATTTTATTTAAAACATCTTCAAAACTTTCTATTGGCACAAGTTTATATCCACAATGTTCTGCTAAGTTTCCTCCCATCAAAAACAATTCCTCTTGAGGATATCTTCTACAAATACCAGGTCTTTTTTTATGAATTTTGCATTTCATAGTTTCTTTATCGAGATTTGTACATTCAAAAACAAGTCCAGTCTCATCTTTATCTATGATTTTTAGATATGTATAAAAGGGATGTAGTAATTGTAGTCTTTTAAATTCTTCTTCTGTTTGTATAACCTGTTTGTGCTTAACATATATTTTTTGACAACATCTACCACAAGCTTTACAAGCTCCAACTCTATAATATTTTCTTCGTAGTATATGTAGATAAAAAAACTTTTTAAATTTTTTAAACATTGACCATTCTAGCCTTTGCATATTTAAAATCAGAAGAATGTTCATCAGCTAGAGTCATAATTTTTGAAAAATATTTGTTAGATTTTTTAAAATCTCCAGTTGAATGGAAAGTTAACCCTTTCTCAAAACAAAGTTTGATTATTCTTTCTTCTGGGTTTATAAAAGTGCGAATTTTTTGTATTTTTTCATCAAGCTTATCTAGACAAGCATTATCAATAATTATGCAATTCTCGTATTCAAATAACGCAAAATGATAATTATTCTCATTATAATATTGCTCTCCAAAATTTTCGTGTCCAATATAGCTATGTTCATCAAAGCTATTTTCAAGTTTTTTGAGGTTTTTAATTATTTCTAAATATTCTTTTTGATTATTGATAACTAATGGCAAAATCCTTTTTAAACAACAATAAGCTCCAGTAAAATCCCCAAGATTTAACATAGTTGAAGATAGACGTTCTAAGACATCAAGAGATTTAGAATCAATGCAGTAAGCTTGTTTTAAATATATTAATGCTTGCATATATTGACCTTTTTGAAAATAAAGCTTCCCTAAAAGCATATTAATATCAAAATGAGCAGGTGCGTTTTTAACAGCATATTCTAAAGCTTGTATAGCAGACTCCGTATCACCTATAGCAGACGCTTTTAATGCTTTTTGGTAAAATTCATTTCCTATTTTTGTAAAATTTGAAATATTATTTTTAATTTCTTGATAATAATTAGAAGTTTTGTCTTTTGCGTATTTTAGATATTTTTCATAAAATCGTATTGCCTGAAACCTCATATCTAAAGAAAAATATGTGGTAGCTAAGTTGAGACAAACAGATTCATCATCTGGCTTATAAGAATATGATGTTGACCAATACTCAATAGCTCTATGATAATCTTGTTTTCGGTGAAAAATATTTCCTAAATATAAATATGAAGGATTTTTGTAATATTCTAATGATATTGAACGTCTGAAATATAATTCCGCATTCTCAAAATTATTCAACTTATAGTAGCACCTACCTACTTCATAGTTGATTTTATATGAATAGCTTGTATTAACCAAATCAAGATAGAGCTTGAGAGCTCCAGAGTAATTTCCATTTTGATACAATCCCCTTGCTGCTTCAAGCTTCTGTTCTTCTATACTTGAATTATCTTGTATATAATAATCAGATTTAGCCATAGTGCTATTCTAGCACATTTAAAGTCCTAGGTCATCCCATAATTTAGAATTTGTTACAAGATTTGATAAAACATCGTCCTCAAATACATCAATTACGCCCTGTGCAAACAACTCATTCATTCTATCTAGGTGAGAAAAGTCATCAGGGTTACTCATTGCTATTTTATTAAATTTATTAATATCACAATCTCTTTGAAAAAGCTCAAGCGCATTTGCAGAAATTTCGCTTCTATCAACATAAGGATTGCTGTCAACATTATACGCAGATTTTTGTGCATTGGCACGTAATTTAGCAAGATTTATTATATTGCTTGACGTATCAAGTTGAGAATTGTATAAATATTCATTGTTATTGTCGTTTATGTTGTTAAACATGAGACCCTAATCTCCCCTATTGTCCCAATAACATTATTATACATTTTTTTTTGCTTGTTATCAACTAAATAGTGGATATTTGAGATATGTTATTTTATTGTTTCAATGAGTTCAGAGGTTATATCTTTTCCTCCATGCAGAACAACACTTTTGGCAAAAACATATTCATATCCATCTTTAAGAGCTTTTTTGGTGATTTCTGCTTTAATATTTTTTTCGATAGAACTTAATTTATTATTGTATTCTTTTTCGAGGTTATTTTTTTTTGTATTAAATTCTTTCATATATTTATCTTCTAAAAGTAATATTTTTGCAGGATCTTTTTCGTTACCGATTTCACCTCTAGCGTTGACAATAATTTTATCAAGCTCATTGATTTTCTTTAGATGATCTTGTTTTAATTGTTTTACTTGAGAAGAATTATTAACTAGCTGTTGTAAATCAACGACAGCAATTTTATCATCGGCAAAAGCTGAACTTACGCTAGTAATAATGATTAAAGCTAAAATATATTTTTTCATAGAAATCCCCCTTTTATTTTTTTATAACGAAATCATATTTAGGATACTACTAGCCAACATGCTAGGTTGATTAGACGATTTTATATTGAAAACTGTTTTAATTTAAACTAAGATATAAATATGAAAAGAGTACTATTAATAATTTTATTATTTTTATTAACATCATACTTTGCTCAGGCAGAGGAAAACACATCAGTTATTAAAGAAACATATAAACTTCAGGGACAAATTGAATATGATGATAATCCTGTTGAGACAATTTATTTAGATGAAAATATAGAGAAACCTCAGGTTAACATTCCGAAGCGATCATTAACATTACCCGTTGGAGTTTTAAATATCACATCAAATGCAGGCTCTCAAAGGAGTGCTTTAGCTCGAGCTACAATTAATCGTGGTACTGTTAAAGATATATTACCACTTGGGGGAAGTGTAACTGAGCAAATTGGAGCAGGTTTTTCTTATGGACAGAGCTGGGAGCAAGAATTAACTCAATTTGCGCAAATGGAAAATACAACAGCATTTTTTGTTCGATATGATTCACCTCGCTGGTTTTCTTTTACGACATCTGTAAGACAAGCGTCAAATCAAGACATTGGCACGCAGTATAATTTATTCCGATTAGCTCCTGAATTTCACATAACAGATAAATTAACGCTAAAGGATTCATTTACAAATTATATGGCTCAAACAAGGTATAAAAACGAAGTAACACTTATTTACACACCGGCATTAAAAAAGTACGCCGACTCATTGAAGTTTGAATTAGGTGTTGCACAAACTTATTATCAAGGTGGTAGACAAAGAAATCAGTTGCAGTTTTCTACAGGGTTTAAATTGTAAATATGAAAAATAGAGTGGATGAAAAAAGACCAAAAAAGGTTATAAATAAACTTGATAAAAAGAATAATATAAAAACTAAAAAGAAGAAAAAAACTTCAAACGTGTTTTATTATTCGTTTTTAACAATAATTTTATTTTTATGTTTAATCCAGATAACTATAAGTGCAGTTATAAATGTATCAAAAGTTGTTTCTTATAATGCTAAGATCATGCAAATAACAAAGACTCGAAATGACGCACAAGTTTTAAATGAACAATTAAAAGAAAATATTAAAAATTTTTCCAATGTAACAGGCTTAGAGGCTATTGCTAGAAATAATCTAAAGATGTCATCTGAGGATGAAGTTTTAGTAATTATAAATAACCCAAGAGAAGAAAAAGAAGAGAAACAGAAAAATTTGGACTTACAGAGCTTGATAAAAAAATAAACAGCTATGCTCGTAATTTTTTTCTAGATTAATTTTAAAATTCGATATTTTTTGGTAAAAATTATATTTAATAATTTCAGAATGACACATAAGGATGAGTTTAAAACTTGAGAGGTTTAGAAAAATTTTCGTTATTGCGAGCGTAAGCGAAGCAATCCAGAGTATAAATTCTCCTAAACTTCTCAACAAAAAACTTCCCTCTTTACAAAAAATTTTTTTTTGGGTATTATTGTATTGTTACCAATTGAATAACTTTGGAGGAGTGCCAGAGCGGTTGATTGGAGCGGTCTTGAAAACCGTCGTACGTGCGAGCGTACCGTGGGTTCGAATCCCACCTCCTCCTAATTTAAAAGCCACCTAACAAGGTGGCTTTTTTAGTG
>JAGBXP010000034.1 GCA_017629215.1 bacterium | reverse complement strand
AATAACAAATTAGCAGATATAAAATTATATGAAAAAGTTGAAAAAAGAGGGTTTTTAATTCTAGGGAAAGATGATGAGTTTACTAGTCTATGCAACCTAAAATTAGATGGCGTGAATCTGATAAACAAGAACTAAGAAAAGTACTTAAAAATTTTAACGCTAAACTAACTAGAATTGAAAAGAAAAACCCTGAAAACGCAAAATATTTACCTAAGTTTTGGGATAAAGAAAAAGAAGTATTTACAAATAGATTATCTCAAAAACAAATGATGGATTTAATACAGACTAGAAAAGACTTTAACAACGAAATAAAAGCTCTGAGGAGATTCTCAGAGCGTGGAATGGAAGAAATAGTACCAATACCTGGTGTTAATAAGGATAACACATTTATAACAATATGGCAAAAAGAAGATATGGAACGAAGAGGAAAAGTTGTAAATAGAAATAGAAAAAGAAGATTAAAAACAATATTAGAAACACCTGTTAAGGATCAAGGTGAAGATACTGGATATACACATGGTGAAGCAAGAATGGGAAATCTACAAACACAAACATTATCAAAGATTGATGTTTTTACTCCTGCAATGAAACTGAATTCTCTAAGATGGAAATATAAAGGTCTTTTATATGAATCTCAACATGATTATTATGGAAGAAGAGATGAACTATTAAAAGAAAACTATATAAAAGGTATTAGAACACATTATGATTATGAAAATGTAAAAGATATAATAAAAGAAATTGAGAAAATGCCTATTAACCAGTTTTTAGAAAAATTTTATTCGAGTGATATAAACTTTGAAATTTCATCTCCAACTGGTTTATTGAAAACATCAAAAGAAGAAGCTGATTTTGATAATGAAGTAGATTATGATATACAAATGGAACAATATGATGCGTATGTACAAGCATTAAAAAATATTTGGATGCCTAAAAAGAAAGTAAAAGAAAAATATCCTAAGAAGAGTACACCTAAAAAGAAAAAACAAGATAAAAGACAATCACCTAAAAAGGAAAATACAACTAAAAAACAATCTACAAATACAGACATTTCAGAAAATAGTGTTTCAGTTGGAATGAAAGATGGATATCATGCCTTATTCGATAATAAAGGTGATTTAATTGGTAAATTCTCAACAGAAGACCAAATGAACCAATATATAAAGAAACACAAATACAAGAAATTATAGGAGATTAAAATATGGCAGACTTTGTCGCAGATTTTGAAACAACCACTAATCCTAATGACTGTCGTGTTTGGGCATATGCAATATGTCCTGTGGAAGATAGTGAAAACGTAATAGTTGGAACAACAATTGATGAGTTCATGAAATGGTGTAGAGATCAGAAAGAAAATCACAAGGTGTATTTCCATAACTTAAAATTTGATGGTCAATTTATTATGCAGTGGTTATTCCATAATGGGTTCGAACACACTGAAAAACCTGAAGATAAGAAAACACATACCTTTAACACTTTAATTAGTGATAAAGGTATGTATTATCAAATAGAAGTAATATTTTATAAAAAAGGTAAAAATGTTAATAAAGTAGTATTTCAAGACTCTTTAAAACTTGTTCCACTACCTGTTTCAGCAATTGCAAAAAGTTTTAAAATGGAAATCAATAAATTAGAGATAGATTATGATGCTCATAATGATTTACCACCTGGAGCTCCTTTAACACCTGAGGAAGAGGAATATATTAAGCATGATGTAAAGATAGTTGCAAAAGCTATCGAGTACTTCTATTCCCAAGGGTTAAAGAAAATGACAATTGGATCATGCGCATTAGAAGAATATAAAAAGATTATTACCAAAAGAGATTTTAAAAGAATCTATCCAGTACCTGAATATCATAAAGATGTAAAACAAAGCTACAAAGGTGGATTTAGTTATTTAGAACCAAAATATGCTGAAAAAACAATTAAAAATGGTATAGTTTTAGATTACAATTCTCTATACCCAAGCATAATGAGATATGAGTATCTTCCTTTTGGAACACCTATATTTTTTAAAGGTAAATATAAAAAAGATATTTTGTATCCATTATATATTCAAATGTTTACTTGTCAATTTCAATTAAAGAAAGATAAAATTCCGACAATACAGATTAAAAAATCATATTTTAAAGAAAATGAGTATTTAACTAACTCAGGTGAAACTGAAGTTGCATTATGCTTAACATCAGTTGATTTAGAGTTATTTTATGAACAATATGATGTTTACAATGAAAAATGGATGTCAGGATGGAAGTTTAAATCAACTAGAGGATTATTTGATGGTTATATAGATAAATGGTCAGCAAACAAGATTCAAGCAAAATTAGATAAAAATCATGGATTATATCTTATCTCAAAATTATTTTTGAATTCTCTTTATGGAAAATTTGGTTCTGATACAAAAGTAAAATCAAAAGTACCATATCTTGGTGAAGATGATGTCATACATTTTAAAGATGGTGAAGAAGAAGAGCGAGATGGTGTTTATATTGCAGTTGCGAGTTTTATAACAAGTTATGGAAGAGCAAGAACAATTAGAGCAGCTCAAAAAATAAAAGATGATTATAATTCAGGAAAAAGCAATATAGATTTTGTGTATGCTGATACTGATTCACTACACTGTACTTCACCTGACTTTTCATTACCAGATGGGTTAGATATTGATGATACTAAACTTGGTGCTTTAAAATGGGAGGGTAAATTCAGGAAAGCAAAGTATTTACGCCAAAAATGTTATATAGAAGAATTTACAGAAGATATTGAAAATCCTGATCCTGAATACAATTTAAAAATAACAGTAGCTGGAATGCCTAAACAATGTTATGAACAAGTAAATTTCAAAAATTTTAAATTAGGTGCTTCATATAAAGGTAAACTAGTACCTAGAAATGTTAAGGGTGGAACTGTGTTAACACCTATTGACTTTACAATAAAAGAATGATAATATTATTGTGAGATAATAAGAGATCATATAATTCTAATCATATAGATGTTTACCAGGTGAAGAGCCTTTCTATATGTGCGTTCTGTGGTTGGAGCATGAATTATATTCTTATTATCTCATTTTTAATTGGTCCTAAGGACCTTTAGAAAGGAACAAAATGTCTAGAGTATCAAATAATAAGTTTTATATAAGCTATATGAATTCAGAAAATTGGAGAAATAAAGCAAAAGAAAGATTAAATATAGATAATTATGAGTGTGTATTATGTGGAAAAATAGGAGAATTAGAGGTTCATCATATATCATATAAAAGACTTGGTTTTGAGAATGTTTATGAGGATTTAGTAAGTGTATGTCCAAAATGTCATGTATTACTTCATAATTATTATAGGAGGATTAAAACGCCTAAGGCGTAGTTAGGAGGAAATATGACAAAAACATTAGATACAAGTATGTTTTGGAATCTAAGACAGACTAAGACACACGGATGTCTTGTAAATGTAATAATCGGAAACAGGGGTGGAGGTAAAACATATTCGAGCAAGGAATGGGCTATTGATAACTTTTTAAAGACAGGTGAACAATTTGGCTATATAAGAAGATATAAAGAAGATTTAAAACAACCAATGGTTCAATTCTTTAAAGATATTCAAGATAAATATCCTGATTATGAGTTTAAAACAGATTCCAACTATTTTTACATAAGATTAAGACCAGAAGATAAAAAGCAAAAATGGACTGAAAATGATATTGCTGGATACGGATTTACCTTATCAACAGCAAATAACAAGAAATCTATTTCATATCCAAAAGTAACAACTCTAATTTATGATGAATTTTTGCTTAGTCCAGGGAATCAACATTATATCGCAAATGAACCTGTTGCTTTACTTAATTTATATGAAACAATAGCAAGACCTGGAACTGATCATCCAAGGGTTACTTTATGGATGTTAGCAAATAGCTTAACTGTAACAAACCCATTTTTCCTTTATTGGGATTTAAAAATGCCAACTAAACAAGACAAAAATGGAAAATGGATATGGAAACATCCAACTAAGCCAATATTAGTAGAGGATGTTAGAAATGAAAAATTTATAGATGTGAAAAAGAATTCAGAGTTTGGAAAACTTGTTGAGGGAACAAGTTATGCTGATTATTCAATAGAAAATAAGTTTTTACTTGATGATGATACATTTATCGAGAAAAAGTCACCTAGAGCTAGATTCTATTTTACATTTATCTATATGGAATTTACATTAGGTGTATGGATAGACCCAAATGAGGGGAAAATGTATGTATCAAAACAGTATGACCCTAGTTTTCCTATTGTCTATTCAATTACAATGAAAGACCATAAACCTAATACTATGTTTTTGAAGAATAAATCAAGAGCAGGATATTTTAAAGTGTTTTTAGATAATTATAAGTTAGGAAATGTCAGATTCGAAAACATGAATATAAAAAATATAACTTATGAAGTAATAAAACTAAGCACAAATGTATAACAAAAATTTTCAGAAAAGTCAACAAATTATGTTGACTTTTTTAATTTTTATTTATATATTATATTTGAATAATAATATTTTGGAGGGAGGTAAACTATGCAAGATGTTATAAAAACAATTTTTGGATTTTTAGGAACAGCTTTCATTTATCTACTTGGTGGGTTAGATGTAGCCTTACAAGCCTTACTAGTTGCTATTGTCCTTGATTATATAACAGGACTTTCTAAAAGTTATGTAAATCGCAAACTTGATTCTAGAATAGGTTTTAATGGTATAGTGAAAAAACTTTGTCTACTTTGTTTAGTTGCTTTATCAGTTGTAATTGATAATGTAGCAGGTAACACAGGATTAATTAGAACAACTATTATTTATTATCTAGTTGCAAATGAGGGTTTATCAATTATAGAAAACTTATCAGAAATGAATATTATTGTACCTGAATTCCTAAAATCAAAATTAAAGAAAATGCAAGAAACAGGAGGAATTGAAAATGGACAAAAATAGTTTTCTTTCAATTGTTGCTCCATTAGTTCAAGCAGAAAACCAAAAAAGAGGGAATCCACTTTATTCTTCAGTTGTAATTGCACAAAGCATTTTAGAAACAGGATGGGGATCATCAAGTTTAATGATGAAAGCAAAAGCAATATTTGGGATAAAAGCAGGTGTATTTTGGAAAGGTAAAGTTTATAATGCAAAAACAAAGGAATGTTATGATGGTAAAAACTATACTAATATTGTTGATTGTTTTAGAGCTTATGATTCTTTTGAAGATTCTATAAAAGATTATTTTGATTTAATTTGTAATTCTAAGCGTTATTCAGGAGCTATAAATTCAAGTTCACCAGTAGCTTGTATTTCAGCAATTAAGGGTGGAGGATATGCTACAAGCCCAACTTACATACAAAATATCATGGAAATTATAAATAGCAATAATCTAGAACAATATGACCATGTGGAAACTGTGGAAAACAAAGTGGAAAACTCTAAAACAAATGAAGAATCTACATATACAGTAAAACCAGGAGATACATTATCAGGAATTGCTAAAAAGTATGGAACAACATATCAAGAACTTGCAAAAATAAATGGAATAGAAAATCCTAATCTAATTTATCCTGGACAAGTATTAAAAATAAACTGTTCAGAAGTGAACACTAGTGTTCAGCTTGAAACACAAACAGGTTTATTTAATACATATACAGTAAAACCAGGTGATACATTATCCGGAATTGCATTAAAATTCAATAAGAATTGGAAAACAATTTACCTACATAATAAACAAGTTATTGGAAATAATCCTAACTTAATAAAACCAGGTCAAGTGTTAAAGATTTAAGAGGTACAAAATGGCAACATATTCAAGTAATAGTTATTTATCGCTTTCACAAATGAAAGTAAATGCACAGTATATCTTGGATTATTTACTGTCCAAGGGATGGACTAAAAATGCTGTATGTGGAATGTTAGGTAATATGCAAAGAGAATCTACAATAAATCCTGGTATATGGCAAAACTTAGATTCAGGAAATACTAGTTTAGGACTAGGATTATGTCAATGGACTCCAGCAACCAAACTTATAAATTGGGCTAATTCTAATGGATTAAATTATCTAGAAATGGACACTCAACTTAAAAGAATTCTTTGGGAATTAGAAAACAATGAACAATACTATTCAACTAGCTCATATCCTGAAACATTTAGACAATTCACTCAAAGCACAAAAGATGTAGAGTATCTAGCAAGTGCATTTTTACATAACTATGAAAGAGCTGGAGTATCAGCTGAAAGCGAAAGAAGACAAAACGCTGTTTACTGGTTTAATAATTTAAGCAGTACAGGAACAACAAATGAAAATCAAGAAATTATAAATAAAGCGATAGAATGGGCTGTTGGAATAGCAAATGACAATTCTCATGGATATGACCAAACGAATAGATGGGGACCTGATTATGATTGTTCTTCTTTACTAATACAAGCTTTTGAAAATGCAGGATGTAAAGTAAAAACAAATGGTGCTACATATACAGGAAACATGGTGCAAGTATTTAAAGATACAGGTTTTGAAGATGTAACATCTTCTATTAACTTATCAAATGGTAGTGGATTATTACCAGGAGATGTACTTTGGGTTCAAGGTCATACAGAAATGTATATTGGAAATGGAAATATCGTAGGTGCAAGAATTAATGAAAATGGAGAAACAACAGGTGGACAAACAGGTGACCAAACAGGAAAAGAAATTAGAGTAGGTTCTTATTATAATTACCCTTGGACAATTGTATTAAGACTTCCAAGCTCAGGAGTAACACCTGATATTCCAGTAGAACCAGAACCATTCTATCCAATGAAAAGAAAAAAGAAATATAAATTTGTATTATTTACTAGGAGGTAAACATGGATAAAGATACATTCTTATCAAAAATAACAGAAATTGGAACATGTGAAGACCAAGCACAAAGAAATTCACTTTTAGTAGGTCTTTCGGATGATATGGGAACTGTATTTGATAATTTTGCAAATACAAGTTCACAAATTACAACATTAAATGAAGAAATTAATAAATATAAAGAAGATATAACAGCCTTGCAAAGATATAACATGGAACTATTTAAGAAAATAGATGCTCAAAAATCACAGGCTGAACAAATTAAGGATTCAACAGGTATCGAACAACCTGAATCAAATAATAAAAGAAAGTTCGAAGATTTGTTCAAGCCTGAGGCTTAAAATATATAAAACAAATCTAAAGTAAATAGCGCCTTAGGCGCAAGAAGGAGGAAAAATAATGAACTTACAAGACATGCTAAACACAATTAGAGACAATGCTTCACAAGAATATCAAAACAGAATTCCTGAGGCAACTCAAAACAACCTATCAGAAATAGGTGGACAACTTTTAGCAGATGTAAATTTAGCTAATGAATTTACAAGTGCATTAATGAACAAAGTTGCATTTACTTTTGTTCATAACAAAATATTTAAAAACCCTTTATCAATTTTGAAAAAAGGTACAAAACCAATGGCTGATTCAGTAGAAGAGGTTTTCGTAAATTATGCAAAAGCTGAAACTTTTGATCCTGAGGGAACTGATTTACTAAAACGTAAATTACCAGATGTAAAAGCTATTTATCACACAATGAATAGACAAGACAAATACAAAGTTACAATTTCTATGGAAGCTTTAGCAAAAGCATTTAGAAGTTATGGTGATTTAAGAAACTTCTATAATAACATCATAAACTCACTATATAATGGTGATAATTTTGATGAATTCATCCTATTTAAAAACTTACTAGTAAATGCTATTGGTAAAAAATATGTGAAAGAAATTACTTTAGAGGGTGATCCATGTACAAGTGGTGATTTTGCAACAAAATTTATCAAAGCTGTTAAAACAATATCTGGTGGAATGGTATTCCCATCAAGTGCTTATAATGGATACTTAGATGCTCAAAATACAGATACAAACCCTATTACAACATTCTGTGATATTGGTGATCAATACTTAGTAATCGACAATGCTACAAATGTTGCATTAGATGTTGATGTATTAGCAAAAGCATTTAATATTGATAGACAAACATTCCTATCAAAAGTAATAGTAGTTGATTCATTCCCTGATACAAATATCAGAGCAATGTTAGTTGATAAAGACTTTACACAAATCTATGATGACTTATATCAATTAAGAAGATTCGAAAATGGTGAAGGGTTATATGAAAACTATATACTACATCACTGGCAAACAATTTCAGCAAGCTGTTTAGTAAATGCAGTATGCTTTAAATTACCAGCTTAAGAAAACTAATTAAGGGTGGTGGAATAATCCACCACTCTATTTTT
>JAGBXP010000033.1 GCA_017629215.1 bacterium | reverse complement strand
GCTTTCATAATGATTTATTTTTCTGGATTGCTTCGCTTCGCTCGCAATGACGTGGGGAAATTCGCTCGGAATGACTGGAATTTATGATTGCAATGATTGGAAATCAAACACAATAACAGCACAAGTCCCTGCGAGGAAGGATGAAATCCGACGAAGCAGTCCAGTGAAATATATTTGATGAAAAAAAGTTCTGGATTGCTTCGCTTCGCTCGCAATGACGGGGGGGGGGGATTCGCTCGCAATGACGTGGGGAAATTTATGATTGCTATGACGTGGGGGAAATTCGCTCGCAATGACGTGGAAATTTAAAATGGGGTTCACAATGGTTGCGTTATATGTTATAATATATATAATAGCTGTTTTTTTACTTGGAGGACAAAAATCCAATAGCTATTGTAAATTACTAGACAAAGAGGCATGAGCGAATGAAAAAGACAAACGGTTTCTCCCTAATGGAGACAATGATAGTACTATTAATTGTATCAGTAATAGCAGCAGCGTCGGCACCGATGATAAATAAAAAAATGATTACTGCAGCATCTGACAAATCACCTTGGGTGTGGGTCGGAAATAATAAAAGCATTGCATACAACCTTATGAATGCAAACCAAACTGCAAGTATTGGTGCGATTACTCCTGGTACAGGTGCTCGTTTACATATATCAACTGATAATGATAAACCTCAAATATCATTAGGTTATAGGGACAGTAATGTTTGGCGTCTTTTAGCTAAAGGTAGTTCATTAAACCTCTCAACATTAGAAAATACGCCTGATTCGTCTATTGCAATCGGCTATAATTCAAGAGTCGGAACAGAAAATGGGGATGAGCTTGATAATGCAACTGCGCTAGGTGCGAATTCTCAAGCTCAAAAGTCAAACGCAACTGCACTAGGTGCGAATTCTCAAGCTCAAAACTCAAACGCAACTGCGTTAGGTGCGGAGTCTCAAGCTCAAGGCTCAAACTCAATAGCTATTGGCTATAATGCTAAAGTTCCTACGTTTACATGGAAGGGTCAAACATTTGATAGAAAGTCTGCAACTGCTATTGGTGCGCTTGCGAGTGCATCTGGCAATTATGGTATTGCTCTTGGTGGTGGTGATAGTACTACTAGCACTCAAACTGAAGCAAAAGGGGATTCTTCTATTGCGATTGGTAGAGGTGCAGACTCAACAGCTCCGAGTACAATAGCTATTGGTAGAGCTTCGGTAGCAAAAGCAAGTAAAGCTATCGCAATTGGTAGTAAAACTGATGATAATCCTAATTCTAGTACAACAGCAGAAGGGGATTCTTCTATTGCAATTGGATCACGAGCTTATGCAGTAAATGGTTACAGCATAGCAATTGGAGGCGGAAGCGGTGGTACTGCTGACACTCAAACTAAAGCAGCAAGGGATTCTTCTATTGCGATTGGTCGTGGTGCAGAGACTAATGCTATAAATTCTATAGCTATTGGTCGTGCTTCGGAAGCATATTCAGACAATCAACCAGAAACTGATACTGGCGAAATGGCCAGTTCTATTGCAATTGGTGGTAAAGCAAGAGCAACTAAATTACCATCTATAGCTATCGGTTCTAGAGCAACTGCTTCAGGACAGTTTAGTACGGCTATTGGACCTGGTGATAACAAAATCTCTGATTCATTCACTGAAGCTTCTGCAGATAACTCCATCGCAATTGGTCGTGGTGCAGAGGCTACTGCTGAAAATTCTATTGCAATCGGTCGTGGTGCGTCTGCTATTGGTGAAAGCTCAATTGCAATCGGTACTAAAGCCACTTTTTCAATAAATAAAATAAATGTTACGCAAAATGCACCCAAAGCAAAACATAAATGTTCTGTTGCAATCGGAGCAGGTGCTGAAACAAAAAACGAGCGTGAAATTGTATTAGGTGACAAATATACAACAGTATACATACCTGGAAATTTAGTCGTAGACAGGAAAACTATTTTAGGTAATTCGCTAGAGAAAAATCTCAGTTATACTGTTATGGCTGTTAGTTATGATACAGATGATAACCCTGGTCATGATGAAGATACACTTAACTTAAGGTATATTAAGCGTGGTGGCAATGGCACTGATGATGGTCGTATAAAATATGGTAATACACAAGACCAGTATTCTGACCGTCGTTTGAAGGATGTTGGCAAGGCTTTCAAAGGTGGATTAGAAGAGATCAAAAAATTAGAAGTATTTAATTATACATTCAAAAAAGACAAATCTAAGACTCCAAGAGTTGGCGTTATGGCACAAGATTTGGAAAAAATCTTCCCTAATGCTGTATTCAAAGGTGAGGACGGATTTTTAAGAATACGCATGGAAGATATGTTCTATGCGATGGTTAATGCCATAAAAGAATTAGATTCAAAGATTAGTATATTAGAGCAAAAACAGAAAAAAATAGATGAATTAGAATCTAAGGTTACAAAGCTAGAAAAACGATTAGCTGATTTGGAAAAAAAGATTAAATAAGCTAATCTTATACACTCAGTGAGATTAATACAACTGAGGTTAGTATTAGCACAAGTACTGTAAATACTATTAATATCTTTATAGCAGGATGAATGTCAAAGGCATCATCCTGTTCTATTTCTAGCTGTTTTAGTATGCTTTTGGAAAAATCCTGTTTTGAGTCAAGTTTTGTTTTATTAAATGAATCACTCATTAGTTTTCTAATATTATAGCTATCTTCTAACTCTTTTCTTGCTAGTGGATTATTTATTGTAAACTTTTTTATTTTTATGTTTTCATCACAACTTAGCTCGTTATCAATATATGCTGATAATTCGTTCTGAAAGAATTTGTATTGCTTAGTTTCTTTTTGACCTGATATATTATTCTCTTTTTCTTTTACTGGCTTCGGATTTATACTATTTTTAAGGTCAGATATCATTGTTTTTATAATGTCGTATTTTGCACGACAAGATGAACAAGATTTCAAATGTTCTTCTACCTGTGCTTTTAAAGAATTACTCAAATCTCCTTCTATATAAAATGATATTAACACATCCATCTGCGTACAAGTTAGATTCATAAATTTCTCCTTATATAAATTCTTTTAATTCGTTTTGTAGTTTCATCCTCGCTCTGGAAATTCTTGATTTTACTGTCCCTATTGCAGTATTTGTAATTCGGGATATATCTGCATAGCTTAATCCCTCGTATTCTCTAAGCACTATTGTTATCCTTAAATCTTTTGGTAATGTCATTAATGCTTTTTTTATTAGCTTCTCTAGCTCAGAAAAAAAACATTTCTCTCCTGGTTCACAACCAAATTTGTCTTTTATTTCATTAAAATACTCTTCATTAAGTTCTATAAATTTTTCGGGATTTTTTTTTGCAAAATCGTAGTATTGATTAGTTATTATCTGGTTTAGCCAAGAATTGAATTTGCGTGGATTTTTGAGCTGAGATACTGACTTCGCCATCTTTAACAAAACCTCTTGGGTTAAATCTGATACGTCCTCTGATTTCTCCACAAGATGCGAAAATATCGCAAATATATGTTTCTGCACACGCTTGATTAATTCCTCAAGAGCTTTTATATCATTACTTTGAGCTAAGGTAACAAGCGAAATCACATCTTTGTTTTTATAAACAGGTTTAGACATAATCTATTATCTCTAAAAACATTAAATAAATAATATTCAACATTTGGGCAATGTATGGCTATAAAATTAATAATCAGTATGATTTTATAATAGATTTACCAAAAAGCTTTTGGCATTAATCTTTTATATATCCATATATCAACTCCATCGTAAGTTGAATCAAATTCTTTAGCTAATTTGTTTGGTACGCCTATTGAAATTATTGGTATATTAAGTATTTCTGATGCTTTTTTTAGCTTCTCATAACCTTGAATTATATCATCCTTCGTAGTCTCGTCTCCAAAATGCGTATTTGATACTAGACCACAAAACTTTTTCCAAGCTCGTTTTTCAACACCCTCGGAAAAGCTAACGTATTCTATTATATTTTCTACTGATGATGTCTCATATTTTGCAGTATTAACAACTAAGTAAATACATAAGTTTTTTTCTTCGCCTATATCATTTATGATATCCAATATGTCAAGTCCACCAGCACCATATCCAACATCAATAATAATATCTCCATCGTTTTTAAGACAATTTACTTGTGCTGATGTTACATAACTTGCTGATTCGCCTAATCCAAAATTATCAGGCTGTGTGATAACATTTATTCCCAATGAGCTAAGTTCTTTTGCTATAGGACGCAATGTATATGCTGGCTCTATTGAATCTAAATCAACAAGGGTTATCTTTTTGCCTTGTTCAACTAAATGTCTCGCTCTATTTAATGCAGTCTCAGATTTACCACTTGCGTATGCTCCTGCAAAAACCTCTACTGTTCTTAACATTATCCCTCTTTTTTTTTAATTATAGCATCAATAATATTATTATATATAGCTAACTAAAAATATACCCTCTTGATATAATCAAGAGGGTATATTTATTATAATTTATCTGAGTTCCTTAATGGTATTAGTCTATCTAAATCAGAGTTTATACAGAAGTAAAATCTAGCTGTGTTTTCTTTGTAATCGTCTCCGAATGGGAAACCTACTCCGACTTGTGCTGTCAACCACTCTGTTAAATTGAGATAGCCACCGAAGCCTACGCTGTGTAAAAATCTCTGAGGATAATTATATACATTTCCATTTTCTCCAATGTAACCCCAATCGTAGAAGGCTGCAAATCTTAATCTATCGTCTAACCAAGGACATATTCTATCTAAGAAAGGTATTGGAGTTCTATATTCAACAGTACCTGATACACCATAATCACCAATTAATTCAGCAGGTTGATAACCTCTTAATGTGTATGGTCCACCTAATTGCATTTGTTCAGCTGCAAATAAATTGTTTGGTGAATATTGACCACCTACTCTTACAATACCCATACTTCTTGAAAATAAGCGTTGTACACGAGTTGCACTTGCACCAACCTTGAAGAATGTTGTATCACTAATAGAATTCATGTGATCTGATCCACCCATACCAAAATCAAGTGCTAAGTTTCCTATCCAACGACCATAATCATCATCTGTCATACCATATAAGCCTGAACGCCAAACATTTAATGTATAGTCTGATAAATAACTTCTTGTGCCTGCTGAATTCCAAGATGTACTAGCGTTTACTAAATCATAACCAGTATATACATATAAATCTGATTTTGCTGTCTGTATAAGTGGGTGAGTTAATTTGAAGAAATAGCTTTGAGCGTTACCTTTAACTCCCATTCCTTTATATGGTCCACCTAAGTGTACATGTGAATCAGAAAAATCAAATGATAATCTTGTTCCATAAGGACTTACTGGAAGTGAATAACCTGCCATCCAGCCTGTTGAACCTGATGATAAAATAGTTCCACCATAGAGTTTATCGCCTAGACCTGTTAAATTATCCATACCTAGTAAGAATGATACCCTTTGTGCGCCTGTATATGAACGACCGTAATCATCATACATTACTCCAGCATTTAACGGAAATCTATCTCTTACGTTAAGCGTAATTGCTGTATTTTCATCGCCAATTGCCTCACGCTCTACTTCTGTTTGTACTTTAACATAATCTTCACGATTGATTTCTTTCATCGCTCTTTGAAGATTTTTTGCGTTAAATATATCGCCTTCTCTAAGTCCAGCTTTTCCCATGATAATATTTCTTAAATACCATTCACGAGTCCATTTTTCGCCTTCTATATTGAGTTCTCCAACTTTACTTTCAATTATCTTGATTGTTGCTACACCATCAACTATTCTTTGAGGAGGTACTGTTGCATAAGAAGTTAAAAAACCTCTTTCATGATACAAGTTAGTAACCTTTGAACACACTTCTAATAATTCATCAAAGAAAATATCTTCGCCTAAAATTTCCAAACCTAGCTTTGTAAGTTCTTCATCTGAAATCTGCGTGTTTCCTTCGAAATTGATTTTTTCAAGTAAAAAGTGAGGGTTGTATAAAACACCTTCTCTAGCAACATTTTCTTCTACTGAAGCATCATATATGCTTTCATCTTTTGATACGTGATCAAGAGAATGAATATAACTCTTTTCTAATTGAAAATTGTTGATTTGTGATTGCTCCATACGATTAAATGCACCTGCATCATAACCTCCAACACTAGCATCTAATGAGTATGCTTTTCCTGTTGAGATTAAAGAAAAAATTGCAAGTAAATAACAAATTCTTTTTTTCATAGTACCGATATTCCTAATTTTTAATAATGGGTCATACTTTTTTGTGTTTTTCTTACATTATATCTTATATAAAATCGCAAAATAAAATTATTTGCCATTTTGTAACAAAATATTAAGCAACACAATATATATTAACCTATTTATGACATTTTGTAAATATTCAATCTTTTTATTCAATAGCAAAATAAAAAATTCCACTTTATACAGTATTTTATATAAAAAAAAGAGGGATTACCCTCTTCTCTTTGGGCGATACGTGGCTCGAACACGTGACCCCCACAATGTCGATGTGATGCGCTACCAACTGCGCCAATCGCCCTTATTATAAAATATTCAATTTTCATAAAATAATTATAAACCAAAAACTTCGTTTTTGTGTCGATGTGATGCTACCTCTCCTCGAACGAGACATTTAGTCTCCTTCTCGTCGGCAGAGTCAACTGCGCCAATCGCCCTTATTATAAAATATTCAATTTTCATAAAATAATTATAAACCAAAAACTTCGTTTTTGTATCGATGTGATGCTACCTCTCCTCGAACGAGACATTTAGTCTCCTTCTCGTCGGCAGAGTCAACTGCGCCAATCGCCCTTAAATTATTTTGCTTTCAATTTTATTAATTATGCACTTTCAGCTTGATTTTGGTTTGGTAGCTGAATTAACTCAGCATTCTTATTATCATCAGATTTTGAAGTTTCTTCTACCATCTCTTTTGTTATCACAAATTTCTTTATAGAATCATCTGATGGAATATCATACATAATATCTAACATTAATTCTTCTACAATCGATTTTAATGCTCTCGCACCTGTCTTACGTTTAATAGCTTTTTGAGCTATTAAAGATACTGCTTCCTGCTCAAAATCAAGCTCTACGCCATCCATTTCTAACAAACATTTATACTGTTTTAAAACAGCATTTCTTGGCTCTGTTAAAATCATTTTTAAAGTTTCTTCGTCTAAAGCGTCTAATACTGCGTAAATCGGAATTCTACCAATAAACTCTGGAATTAAACCAAACTTTAACAAATCCTCTGGTTGTAGCTTCTTGAGCATTCTTGCTGCAGCTAACTCTTTTTCAGCTTGAGTTGGTGCTGACTTACCAAAACCTATTGAAGAACCATCTTGTACTCGATGTTCAATAATTTTATCCAAGTCAACAAATGCTCCACCAACTATGAATAAAATATTACTTGTGTCTATTTGTATCATCTCAGCTTGTGGATGTTTTCTACCACCTTGAGGAGGTACATTCGCAACTGTACCCTCTATGAGCTTTAACAATGCTTGTTGCACACCCTCACCTGATACATCTCTTGTGATTGATGTATTTTCAGATTTGCGTGCAATTTTATCTATTTCATCAATGTATATAATACCTCGTTCTGCTTTTTTTGCGTCAAAATCAGCATTCTGATACAGTCTCAATAATATGTTCTCTACATCATCACCAACATAGCCAGCTTCAGTCAATGTTGTTGCATCTGCTACTGCAAATGGTACATCAAGTAACTTCGCTAAGGTCTGAGCTAAAAGAGTCTTACCGCTTCCTGTAGGACCAACTAACAAAATATTTGATTTTTGTATCTCAACAGAATTAGTATCAGCTTTCTTATTATGTCTCAAACGCTTATAATGGTTATAGACTGCAACTGATAAAACTTTTTTTGCATCATCTTGACCAACAATATGTTCGTCTAAATACGCTTTTATTTCATGTGGCTTTGGAATAGATTTTTCTTCTGTTTCTATTGCAGATTCCTCTTCCTTTATCCCTGATTTTTTTTCTTTACCTTCAAAAAATTCTTCATCTAAAATTTCATTACAAAGGTCTACGCATTCATCGCATATAAATACATCAGGTCCTGCTATCAATTTCTTTACTTGATCCTGAGTCTTTCCACAAAATGAACATTTTAATCTATCATTACCTGACATTACTGTCTCCTAACCTGTTGTTTTCTGAGATATACAGTTGAAATATACTCCAACTTTTTAATATTTATTATATAACATCTTTTGTAATAACTTTGTCAATCATACCATATTCAAGAGCTTCTTGAGGTGTCATGATATAATCACGGTCAGTATCTTTTTCAATCTTTTTAATTGATTGACCTGTATTTGATGCCATTATTTCATTCAATGTTTTCTTAATTCTTAAAATTTCTTGAGCTTGAATTTCAATATCAGTTGCTTGCCCTTGAGCACCACCTAAAGGTTGGTGAATCAATACTCTTGAATGAGGTAATGCCATTCTCTTACCTTTTGCTCCAGAACATAATAAAAATGCACCCATTGACGCTGCTTGACCTAAACAAATAGTTTGAACATCTGCTCTTATATGTTGCATTGTATCATATATTGCCAAACCTGCAGTTACACTTCCTCCTGGTGAATTGATATATAACATAATATCTTTTTCAGGGTTCTCGCTATCCAATAAAAGCATTTGCGCAACAATAAGGTTTGCAACCATATCATCAACTGGTGTTCCTAAAAAGATAATTCTTTCTCTTAATAATCTTGAAAAAATGTCAAATGCTCTTTCGCCTTTGCTAGATTGTTCTATAACTGTAGGTACATAGCTCATTTTATATTCCTTTCCTAATAAATATAATATAACTTCTTAATTATACATTATATAAATGATTAAACAATAATGAATTTGGATGAGATTATTCTCAGTTTAATGATATTATAACACAAATTTAGTTTACTAAAATAACTTAATTTAAACGAAATAATTTGTAAAGTTTTGTAAAAAAATCAAAAAAAATAGCCAGTTTGCGTAATATTTCTTAACAAAAGGGTTGAAGTTTATATATCATTGTTATATATTAAAGATATAAGAGTTGTGTTGAAAAAGTCAATTCTTTAGATATGTGTTACCCCAATAATTTTATTTAACCTTAGGAGTTTAGCTTATGATTAGTATGAAAAAAAGTCTTGTTACAAATCCTGCAAAAGTAATTTATGTTGACACTGTAAGTCAATCAAATGAACTTAGTGATTATTTTAGAAGAGCTAATGCGATTAAAAATTTAGATGTTGAAAGAGAAAAAGAATTAGCGAAAAGAGCAAAAACTGGAGATTTATTTGCAAAAAATGAATTAATACAAGCAAATTTAAAATTGGTAATAACAATTGCAAGAAAAGCAATTCACGTTTCAAGGCTACCGATGATTGATTTAATTCAAGAAGGTAATTTAGGTCTAATGGTTGCTGTTGATAAATTCAACCCAGATTTAGGTTACAGATTTTCAACTTATGCAACTTGGTGGATAAAACAAGCTATGTTTAAAGCTATTTCTGAACAATCCTATTGCATGAAAATACCTGTCTATATTCAAGAAACTTTGTCTAAATTTTCAAAATTAAAAACAGAAATGGAACAAGCACAAAATCAACAAGTTACCAATAGTGAAGTTGCTAAAAAGTTAAATATTGAGCCTGAAAAAATTAACACTTACCTTTCAGCGTTTTCTAATACGATATCTATTGAAGGTAGTTTTGATGCAAACAATGGAAGTGAGCTTTCTGTTGCAGAAGTCGTTGCTGATGAAAGAGAATCCGTTGAGAAAAAAGTTGAGTTTGAGGAACTAAAAAGAGAGATTTCAACTGTTATATCTACTTTAAAAGAAAGAGAGCAGACTGTTATAAAAATGCGCTTTGGGTTAGAAAATTTTACAAAAACTACTCTTGAAGATATTGGTAAAATTTTTGGAGTAACTAAAGAATGTATAAGACAAACCGAAAACAGAGCTTTAGCAAAATTAAGAAATGGTTTGGCATATTAAAGTAAAAGGGCTTGTAAAATTACAAGCCCTTTTATTGTGAATATTAAATTTGTATATCATTTTTTTTATTTTTATGATAACATTTAATTGTGTGGAGTTGTTGTAAATAATAATATTTTAGATATAGCATTATTAAAATATGTAAATTTATTCTCTAACTAGCAAAAATAAAAATTTTGAGGTTTTGTTCTCAGTAGGTATCAAATAGGGGTATATATGATTGAGTCTATAAATAGAACGCAGAGTCATTTGAGTTTCTATTCAAAGAAAAAAAAGGAAAAAGATCTTGAAGAATCACATTTAATGGATGACAATTTAGTTTCAAGACTTGGTCAAGGTACCCAAAAGACAATGAGTGCATTCATAGATTATCCATATAAAGGTCTTACTGGTGATATAAATTCCAATTTCTATGAATTTTTAACAATGGGAATTATCCCATATCTAACAGGCAGTGCTATGTTTATGCTTGTGTTTAATGTTTTAAATTTGGGTAAATGTCTCGGTGCAAGAGATGCAAAATCATCTTCGACAATGGGTAAAAAAATGGCATTAGGCGTCATTATGTATGGACTTTTTAAAACTCTTTCAAAAGAACTTATTACAAAACCGATAAAACACGCTACTGGTGTAAACATTGACATGCCATATCAAAACAAATTATATAAATTACCAAAAGGCATAGGCGAAGCTTCTGATATTGAAGTTCAATGGCAACAAAGAACGGTTTTTGATAGCAAAGAGTTTTTCAGAAAAGATCTTTTAGATAGAGAATATTATGATAATGTCGCTAAAAAACTTGGGCTTGGAGAAAATTTAAACGATTCTATTTCAGAAACTACTCCAATTATACAAAATATAGTTGCGACTTCTAACACAGCAAAATCTATATCCTCATATTGTTGGGCAGCAGTAGGCGTTGGTTTTGCAATGCAAAAAGCTTGGGATAATTTCTTTGATAAAGTCTCTGGTAGAAAACATTATATTGCAAGTAAAAATGAGACATTTTTCAATAAGCTCAAAGGGAAAGGAAAAGTTTTTGCTGAAAACAGTTTGAAACTAACAAAAGAGTTGGTTAAAACATCATTATCAGCATCCAAACAGCTATGGACAGGTGATGTGCTTGATAAGGGTTTTGCAAAACATTCTGGAAAGGGTTTAATAGGCTTCTCTTCTTTAGTAACAATAGGTCTTATTACAAATTCAATTGCAAAAGCAAAAAATATGGCAAAAAATAATAATTTGAAATCAATAGATAACACAAAAGAAAGTATAGAGATTTAATTATGGCGATAAATTCAATTCAAATTAGAACAAATAATAATAATAATTTACTAGCTTTTAAAAAAGAAAACAAACAAGAATCCTCTTATTTGAACGCAAAAAAACCTGTGAACACTGATAATAAAGTTCATCCACTTCCTCCTAATGGTTATCTTATTGATGACAGTTTTATAGAGAGTGTAAAATTCTTTTTTAAAGACAGAACTTATGATTTAAAATCCGTAAAGAATGGTTTAAATGGTTCAGCAAATGATCATCAACTAGGGCGATTAAACGATATAGGATTAGTTACAGCAGGAATACTTATTGCAACATATTTAGCTTCAAAAACACCAAATAAAAATGCTAGAATTATGGAATATATTGGACTTGGCACTTTTTTAACAGCCATGTCTATATACCCTAAATTATTTATAAACACACCTGCTAAACTTATTCATGGGTTTGATGTTGATAAAAAATACATTGATGATCAAGGTCGAAAAAAATCAGTAATGCAGGATTCAAATTATGTTCCTTATGATATGTACTTAGGAAAAGTCTCTGACGAGGATATAGCAAAAATTGGAGACAAAATGGGTATTCCTAAAGATATTAAAAATCGAAATAATGTTATTCAGGAACAAATGAGAAAGATTTCTACTCAGAATAATACTCTATGGATGTTAACAGCAGGAATTACTCCTGCAATTGCTGCATTATTATCTTGTGGTATCGAAAATTTAATAGTTGCACCATTATTAGAAAAATCTAATATTGCCAAACTTGATAGCCAAATAACTAAAGCTCTTGAACAAACTTCAAAAATGGACTTAAACATTGAGTCTATTTCTGAAAATCCTTTAAGCAAAAGTATTAATGAGCTTTTAGGAAAGTTTAAAGGGAAAGATTTACCAAAAGAAGAATTTAATAATATTATAAAACTTTTATCTGCAGATTTGTATGAAAATACAGAAGAAGGTATTGCTCGTGATTTAACAAATATATTTAAAGCGAGTGGTAATAATTCAAAAACAATCTTCTTAAAGGATAAAGCAATAGATGAAATACTTGTTGCAGTTGATAAATCTATTTCAAGTAGAAACAAAAAAGTTTTACAAGAACTCTTGTTACCAACCAAAGAAGAAATCAATTCTATATTAAAAAAATATATTTCAACAGACTCAAATTTAGCTAATGGAACAACTATTGATATTAATAACCTCAGCAAAATAAGAGAAGATTTCTTGAGACTCATTGATGCAAGAATAGACACTGCAACAGATATTCCTAAGAATTTTTTAAATTTTGAACGAGATAAAATGGTTAATAAAATAATATCAGAGCTAGATAATAGAAAATCAGTAATAGTTTCAGATGATATTATTACAAAAGTTACTAATTTTGCAAAAATATTAGGAGATTTTAATAAAAATCAAAAAATATTACAAAAATGTAATGTAAATGCTTTTGAGTATACTAATGAAACTCTAATTGCAAATTCTTATAATAAATTTGAACAGACATTATTAAAAGAGCTTAATATTAAATTAAGTGATTTAAAGAAAATGAAAGAATCTGAAGCTTATTCTTTTGAAATCCTAGATAAAAAATTTGAAGAATTAGCAAAAAATGAAGCAAAGTTTAAAAAAGTAATGAAAAGCTTAGGAAAAGTTGTTTCTGACTTTGAAGTAAATCTTCACGGTACAAATGAAACAAATTCAAGAATGCTTAATTTGATTAATGCAATTGAAAATAACTATAATAATACAGCGAAAAGAATTGCTAAGCTTGGAGGTTTTGAAGAAACTGTTATACGCTTAGTAAATCAGGATGTAAATACGCTTGATAATAATTTGAAATCAAAAGAAGAATTATTTGATTTCTTAGACGGTATTATACCTAATAGATATACATTAATGAAAGATTTTAACAGCCTTTCAGAAGCTGAGCGTATTGAATATATTGAATACAACTATAATGGAGCAGGTTCTTCAAAACGACTTGAGATATCTAGAATATTAGAACGCTATCAGGGTGCTAAAAATTCATTTAACAGAATAATACACACATTAGACGTCTATAAACGTGCAGTTGTTCCTGAAGAATATTGCAGTCTTTTGGAAGGTAAAGATAAAAAATATATTGAACAAATTATAAATAAAGCTAAAATTTCATTATTGTCAGCAACGTCATCTGATTTTATTATGAAATTAGATACAGTAGACAACCCTGATTTTTATATTGATTTAATGAATTCTACTTGGGTTAGTGAAGGTGGAGATTTCTATTCAACAAAACAAAAAGGCTTTGTTTCTAATTCAACAAAAGAAATTCTTAATTCTTATAACTCTAAATCAAAAGGTGCAATTTTAGATAGATTTCAGTATTATATTACAAGGTTTAGAAACCTTGTTGGCAATAATACTAACGATTTCACTAAGCCTCATCACATCCTTAACCCATACATACAAAATAGTTATAAACAACAAGAAAGAACTCGTGTTGCCTTATTTAACTTAATAGGACAAAATCCTGTAGAGTTAGCGATGGGTGGAGCTGGACGAAGATTTGCAACACAAAAATGGTTAAGAATTATATCTGCAATAACTGCAAGTGTTTGTGGTGCAACAATTTCAGCTCAATTCTTATTTGGCAAACTAAATAACCCTCATAAATTAGTAAAGCAGGTAAATAATGATGCAAATAATTAACAATTTATCACACAAAATTGTATATAATAAAAATTATTACACACCGACTTTTAAGTCAGTGGGAAATAGCATGATAAATATTAATAGCGAAAAAACTATTACTGAATATTTAGATAATCAAGCGATTACAAATTTAGCATTGGTAAAACTTGAAAATAAACCCATAAAAAACAATTCAGAGTATAAAAATAATCTTAGAACAATGATACAAAATAACGAATCAGTAATGTTAGCAATTGTTTTGAGAACATTTACAGCTAAGGATTTAAACGGTGATGAGAAAATTTCATTATCAGGTGGTGAAAAACAAGGAACACTTATAAGCGCAATAGATCGACTTGATGAAATAAAAGATCTTGGAATTAACACCTTGCATCTTTTACCATTACATCCACCTGGTACAGTAAAAGCAAAAGGTACGGCTGGTTCAATATATTCACCAGATAGGTTTCTTGAACCAGATGGAAGCTTAGCTATAGATCCATTAATTATAGAAAAAGATGATCCACGTTCACCAACAGAACAATTTAGAGCTTTTATTGACGAGTGTCATAAACGTAATATTAAGGTAATGATTGACCTCCCTAGTTGTGCTTCTGTTTCTTGGTTTGAACGAGAACCAGAGTTAATGGCTTTTGGCAGAAATGGTGAAGAAAAAACTCCTCAAGGCTGGACAGATATAAGAATGTTTGAACCTTGGGATGACGAAACAAAAAGAACCTTAAATCCTAAACTATTAGAACTTCATAAACAATATGTTGACGCTTGCATTGATTTAGGTATTGATGGTATTCGTGCCGATGTTGCAAGAGCTAAACCTCCTGAATTTTGGGATATATTAATTCCATATTCGCACAAAAGAGATGCTGAATTTGCCTGGCTTGGCGAAAGCTATACTTATGAATGTGCTTCTCCTCAGGTTAATATGCCTTATGATAGACCAGAAGATACACTAAGAGCTGGGTTCGACGAATACTACGGACAATATCATATTTTTTACGATTGGAGTACAAACAAAGAACTAATTGATTATATAAAACTAAACCTGAATTTATCACATAGATTACCTTCAGGAAAATCTTGCATAGGCTCATTTACAACACATGATGATAAATCTGCAATGGAACATGGTGGTGAAATATATTCAAATTTGACAACAATCATTCAATCTACAATTCCAATGTGCAACCCATATTTTGTAGACGGTTTTCAATTTGGCGATCGCTATGACTATGGATATAAAGATGAAATGAGCGAAGAATCATTTACTGATAATTATAAATTAGAATGTCATGAGCATCAATTAGATATTTTCAATCTTTCAAGAAAGCCTGATGGCGAATTTCATGATATTGGCAGAGTAATGAAAGAAGCTCTAAAAATGAGAGAAGAAAATAAAGAATTATTCTCTGATAGAAAAAGTGTATTTATTGAATTGGATAAAATAGGTGATAAAAAAGATCAAATAATCACTTATGCGAGACACAATAATGGACGTACAGCTTTGATTATTGCAAATAAAAATCCAAATAGAAGATTAACAGGTACAATATTAGTTCCAGGACTAAATGAAAACCAAGAACTTAAAAATATTGCACCAATTTATGGTGAAGAAAGAAGTAAATTCCAAATAGCAAAAAACGAAGTACGCGTTGATTTAGCACCAGGTGGAGCTTATGTCTTTGAAATTAATACACCTAATATAATTAAAGACAGAAAAGGGCACGCTTTTAGACAAAAAATATAATTTATAGAGCAAACATTAAATAAACGAGGTAAGAGGATGATTTTTAATCATCCTCTTTTGTTTAGTTGAAGAATTTAAAAAAAGTTTTAAATATTTATTGGTAAAAATTAAAAATTTAATCTTTTTCTTGTTAATAAATATTTTTGCTATTATTCATTTTTTCTATAGCATTTTTTAAGAGTTGTCTAATCCTTAAATGTGTCAAATCAAATATTTCTGCTATTTCATTAAAATCCTTGTTTAGCTTTGTAAATATATTAATAATAAGTTGTTCTTTTTCTGTTAAATTAGAGTTTTTAATTCGAAAATCTAAGAAATTACTATCCTCAAATTCTTTAATTGAAGTATCAACTTCATAAGTTTTATATGAATCCATTGGTAACTTACTAATTCTCATATATTTTTTAGCAAAATTTATTTCTCTAATTTTTTTAAATAAATTCCTGTTATTATTATTAATATTATTTTCTCTTTTTTCAGCCAATTCGGCAAAATTTAATCTAATATCTTGTAAAAAATCTTGGTACGAAATGCCATAACCTTTTTTATATTTCTCTTTTGCTATTTGCTCTAAATATTTATCAACAATAACAAAAGTTTCATTTCTATCTTTTAAAGTTGTTGCAGAAAAATAATCTCTTAAAACTTTTAATTCTTCTAAATTGGGATTTTTTATACCATACTTTTCTAAACGATGCCTTAATTGTCCACAATTAAGACCTGATTCCTCTACCATTTGTGCAACAGTTAATCTACGATTTGCAAGATCTTGTAATGCTTTCATTTCATGAACATCTTTAATGATTCTTTTAGGTACATATAATCCTTGTTCTTTTAATATCCTTACTAATTTTTCCCTTGAAATTCCCAAGTCTCTCGCCATTTGACGTTGTGATATTCCTGAGTTTAAAAGAGTTTTAAGCTTATCTATTGTAATAGAATTTTGAGCTATAGAAGTTACTATCTGTGGCTTTATTTTTGTCATAAAAAATCCTCAATTTTAATTTTTATTATTTATTAGAAATCTTAACAAAATAAAATTTGCTAATATAATCTTTATTTTTTACAAATATTAACAATATTTAATTTGTTTTGCAAAAAAAGCGCCAAGCAATAGGGAAATTTATTGCACCCAGCTAAAAATAAAGAAGGTAAATTCTTCTCAAATAAACAAAGCAAAACTTTTAAATCTTACATGTTAATCTTATTCCTAAAATATTAATATGTAATTTACTTTTCTGTAAATATATTGAAAAAATTTTATCTAGAAAATTAACAATTTGATACTGTTCATAATCATATTTAATTATTTTTTTACAATCACGCATTTCTATTTTCTCATTTAGTTCTTTTGTAAATTCAACTTCAGCAAAAATTTTTTTTAATAATCTTTTTGCAAAATAGAAATACTCTTTTTTAATAGATTTTTTTACTATTTTATTACTAAATGTTTGATACATGTATAAAATTGTATTAATCGAATAAGCCAAGCTATCATTATATAAACCATTTTCTGGATAAGATTGTGCTATTTTATAGCATTCTTCTTTTGCCTTAATTGCATCAAAACAATATTCAGCAGAATCAGTTATAGAAGAAGCGTTTGCTCTTTTTCTATAATAATAAAGAGGTTTATTAATAAAAGTAATACTATTAGCAAGCATTATTGATTTAATATAAAAAATATTATCTTCTCCTACATGTACATTTCCAAATAAAATATTATTATTTTTTATAAAAGATGTATTATAAATATTTTTCCACACAATTCCAGCAAAAAATAAAGATTTGTTTTCACAATCTTTCAATTTTATTTTTCCAATTTTCTCATAATATATATAATAATTAAACGAACTAACATCAGCCTTAGAGTTATTGATATGATTATAAGCTATTTCACAAGCATTTTTAGCTAACCAGTCATCAGAGTCTAAAAACATCAAGTAATCACCTTTAGCATTACTAATTCCAAGATTACGTGCAAAACCTGGATTATGTTTTTGTTTAAGATGTATTATTTTAATCCGTTCATCTTGAGCTTTATACTTTTTTAAAATTTTAATGCTATTATCTGTAGAACAATCATTAATACAAATAATTTCAATATCTTTTAATGTTTGAACACATACACTTTCAAGAGCTTTTTCCAAATAATTTTCAACATTATAAACTGGTATTATTATACTAACCTTTGCCATAAAAACTAAACCTTAACTATTTTTCAAAACTTGATTTTTCCCAAAACTTTTCTTCCAAAACTTGTTTTAACATCTGCCTATCTTTTTTTGTTGTTCTTTGATTGTCGTTAATACACATTAATTTTGTATTAATTTCTGCAAGTCTTGGTAAATTTTTACCTTTCAAGCTATACATCGTTGACTCAGCTTCTAGATTAAAGAGTTTTTGAATAAAACTTCGTCTCGATTTTTTTAATATTGCTTTTTCTTCAGACAAACACCATAAAGAAATTATTATTCTTTGTATATCATTAAATTGCCTAAACTTATGATTTAATGTTTCCTCAAATTCTTCTTGAAAACAATTAATACAATCCAAAAATAAAGATTTTCTATAAGAATCTATATTATGATGAGGATAAAACGCATAGTAATCACAATTCTTTTTATCAATAAATTTCCTATAAGTCGCTAAAATACTAGAACCATATAAACTCTTATATTTACGACCTTTTTTTAAAAATCTATGTATTCTACAAATTATTTTACCATCTCTAAAAAAGAAATCTTTTTCTACCTCTCTCCAGAAAAAAGTATCATCATTTGCATATAAAAAATACTCAGACAAGTCTTTAATGAATGGTATTCTTGCTTCAATTGCACAAGAATTAAATAACGGTAGCTTATCCTGTGGAATAATCTCTGAATGATTTACAATTCTTATCCTTGGATTACTTGTATCAAGCCAACTAGGGATTTGATTGTCAGTTACAATAAATATTTTATTTATCCAATTTGCATATTTTTCGACCGAACGTAACGAATACTTTAACTCATCATTATTATTAAATCTACAATCATCAACTGCATCACTATCAAAGCTTTCATTGTTGTTTAAATATAAATTTTTTTTCCTTACCCATTCTTTATCAGCATCATCAACCCATAAATATACTAAATCAATTTTCTCCATCGAAAAGGTCTCCTTAAACTATATGCATACGTATTATATACATGAATTATTAGCGCATGCAACATAATATTAAGTTTTGTATATTCGTGAGCGCATATAAATATCATTAATAATACGCTTGCCTTATTAAAAAATATTTGTTTACATCATATTTTTAAATAAAAAGGATACGATTATGATGAAATTTGATGACAAACTCTTTTTAGCTAAACAAATAAAAGAACACAGAAAGAAATTAGGTATTACGCAAGAGGAGCTAGCAGAAAAAGTAGAATTGAGTACTCAACATATATCAAGAATAGAAAGTGGATGTTATATACCTTCATTAAAATCTTTTTTTTCGATTGTATCAGTTTTGAATATTGACTTAAAGATCTTTGGATTTAATATTAACAAAACAAACAACACCGTCAAAGATAAACTTATCGAAAAAGTACTTTCAGCGACTGATGCCGAACTAATTTTCTATGAAAATTCCATTGATGCTATTAGTGAGAGCTTAAATAAAGTAAAACGAGAGCTATTATAATATTTTCAATACATTATTTTCTAAAACCGCTTTTTTTCCAACAGGTAATGTTATTTTTTCTTTAGCGTGTGTAATTTTAAACCCACCAATCGTTGGGATATCAAATTTATAAAACAAATCATCTAGCCAAGATTCATTATCAACATTTAAAAACTCGCCTAGAACTATTCCTTTGCAATATTTTTTAAATTTTTCGATGTTAAATAATTGCGTAAACATTTTATCAATTTTATAAACTGGCTCATTTATATCCTCTGCAAAAAATATAAAATCCTCATCTGGTATAAAATCTTGTCCACAGAGTGATACAGCAGTAGCAATGTTTCCACCAAAAAGTATTCCTGAAGCTGAGCCGTTTTTATAAGTTTTTATTCCTTCAAACACCAAATACTCATTATTTAATGCTTTAAAGAAATAATTTTTAGTAAACTCGGATGTATTTTCTCCTGCAAAATCACTACAAGCCATAGGTGAATGATAAGTTATAAGTCCAGCTTTCTTATAAAACATTAACAACAATGCCGTTATATCAGAAAATCCACAAAAAGGTTTTGGATTTGTTTTTATTATTTCATAATCAATTTTATTAATTAAACGTATAGCTCCATATCCACCACGAGCATTAAGAATTAACTTAATATCAGGGTCTATAAAGAAATTATGCAACTCTTCAATCTTATCACTATCTGAGCCAGCAAGATAATTATTTTTATCATAAATATTCTTAGCAAGCCTCACTTTAAACCCAAGTTTTTCAAGATTTTGAACAGCAGAATCTATTAAATGATGTTCACATCCACCTGCTAAAGCTACAATCCCTATCGTATCGCCAGAATTAATCATAGAATAATTATATCATAATTTTGATATAACAAAAGAGGATAACTTTTCAATCATCCTCTCTTATTAAAACTTTTTATTTACTATTAACAGCTATAACTACAAGCTGAACTTGAAGAACTAGAGCTTGAGCTAGATGATGCAATAGAGCCACACGATTCGCTACCACCAGAAAAAGCGATAGACCCACAAGATTCAGTGCCAGAAAATGCAATTGAGCCACAGCTTTCTACAGATTCTCCAAAAGCTAATATTGTAGACTCAGAAGGACCTGAATAAAAACTGCATGTATCAAGATTATCATTAGAAGATAACAAAGATGATTGATTTGATAATAAAGATGTTGAAGAAGAAATCAAATTAATAGTATCATTTTGAGAAGAATTTGTTCCGATAAAATTAAAACATCTGTTGTCTTCTTTTGGAGATAATGTTAAATAAGCCATTTTATAAATCCTATTTTCGTGTTCACATATTAATAAAGTTTTTTCAAAACCCATTTTTTCAAAACCGAAAAAATCTGTTACATTTGTTTACAATTGATATAAAATTTTTTTAAAATTATGCAAAAAAGTCTTGAATTTGATATAGAAACATGCTATAATGCAATATATAAAGTAGCGATTAAAAACATATCACAGGAAAACCTCATATTAAATCACGGAATCAGAGTGCATTTACACCCAGCCTGATTTTTTAATTGCTATATGTGAAACAAAGATAGCAGGACAAAGTAGTGTCAATATCATTTAGTGGACTCGCGTCTGGATTAGATACATCATCATGGGTTGAATCGCTTGTTGCATTGAAACAAGCTAAAGTAAACACGCTTCAACAAGATAAAGAATCTGTAATGCTATCAAGAGATACTTTAAGTAGTATCAAATCGTTTTTTGCTTCATTTAGATCAACAATAGAGAAAATAACTGATAGTAGATTTAATATAGTATCGATGGACTTATTTGCACAAAACCTTGCCGTTTCTGCAAATTTAGATGTATTAACAGCTACAGCTACAAGCGAAGCAGTAGAAGGTACATATAAAGTCAAAGTTGATAAACTTGCATCAAATACAAACGCAACAAGTAATTATAAGACAATCATACAAACCACATCAATCGCTACAGAGAATTCATATCTAAAAGATATTGGAGTCGGTACTGGGACAATAGGCGTTACTGTTGACGGCGTAAAATATGGTGTTGCGATTACTGATAAGGACACAATTGCTACTTTTATAAACAAATTAGAGGATATTGGTGTAGAGGCGAACTATAATTCAGTTACTGGTCGATTTAACATGAATATTAGTACATCAGATATTGATGATACGATTAGCAACACAAACATTGTAGATAGATTGCATTTAGTCGGAGTTAATGAGGGCTATAAAACTGTTGACAAGCTTCAGATACAGACAGTAACAACAGAATGGGACAAAGCTACCAATTCTACTCTATTAAGCGATTTAGGCGTAAATACTGGCACATTAACAATAAACGCTTATGGACAAGATTACGATATAACTTTAGAAAGCGATGATACAATAGGAGATTTAGTTACAGCTCTCAAAGCAAATAATATTGATGCTGATTTTCTAACCGAAGAAGGTATTTTTGTACTTGCAGATGCAACTATTACAGATGAAGGCTCTACCAATATCATTAGCGCAATGGGACTAACCCAAGAAATTTATTCAAAATCCCAAGCTACTAAAGTTTTATTACACGAGACGATTATCACTCAGACAACAACTGCGACATCAGCTACTTTATTAAAGGATATAGGGGATGGGACTACAATTACTGATGACCAAACCGTAATTGTCCAAAACTCAAACAATGAATACACAACAATTACAGTTGGCTCAGAAAGCTCTATTGGAGATTTATTAACCGAGATATCAAACGCTGGTCTCTATGCGACAATAAACTCTAATGGAACAGTTGAGATTTCAGGTGGTACAATAGTAGGTGGCACATTTGATGCTGTATCTGCACTAGGCTTACAATCAGAGCCATATACTGCAATGGCAACTGGAAATCCACTTCAAGAAACTGTAGTAGATTTTGAACTTGTAACATCACAAAGTCGTCTTGTTGAGGATTTAGGTGTTACTAAAGGTTACTTAGAGATTACAGATTCTAATGGAAACAAGCACTATGAAAAGATTTATGAAGGACAAACTCTATCAGATTTTATGTCTGATTTAGCTGAAATAGGCATTTACGCAAACCTTGATGAATCAACTGGAACTCTTGAAATTACAGGAGGAGCGTTTAGGACTCTTGATAATGCAAACAATGAAGTCGGAAGCTTAGTTGCAAATGGCACAATTACAGAAGCTAATTTAGACTATCGACAAGGGACAAATCTTCTCGCTTGCTTATATGGTTCAGATACAATTTCAACAGACCAAATAACAGTTTCTTCGACATATTCTCGCACAAGAGCATTATCTCAAACAGTTACGAACACTATTGATGCAACATCAGGTACAACACTAGGAGCTTTAGGTCTTAGTGGAGACGGCACTGCAACATTTAACGTAAGAGGCGAAACAGTAGTTATTGATGTTACATCAGATATGACAATCTTAGGTTTGAAAAACGCACTTGCAGATAATGGTATTGAAGCTACTTGGGACTCTGAAAATTCAAAATTTACAATAAATAACGCTACTTTAGAAGGAGGGACTTCAAATCTTTCAGATGTATTAAATCTTACTACAACTATTGCTGGGAAATATGTTACATCTGATGCTCTTAGTGCAAATACAACAATAAATATTGACGCAACAAGAGAAAGTACACTTGAAGATATTGGAGTAAATTCAAACGAAACTGTTGTATTAATGCGAGAGGACGGCTCAAGCTATACGTTTAATACAACAGGTACGACAAAGATTGGAGATTTAATTGACACACTAAACGCAAATGGTGTTACTGCAAAAATTGAAAACGGAGTTTTCTCTATTGATGGTGGTTATATTGATAATGAAGCACTAGAGAACGCATTAGGTTTAGAACACGTAGTAATGGGCTATAGCAATATCTTGGGTAATCAGCTAACTCATACAGTAATAACAACGGCAACAGGAAGTACTACGCTTGGCAATATTATTTCAGCTCTTGGAATGGAAAGTGCTGTATCAGGAGGCTATGATATCAAGTTTAATTCTACAGATTTAAGCGTAAGTGCTGATACAACAATTGATAGCTTGATGAGCCAAATCCATGCTTTAGGTGGAACAACAATTCTTGATTCTTCTGGCAAGCTACATATTAATGGTGGAACACTAACTGGCTCAGTTGCGACAGCTCTCGGTTTTTCATCTACAACCGTAACAATGTCAGTATCTTCAACAGGAGAAGTCTTATCTACAATAACAACAGCTTATGCTGATACAACAACAGCATTGGGGGATTTAGGTTTTGAGGACTCAACTGTTACAATTTTAGGTTTAAATGGTACAACTATTGGCACATTTGATACTACAGGCGAAATGACAATTGGCGAACTTTTTGAAGAATTATCAACATTTGGTATAACAGGAAATATCAATAACGGTATTATAACTCTTGATGCAACAAATAATTGTTATGCAACTGGTGGTGTAATTTCTGCTATGGGAATTGGAATTGCTGATAGAAATTATACAACAACCCTTGGAGGTGCAAACACTTCAACTGAGTCTGTCTCTACAACTTATGTAGTTACAGCAAATTCTTCAACTACTTTAGGCGAACTTGGTTATACTGTTCCATCCGAAATCACAATTAGTAGCTCCGACGGAGCTGAACTAGGAAAGATTACAACAAGCGCTGACATGACTATAGGCGATATGTTGTTATCATTTGCAGGCTATGGAATTAGTGGTAATATCTCAAATGGTTATATTCGCTTAAATTCACCTAATGGTAACTATGTTACAGGCGATTTAATGACCTCTATGGGAATTACTACTAGCGAATCTACATATACAAGCACCGAGGGTATAACTTCGACATCTTCTGCAATCACATATAATAAGACTACTGGAGCAGAAAACACATCTACTGAAAGTGTTACATATACTAATGTAATCGAAGAAACAGTTATGACTACTACTGCAATAGTAGTAACAACTACTGCAACAACAACTGTTACAGAAGCAGTTATAGGCTCTGAAACAATAACTGTTCAAAACACCATTACAACACAAGTTACGACCACTGACCCTTGGAATATTGTATTAGATTCAAGTACTATATATAATATATTACAAGATATAGATGTTAATAATGGTGATGTATTAAATCTTGTTCGATATGATTCAAATAATAACATTATTGGAGCTGAATACTTTACTATAACAAACTCAGGCGCAAATATAAAAGAGCTCATGAGCGATCTTATGGGTGCGTTTGATATTAACTGCAACTATCCAACTGATGGTACCTATGTTTTTGATACCAGACAAGCTGATGGCTCATATTTTATCTTTTCAGAAAAGACTGCTGAAAAACTTGGCTTAATTAATTATACTGTACAGACTATAACACCAGAAGGAACAACAACAGAAGATATAGAAATAGTAACAACAATCGTTACAGAGTCAACTGAGCCTGTAATGATAACAGTTCCTGTTATGAGTACTTTTGACTACGTAGCTGGTTATAGGATGTCCGGCATAGATGAAGAGACCTTATATAATAAGTCTCTCTACGATATAGGCTATAAAGATGAACTTCTAATAGGCTTTAAAAAAGTTGGAAAAACAGAAGATGTCGAGGTCTTTAATTTAAGACAATATTGTATGGATAATGGTATGGGGGACATTTTGGTAGATTATTGCATTGCTGATGCAATGAATATGATTCGTGATGTTCTAAACCATGAGCTTAGAAGTGAGGTCTTTAGTTGGTCCAGTAGTGCTGGCTATCTTGAAATTTATACCACAAATGAGACTGTAATAGAACAAGGATATTACCTCCATTTTGATGAAAATGATGCTTTTATTACGAAATTAATTAATGGTGCAGGCCTTGGTGAAGAAATAATTGGTCGAGTAGCTTTACAAACAGGCACTACTGTTGTTCAAGATATGACAACTATTCTTACTACATCTACAGTTACAACAACAGAAATTACTACTGAAGTTCAAACTCAGACGGTATCTTCAACATTTACAGTTACTGATGAAGCATTAGCTACAGGAAGCACCAAACTATATGATATTATAAAGAAACAAGGACTTGACCCTATAGTGCTTAGAGATTTAGGACTTGTTAGTATCGATGACCGCACAGGTCGAACTAGAATAACACCATTGTCTATAAGTGAGTCTACGACTATTGATGAGCTAGTTTCAATGGTTAATCAAACAGCGCGCTATGAGGTTTTATCTTTTGATACGACTACTGGTAAATTGACAATGGATAACGATATAGTAGCTGGCATGCACTTTATCTTAGAAGGTACATTGGCAGAAGCATTAGGATTTAATAATATAACGTATTCAACAATAACAATTCCAAGCACAACCGCAACAGTCGGTGCAACAGCAGTCTCTTCATCAGCTGTAACATATCTAAGAACTGTAACCGTCGGAGATACGATTGCTTCAGACGGCACGCACTATGCTGTATCAACACCTTCATATAGTGGATATACTGTTACTGGTGAAATTAAATGGGATGAGTCTCAATTATTTAACACGTTATCAAATGTTTTAGATATAAATACGAATGTATATATTACAATTCAAGCCTACGGTACAACACGTACAGTAACATTGAACCCAAATGATACAATGGACAATGCTATAGATAAATTTGCAGAACACGGTATAACAATGCGAGAAAGATTTACTCCGGAGGGTTTTGGATATGTAATATCAGGTTCTGATTCAGCTTGTATAAGAAGTATGTCTAGTGCTCTTGCAGTAAAGTTTGGATTTACTGTTTTAACAACATCAGGAGCACAAGAAAATGCAGCCTTCTACCAACCATCGGGGAAAAGCTATTGTCATAATGGTGGTGAGGGTGGTAGGACATGTACTATTAGTGAAACAACCTCTATTTTTAGACTATACTGCAATACTGCTGAAGATAATTATAATTATAATGATATTACAATAGCAGTTAATAAAGACGGAGTGTCATATACGCTATCATACGATAAAACTAATACCATTCGTGATGTCAAAAATGAACTCGCAGATTTAGGTATTAATTTGACTCTTGATGTACAACCTCCTGCATCAGGAACAGGTGGCTCTGCAACAATAACATTTACCTCTGAAGATGGCTCATATATTGAATCTATGAGTAATGATTTTAAATCTATATTTAAAGTATCTGCTGAGCCACCATATACTCACGAAGAAGAACGAAGTTTCAACGCAACTTCTAGTACTCAGTTATCAGCTATTGGGCTGAGCGCAGGAAATCACGCTGTTACGGTCGTATCAGAAGGAACAACCTATTCATTCACACTAAACGAAAATAATACTACAGGAGATTTATTTACTGCTCTTGCAGGTCTTGGCGTAAGTGCTTCAATTAGTAACGGAACAGTTACTATTATTGGAACAGAGGATTCTTATATCTCTGGCATGTCAACCGATTTAGCTAGTGTTTTAAAATTAAATCAAACCCAATTCTCTACAACAAGCGTATCAGCTACGTCAACAACGATGTTATTTGATAACCAAACTCAACAATCCGATCCATTGTATTATAATTATTATAGAACTGTAACAGTTCAAGATACAGTTACTTCTACTGTAATTACAGGAACAACTTTGGTTGAGCAAACTGTAATATCAACATTTACTGAGCCTAAAACTACTATTGTTCAAAATACAACGCTCGTTACTACAACTATTCCTGGAACAGAGACTGGAGTTGATCCATTTACGATTACTATATTTAACTCTCAAACTTACGATAGCATTCAAGTTACAACATCCCAAATAACAGTCGAAAGTACAACTACTACAACTAGAGAAGTAACAACATACGCAACTGCGCTTGTAGAAACTACAACATTTATAACCCAAACTACTACTGATACTTCGGCTCAATTAACAAGTGATACAAGGTTTGAGCAATTAGGAATTACTGGCGATAAAGAAATAGAATTAGTTTCAAATGGTAACCAATATACAATAACTGTTGAAGCTGAAGATACACTAAATGATTTGATTATAACACTTGCTGGATATGGAATTAGTGCTTCTGTAAATAGTGGCAAATTAACTTTACAAGGCAATGAAAACTCTTATATTACATCAATTGATGACGATTTAGAAACTGCATTAAAACTAAATGCTGATTCTAGCAACTTTACTATTGATTCATCAGTTCAAATGACAAGTAGCACTAGATTGGCTCAATTAGGAGCAACTTCTGCAGGTACAATAACTGTGGTCTCTAATGGTACAGTACATACGTTAACAGTCGACACATCTAATACTGTTGGGGATATGTTAGTTTCCTTAGCAGGTTTAGGTATTTACGGTACAGTCAACAATGGCGTATTAACACTTCAAGGCTATGAAAATGCGTATATTCAAGGAATGTCAAATCTAGATTGTCTAAATCTAAATAACAATTTCTATACAACATCTACACATTCTACCCTCGCAAATACTCCATCTACTCGTCAAGGCTATGAAACAACAAATGTTCTTACTACAGATGACACATTTGAAATATTTGGACTTTCTGCAAACGATACAATTTCAGTTGTTTCCGACGGAGTAGAACATGTAGTAACGGTTCGTCCTACTGACACAGTCGGAGACTTACTCACAACGCTTGCTGGATTAGGAATTAGTGGTAACATAAACGATGGAATATTAACTTTACAAGGTGGAAACAACGCATTTATTAGCAATATCGGAACAGGACTTCAACACGTATTAAAACTAAGTGGTGATGTCAATTACACAACAGTTACTCAGACATCTACAAGTAATACAAATTCTGATCAATTATCTTCAAATGCTAAAGATGTGGCAACAGGACTTACTGAGCTACAAAACCTAAGACAAGAAGATGGTTCTTCGCTTGCTAATTATAGCATAATCCTATCCACTACCTCAAATACAGGTAATGCCTCTACAACTTTATCATTCTCTGCTACTGATACCATTCACGATGTAATTGATGCTCTTGCAGAAAATGGTATTAATGCTTCTATCGATTCTGCTGGTAGATTTAGCGTAAGCTCCTCTACTCTAACAGATTTTGATATCTCTGGAGATTTAGGTACTTTCATAATGGGTGCTTATAGCAAGCATTATGATGAAGGCACTGTAAATAATACGAGTGCAAATCTAATTCAAAAATCTGTTGTTAATATGAGTGATAGCACTTCTCTTGCTGATTTGAATATAACAAATGGAAACGTTTTACTATATCAAAACGGAGAAGTCCATACTATTGCTATTGATAATACTACTAATATTGGTGATTTTAGAAATACACTTGCTGGATTTGGAATTAACTCTAATATCATCAATGGTAGGTTACAATTACAAGCTGATGGAGTTGTTTATCTTGATTCTACAGCTGGAGGCTCTAACCTCGCAAGTATTATGGGATTAGAACAAGCAAGTTGGGATTTAGGTAATTTCTCACAAAATAGCCGTTACTTATCAAGAACTCAAACTGCTATTCGATCTGCTACTATGAACTGTAGAATTTCTGAGCTTACTGATGGCACTGGAAATAGTTTAGGAGTTACTGCTGGACAAATTTATGTTTACCAAGACGGCACTAGAAATATTATTAATATAGATACTAACGATACATTACAAGATTTAGCTAATAAACTATCTCAATATGGAATTAGTACAGGCATTTCTTCTGATGGCAAAATTTACTTCAATGGCAACAATAACAGCTATTTAACAACAACTGGCATCGCTTCAGGTGCAGAATCAAATATCTTAGATAAATTTAATATTTCTGATAACTGGGAAACTCGCTCTAATTCTACAAGTGGAAAACTCAGCTATGAAGTAGAAAGCAGTTCTTTTGTTGATGGAAACACTAAGCTTGTTAATTTAACTGATGAATTTGGAAACTCACTAGGAATTACAACTGGTAATTATAATATCTACCATAATGGAGTAAAAATCACACAATCAATTACTGCAGATACAACAGTTAATGAATTCTTAGCTACATTAGATTATTATGGAATTTCTGCCAATTTTGCAGGTGATGGCTCTCTTGTAGCTCGTGCTAATGATGAAACATATCTTGCTACTTCTAACACTGCAGGTAATGATACAAACGCTATTGATGTTTTATTTGAGCCTTGGAGCTTTGTAAATGCTTATAAAACTAATACTCTAGGAAATTCTACAACTTCTACGATTGCTGTTACAGAAGAAACTCGACTCGCTGATATCGCAGGAGCTAATTTCCAAGAAGGATATATAACTGTAGTAAAAGATGGTATTCAAACCAATATTGAGCTTACAGGAAATCATACTCTTGGCAGTTTGATAAATGAACTTGAATTATATGGGTTTGACTCAACAATAAATGGCAACGGACAGTTAATTATTAAAAACACTGGTAATAGTTCTCTAAAAGCTTATACTGGTCCAAATACAGCTTCAAATGCTCTTGATATATTAGGCTTAGGTGATAGTAGTTGGGTAACTACAAATTCTTATCACGGTGATACAATCAACGTAACTACAACCACACCATTAACCCTTTCTTCTGATAGGGATACTAAACTCTCTGATATGGGAATCACTACTGGAGAGTATTATATCTATAAAGATGGAGTTAAATACACAGCTTTTGTTTCCACTGATGAAACCTTAGGCTCTTTTATTAATACTTTACAAAGCTTCGGTATCGAAACAAGCCTTGTTGATACAGGAGCTGGCTCAATACTATCTATTGAAGGTAATGGCAATAGTTATATCGCAAAATCAAATGATACAGCTAATGCATCAAATATTGTTGATACTCTATTCACTAATCCTTTAACTGAAAATTATAAGTATTCTGGAGTTCAAGAAATATCTAGCGAGGTAACAACACTCTCTAATGCTACAGAAGATTCTTTATTAAGCGAATTTGACAACGGTCTACTTATTGCACAAGGTAATCTAGTTGTTAATGTTGATGGCATTGATACAATTGTACAAATCCAAGTTGATGAGACTGTTGGTTCTTTGTTGAATAAATTTAGAGCGTTAGGACTTGAAGCAAGTCTATCTGACGGACATGTGATTGTTCAAAGTGGTTATAAAACAGTTTCTATAAACACTGACGAAACTACTTCTAGCTTACTTACTACTCTAAATATGACATTTAGAAATGACCTCGGGGGCTATGTTTCAAGCAGTGATGAAATAGAGCAAACTATTAGCGAAGAAAAGCTTATTTCTGTCTCTAATTTTGCAAATTATGATACTAAAATGGGACTTCTAAATATCTCTAGTGGCTCTATTTCAATCTATAGAGATGGTGAAAAAGCTATAATTAACATTGACTCTGAACAAACTTTTGGAGATTTGAGACGTAGTATTTTAGATAACTTTGCTGATGTTGATTTGAAAATTGACGAAAATACTGGCTATCTTGAAATATATTCTACAACTGATGGAGTAAGCGTTGAAGTTGGTTCTACAACTGATACATCAAACTTTACAGCTATTACTGGTATCGCTAATAGAGGTAATGGAATTTCAAGAAGCGCACGAGAATTATATTGTGTAAATAGCTCTTCTAAAATTACAACATCAGGTATCTTTAGAAACGGAGATGTCGTAGAAGGTACTTTCTATATCGGTGATGCAGAATTTACTATTGACGAAAATACAACTCTAAATTCTCTAATCTCACAAATTAATACCTCTGATAGAGCTAATGCAACAGCTTATTGGGATTCACTCGATGGCAAGTTTGTTATTAAATCAAGAACAACTGGCGCTGCTCTTGTTAATATCGAAGCTGGTAGTTCAAACTTCACTGATATAATGGGATTTACAAAATCTGAGTGGGCTGATGCTGATGGAGATGGAAATCAAGATATCGGACAAAGTAATGCAACATCAACAAAAATTAATGTCGAAGCTCAAAAAATCGGTGATAACGCTAAATTCTCAATAAATGGAACTTATTATACTTCAACATCTAATACAATCACCAGCGATGTGTCAAGAATTCAAGGTCTTACTATCAATCTTAAAGGCGTTTCTGATGAAGAAGTTATTTTAACAGTTGAAAAAGATAAAGAAACTGTAACCAATGCTGTTTCAGATATCGTTGACGCTTATAACGAATTAATCGAAAACGTAAACAAAGAAGTCGCTAAAGGTTCACCTCTAGACGACCAGTCAACTCTTAAATTTATTAGAAACCAAATCCGTTCGTTAATGACAAGCTCTATGGCTGGAAATAGCGTATTCAGAAATCTTGACGCAATAGGAATAACACTAGAAGGAGCTTCTACTGGAAATATTAGAACCGATAATATTCATACATTGACGTTCGATAGAGAAAAATTCATGCAAGCATTCAGCGCAGATAAAGAAGCTTTGAAAAATCTATTAGTTGGCACAGACTCTAATCTAGGTATTTTCCAAAGAGTAGAAAAAGTTGTGGAATCTGCTATTGATGGCACAATGGGTTATTTCTCAAGTGCTGAAAGATCTTATAACAAACAACTCTCTAGAATTGATGATAAAATACAAAAAGCTAAAACAGTTGTCGAAAGATATCGTGAAAGATTAGAAGCTAAATTTGCTTCAATGGATTTATTGATATCTAATATCCAAAATCAATATAGTTCGTTCCTCGGAACGTAACTTATCGCTACATAAAAAAAGCTCTCGTTAAGAGAGCTTTCTTTTTATGCTTTAACTAATTCTTTAACCTCTTTACGTTTAACTTTTCTTGTTGTTGTACGTGGCAAAGGTTCTCTTGTTACTGTAATATTAATTGGTCGCTTATAAGATGTAAGTTGTAATGATAATTTCTTAACTTCATCTCTTACCAATTTTTCTACTGTTTCCCAATCATATTTTGAAACAATATCATCTTTTGGTACAATTACTGCAGCTACTTCTTCGGTTCCATCTTTTGCTCCAAAACTTCTTTTTACACCTAACACACAAGTTTCTGCAAAATAAGGACTCTTATCTAACACTGCTTCAACCTCTTCAGGAAATACTTTTTTACCACCATTAAGTACAATCATATTTTTAATACGACCAGTTATATAAATATGACCATCCTTTGTAATCTTAGCAATATCTCCAGTATGAAGCCAGCCTTCAGAATCAATAACCTCTGCTGTCATTTCTGGCTGATTATGATAGCCTTTCATAACTGACTTTCCTCTTAATAGCAATTCGCCAGTTTCGCTATCTACTTTAGCTTCAAAACCTTTTAATGGACGTCCTACTGAAGCAATATCATTACGTTTATCATAATTAACTGAAACAACTGGACTTGTTTCTGACAATCCATAACCTTGGAATACTTTTATACCTATAGTTTCAAAAAATCTTCCGACCTCAACATCTAATGGAGCTCCTCCTGAAATACAACCCATAAAATGTCCACCAAATTTATCATGTATCTTTTTAAACATTAATTTTTTAACACAATAAAATGGAATAAATTTAGCAACATTAAACATTGTATTAAAGATTAACCGTACAAGCTTAGGCGATGCTGAAAGTTCTGATTCAATTCCAGATTTTAATAGTTTTAAAAAGGCAGGAACAACTATCATAAATTCTACACGCTTTTCACGCATTATGCCCAAAATATCCTTAGGTTTAAGGCTTTTTGCGTAATATACTGAAAATCCCATACTTAGAAATATTGAAAATCCTACTGTCATTTCAAAAAGATGGTTCATTGGTAATATTGATAAAACTGTTACTTTTTTGCCTCCTAAAATAGATTCTAAAGCATCCTCAACACCTTCAAGTTGAGCAAACATATTTTGGAAAGATATCTCAACACCTTTAGGCGCACCAGTTGTACCAGATGTATATATGATTAATGCTGTTGACTTAGAACTTCTATGGCGCCATTTACAATTATAATTCTCTGGCAACATGTGAATACTTGTGTATTCATCTGTACAACAAGGCTCATTGATTAACAAAATAGTCTTAATTGAAGGAACCATTTGTTGCAATTTTTTAGCTTTGTCAACTAATGATTTTGAAACTAACATAACTGTTGGCTCACAGTCTGATAAAATTGATTGAAGTTCAAATTCGGTCAATTTAATATCAAGAGGTACAGTTATCAAGCCTGCGAGAACTGAGCCAAAAACACAAGCACCATATTCAGGCATAGATTCTGATAATATAGCAAGTCTTTCACCCTTTTGAAGCATTAAACCATTAATCAAATAATGTCCTAGCTTTCTTGATAGCATTCCTAGACCACTATATGTAAACTCATTCCATCCTAAAGCAGTTTTCATACCTACTGCTACACGCTCTGCATAATCACTTGTCCGATCCTCTAAAAACTTTAGAGCATTGTTTTTTCTTAAACCCATATCTTAACTCCCAAAATATATTACACTTCCTCAATACAATAAGTTTACGATTATCAAAAAATATTGTCAAATAAAATCTTAATCAAATAATGCTTTCACAAAATCTCTTGAGTTAAAAAATCGCAAATCTTCCATTTTTTCACCAACTCCAACCAGTTTAACGGGAAGACTCAAATCTTTTGCAATAGACAAGACTATCGCACCTTTTGCTGAACCATCAAGTTTTGTCAACGCTACTGCAGTCAAATCAACACAATCCTTGAAAACTTTAGCCTGCTGTAATCCATTTTGTCCAGTATTAGCATCAAGAACCAAAATACTTTCCCTTAAAGATTCTTGAGCATTTTTATTAATTACCATTTTAATTTTGGTTAATTCTTCCATTAAATTAAATTTATTTTGCAATCTACCTGCTGTATCAACAAGAATGACATCATAGCTTTCATTTTTTGCCTTTTGTATTGCTTCATAAATAACAGAAGCTGGCTCTGCTTTATCCTTTCTTACTATATCAGCACCTGAACGCTTTGACCAAATATCCACTTGTTCTTCTGCGGCTGCTCTAAAAGTATCTCCAGCTGCAATTAAAACTCTTTTGCCTTTTTGTTTAAACATATAAGCCATTTTACCAATAAGAGTAGTCTTTCCAGCTCCATTTACTCCAGTTATAAAATAAATATTTAATTCATTCTCTTTATAATTTAATTCACTTTCTCCTGCTTCTTCAAGAGTTTTTAAAAATTCGTTTTGCAAAAATTCTTTTACTTGTGAAGGCTTAATTTTAGTTTGTTTTCGCAATTTATCAGTTAATTCAGAAGCATAATTTACTCCTAAATCAGCACTTATAAGCAAATCTTCCATGTCATCTAAAACAAATTCTGAAAATTCTTCTTCATCCGAAATCGTATCAACAACATTCCCTACAAGAGCTTGCGCTGTCTTTGATACAGTAGATTTTAATTTATCAAAAAAGTTAAACAAATTAGCCCCCACCCTCTCACTTAAAGAGGGAACATAGATTATATTTTATATTTACCCTTTTAATCCATTTTCAACGATGATTTTTGCTAAAATACCATTTACAAATGATGATGAATCTTCTGTTGAATATTTTTTTGCTAATTCAACAGCTTCATCACAAACAACTCTTAATGGCGCATCCTTAACAAACAAAAGTTCTGTTATTGCAATTCTAAGTATATCTTTATCCATTTTAACAAGTCTTGAGATATCCCATCCATTTGAATACTTTTGAATTTCACTATCAACTTCTTTCGCATGAAGTTTAAACTGTTCAGCTATCTCAATTGTATAGTTTTTAACTTCTGATTGATTTTCAAGAGTTGTAAATTCTGCTATTTCTAGAGCCAAAATAGCTTTTTCTGCAACATCAAGCATTGTATCTACCTTAGAAATCATTTCATCAGTCATTGGAATTTGAACAGGCTTATTTTTTACTCCAATTGGTCTTGATAAGTTAGAATCGTGTTCTGCTTCATAATCATCCAACATAGCTTTAATATCAATTAAAGAGCCAACTGTTAATTTTAAATCTTCTGATGCAGAGTTAGATAGAATTCTAACAGATTTAAGCATTATATTTTCAAAATCCTTGCGTGAATAATGAGTAATTTCTTTTTCAAATTGTGAGAATAGGATAAGTGCTAATTCTCTTGAGGCGCGTCTTGCTTGCATATTTTTTTATTCTCCTAATTAAAATGTCATCTTTTTCATGATAATAACACAAAAATATAAATAGATAATATATGTTTAAATAAAGCTGTAATCCAGCACTTAAAAGATAATTATAAAAATACACAAATTTAATTTTTTAATTTATAGAATTATAATTCTACACTTCTAACGGTTACAAGCTCTGAAAGCTCCATGTTTAAAGCTATAGCAATTCTATTTAATGTATCAATTGAGGGAGAACTTGTCCCACGCTCAATCGCCCCTAAAGCGGTTTTACTTAAATCTGCTAACTCAGCCAGTTTTTCTTGTGAAAGTTTACGTTTTGTTCTCTCTAAAACTATTTTTATACCAATTTTAGCACTTACTCTGTCGTCTTTACTTGTCATAACACTTATTATACTAGACTATTGACAAATTTTAATCAATCGCTTAAACTTAACTATGCATTAAGTAAACTTAATATAGAGGTAAAAATGCTTATTGAAGATTTAATAATTGAAATTAAATACAAAAAAGACAGTTTAAAACATATCAATAACTACATTATTGATGAGATTTCAGAAAATTGGAGCTGTCGTAAAGGCGAGTTTAGTGATAGCTATGATAAAGTAATGGGATTACTACATGCACACTTATCAGTTGTAGATTCAATTGAAAATATACTCAATTCTTATCAAAATGAAGTTGATGATAATTATACAGAATTATTAGAAACCGAAATTTGAAATTTTATTTAAAAATAAAAATATGCTATAATAGTTTCGATTGGAGGATTATTATATGTCTAAAAAAAGAGCTATTATAATTGTGATTGATTCAATGGGAATTGGAGCATTACCTGATTGCGCAGAATTTGGCGATGTACCAGAATGTAATACATTAAAAAATGTTTGTGCGTTTAACAAAGGACTTGATGTTCCTGCTCTTGAAGCACTTGGTTTGGGCAATATTCAAGATTTTGAAGGTATTGAAAAAACCTCAACTCCAATTGGTCAATATGGCACTCTTCAAGAAAAATCAAAAGGTAAAGATACAACAACTGGTCATTGGGAAATAGCAGGACTGGTTAGTGAAAAGCCTTTCGCAACATTCCCTAATGGATTTCCTCAAGAATTGTTAGATAAATTTATTACTGAGACAAATTGTGGAGGAGTTCTTGCAAATTGCCCAGCTAGTGGAACAGCTATTATTGAAAAACTAAATGACGAACATCACAAAACAAAGTATCCTATTGTGTATACTTCAGCAGATAGCGTTTTCCAAATTGCACTTGATACAGACTTAATCCCATTAGAAGTGCTTTATAAATGGTGCGAAATTGCTCGTAAATTATTGGATGATGGAAATTATAACGTAGCTCGTGTAATTGCTCGTCCATATAAAATTATTGATGGAAAACCGACTAGGATATCTAAAGATAGACGTGATTATTCAATGGCACCACCAAAGAAAACTATTTTAGATAAAGTCAAAGATTCTGGAGCTAAAGTTATTGGCATCGGCAAAATTGAAGATATCTTCTCAAAAGCTGGTATAACTCACGCTATTCATACAGGCTCAAATAAGGAAGGTTTAGAGCTTACAATAAAAGCACTTAAAGAAGAACTGCCATTAGCTGAAATGAAATATCCAGAGGCAAATATAATTAATGAAAATCGTGAGATTATTTTTACAAATTTAGTTGACACTGATATGCTTTTTGGACATAGAAATGATGCTCAAGGATATGGTAAAGCAATTGAAGAAATTGATTCATATTTAGAAGAAATTTTACCACTAATTAATGAAAACGACTTGTTAATAATAACTGCTGATCACGGATGTGATCCAACTGTTGAAGGAACTGACCATACAAGGGAATATGTACCTGTTTTATATTATTCTAAAAATATTGAACCAAAAGATTTAGGTCTAACACTTGGGTTTGATTCTATAGCTAAACGTATCGACGAATGGTTATTTTGATTTTAAAATTTTGCATGTATAATAAATTTAGTACGTCAGAAATGACGGTTTTAATATAATGAAATAAAGGAGATATCTAATGAACGTATTAGTAAATGATTCTTGTATTGGATGCGGTGCTTGCGAATCAATTTGCGACGCTGTATTTTCTGTTGAAGATAGAGCAGTTGTTAAAAGTGCTGGCATAGCTGGCAACGAGGACTGCGTTAAAGAAGCTGCTGATGCTTGCCCTGTTGGTGCAATCGAAGTAGCTTAGTCAAAAACAATATTTTAAATAGCAGGTGTATTTCATGCTCCTGCTATTTTTTATATTAATCATTCAAAAGTTCTGCTATTTTAGCAAAAGTTCTTGGGAAATATTGCTGAAATAATAATCCTCTTAGTTCAATTTCTGCATCTTTATTAATAGTATTTATCAATGCGTAAGTTTCAGCGATTGCTTCACTGCTTATCCCCTCAGAAGTTAAAGAATCCGAATCTATTATATAATTTAAAGCTTCTTGTTCCAATCTTGTAGAACTATCATAAAAAACTGTTTTTTCTTCTTTAAAAATTTCACTCAATTCTTTATCTGAACGCAACTTATGATAATCTAGGTAATGACCAATTTCATGTAACAAAACCGATAGCTTTTCTTCTGTTGATTGGTATTTTGATAATTCTATTTTATTTGCAAGAGAATTAAAAAAAGCATTATTACTACTTATTTTATTCTCATTTATCCAAATTTTTAGGACTCCGTATTTATGAAGATTATATAATGTAGAACCTGGCAATTGCTTCACAAGATGTAATAAATCTTTAGAAATGACGCCTTCTGAATTTACATCATTTTCACCGATGGAAATTTCAATTGGAGCTTCACCTTCTTTTGTTACTACAACTTTATTAGGAAAATATTCCATTAAATATTTTTTACCATTTTCTATAGATTCAAATTTATCTTTAGCTAGTGTATTTACTTGAAGGCTACTATCTAAATAAACATTTCCATGCTTATCTGAAATCTTTATAATATTTTTTCGGAATTTAGAATTTTCTCTATAATTTTGTATCAAATTAATATCTTTATATTCAAAATCCTTTGTTGATACAAAATCGCCGTTTATATCTTTTTTTGTCTCTGCTAAAACTTTTTTCCCAAAATTATTTTCTATATATAAATTTAATTTATTAGGATAATCCTTAGATTTTTCAGAATAAATTGTATATAAAATATTATTAGCATCATGGACTTCTTTTATTGTTTCCATTGGATACGACATTCCATCTACACTATTTTCATAATAATTCATAAATTTAATTGAATATAAAGATTGTCCATTATCATACTTTGCTATCTTGTCTTCATATAAAGCATTTAGTGCTACTTCATTATCTTTTTCTAATTTTAAATCTCCATCTTTATTAAATACAAAACTTTTAAATCCATGACTATCCAAATTTACAATAATATCACCTTCAAAATTGCTATCATTAATATACATTTTAGGTTTGACATTTCTTTTTTCTAAAAATTCACTTATTTTCGTTACTAAATTATAAGCTTCGTTATAATTATTAGCATTTTCACTTAGCAATTTCTGTAAGTCATAGACTATATCATAAGTAACAAAAGGGTTTGCTACTAAAGAAAATAATTCGTCTTTTTTATCTGGATACTTATCCAAACATTCTAATAATACGTGTGCTTGAAAATTTTTAAGTTTAATATCACCATTTTGATCTTTCAAATTCAGTAGAAAATCTACATCTTCCTTCGCAAAAGTTTTATAAATTTGAATAAGACCTTCTATATCAAATATTTGATAAATAAAGTTACCTTTTTCATCTTTTTTATTTAAAAGTTCAAAAAAGAGTTCTCCATATTTTTCTTTTAAATCTTTATATGTCGAAATGCTAGTAAAGTTTACTATCCTATAATTTCCACTACTGTCTTTCTGAGTAATTATTTCATTAAACAAAACAGGATTTTCTTTTTCTAAATGTACCAGAGATAACAGCTCATCTGAATCTAAACATGTTTTTCCTTCATTATTTTTTTCTGCTAATAATTTTTCAGTTAAATCATGATTAATTAAATGTGCATCGACAATATTTTTAATATCTATTGGTAAAAACTCATATTGTTTTTCTGAATTTGCTCTTAAAAGTAATTTTTTTGTGTAATTTGCGTCTTTTTCATAAGCATCAGCAAAATGTGTTATACACGCTAGCGCTAAGAACTGAAGAGGAAATTCTTTCATAAAATCAACAATATTAGGACATTTTTCAAAAGCTTCAGCTAATTTTGAAAATTTATCCATATCTGTAGGAATATATAAAAATAAAGGTGTGCCATCCTCATACTTGGCTGATATTATAGATTCTACAGATTTCGGATATCTCATATAACATTTCACTAATGCAAGAATTTCTGCACCTTGAAATCGTTTGAGTCCATTTGGTAACTTTATATTTTCAAACCTTTCTGCGACTTCCTTATTTAATTCTTCTGCGAGTAAAATCCCTTCTATATCTTCTACATAAGGATGCATATAGGAATTTTCATACGGTGCAATCATTTTTTCATCTAAAAGTTCTTGTGTTCTTTCTGGATTGAATTTATAACAATTTAAAACATTAACCAAATCTGCTTCATTTTCAAATCTATAATAAGATTCTGTAATTTTCATTTCAACAAGTTTTTTTACCAATTCTGGATCAGTTTCAAAAATTAAATCATTATTAAGTATATCTGCATTAAATCTTGAACTTAGTCCATCCTCTCTCAACGATGATAATAAATATATTGCTAGTTCAGGATTTTTTTTCTTTGCATTATTAATAATAAGCATTTCTTCATCTATAAACCTGTTTTTATTCTTTTCTAAAAAATCATCAAACTCACTTTTTTTTAAAATTCCTCCAAGCCCAACAGCAGATAAACAAACTAAACTTTTTTCTAATAAACCTCTACTAGAATTATTGTTCAACACCTTAACTGGTAATGATTGAAAAGATGTATTATACAAATTTTTATCCTTTAATATATCTATTTTTGCAATCTGCATTAAAAACCTCCAAATACACACATATATACTAAGTACAATTATATTAAATTTTTGCTTTTTTTGTTATAATTTTTTACATAATTTAAGGAGATATCATGTATACATTAGTATATTCAATTAATAATGAGCCAAATCCAGAAACTATTTATATTAATTTAACAAATGCTTGTACAAACTCCTGTGTTTTTTGCTTGAGAGAACAGAAAGATGATGTTTGCGGAGCAGAAATGTGGCACGATGATAATTATACACTTGAGGATGTTATAGAGCAGTTTAAGAGTTATAAACCAACGCCTAAAAATGTTGTATTTTGCGGTTATGGTGAACCGTTTTTGAAAAAAGATATGATGAAAAAATTTGCTCAATACTTAAAAGAAAATAATCCAGAAATAAAAATTAGGGTAAATACAAACGGGCATGCTAATGCTATTTATAAAACTAATGTAGCAGAAGAGTTTAAAGGGTTATTAGACGAGGCTTCTGTTAGTTTAAATTCTGATAACTCTGAACAATACGATGAAATTTGTCAGCCAAAAATAGAAAATGCTTATGAGGCTGTCAAAGATTTCTTAAAATGTTGTCATGAGGCTGGAATTAAGACTTATGCAAGTATTGTAACAGGCTTTGACGAAAGAGAAATCAACGTAGAAAACTGTAAAAAAATAGCTAAAGAACTTGGTGCTGAGTTTAGAAATCGTGAATTTATAACAAATGGATATTAGGAGTTAATTATGAGAATTCAACAAGTACAATCAAGTATAAATTTTGAAGCAAAAAAACGTAGGTTTATTGATTTAGAATCTCAAGAACAGCTTATTCAAATTCTAAGAAAAATGGATGAGAACACATTCTACAAAGAAATCTCGGGCCATTTCGAATCTAAAAAAACTGTTCGCATAGATTTGTTTGACCATAATCATAATAAAAAAGCTGAACTTATTGATATGAGAGGTAATTTAAAAAAACTTGATGAAGGAAAAGATATTTACAATACAACTACATTAACAATTGGAAAAACTCAAGTATCTATAAATAATAAAACTGGAGAAATTAAGGAGTGGGAAAAGCCTTTCTTCTCATCTTGGAACACAATTCTAAAAAAGATTAAAAACACGTTAAGCGAAATAAATACAGCATATCATCAACCAGAACGTGTTCATAAATACAAATTAGGCATAGAAGGGCTGACAAAAGAAGCATATAACAAGCTACTACAAATGCTAAAGGCTAAAAAATAATGACAAAAATAATTCTTGCATCAAATTCACCAAGACGAAAAAAAATTCTTACCGATTTAGGTTTAGATTTTGAAGTTATCCCTTCTAATTATGAAGAAAAACTAGAAACAGATGTTTTTTCTTACGATTTAATTGAAGATTTAGCGACTCAAAAAGCTTGTGATGTTGTTAACAGAGTAGGCAAAGATGAAATAGTTTTGGGTGCTGATACAATTGTGGTTTTACATAATAAAATTTTGGGCAAACCTAAAGATAAAGATAATGCTTTTAGAATGTTGCGAGAATTGTCAGGACAAACTCACATGGTTGTAACTGCCCTATGCGGGATTAATACAAGAACAAATCGTGCAGCTTTGCTTTCAACAACAAGCTATGTGAGATTTAAAGAATTGTCAGATGATTTAATCAATTATTACATAGAAGAGTTTAAACCTTTAGATAAAGCTGGAAGTTATGGAATACAAGAACTCCCTGATGGGTTTTTAGATAAATACGAAGGAAGCTTCGATAATATAGTAGGACTTTCTTCAGACGCTGTTAAGGCAGTACTCAACCAACTTGGATACAATCACCAATAAAACCATACAAATAAATTAAACTACTTAGATGATACTCATCTTTTTTTACTACACTTTTTATCGTAGATTTTAAAAATTAATCGGCATGGTCTAAATTTCCATGACCGCATGGATTACAAGCCCTTTTCTAGACCAAATGGTTTAGACCTCTTTATTTAGAGCACCACGCTTAAAATCAACCTTGTTATTGATGAAAGTATCCTCTATAAAGAGGTACTATACATATTGTAGAGGAAGAAAATAATACAACAATTTATATAAATAGGGAGAGAAGAAAGTATGAGACGTGAGTTTAAGAAAAAATCAAAAGTATTACTTATTGATGACAATTATGAACATTTAGTAGGAATTAGAGAGCTATTAAATCTTGAAGGTACTTTTGATGTAGTTGGTATTGCAACTAATATTTTAGTTGGCTTAAACTTAATAAAGAAATATCAACCAGATATCGTTTTATTAGATATGAATATGCCAGAAAAAGATGGTTTACAAGGTATATTAGAAATAGCGAAGCTTGATTTAGACACAAAAGTTTTAGCTCTTTCTGGCTATGATGATGCTGATTTAATTTTTAGAGCTATGAAAATTGGTGCAAAAGGTTACGTTCTAAAGACTATGGCTTCTGCCCAACTAATTTATGCAATTGAAGAAGTTCTTGCAGGAAAGATTTATCTTCCTCACGCATTATCAAGCAGATTTTTTGAATACTTCCAACAATCATTCAGAGAAGAAACTGCTAAGCCTGAATGTGAAGAAGAAAATCTACTTTCATACCTAACACAAAGAGAAGAAGAAGTACTTGAGCTTCTAACTCAAGGTATTACATATAAAGGTGTTGCTAACAAGTTATTTATTTCAGAAACAACTGTTAAAACACACGTAAATAATATTTTCCAAAAATTGCAAGTAAATGATAGAACACAAGCAGTTCTTTATGCGATTAACAACGGGTTTTTATCTAAAAAAGTAAAATTGAGCGTATAGAAAGGAGAAGTTAATAAGAGTTAAGTCAATATGAAATACAAAAGTAAAACTTATTAGCTAATCAACTTATTAACTTAAAATAAAATGAAAAAAATCGTAAGACAGCAGAATTATTTAAAAGAATTGATTGACACTCAGGGTAATAAATACCTGAGTCGTCAAGCATTAAAATGCTTAATTCGTTCTGCAGTTGAGCCACTTTTAGATGCTCCTGAAACTGGTGTTGTTCTACATAGAATAGAAAACAAAGACGGCTTATTAGGAATTCTTAAAAGACTTGAATTTTCAGAAGTTGAAGCAATTAATTATACAGATAGTTCAAACAACCTTGTGGAATTAGTCTGGGCTAATACAGAATTTCTTTGTGTAATGACACATAGATATGTTTCAATTCTTATTTGGGATAACCATACTAACGATAAAAATTTTGTTCGTTACTATTCATTATACAACTCAAAACTTCAATCAGAGCCTCTTAACATTATCATGAGAAATTCAAAAGTTGATATTTCACATTATATTGAAAAATTTAATCCTGATAGACGTGATAATATTTTACTTAATTCATCAGTAAGAAGGCTAATTGATAACATGGATGAGGCTATAAATGATGCAGTGCTTCATTATGCAGAAAATAACGCAGAAACACTTATTTGTTCTGATTATATAGAGAAAAAATCTCGCATTATTGCACATGAAATCAGAAATCAACTTTCAATTTGTGATTTATATTCTGAAATCATTAGAAAACACGCTGAATTAAAGAATTTTGAAGAAATAGAAAACTCTTTAAAATCAATAAATAGAGCTATAAAAATGGCGAATAACTTGTTAATTTCTTTAAAAACAAAAGAAAACAGCAAGCTTAAATCAATAAACCTTAATGAATTAATTACAACTGCTGTTGAGCTTTCTCAAGTTTATTTAACAAGTAAAAATATAGAATTTCAAATTGAAAACAATGAAAATACAGAAGTTATTGCAGATTTCGAAAAAACATTGGCTGTAATTATAAACATTGTTAAAAATGCATCAGAAGCTTTTGAAACAAATATTGAGGACAATATCCTTAAAAATGATAAGTATATAAAAATAAAAACAGAAAAAGATGTTAATTTTGTAAAAATCTACATATCTAATAATGCTCCTGGAATATCTGAACCTGAAAAGATCTTCAACGAAGGTTTTACAACAAAAAATTCTGGTTCAGGTTTAGGATTATGGATATGTAAAAAAATGATGGAAGAACAAAATGGCGAATTAGAGCTTTCTCGTTCTTCTATTGATTATACAGAATTTGCATTAAAGTTAGGAGTCTAAGATGGATTTAATAAGCTCAAGAACAATTGATATACTCCATCTAGGAATGGATGGACTAATGGAAAGGCAACACGCTATTTCTTCTAATATTGCTAACGTAATGACACCTAATTATCAAAGAAAAGAAGTTGCTTTTGAAAGTCAACTTGCTGAAATAATTGAAAGAGAAGATCTAAAAGACTACATAAAAGGGCAAAATAGTATTGAATATACTCCACCAAACATTGATGCTTTTACAGGAGAAATTCACACATATAGAACTCCTACGATGCAAGAAAAAGCATATCTAATGACTAATTCATGTGAGGATTTTAAACCTCAATATGTAACAGATGTCTATAGTGGCACTAATTCTGATGGAAACAATGTTGAGCTTGAAAGAGAAATGATGGATTTATCAAAAACAGGTACAAAGTATCTAGTTTTATCAAATTTAGCAAGAAGGCAATTTGCATCTCTTTCCAATGTGATAAAAGGACAATAAGAAAGGAGGAAGTTAATAAGAACTAAGTTAATAAAATAATAAGAAAATTTCAACTTATTAACCTATTAACCTGTTAACTTATTAACTCAAAATATGAGCTTTAATATATTCGATATAGCTGGTTCTGGAATGACAGCACAAAGAGCAAAAATGGATACCATTGCAAGTAATATTGCTAATATCCATACAACAAGAAATCCTGATGGCTCAAAAGGTGTTTATGTAAAAAAAGATGTCTCTTTTAGAGCAATCTATGAAGATACAATTAATAGAGGTTTTTCGAATTTTCAAAGCAATAATCCTGATGCACAATTCGACCCAAGAACTGGAAACCTTTTAATTAATGCTAACATCGCTTTAAATCAAGGTATGGTTACTGGTGGTGTTCAAGTTGAGCAAATTTATGAAAGAGAAGATGGCATAAAAACAGTCTATGACCCATCACATCCAGATGCTGATGAAGATGGTTATGTTGACTTACCAAATGTAAATATTGTAGAAGAAATGGTAGACATGATTGCTGCATCAAGAGCCTATGAAGCAAACGCAACTGTAGCAGAAAACGTAAAATCAATGATGCAAAGCGCGATGAATATATAATAAATTTAATAATTAAGTGGTTTAAAAATTAAGGAGAAATTAATGGAATTTTCAACAGCAATAGAAAGCTATAATAGCGATTTCAATCTGAATGCAATTAAAAATTATAACCAATATTTGCAAAAACAAGATGCATTTAGTTTTGATACTGAAGCTACAGAATTTTCAAAAATCCTTGACAAAGCTTCTAAAGCAACACCACTTAAAGATTCTAACGATCCAACAGGTCTTGGAATTTTTGCTAATCAAATAGGTAATGGTTTATCCAATGCACTAAATGCTGTCAACAATGCTAAATTACACTCAGAAAGACTTGAAGAAGATTTAGCAATGGGAGGTTCAACTAGCATTCATGATGCAATGATAGCAGCCGAAAAAGCAGAATTAAGCCTTCAAATGGCTGTACAAATAAGAAATCGAATTCTTAATGCGTATACTGAAATCAATAATATGGCATTATAAAAATATTTTTAGTAAAATTTAACAAATTGTAATTTTAAAAAATTTATCTATAAACAAAGGCTTCATTTCATGCTTTAGTTTATTTATAGTTGTTCTTATTTTATTTTTCGTTGCAATCATTGGAATTATAATATCCAAATTATTTGAAAAATCCTTTATTATACATTGACTAGATGTTTTCGTTGTCAATTTTGCTCTTTTATCTCCCAACTTTTCAAAACCCAAATTTTCGTAAAAAAATTGTGCATAAGAAATTTCTGGAAGCTCGGATTTCACAAACACATCTCTAAATCCATCTTGTTTTAGAGTTGAAAAATATTGACCTACTAACGATTTTCCAATACCTTTAAGTTGATTATTAGACTTTGGCATCCAAGTTACTAACCAATCCATTTCTGTTTCTTTTTTTGCAGAATTATGTCTTGAAGAATAAATTATCTTACTTGATTTTTGTCTTACTTTTGGAATATTCGCAACTAACAACCCACAAATCTCATCTTCATAAACAGCACCATATAATTTTACTTTTTCTAAATTTTTTTTATGCTTGTAATTTAAGACTTCTAAAATTGTTTTTATAGAAGATTCAATAATATCTTTTTTATAAGAATCATGATTTGTGCTTGTTTTAATCTTGCTATATAACATTTCCAACGAACAAATATCTTCTTTTTCAAAACTTATAATATTTATTTGCTCATTGTTTTTGTGTTTATTAGAACTATTCCATTTTGACACTAATTTTGCATTAAAACTTATATCAAAACTTCTTTCTATTATCTGCATGGTCTATTAATCAATCCTTTAAAAAATATTCTACCCATCTTACCAAATCAGAAATTTCATAAGGTTTAGGTAAATATAAATCTGCACCACTATCTAAAATTCTAGTTTTATCATGAATATTGGAAGTTACAATAAATTTTGTATTCACAAAATTATTTTGAGTTTTTAATTTTTGTATCAAACCTAATTCTGATAAATCATCTCCACTATCAATAACTATTATCGAAGGTACATTAGCTGAATTTATTTCTAAATCATTCTGAATATCATATCCTTGTAACTCTAAAGTTGTTCGAATTAAGTAATACAAAGACTCATCTTTTTCCTTAATATAAATATTCTTTGATACTGCATTAAATACTGAATCCGAAGCTGTCAATTTTGCTCTTTCAAAAATATAATTTGAACCATTAGGAATTTTTGCCATTTTTTTTATTTCAATCAGCTTATTAATTAACATATCAACAGATATAATTTGATTAAAACCATCTAATATACCTCCAATATTAATAGAAGCCAAATTAGCTCTCATTCCAGCATAACGCTCTCCTGTTAATAACATATAACCACGTTTAGCATCAGCCTCTGAATAAAATTTTGGCACTACTGTATCAAAAGCAAAAGTTAAAAATTCGGCAAGCTTTTCAACATTATACTTACTTGTAGTTATGATAAAACTTTTCTCATCATATTGCCCAATAAAATCAGACTCTAACAATGCCGATTTCGCAATTGCAACAAAAGTTTGCATAAGTTTATCTGAAGCTACTTCTGTATATACAGATTTATAATTCTCCAAATTTTCAATACCTACCAATAATACAGCAAGATTGTCAACAGATAACACCCTTTTTAGAGTTTTTCTTATAATTTTTTGATTTGGTAATAATGTTTTGTTATCCAAATTAAGCTCTAGGTCTCTACGCAAATGAGCAATTATACGGCTTTTAAACTCCTCAATATTTACAGGCTCACTAATAAAGTCATCAGCACCAGCCTCTAAAATTTTTATTCTATCCTCAATCTCAGCTGATTTTGAAAGAGCTATTATAATTGGTCTGGAATTATAAGTTAAAGCTCTAATTTTTTGACAAAAATTTGCAAGTTCTTCATCAATGCTATCTGATATTATAATCATATCTGGTTCTATATTTTGAACTTGAATTAAAGCGTCTTTCAAGGTTTTTGCAATTATCGAATTGATATTAACACAATCTATACTCTTTTTGTATTTTATCGAAAGCTCTTTTCGCTTATCAATAATTAAGACTGTCGATAGCATTTTAAAGCCTCCTCCTCGCTAAAGAACGGAAATTTTAACCAAAATTCAGTACCAGACTTGTTACTTAATACTTCAATTTCACCGTTCATAAGCTCTATTAAATTTTTAGTTATATACAAACCTAATCCATTACCCTGAGTTTTACTTATTAAATGATTTTCAAGCCTTATAAACTTTTCAAAAATTTTAGCTTTATCTTCATCCCTAATCCCAATACCTTCATCAATCACCTTGATTAAAACATTATCAGAATCAAAGAAAGAAGTCGTAATTATAACATTTTTACCTTCCTCTGAATATTTACAAGCATTGTCTATAAGATTTGTCATAACTTGTTGAAATTTATCATCATCCAGCCTTACTTGTGGTATATGCTTATTAGGCTGGATTTCGATATTATGACTCTTATACTTTTGTTTTAATAATTGAATAACCTTCTCTATAGAACAATTAACATCAATAGGTTTCAAAATAGGCTTATCCGTATTAATTTTGGAAACTGCTAAAATATTTTCAACCAAATTTATTAATCTATTTGACTGCTCTTCAATTATTCCAATAAATTTCTTTTTGCTTTCATCATCAATTTTATCCCAAGAATTTAACAAAGTCTGAGAGAACCCCCTGATACTTGTCAGTGGGGTTCTTAATTCATGTGATACAGTTGATATAAATTCGTTTTGAATATCGTTCACGTTTTATTCTTCCATAAATAATTGTTTAGCTTCTTGTATAGCTTCTTCTAAAACATCTAACTGTTCTGGAGCAAAAGTTACACCTTTTTTTGTTGGTAGCCAAGTAGCACCTTCGTCTGTTGTGTAATAAATTCTTAAGTTAAAATAACTTTTTCCTTTGTACTCTGAAACAGATATCTGTAATTGTTCAGTCTCAGTTCTCTCAATTGTAGCTAAAATTTTTGCTTCTGCCATATTTATTTCCTTTCAATTATAAAATACTTAATTCTCTTCTTTATCTTCCTCTAATGTACCATCATTCAATAACTTAAATACAAAGATATCCGAATCTCTTTCATTTGGATTTTGATTCCATCCATTAGTATCAATATATACATTAAATCCTGTCTCTCTTTTATGTTCATCTTTTTCATCTTTTTTATCTTGCGACAAATTATATTCACCAATAGCCACTCCGCCTGGTGAATTTTTGAAAGCATAATAATCTTTTGCACCTTCTATTTTTTTAATAGGTGTAGTTGGTGTTACTCCCCAATATCCAGCAACAACAGTACGCAAATTTTCTATTTCTAATACAGGACTATCATGTTCATCCCCTAAATCTTTCATACTTACGAACTCTAAAACATCTGTAAAAGAACCTGTTTCACTATTCATATTTGCCATCTGAATAATATTTTGATTTCCAAGTACAATTTGTTCTTTGATACGACTAAGTATTGCCTCAGATTTTTTTTCATTAATATTATTGACTAACATTGGCGTCATAATAGTTGCTATAACACCAATAATAGCAAGTGCTAAGAGCACTTCCATCAATGTAAATCCGATTTTGAATTGTCTCATAGTATCCTCCAATAAATCTTTTATATTATAACATAATATAAGAAATGTTAACAATTTGTCTATCATTTTTATTTGGGTTATTATAGTTATATGAATACAGGGAAGATTGTTGTAGTTGACGACGAAAAAATGGTTACTTCAGCTTTTGCGACATTATTAAAAGTTGAAGGATTTAATGATGTGCATTTTTTTAATAATCCAGAAGAAGCTCTTACTTTTTTAAAAGAAAACACGCCAGACCTGATTATTTCTGATTTTATCATGCCGGAAATGAATGGTTTAGAATTTCTTTCTGAAGTAAAAAAACTTCACCCAGAGGTAAGTAGAATTCTTTTAACTGGTTATGCCGATAAAGAAAATGCTATTCGTGCAATAAATGAAGTAGGATTATATAGATATATTGAAAAGCCTTGGGACAATGATGATTTGATAATTAATATCAAAAATGGCATTGAAAGAAGCTATTTGCTTTCTCAACTTCGTCAAAAAATTGCAGAATTAGAAATTGCAAAAAAAGATTTAGAAAAATATTCTCATAATTTAGAACAATTAGTAGAAGAACGTACTGTAGATTTAAAACAATCAAATGCTAAGTTAACAGGCATTATAACTAATTGTGCAGATGGAATTGTTATAATTAATGAGGAAGGTATAATTGAGCAAGTCAATACTTCTTGCGAAAATTTAGTTGGACATATCAGTGAAAAAATTATCAACGTATCTATTGATGAGTTCCTTTTCAATAAAAAGACTTTTATTTCTAAAGAGCTAAGTTTATCTGAAGGAAATGAATTATTTTTAAAAGATTTTTATATTAAAAATCCTTTGAGTAATAATATCACTCCAGTAGAAATAAGTTTTGCAAGAATAAACCCAGAAGAAAAATTTAAAAAATTTGTTGGAGTTATTAGAGATGTAACTGAGCAAAAAAAATCAGATAAATTGAGAGATGATTTTATTGCAACACTTACACACGATTTAAGAACACCGTTGCTCGCAGCCATCCAAACATTAAAATTCTTTTTAGAAGGAGTTGTTGGAGAGATAAATGATAAACAGCGATTACTTCTATCAACAATGTATAAAAGTAATGAGGATCTATTAGGCTTAGTTAACGCTTTATTAGAAGTTTATAAATATGATGCTGAAAAATTAATTTTAAATAAAACCAATTTTAATATCTATGAACTTACAACTCAAGTTTATAACGAACTAAAGCCTCTTTCAGATATCAACAAAATAGATTTTAGTATTGATTGCGCAGATAAAAATATTGAAATTAATGCTGATAGAAGTGAGCTTCGTAGAGTTATTTGTAATTTATGTGGTAATGCGATAAATTATACCCCTGAAAACGGAAAAGTTATTATTACAATAAAAGCAGAAGATGCTGATTTAATATTTTCAGTTTCTGACACTGGCTGTGGAATTCCTCCTGAAGATATTCCAAATATGTTCCAAAGATTTTCTCAAGGAACTAGCATAAAACGCTCAGCTGGAACAGGATTAGGATTATATTTATCAAGACAAATTATTGAATCACATAATGGTAAAATTTGGTTAGAAAGTAAAGTTAATAAAGGAAGTGAATTTTCATTCATACTTACAGATGTTATAAAAGTTAGGAGTGCAGTATGATTAACGTCTTATTAGTAGAAGATCATGAGTTATATAGAATGGGATTATCAATGCTATTAGATAAAGCTGATGGTATTAATTTAATAGCTGAAGCTTCAGATGGAATTGAAGGCGTAAGAAAAGCTCGTGAATTTTCTCCTGACGTAATTCTAATGGATATAGGACTTCCTAACATGGATGGCATAGAAGCAACACAGCGTATAAAAGATTTTTTACCTGAAGTTAAAATTTTAATGTTTACATCCAGAGATAGTGAGCATGATGTATTTGAATCTTTCAAAGCAGGAGCTGATGGATACATTATGAAAGGAGCTTCTCCTGAGCAAACTATTACAGCTATAAAATCTGTTTACGATGGCATAGGTTGGTTGGATTCAGCTATTGCTAAAATGGTATTTTCTAATATTGGTGTAAATAAACGATATCTAAATGACACAACAACAGATTTGTTGAATAAAAAAGACAAAAATTCTTACGGATTAACAGAAAGAGAACTCGATGTTTTATCATTAATGGTTGATGGACTTACAAACCCTCAAATCGCAGATAAATTGGTAATCACTAAAGCCACTGCAAAAGCACATGTTCATAGTATTTTACAAAAACTATGCGCTGCTTCAAGAACTCAAGCTACAGTATTGGCAATGAAAGAAGGCTTAGTATAATGTTTGACTCTTTAGCTGGGATAGTTATGGCTACCCAAATACATTTCGCAAAAATGGAAATCCCTTTTATAAAAAAAAGAGATAGAATTGTTGCTGAAGAAATTTATAAAAACGAAGTCAACAAACTTGAAGAAACAGAAAAATATGAAAAAAGCCTATTGTCAGAATCTGGTTATATGACTGTTGAAGAATACGAATCAAAATCCAGAGCAAAATCAAAAAAAGAAATGCAAAAAGAGGTAAAAGGTGGAGAAGTTCCAAAAGATTCTAACATGGTCTATGTTCCACAAAAAACTTTTAAGTTAATAAAATACAATGATCCTGTCGGAAGTCCAGAGCTGAGCATTCCTCGCAAATTGAATTTTGATAGACAAATAAATGCTCAAGGAATTATATCAGGAGATGTAACAAAACTTGTTTATCCTGCTATATACTACTATGCAGAAATAGATTGTACGTCTTGTGATTTATACTTAATTAACCTAGATCCTAAACTAACAGACGTTCAAAAGGCTGTTTATGCTAATGTTGTGCAAAAAGTTGATAAACCACTAATCTCTACAGGAAAAGAGTTTGATACCAAATATATCTTTAGGACACTGACTCCTATTGATTTTTCTGCTGATAATAAAAAATTAGTCATCAAAGAAAAAACAGGACATAGATTTGATGGAATTTGGAAAACAGATTTATGGGTATATGATTTTGAAAAACAAGAAGCTTTAAAGCTACCTCAAATTAGAGAAGCGATTATTAATTACTGGGCCGATGCTGGTGGAGTAGATTTTGACGAAAATCGTTGGGATATATACCCTATGGGATTTGACGCAAATGATGATAATCGAATAATTTTAAGTGCTTACGCTTACACAGGAGATATACCAAGATTTTTAGGAACTTGGAGTATTGATGTTAATGGTGAAAATTCTAAGCTTGAAGATTTATCTGGTGCAACTATTCCAGTATCTACAATTGGTTTAAAATTAGCTGAAGATTCTGTAAAAGATATCTCTGAAGTCGAGTTTGAAGCAAAACAAGCAAAAGAAAAAGATGAACTAGAAAAAAAACAAGCCAAAGAGCTTGCAAAGATTGAGTTGGAAAGTAAAAAGCTTGAATATGAACGCAAAATAAGACAAATGGATATGGATACTTATTATAAAATCAAACAACGACAAGAAGAATTAAATGAATTAAGAAAACAATCAAAACACAAGAATGGATTTTTAGGCAACTAACGCTTTCTAATTTTAGTATTTTTTATTGATTGAAAAAATTTCTTTTGTTACAATACTAAAAGATAAAGGTGTTTTTATGAGTGTGAATCAATTAATCAAACCGATAACTGCTGAATGGAAAGAGAATTTAAACATCGGTGGATGTGATACTGTAGAGCTTGTTAAGAAATATGGCACTCCATTATATGTAATGGATGAAAAAACTTTACGAACAGTTTGTAGAGAATATAAGGAAGCTTTTAAAAATTACAATAATGTTAAAATGATGTACGCTTCAAAGGCTTTGTCAAATATTACAATCGCAACAATACTCGACCAAGAAGGTTTTGGATTTGATACAGTTTCTGCTGGAGAAATTTATACAGTCTATAAAGCTGGTGTTGATATGACAAAAGTTTTGTTTAATGGGAACAATAAAACTGAACGTGAAATTAATCTAGCATTAGACTTAAATGTAGGTAGATTTTCTGTAGATAATTTCCACGAAGCAGAATTGCTAAATCGATTGGCTTCAGGGAAAGGTAAATTCATTGATATACTATTAAGAATTACTCCTGGTATAGAATGCCATACTCATGATTATATCCAAACAGGTCAAATTGATTCAAAATTTGGATTTGATTTAACACAGATAGATGAAATTGTTGGTCTTACTAAAAATAAATACAAAAATTTAATATTAAACGGACTGCACGCTCATATTGGATCTCAAATATTTGAAATCAAAAGTTACCAAGACGAAATAAAAATTCTTACTAATGAATTAAATCGTATAAATTCTACTTATGATTTGAATTTAAACGAATTAAATATTGGGGGTGGTCTTGGAATAAAATATACAAATTTAGATAATCCACCTTCTATTCAAGAGCTCGCTAACGTATTAGAAGATGTCCTAAATGAACAAACAAAAAATATAACAATCTATATAGAGCCAGGTAGAAGTATTGTTGCTACTGCTGGTGTTACATTATATACAGTTGGTAGCACTAAACAAGTTCCAAATGGAAGAAAATATGTCTCCATTGATGGAGGAATGGCTGATAACCCTCGTCCATCAATGTATCAAGCGTTATATAGCGCAGAAGTCTGTAACCATAGAAATTCAGAAGAAGAAATTGTTACTCTATCTGGTAGATATTGTGAAAGTGGTGATATTTTAATAAACAATATAAAGCTCCCTAAACTAAATTCCGGAGATATTATATGTGTTTACAGCACAGGAGCTTATAATTATTCAATGAGCTCAAATTATAATCGTGTAGAAAAACCAGCAATGGTACTTGTAAATTCTGGACAATCTGATATGATAGTAAATAGAGAATCCTTAGAGGATTTAGTTGCAAGAGAAGTTATTCCCAATAGGTTGAGAAAAGAATGATTGATGGATTTTTAGCTTTTATTCATAGTATATTAAGCCCATTTCAAGGAAGTTTTCATTGGGTTAATATATTGGAAATTCTTTTTATAGCAGTTATTCTGTTTATATTTTATCGTAAATTTATATTAAATACACAATCAGAAAACCTCGTTAAAGGTTTATTCTTCTTAGTATTTGCCTGGATTTTTAGTGAAATTTTAATATTAATTGATTTGAAAATCATTGGAGTATTTTTCAAGTCCCTTATAACTCTTATTGCTTTGAGTTTAATTGTTATATTCCAACCTGAATTAAGAAGATTTTTAGGATATTTAGGTCAACCTGGGTTTATTAAAAGAACATTCTTCACTGGTGGTTCTTACAAAGAAGCTAGTGAAAATGATATTGATGTTGTAAAAGAAATAATTGAATCCGTTAAATATCTAACAAAGACAAAAACAGGAGCTTTAATAGTATTTAAGAAAGCTATGAGTTCAATGGCATACTCTGAAGTAGGGACAGACATTGATGCAAAAGTTTCAACTGAATTGATTTTAACAATTTTTCATCCTAATACGCCTTTACACGATGGTGCTATGGTAATAGAAGGTAGTAAAATACTTGCTGCAGGTGTACTTTTACCACTAACCGAAGATCCTAAGCTAAGCTGGAAATATGGAACACGTCATAGAGCAGCACTTGGAATGTCTGAAGTCTCAGATGCAGCTTGCCTCGTTGTTTCTGAAGAAACTGGGGATGTTTCAATATGTATGGATGGTCTATTAAAAAAATATGAAGATTTAACTACTCTTAAAACTGATTTAGAATCAATATTAGGAGTTAAAAAACCTGTTGAAACTGAGATTAAACATAAAAATATATTTGAAAAATTACGAGGAAAGTAGGTCAGTTTGTTTTTTGCTAAAAAAAAGAAACCAGAAATAAAAATTAAAAGCAAAAGAGAAATTGTTTTTTGCATCATCAATCGATTAGCTTTTTTACTTTCTGGAGCATTTATTGTAGCCATTGCGTTAGAAATGTTTTTATTACCTAATAAAATCATTGATGGTGGAGTTATCGGTATCTCAATGATGATTTCATACATTACTAAATGGAACCTAGGTCTCTTAATTTTTTGTATAAATATTCCATTTATGTTTATTGCATTAAAATCATTAGGTAAAAAATTTATATTATATACATTTATTGCAACAGCAATGCTTTCTTGCGCTACAAATATTGCTGTTAGCTTAACGCCAGCTACAAATGATTTACTTTTAGCAACAATTTTTGGTGGAATATTATTAGGACTTGGAGTTGGACTTATTCTAAGAAATTGTGCATCATTAGATGGGACAGAAATGCTATCAATAGTTCTTTCTAAAAAACTAAAAATTATTTCTGTCGGTGAATTACTAATGGGAATGAATCTTTTTATATATACAGCTGCAGGCTTTTTATTAGGCTGGGAAAGAGCGATGTATTCAATTTTGACCTATTATGTAGCTTCAAAAGTTATTGATTCAGTTTTAGAAGGCTTAGATAAATCAAAATCTGTTAGAATAGTATCCGAATATTGGGAAGAAATCGGAGATTCTATAATGAAAGATCTCAATACCAGTGTTACCTATATTAAATCTAAAGGTGGATATTCCAAACAAGAAAAAATATTAACATTCTGCGTCGTTAATAAATTTGATATACCAAAATTAAAAGAGTTAGTTCATGATATTGACCCAAAAGCATTTATTGTAACCGAAGATGTACATGAAGTCGAAGGTGTTAGAGTCAAGAAAAAAGGGCATTAATTATAAATGTAACTATTTCTTAATAAAACTAAAAAACTAAATTTTTTTTAGTTAATATAATGTTATTAATACCAACTTCACAATTTTAACAGCATTATATAATACATTTAGAAAGGTTATAAAATGGTCTTATCTGTTAGTGATACGAAAAGCCATATTGGAATAAATTCACCATTTGGTGTTATTCTGACTAACTTCTATGGAATTAATGCAACAAATACTGATAATAAATTAGAAAAAAACCCTGATGCAGATAGTGTAATAATTTCTTCTAAAACAAAATATAAAAAACAATTATCAAAAAATATAAGAACAATTATTGATATTACAATAATAAGTACATTACTTATAGCTGAACAAATAAGCTATCAACGCAAGTATAAAAAATTAACTCAGTTTTTCAGTAAAGAACTAAAAATTTCCAATTTACCTGAGAACATTAAATTTAAAGAAGCTAAAACTCTTGATGAAGCTTTAAAATTTGCTAAAGAAACATTAGGGATTAAACATGTTGACAAAAATTTCACATTAGAAATGCTAAACTATGTCAATAAAGGTATTGTTGATGTAAGTAACGCAAACAAAGGCAAATTTTATGTACCTAAAAAGTTGCTAATTTCAGCTAATGATGAAAAAAAAGTTGCTTTTACTGTGTTTAATATGAAATCTCCGGATTTTGGTTCTATTGGTTTAAGTTCTAAACACTTTACAGAAAAAGGGTTAGATAAGTTTATATATGAATACTTTAAACCACAAAATTCAGAAGAAACCTCTAATGTTGCAAAAAACATAAAAGATAAATTGAAAGATAAATTCGTTGCAGAGATTTCAGATGACTCTAGAAAATTATTAGATAAATTTTTAAAAGACTCTAATAGTATTAGTTTAATTGATAAAATCCAAATTAGTCAAAATCTGAAGAATTCTTATTTTCAATTAAATGCAAATCAACAACTCATAACCAAACATCCTATTGAATGGCTTAAAAACTTTTCTGAAAAATTTAAAGAACATAAAATTGATATAGATTTTGATAAATTGAAAACTTTATCAAAAGAAGCACAATTGGAAGAAGTAAATAAATTAGTAGACAATTTATTAAAAAGTGAAAATGTCGAATTCTTAATTATTCGTGGAAGTGATAACCCTTATCATAGTCTTTACCATGAAATAGGTCATTTACAAGACGCTACTAAAAACTTAGAAAGGCTTAAAAAAGAAAGGCTAGAGTCTTTTAACTTATTTAAAATAATAAAAAAAATATTTAATAATAAGCTATCCTTTCATCCAGTTGCTGATCATTGGGGTGGCGCAACCTATGAAAAAGAAAAAGAGTTAATAGAAAAATCTCCTAAAAAGTTTAAATTTTTATATCCTAACCTGCATAAACACTTAAACAATTCTGAAACCCAAAGAATTGTGAGTTATACAGGGGGATATGCTATGACAAGCATTGGTGAATTTATTGCAGAAACCTACTCGCTTGTACTATCTGGTCATAAATTACCAAAAGAAGTTATTGAGCTTTACAAAAAATATGGTGGTCCAATGCTACCAGGAATGTAATACAAAAAATGGACTGAATGTTAAACAATCAGCCCATAAAATTTATATCAACAAATTTTAGCTTTTAATAAGTAAGCTTGCACCAATAACACCCGCATTATTACCTAATTGTGCTGGCACAATCTCAACTGCTTCTTTTTGAATTGTCATTGCACGTTTTGCAATAGTTTCCTTAATTGGATTAAATAAAATATCACCAGCAGCAGCGACTCCACCACCAATAATAATTTTTTCAGGGTTTAAAAGATTGATAACCGATGTTAAGCCCATACCAATGTATTCACCCATAATTCTAAAAATTTGCTTTGCAACAGGATCTCCTTCTTGAGCTGCAACTGATACTATATAAGGGGTAATTTCAGGATTTGCTAATTCTCTATAGCGAGTAGATTTTCCACCCTTAATATATTCTTCTGCCATTGCAACAATACTAGGACCAGAAGCGTAAGCTTCGAGACAACCCCTATCTCCACAACCACAAAGAGGTCCACCTTCCATATTAAGTTTAATATGTCCTAATTCTCCAGCTGCATTTGATGCTCCTCGTACAAGCTTACCATTTATAACAAGACCAGAACCAATACCTGTCCCAACAGTAATGCAAACCATATTTTGACATCCAACTCCAGCACCATAATTCAATTCTCCTAATGCTGCAGTTCTTACATCATTATCAACACGAGTAGGAATACCAAACTCTTTTTCCATTATTTCAGCAATTGGAACATTTACCCAACCTGGTATATTTGGAGCGAGTCTTACAATACCTTTTTGACAATCAATCTGTCCTGGGAAACCAAATCCCATTCCTTCAATATCTTTAACATCTAATTTTGTTTCCTTCAGAAGCTCTCTTATTGCATCCTTCATATTATTAATAGTATATTCATATCCCATTTCTGCATGTGTAGGAATTGAATTTGAATAAATAATTTTACCCTCATCACTCACAAGTGCGATTTTTATATTAGTACCACCAACATCAATACCAATTCTTTGTAACATAATCTCTCCTCCGAATACAATAAATACGTATTAATCATAACATAAAAAAACATTTCTTAAAAAAGACTAGTTTAAAATTTTTTTTATGTTATGATTTAGTTAGTTGTTTGTGTATTAAGGATAGGAGATACTAATGAATTCAATTAGTCTAAATGATATACTGTCAAAAACTGCAAGAAATTCTTTTAGGAACTTTAAACTTAAAGGTCTAAATGTAATCAAAAACGCAAAGGTTTATGATAAGCATGGTGTTTTTGCTAACAAAACTTTATTCTTTTTAGATAATATGAGCCTGAGCTCTGATACTTTTATTAAATCAGTATCTAATTTGGAGGATGTTAATGTTTTTGATTGCAAAAATAATTATATAACACCAACAATGATTGACCAACATATACATGGTAAAGATGGTATAGATTTTAATAAAAATAGCGAAGCTGAGATTAGAAGCCTATTAGTTGAGCTTAAAGCTCTTGGACACGGAGAAATCTTAGCATCACTAACACCTGATAAGATTAATAACTTAAACCTTCAAATGGATGTTATCAGAAGAATTATCAAAAACCCTAAAAGCAACGAAACAAGAATTAGTGGAATTAACTTAGAAGGTCCATTTTTCAGTCCTGAAAAACGTGGTATACATTCAGAAGATATGTTAATCAAACCTACGGTAGATGAAATAAAAAAATTAAATTTAGATGATGTTAAATTAGTAACAATTGCTCCAGAATTAGATAAAGACTATGAAGCAACTAATTATTTAAAAAGCCTAGGTATTATTCCATCAGCGGGTCATTGCGAAGCAAGTGCAGAACAGGTAAGAAATAGTGGAATTAACTGCATAACCCATTTGTTTAATGGAATGGTTGGTTATAATCATAGAATCCCAACAATTGTTAATGAAGGACTCGAAAATGATAATATATATATAGAAGTAAACACAGCTTTTGAGCTCTTAAAACCTAAAACTATAGATTTAATTTACAAAGTCAAGCCACACGATAAAATCATATTAATTTCAGATGCAATAAAAGGCGTTAAACCTGGAGAAGATCACTTCATTATGGGTGATAAAAGAGTTAATATAGAAGCAGATGGCGTAGCTAGAGATGAAGACGGTGTTCTCGCTGGTGCTATTAAATCGCTCGGAGAAGTCGCAAAAGAATTTATAGATTCGACATTGCTTACGTTTGGAGATTTTATCAAATTTACAACTGTAAATTCAAGAAAACTTTTAAACCTAGATAATCAAAATTATTTGAATATCAACAAAAAACCAAGTTTTGTAATCTGGGATAAAGATACACTTAAACCAATTAAAACATTTATCAAAGGAGAATAATAATGAAAGTACAATCAATCACAAATTATCAATTTAATTTAAAAAATTATAACAAATCAAATTTGAACGAAAATCCAGAACAAAAATTAGAAAATAATATTATTAGTATTTATAACAAAGGAATAAATCCAATTGTATTTAGAAGCTTAGCTAATGTAACTACAAGTTTTTCAAAAGAGATTGCTGAGCAATCTGAAGTCATAAGAAACTTATTAAATAAATTTTTTGCTAATCCTAATAAAATAACTAATATTCCTATTAATTTTACAGAAAAAATGCTAAATAAAATGACAGCTCCATTTGACGTACATATAGTAGCATCAGGTTCTTCAAAAAATGCTGGTGAAATGGCAAAGAAATTCATAGAAAGAATTATTGGTTCTCCAGTAAATATCCACAGTGCTAGTGAATTTATGACTACAGCTCCTAAAATAAACCATCAAGATCTCATGATTTTTGTCTCACAATCTGGAAATACAGCTGATACATTTGAAGCATTGAATTATGCAAAGAAAAATAATATTACATCTATTGCTCTAACAAATAATGAAAATTCAAAAATCGCTAAAGGCGCAGATTTTTCTGTCAATATTGGAGTTGGCGAAGAAAACGCTGTTGCAGCAACCAAAACAGTAACAGGTACTATTGTTAATCTTTGGGGTATTGCTTTGAGAGTAGCAGAATTGATAAACCCAAAAAGCTTTAATAAAACTGATTTTGTTAGAGAATTAAATAGGCTACCTGATTTAATCGAAAAAATGATTAATGATAAAAAAGCTGTTGAAGCTATTGCAGAAAAACACGCTAATGTTGAAAATATTTATATTTTAGCAAAAGAACCTAACTTAGGTGCTGCAAATGAAGGTGCTTTGAAATTAACAGAAACTACTCAAAAAAGAGTTATTTCAGGCTCGTCTAGCGAATTTATGCATGGTCTATTTACATCAATGAAAGAAAATGATTTATATGTTCAAATAGCAACAGGACATAATACTGATAAAACCGCACTAATGTCGAAAGAGAATTTTAATGAAATCGTGAATAAACGTAATTTAACTAAAACAGTAATGATTAAAACTGAAGGCATGAAGGATGAAGCAAATGCTGGCGATTATATAACCGTGCCAAATACGCTATCTGATTTCACTCCTCTTTTAAATACTATCAGGTTACAACAGCTAACAGAAGCATTTACAACTAAGTTAAAAATAAATCCTGATAATGGAGGAGGAGTTTTAACTAAATTCCGTGATAATTTAACCATGGGTAAAAAATAATAATTAGGAGTTGATTTTGTCAAAAAAATTTATTCTTAGTGCAGATAACTTAGGCTCATCTAAAGCCAGCAATCAGGCAATACTTGAGTCTTATGGTTTTGGTTTGCTAAAAAGCGCAACAACTAGGGCAAATGCAGATTTTTTTGAAGATGTAATTAATTCAATAATACCTCAATGTCCTGATTTAGGTGTTGGGATTTCTCTTGAAGCTTTACGTGGAAAATCTATTTGTACAGATTTATCCTTACTTACTGATGATAATTTGAATTTCAATAATTCATTTCTTCAACTACTTATTAAAGCTTACAATCCAAAAGAAATAGATTTTTTAAATCAAATAGAAAGAGAATTTCGCAGACAAATTGAGAAATTATTATCTAAAAGTAAAATAACTCATATTAGTTTACCAATGAATTTGTATTTTATACCACGAATATTTGAGCTTGCTTGTAGATTAGCAAAAGAATATCAAATTCCTCAGATTAGAGTATTATATGAAAAATTATATTTTCCACCTCTATTTAACAAATGCCTGTCTATTCAATATTTTACTAATTTTATAAAAAATTTGTTTTTAATCTGCTTGTCAAAGTATTATAGAAAGGTTATTAATAAATACGACTTATTGGCTAATGATTACTCTTTAGGGATTTTATATCAATCAAAAATGAATTCTCTTATTTTATCTTATGGATTATCTGTTTTAAAAACAAATAATCATGTGCTAGAAATGATAATCTACCCTTGCAGATATGAAGAGGGTTTTGTGGATAATTATTTTGACGAATTTTTATTATCAAAAAATTTAAAAATAAAAGAAAAACTCGAAAATTTAGGTTACGAGATTACAAATTATGCCAAAAAAGATTTTTAGCATTTTATTTATAATTATATTATTTATCATTATTCAAAGCATATTTATCTCACATGATAAACTATATAAAGTTTCAGAAATAAATTCTCCTATTAGTTTTATATTAGGAAATAACGAGTTTTTATTTAAGGATTTAGAAACTTTTGATTCAAGGTATACTCAGCACAACAAAGAACTTTCTATAAAACTTGGAATAACTGAAGAAGAAGCTTTTGTTTTGGGTAATTTAGCAAAACAATGGACGATAAGTTTGATGAAAGGAAGAAATGTTTATATTAAAAATCAAGATTTAATCTATTTTAAAACCAGTTACCGTCAAAAATTTCTATTTTCAGGATATTGTTTATTAAATTCAAAGCCTTATTATAAAAAAATGTTTGATAAAAAACTAGCACTTGTTAGAAAAGGTAATTATAAAGTTTTAGATTTAGATACGAATAAGATTTACGAAATTTTTGATGAAGAAGTAAGAAATTTGAAAAATTTTATTGTTTTAAGAAAATCTCATTTACCCAAAGATATTAAACACAATTTTATAAACAAAGTGTTTTATGACGAAAAAATAAAAGTTATATTAGCAGACTCAACTATTAACCTTAAACCCGATAGAAATTGCACAAGCTCAATTTGTCAGGAATTTTTAACAAATATAAATAATTCTAAAAAGTCTATTGATATGGCTATTTATGGATATTCCTCTGTTCCTAAAATAGAAGAAGCTATTTTAAACGCTTTAAAAAGAGGTGTCAAAATAAGACTTATTTATGATGTAGACGCAAAAGGTGTTAATATTTATCCTGATACACTTAAATTAATCCAATATATACCTAACAGTATAAATGATGCTAACTCAATTGATGTAAATAATATAATGCACAATAAATTTTATATCTTTGATGACAAAATCACTATTACAGGGTCTGCAAATTTATCTCATACAGATATGTCAGAATTTAATACAAATAGCATAATAATCATTAATTCTCCTGATGTAGCAAAAATTTATAAAACAGAGTTTGAGCAAATGTTTGATGGAAATTTCCATACTACTAAAAAATCAAATACTAGAAAAAAAATTAAATTCCCCAATACAAATTTAGATGTGTATTTTTCTCCTCAGGATAAAAGCATAACCAACGCAGTCCTACCATTAATCCGTAATGCAAAAAAATATATTTATATCCCGACTTTTGTTCTAACAGAAAGAAGAGTTACTGAAGAGCTGATTTTAGCAAAACAAAGAGGAGTCGATGTAAAAATAATTATTGACGCACTTAATGCTTCAATAAGACACTCCAAACATAAAGAGCTAAGAGACGGTGGAATATTAGTTAAAACTGAAAATTATGCTGGGAAAATGCACTCAAAATCAATGATAGTAGATGACAAATATACAATTATTGGCTCTATGAATTTTTCTAACAGTGGTGAAAATAAAAATGATGAAAATTTAATTGTTATAGATAATGAAAAACTTGCCGTATTTTATAAAGCTTTCTTTTTATATCAATGGAATAAAATTGACAATAGATGGCTGAAATCTAATGTAAGAGCAGAAGGTATTGATTCTATAGGTTCTTGTTTTGACGGCATAGATAATAATTATGATGGCAAAAAAGATTTTGAAGATATAGCTTGCATAAAATAATATTACTAAGTGAAATCTAATAATAAGAACGGATTATCAAACCCATTTTTAGCAAAGAATTTCATATCAACTATATTATAATTTTTTATTGCTCCAAATTTATTTCTTACAACCTCCATCTTTACATGCAATTCTGCTGGATCTCTATTTGAAAAACAGTGATGTTTCGCTCTATCTAATACAAAATTGTAACCCTTTTTAAAATAATCAGCTTTTGCTCGTTCTAATTCTGGCGAGTCAGCTCCATATTTTTTAAATTCACCTAAAGGACGACCAAAAGTATTTTCAAAATAAACAGCATCTTCTCCAGTTATTAAATACGCTAATGAGTCAAATTTGCCATTTTTTATTCCACCATTTTTATTATAAAACCCTCTTGCAAATTGATTTTTAGCAAATCCTTTATCCCATCTATTTATAAAAGACTTAACTCGTTTCATTAAATTAAGCTCACAAATCTCTCTATCTATTTTAGAACTACTTTTACCCTGAGCCTGGATTTCATTATATAAATTCTGTAATTTTTTCTCAATTACTTGAGAATTTGTATTTAAAATTCTTATAATCTTTGTATTTAAACTCTTAGCTATTTCATGAGAAACAACAGGAGCATAGCTACCGTTATTTTCAGCTACCCAATGAATTATAGGATAAGCCGATTTGAATTGTATTCTTTGATTATTTGATACAAAATTAGCGTTTGTTCTTGAAATTAGCATGCAAAAACCTCTAGGTTATATTATTTAAAACCTTGTAAAAAAAATTTTTGCTAGTATTAAATGAAAAATTTTTGGATTAAAAATAAAATCCGTCCTCTTTCATACGAACAATAACTTCTTTTAATTGTTCTTCTGAACAAACTATTGATACACGGAAGAAGCCTTCTCCGTATTCACCGAAAGCATCTCCAGGGACAGCAACCACACCAGATTTGTGCATTAAATCGTTTGTAAATTCTAATGAGGTTTTATACCTTGGAGGAATTGGTAACCAAAGATAAAATGTTGTATCTGGGACTTGAAAACCTTTCCAACCTAATTCTTTTAAACCTTCTACCATTATTTGCTGACGTTTACGGAAATTTGCATTAGATTCTTTAATATATTCTTCGCCTTCTATTGAATTAAGAACTTCTGAAGCAGCTTTTTGAAGAGGCTTGAAAATACCATTGTCAATAGTAGATTTAAGCTTCCCAAACATACCAACAATATCTTTGTTACCACATACCCATCCAAGTCTCCAACCAGTCATTGCATAAGGCTTTGAAAAACTAAAAAATTCAATCGAAATATCTTTAGCACCTTCTATTTCAAAAATACTTATAGGTTTTAACTCGTCATCAAAATACATATCAGAATAAGCAGCATCAGACATTAGAATAATTTTATGTTTTTTACAAAAAGCTACAACGCTTTCTAAATATTCACGAGTTGCAGTAGCTCCAAGTGGATTGTTTGGATAATTAATAACTAAAGCCTTAATTTTTTCAGGATTTAAGCCTTCTGACTTCATATTAATCAAAAGTTTTTCTAAATCTGGCATATAATTATTTTCTTTAGTTAACGGTATTGGATATGCAAGTCCTCCTGATGTATTTACAAACATTTTATATGAAGCATAACCAGGGTCAGGTATCATAATAATATCTTTTTCTTCTCGTTCCATCTTAGGATTAACAAGAAGTCTGATAAAGTTTGCAAGTCCTTCTTTTGAGCCAATTAATGAATAAATTTCACAAGTTGGATCAATATCAACATTAAAACGAGCTTTCATACGTTTAGCAATTGCCTCAAGGTAGAATTTTTCACCTCTTGGAGTTGAATAAGTATGCATCCCATCAATATCTATATATTTTTTCAAAGATTCTGTAACAAATTTTGGTGGAGCTTGAGTTGGTGCTCCCATTGCTAATGAAATTGGTGCTCTATTTTTTGCCACTAAATCAGGTGTTATTCGAGCAACAGTCTCTTTGATTTTAAACATTATATAAGTATCAATATTTTTCATATTGTTATTAAAAAATTCCTGCATTAAATTATCCTCTTAACTCTAACTTGCAATATTATATCATAGATTTTTTGATAAAACATAAAATTTGTAGAAATAATTTATTATTGCATGTATTATTACAATAGTAT
>JAGBXP010000032.1 GCA_017629215.1 bacterium | reverse complement strand
TTGCGAGCGAAGCGAAGCAATCCAGAACTTTTTTTCATCAAATATATTTCACTGGACTGCTTCGTCGGATTTCATCCTTCCTCGCAGAGACGTATGCTGTAATAGCTATTTTGTTGGGTTGCTTGTTCAGCATGACAATGGATATTAATTATTATTCTACGTCATTGCGAGCGAATTTCCCGTCATTGCGAGCGTTAGCGAAGCAATCCAGAAAATTTTTATCATCAAACATATTTTACTGGACTGCTTTGTCGGCTTTCATCTTTCCTCGCAGAGACGTGTGCTATAAGCCATTTTGCGGGGTTTCACTCAGCCTACATTCTAAACTTAGAACAACATCATGAGTATTCTGAAAAAGTCGAAATACAATTTATGTAAATTTTTGTAAATATATTTAATAAAATCCTAAAGTTTTTGAAAAATATGCCGATAACATTAATATAAGAAATAGGGAAAAAAACAATGGCAGAAGCATTTAACTTGAATACGTTTTTAAAGGAACAAGCTGGGTATATTACAAAAAAATATACTGCAAGCGAGAATGCTCAAGCTGCAATGGAAGCAAGAGAGATTGAAAAAGCTAAAAATGAGGTCAATAAAAACAGCTTCCTTAATTTAACTTTATCTGAGAAATTAAATGAGCTTGGATTGGGTAAACGTGTAATGCAACAGTTTGGCGAAACAGCAATAGGAACTGTTGAAAATATAGTATCACCATTTACAGAATGGTTAGAGCAATATGAGCATGTTTATGACGAAAAGATTTATAATACAGAAATTCAATCTTATGCTAAGCAAATGTTTTTTGCTAATCAAGCTCTAAGTAAAGAAGCAGCTTCTGATAAAGTAGGTCAAAATTTTGTGTATAAGATGTAATAATTTTCTCCTTTTTATAAAACAAATAGCGTTCACAAATCGTGAACGCTATTTATTTTTTTTATTGTTATTAGTATTATTTATTTCTATTTTTTTCTTTTTGTATAATAAATAAGTTCCAGTACCAATACCTAAAAAAGCAAGAAACTCTATAATATACTTCCAATATGAAGAATTTGGATTATCTCCATTATTATTTTTATCGTCCTCATTCGAGTTATTATCTTCTGGAGCATTTTTAGGAGCTTTTTGTTTTATTTGTTTACTTAAATCTGAGCTTAATTCTTCTTTATACTTAGGATTTTGTTCACAATAAGCTTTTATTGATTTTTTTATACCATCTTGAAGCTCGCCTTCATTTACTATTATTATTTTTTGGAACTTACCATTTGTAAAAGGTTCTAATTCATTAAGTTTATTTTCACCATTATTTTGTCTTACAATAATTCCTCTAAAAGGCATTTCTATGAAATATTTAGCTAATTCTGAATCTTTTTCCAAAAGCTCCTTAAAGATTTTTATATTATTGATTGCTTCGGAGATATAGTTCGCTCCATATTTTTTTATCATCTCATTTATTAATGATTTTTCTAGATATAAGGCAGGATTAAGCATTTCCAAATCATTTGAACTATCTCCTGCTACTATAACTAAATCATTATTTTTTCTTGCTTCAATAAATGCTTCATAAGTATCATAATGTTTAGTTAGTCTATAATTATCTGTATTGCTAGTAATCATAGGTGCATAAGATAAGCAAGGTCTATTATTAATCGAGCTTGGACCATCTCCTAGAGTAAAATTTATACCTTCAGCTTTAGCTTTTTCACGAATTTTAGTTTGTATATCATTATAAATAGCTCGACGTTCACCAACATTAAATATATCAGGTGGTAGGGTTAAAAATGTTTTTAAATTACCATCCCTTCTAATTCCTACTGACCAATCAGCTTTATTATTATATGTTTTCCCTAACTCATTATATATTTTTCCTTCTGAAAACATTGATTTTGAACCATAATCATCAACACCATGTTCTGTATCTGCTTCTACTATTCTAAAACCATACTTATTTAATACGTCATAAATTATTTTTTTAACTTTAGCTCCATCCCAACCCGAAATTTCTTTTATCTTTGCTTCTTTTTCTTTATTTGTTATTTCATACTTGAATGGGAACTCCTTACCATTATAAAAATCTTCATCAAAACCAACTTTAATATGCTCATCACTACCATTTTTTACAATCAAAGTATCTGGTAATGGCATTCTAAATTCTCGTTGTCTCGCCACCTCAGCCATGGTTAAGTACTCACCAAAGGTTCGCCCAGTTGTAATTGTAAATTTTAGACCATTTCTAGTATTTTTTAAAAATTCATTAAAACTCTTAAAATATTCAGTTATTGTCTTAATAAAGATGGCATCATTGTTTTTAACAAAATCTTTATGAGATGATGGTAAAAACGTTCTATCAAAATCTGAGAAAACTTTAACTTTACCAGCTCTAAACACAGGAAAATTGTAAGAGACTCGCGTTTTATTTGTTCTCATATAAATCCCTAGATAATACACACTCGATATTATCAGATTATAATAAATATAATATATAGTCAATTCTGACAAAAAGTTGGTCAAACCTTTAATAGATTTAACCAACTTTGTAGACAATTTATTAATTAAAACTTCTAATTAAAGTGCAGCTTTTGCTGATTCTACAACTACTGCAAACGCTTCTTTATCGTTAACAGCTAAATCTGCAAGCATTTTTCTGTTAACTTGAATGTTAGCTTTTTTGCAAGCGTTAACAAATCTTGAATAGCTCATTCCTTGTTCTCTTACAGCTGCATTAATTCTAACAATCCATAAGCGACGCATATTACGTTTAGTAGCTCTTCTATCTCTGTAAGCATATTTAAGAGCTTTCATAACTGCAATATTAGCTACTTTAAAGATTCTACTTCTTGCACCTTTAAAACCTTTAGCAAGCTTTAATATTTTTTTGTGTCTGTTGCGACATACATTACCACGTTTAATTCTCATTGTTCAACACTCCTATCTTGAATACTTCTTGTAAGGTAACTCTTTAGAAACTAGTTTTTCGTGAGTTTCAGAAATTACTAAATCTCCGAAAATCTTACGTTTTCTAGATTCTGACTTGTGTTGAAGCAAGTGGCCAATACCTGCATGTCTTCTTGTGATTTTACCAGTGCCAGTAACTTTGTATCTCTTAGCTGCTGCACGGTGAGTTTTCATTTTTGGCATTTTGTGTCTCCTTTCGGGTAAATACTTTAATCTTGAAATTACGACTCCAAGCTTTATTTACCACCATTATTGTACATAATCCGAGCAAGGCATACCACAGCACTATACTTCGGCAACTCTAAGTCTATTATAAAATTCCTGCTAAGTCAAGTATCTTAAGTGCCTATTAGAAATTGGTTATAATTTTTTTCTTAAATCTAGAATTTGTTTTTCTTCTTCTGCAGTTAAGTATTTTGCACCACCTAAAATTTCAGTATTTAAAACAACTTGAGCATAAGATTCAGCTAATTCAAGTTTATAAAAAGCATCTTTAAGAGTTTTTGCTCCTACAACAAAGCCATGATTTGCCATTAAGACTGCGTCATAATTCTCAAAATATTTAATCGTATTATTAACAAGCTCTTTTGACGATGGTAGTGCATAATCAGCTAAAGGTATTCCACCAAAATAAAATACATTTTCAGCCATAACAGGTTGCATTAAATCTCGTCCAGCAGAGGCAAAACTACTTAAATATGGGGGATGTACATGTATAATATAATTTATATCTAATCTACGTTTATAAATTTCTATATGCAAAAATTTTTCACTAGAAGGTTTTTTCCCATTTTCCAATGAATTACCTTCAAAATCAGTGTATACAATTTCATTAGATGATAAATATCCATTAGATGAGCCAGATGTAGTAATTAGCATTCCATTACCATATCTTGATGAAATATTTCCTGAATATCCAGGTGTGAAATTTCTTATACCACAGAGTTTTCCATATTCAATAATTTCGTTAATATGTTTTTTCTTTTTATTAAATAACATTTTCATACTCCTTGATATTTTCTATAATTGCTCTTTCTAGCACTTTTGGTTTAGTTGGAGCTTTTTTATCAGAGCTTACCGTGTTATTTGTTTTTTTGCTTTCTTTTTTATCTTTATTTTTCTGTGTTATCTCAAATCTATCATATTCTACCTTAGTACCTTTTGCATCCATCATTACTTCAAATGTACAACGTAAAGCTTCTCTAACAAAATCATAACCTAGATTAAGTTTAAAATCATCTGGACCTACTGAAAAATAAAAACCATTTTCCTGTAATAGTTTTCCATTAGGTGAATCATTAGAAAGGTTAATCATTCCAAACCAAGATAATGTTAACCATCTAGAAACTCTAAAATATTCTCGTAAAAACAGAGCTTGTTTACCATAGCGATAAGCATCAAATACTGGTAATGGAGTATTATCATCATATACAGAGAAGAAATATCCTACATCTTGCATCCAGCGTTTGTATTGCATGTGAAACATTGGACCGACTCTACCAAGCATTTGAGTATCACCAGTACCATACAATGCAGAACTAAGTTGTGAAACTACATTAAAGCGAAAAGCTTTTAATTCGTCTCTGTTTTTATATTCATAAATATTTTGGCTAACTTCTGCCATATATTTAAAGCGTGATGTACCCATATTAGTTGCACGAATTTTCTCATAATTATTATCAAAATCTAAATTATGAAAATAACCACCATCAAAACGATGTTTAAATGAGGATCTCTGATTTTTAAGTAAAAAACCTCTCATTGAATAAGATTTTTCATATACCATCGAAATACCATATTTTGGTCTACGTCTACCCATAAACCATTCATTTATATACGCATTATGTGCATATTGTAAATAAAGATTATCATCTAATTCTTGTCTACCATAAACTAATAATTTGTCCATCGCTGTTCCATAAGCTAAGGTTGTGTTGTTAGTACCACTATGAAAACGACCAACGCCGCCAAATCCTATTCCACTTTTATAATTAACCATAGGAATAAATTTGAAAACAGAACCTTGTGGTAATTTAGTAGTGAAACCAGGGCCAATAAACGTACCCAATCCTCTTATTGCGCCTATTTCCCAATGATTATGTTCAACATAATCGTGGTTTTTATTTGTATATAATTTAACAGAAGGTGTTTTAAAAACTAATTTATCACCCTTAAAGACACGAGGTTTTATTAGAGTAACAATCTCGTGTTTGCCATCCTGCTCTATTTTAATATCTTTAGCTTGAAAAGTTATTATACCTTTAGATATGTCATCAGTTAATGTGTTGTCTTTCGGTACAAGCATCTGTTTTAACTGAGGTCCTCGTTTAGCTGAACGGAACTCAATTGGAAAAGAATCTTTCACATAAATAGTTCCGTCTTCTTGGACAATCTTATCGCCATAAACATAGCCTTTTTTAGATCTCATTTCAATATTTGCATTTCTTGTTAATGGATTTTCTATTAATGCTGTTTCTTCATTCATGTCAACAAATATATAATCACCAGTTATAACTCTACCACTTTTATATATTTTGACATTACCTTCTGCTTTTATTGTGTTATTAGCTCTATCAAATTTGATTATATCAGCTTTTACCCTGATTTTTTGTCGCACAAATTCTACACTAACATTTCCAGTAGCATTTATTACATAATTTTCTGTATCATAATCTATTTTTTCGCAATCAAGTATAATATTTTCAGAATTATCCTTTACATCAACTTTTTTCGATTTTACTTGTTTTTTATTCTTTTTAGCTTTTTTATCAGATTTATCTGTTAGATTAACTTCTTCTAACTCTTCTGGATGAGTATTATTCATGTCTTCAAATTTTTCAACGACATCTTTTGAAGCATATTCAGATGTTTCAACCTCTCCAGAATATATATCAGATGCAGTAGGTGCTAATTCATAATACTTATTCTCTTTAATCTTTGCATTTTCTTGCAGATTAAGCCTTATTTGCTTAATAAGTGGAACAGTACCTTTATCTTTTTTTGTCGTTTCTCCAAAAACATTAACCTCTGGCTGTTCTAAAGATGGATGGGCAAAGAATGCTTCACCTGTATAGTCTGAAATACCATCTAGGCCATATTCAGCGTTTGCTGAAATAGTTAATAATAATAACGATATAAATAATACTCTAATCTTACTTTTCAAAACTAAATTCCTACTACATTCCTATATAATTTAATGGATTATTTGGTTGTCCATTTACTCTAACTTCAAAATGGCAATGAGGTCCAGTGCTATAACCAGTTGTTCCTTCATAGCCTACAACTTGACCTTTTGTTACGCGTTGTCCATTTGCTACTTTTATAGAGCTCATATGAGCATATAATGTTGTAATTGGTTTTCCATTTACAATTCCGTGTTCAATTATTACAACTTTACCATAGCCACCATACCAACCTGAATAAATAACTTTACCCGAATTTGATGCTTTTATTTCACCATAGTTTGGACCTCCAATATCAATACCAGAGTGGAATGAACGACTATTGAATATAGGGTGTGTTCTCCAACCAAAAGGTGAAGTTATGCGACCTTGAATTGGTTTTATAAAACCTGAAGCAACTTGAACATTCGTATCTTTAGCTGTTTTGTTGATATATGAACCAATACTTGCTGACTGTTTTGCTAATTCTTTTTCTGCTTTTTGATAAGCAACCCTATCATTTCTTAGCTTATCAATCATATTCTTATTTTTAGCAATCGCTTGATTTATATATATTTGCTGAGAGTTAATAGAAGCAACCGAACGCTCTAAGTTAAGTTTTTTAGCTAATATATCATTTCGGAGTTTTTTTATTTCTTGCGCTTTAGAACGAGCTTTTGCCATTTTTTCATAATCTTTTTTTAATATAAGCTTTTGATAATATAATCTATCTACAAGTACATTAATATCTTCAGAATTTAATAGAATTTCAAAAAAAGCTTTTCTCTGAGATTTATATACGCTTCTAAGATGTTTAGTTAACACATAGTTTAATGAATCATATTCTGCAGACGCTTTTTTTAGTTTTACCTCTAGGTTTGAAAGTTCATTTTGAGCTGAAATAATCTTTGATTTTGATGTCGTAAGAGTATTAGTCGCAGCTTCTAATTTTTGTTGATTTTTATATAGTTTATTAGTTTCTAAACTTTCTAGCCATTTTAAACGATTTATCTTTTCTCGAGTTTCACGTTTTTGAGCTTCTAAATCAGCATTAGCAAAAGTTGTTAAACAACAAGTATTGCTTAACAAAACTGTTAAAAATATTAAAATACTTAATATTTTTCTAAAATTCACTTTTATCCTCCTAGAGTTGGAAGTATAACTAAAAGTCCCATTCCAATTGTCCATAGTATAAAAGAGAATGCAATTATACCAACTATCAGCTTCTTATTTTGTCTAAAAAAATCCATCTCCACCTCGCAATAATTGTATTATAGTATAAAAAAATACATAGAGCAAATAATATTAATCATAACATAAATAATACTAATTTATTTATATGATAATCGTTGTATTTAGCCTTAGTATATGCAATAATAAGGGTGAGATTTGTGAAAGAGGTTTTTATGTTTCAATTCCCATTTGAGCTAGATGATTTTCAAAAAGAAGCTTGTGAATGTATAAATAATAACAAAAGTGTTGTAGTATGCGCTCCAACAGGGGCTGGAAAAACTGTAATTGCGCAACATGCTATACATTGTGCATTAGAAAAAGGTAAAAAAGTTTTTTATACAACACCTCTAAAAGCTCTTTCTAATCAAAAGTATAATGATTTTTCAGAAAAATATGGAGTCGATAAAGTTGGGCTTTTAACAGGTGATACATCTCAAAATCGAGATGCGCAAATTGTTGTTATGACTACAGAAGTTTTTCGTAACATGCTCTATGGAACGAATTTTGGTTCAGTTACAGATAACTTAAAAGATGTTGGCTATGTAATATTAGATGAAGTTCATTATATGAATGATGAACAACGAGGAACTGTTTGGGAAGAAAGTATTATTTATTGTCCAACAAATGTTCAAATTATTGCTCTTTCTGCAACCGTTGCAAACGCTGATAAATTAACAGAATGGATTAATACAGTTCACTCAAAAACCGAACTTATTAACACAGATTTTCGTCCTGTTCCATTGAGGTTTTATTATTTTGACTCATCTCAACCTAACAGAATTTTACCATTATTAACACCAGACGGCTCTCTTAATAAAAAAATAAAGCCTGAAAAAAAACAATTTAAGCGTGGTAAGCCTGTTCAAAAAAAATCTGTAGTCAAAGATGTTGTAAGAAATTTGCATGAAAATGATATGCTACCTGCTATTTATTTTACATTCTCACGTAAAAAATGTGATGAGCAAATGGAACGCTGTGCAGAGCTTTGTTTAGTATCTACGCAAGAACAGGAACAAATTAAAGAAATTATAGATAATTATATTGCAGAAAATCCTTATCTATACAAGAATAAACATATTGAATATTTATTACAAGGAGTAGCATCTCATCATGCTGGACTTTTACCAGGATGGAAAGTTCTAGTTGAGAAATTATTTCAAAAAGGTTTGATTAAAGTTGTTTTCGCAACTGAAACCTTAGCCGCAGGAATTAATATGCCAGCACGCTCAACTGTAATAAGCTCGATTAGCAAAAGAACTGACTCTGGACATAGAATATTAACACCAAGTGAATTTTTACAAATGTCTGGTCGTGCTGGACGAAGAGGAATGGATGAAATTGGTTATGTTACAATAATAGGCTCTGCTTTTCAAACTCCTGAAGAAGTAGCTGAGCTCGTACTAAGTCCTGCTAATGACTTAGAAAGTAAGTTCTCTCCAAGCTATTCAATGGTATTAAATTTACTTCAAAGATTTTCATTAGAGGAAGCAAAAGAACTTGTTTTGAAAAGTTTTGGATATTTTTCATCAAATTCAAGAATAGAGCCATTAATTACTCTTAAAGAGTATAATCAAGAGAAAATTAATGAATGTAATTTATTCGATTGTTGGTGCAAGCGCTCTAATGATGATTTATTAGAATACAATAAATTACGAGAAATTTATGTTAAAAATCGCAAAGTTTTAAAAGTTATTCAAAAACAAGAAAAGAAAAAGAACAGACCTCTTACCCCTGAAATTATTGAATTTAGCAATAATACAAAAAATATGCTTAGTTTAATGCACTCTTATGAGTGTGATACTTGTAAATTGTTTAAAAAACACATGAAAAATATTGAAGTACTAAATCGTTATAAGTCTAAACAGAAAGCTCTTGATAAAGAAATAGAGAAACAAAAAGATATTTTTTGGAACAAATTTTTATCACACAGGTCTGTTCTATTAGACTATGGTTATATTCAAAATGATTATCCGTCAAATGAGGGTATAACGATTTCTCAACTTCGATCAGAAAATGAATTGTTTTTAGCAAGAATTATTTTCTCTGGAGTTTTAGAAAATTTAACTCCAGCAGAACTAGCTTCTGTTATATGTGCAATAACTACTGAAGATATGAGAGCTGATTTATACTCACAGCTTCCATTATCTGTGAATGTTAGAAAAACATTAAATAAAATAAAAGATATAAAAAGAGATATCGATAAAAAACAAAAAGACCATGAAGTAGACGATCCTATGTATATTAATGGTTTCTACTCACCACTTATTGAAATGTGGGTAAATGGAGCTGAATGGGATAACATTATTGATGAAATTGATATGGGCGAAGGTGATATCGTAAGAAGCTTTAAACGTGTAGTTGATGTACTTAGACAATTTTGCACTATATCAAATATCCCAGAAGCATTAGTTTTTACAGCTAGAGAAGCTATTGATTTAATACAGCGTAGTCCAATTGATATTGATTAATTATTAGTATTAATCTGGTTTTTGATTTCTTGCTTTTTTAAACTGTTCCTTTAGTTCTGGATATTTTTCCCAAAAACCTTTAAAGAAACCTTTTTTTATCTTTATTTCATTAGTAGTTAGTGGTATATGATTATGATCTTTTTTTAAGACTCCTCTTATATAAGTTGGTAGGGTTTTTGTGTATTCTTTCATTGCTTCTTTTATTTCAGGACATAAATCCCAAGCATCTTTTGATGATTTAGCAATTTTTTCTCTTCTTTCTGGGTGTTTTTCATCATATTTTTTCATTCGTTCAGATTGTTCTTTTCTAAATTCTTCAGTCTTACAGCTTTGTGCTGCTTTTTTATTTCTGGCATACATTTCTTTTTGATGAGAAGCATTCCATTTTTTAGTTTTGGATGCCATACTTCTATTACCAATTTCATCAGAAGCTTTAACTAAAGTTTTATAATTTTTATCATAGCCTACAAATTCAATGTTTTTTAATGCCCAATCTATAGAAGAACGGCTATTTAAGCCAAAATCTTTAGCTATATCATCTTTATTTCTAAATTTTGCCCAATATTCTTGAAGCATTTTTAATGGAAAATTATCACCAACATGTTCTTTAAAATTTTTAGCACGAGCTGAGTTATGTTCAAAAACCACCTCTTCATTAATTTTTCTAAACTCTGGGAAAATGAATTTTGCTTGCGATAGTGTCATACATTCTAATAAAGGCTTATACACCTCTGTATGAATTTCTTTTAATGAAGGAAGTGGATTAATCTTTTCTTTTAAAACATTCTTTACTGCATTAAGAACTCTCTCTGGTAATAATTTTTCATGATTTTCCACAATATATTCAAGAGTTAAAGGCTTTCCTTTTGCCTCAAAAGTTGGATTATTTTGTGTTCTTGGTACGTTGTTATAAATTCTATTATACGGTATAAATGATATTAGCATACTAATATAAAAACCATAAAAAAAAAATTTGCTAGTTCAAATTTATACTTCTTCAACCATTTCTACATTATAAAACATTTTTGCATTATTCATAAATAATTCAGGATTTGCGCTCACATAGAACTTTTCAGTTCCAACGGTAGTTAAGTCCGATTTAATTAAGTCATCCTTTATAAATTTTACAAAATATTTTGCTGGATCAATAAACATATCCTTAGGTGCAAATTTAATTAAATCGTTTATTAGATATGGGTAGTGAGTGCAACCTAAAATCACTTTATCAGGAGCAAATTCAAACATTTCTTCAACATGTTTTTTTATTTCATCAGTGCCATTACTAATTTTACCCTCAACAACTGAAACCCAATTTGGACAAGCTATTTCTTTTATTAATATATCTGAATTATGCTTTAAAATTTCTCTTTTATAGGCTCCAGAATTAACAGTTCCTACCGTAGCAAACACCCCTAGTCTTTTTATATCCATCTTAGAAATAAGTTTAGCACTTGCTTGAATAATTGGATAAATTTTAAAATCATAATCATCTTTTATTGTTTCATAAGCTAGTGCTGATGAAGTATTGCAAGCAATAACAACAGCTTTCACATCTTTTGTTACGAAGAAATCCATTATATTTTTTGTAAAGCCGATTAACTCAGCTTGTGTTTTATTTCCGTATGGAAGGTTTTTAAGATCACCATAATATATAGTATTTTCATTAGGTAATAGTTTTTTAAATCTAGCATATACAGATAGACCCCCGACACCTGAATCAAAAAAACCTATTGGAGAATTATTGTTCATTACTTTTTGCCTCTTAAATATTCAATAATACCATCTGCAATAGCCTTCGCTGTGCGTTGTTTTCTATTTTCAGTAATCAATTCATTACGTTCATCTGGATTTGATAAAAATCCAATTTCACATAACACAGCAGGGACTGTCGTATGATTTATAACATAAAATTTAGATTTAAACAAACCTCTATCTTTTGATGACGGGATTTGTTTTATTAAATGCTTATGTATTATTTCTGCCAAATTTTTACTATAATCGTGATACCAATGTGTTTCTATACCAGAAGGATCATTAGATACAGAAGAATTAACATGTACGCTTATAAAAACTTCCGGCTTTTCTTCTTCAGAAAATGCAACCCTATCTTCCAATGAAACAAAAGTATCATCACTTCTTACTAAAGAAACTTTATATCCTTTTGAACGTAATATAGCTTCAATTCTCTGTGTTATATCAAGAGTTATATCTTTTTCATTGATACCTTCACGTATTGCACCATAATCTGAGCCACCGTGTCCTGCATCAATAACAATTTTACCCTTTGTAGCTCCTCGTTTAGCAGGTTTTTGTGTTAATATTGAGTCTTGTAAACCCTTTGTTATAGTTATCTTTAGAGCTTTAGCATCAATACTTTGTTCTATTTTAACATTATCAGTTTTATTTATTTCTAATGCACCTTTAACACCTATTTGAGGTAATAAAGATAATGTAAATCTACTGTAATATGTATCGTGCAATGTTTTTATTATATCTTGTTCATTATAGCTTTGAACATTAAACAAAAAGATGTTTAATGAATTATCAGTTCTTAATATTGAGTGAACAATAGGAGATGAGAAAGATAATATAAGTTCGTTAGTTCTTGAGTCTATGCGACGAACAAAAGCTTTGTTAATATTTGCGATATTTGTCGCTAAAGCTTTATGGTCTAGTTTTTCAGAATCAATTATAAATAAAGACTGGCTGTCATGAGATAAAACTGGTAAATAATTTTTAGCTTTATTTGAGTTTATAACAATTCTAGCTGTATTTTGATCAAACTGTCCAATTTTAGCAACATCATCGCAAGTACCATCTTGAGAAATTTGAATTTCCTTATTCCTAATATCTCGTGCCAAATATGTATTTGGTAAGTCAATAACAGCTCTTGTTGGTTCGCTAAGATAAAATACAGGCATTGATGTTAATTGCCCAAGTCCACTTATTAAAAGTCCGTTATTTTTAGATAAATATTTATTAATGAAATATTTTGTTCTTAATTTTAGATTTGAAGACAAGTCTACGGAAACAGTTGAGGTATGTATATTTTCATCAGTTTTTTCAGTCAAAGAATTTTCAAAAGCTCTTTGTATATCGTCCATAACGCTTTCTGGAGCTTTAGTTATACCTTGAGCTGGGATTGCTAATTTTTGAATAAATTGAGAATTTACAACAATATTCAAATATGGTTGAAATTGAGGATTATCAGTATAAATAACATTAAAATAATCATTTGAAATATTCAAATTAGAAGTCTTAACTATAATATTTCCATCAATATTCAGAATTTTAATTTTAGATGTATCAAAAGCTTCATCAAAAGTAATAACTGCACGAACAATATTAGTCGGAGTCGTTTCAAATTGAGCTAAACGAATTTCTTTGATATGACTCTTTTCAAATATTAACTGTTGTTTTTCGCCAATTAGTACAGCATTATCAATGTTAAAATAAATTCTATTAGGTTCAGATAAACGTACAAATTTTATTGGATTATCTAGCTTTTCTACATTATTATTTTGGGTTGTTATATATACAAGTGATGAAGCGTTATCATAATGTAGAGACATAACTTTAACTGGCTCAAACTCAGCTAAAGCTGTTGTTAGAAAAGCTTGAATAAAAAATATTAATAATGTTATAAAAAAATATAATCTCTTCATTGTCTATTACTAAAAAGCAAAAAATAAAAAGCTGTTTATCATTCGTGCTTTTTAATGTCCCTATTATATTTTATCAAAAATCTAAATAAAAAAAAAGCACTTTTTAGAGTGCTTTGTGTACGTATTTCGAGAGTTAGTTCTTTTATGATTGTGAATTATCCATTCATCAATCTATCAATTTCATATATTTTAAAGATTAATGCTTCTGTTTGTTCTTTAAACCAAGTTAAAAGCATTTGAATTTCGTTTCTAAAGCTGTAACATCCAGGCCATATACTATACATATTTAATACTCCTAATTAATCTTACATGATTAATAACGGCATTTTTTATGTAAAACTTTAGCGATTTTTTTGATATTGTTACAAAAATTTACATTAAACCCTTAAAATGAACAATAGAAATGCGTACACAAAGCCTATATTCTAATTAAGATATAATTTGTACAGTTATATTTCTTGAACGAGGCTTATTATCAAAATCTAATAGAACAATTTGTTGCCAAGTTCCTAAGTTTAATAGTCCATCTATTAAAGATATATTTACTGAACTACCAATTAATGCAGCTCTGACGTGCGCATACCCATTTCCATCATGCCAAATTTCATCATGATGATATTCCATACCAGTAGGTGCAATACGTTCAAGAGCTTCTCGTAGGTCTAAAATAAGTCCATCCTCATATTCAATTGTAGTTACAGCAGATGTGCTTCCTTGAATAGAAACACAAATAAGAGCATCTTTCAATTCATGTTGATATACACAATTTTTTACATGCTTAGTTATATCAATAATATCATTATTACCTTCTGTGCTAATAGTAAATTTTTCATTAATTACAGCCATAATCTATCTCCTATTAATTCATTTTTGATTTACTCTTTTTATATACAATTATGCAGAAAATTATTATAATAATGGAAACTAAAAGTATTATAGCTTCTAAATGCTGTTTTACAGCCTCTCCAAAAAACATTAGCACTAAACTTACAAGATAAAACCTAGCTCCACGACCTAACAAGCTTACAAAAAAGAATTTCCAAAATCTCATTCTCAAAATACCACTACCGATTGTGAAAATCTTGTATGGCACAGGAGTAAATGCTGAAAAGAAAACAGCAAATGAGCCATATTTTTTATACATTTGTTCTACATTATCTAATTTATTAACATGTTTTTTAAACAAAAATCTGAAAGCAGGACGACCACCATAATAACCAATTGCGTATCCAACAGCACCACCCAATGCAGAAGCTAAAGTACAAATTGTTGCATAAAACAAAGACTTTTCAGGTTTTGCTAAATCCATTGCTATCAATATGAAATCTGGTGGCGGTAAGAGAAAAAAACTTTCAACACAGGAATTTATTGCTAACCCTAACAAACCCATTGTTTGAAACCAATTGTTTATACTGGATAAAATTTCATGCATTATTCTAATACCTTATATAAATTAATGGCATCCTGTACACTAACATTTCCTGTTGGGATTATCAAAACTTCTACCCTTTCAATTCGGTTTGCGTATTCAATTTCAATTTTATCTCCAACTTTTAATTGTTTAGCAGGTTTTGCAGGATTACCATTTACAAAAACTCGTCCCATATCAGAAACAGCGTTTGCGACAGTTCTACGTTTAATCAATCTTGAAACTTTTAAAAACTTATCTAAACGCATTATAAATTTCCTATAACTTCTTTGACCAATGTTTTAAATCTATCTTTAGCAACATTTGCAGCACGAATAACATCTTCATGAGCTAATGCAACTGTACTAACACCAGCAGCAGAATTGCAAATACAGCTAATACCTATAACATCCATACCTGCCCATTTAGCGACTGTAGCTTCAGGAACGGTTGACATACCAACAGCATCAGCACCAATTATACGAGCCATTTTTACTTCAGCTGGAGTTTCGTATGATGGTCCTGTTAGAGCCATATAAACTCCTTCTTGTGTATCAATACCTAATTTTGATGCTGTTTTTTTGACCATGTTAATGTGTTTTTGAGAATATACCTCACTCATATCAGGAAATCTTATTCCCATTTCATCATCATTAGGTCCAATTAGAGGATTAACCCCCATATTATTTATATGATCAGTAATAATCATTAAATCTGATGGATTAAATGCAGGATTAACTCCACCAGCAGCATTTGTTAAAATAACAGTCTTTACACCGAGTTTTTTCATTACTTTTATTGGGAATACTACTTTTTGAATAGAATGACCTTCATAAAAATGAAAACGTCCTTGCATCATAACAACCTTTTTACCGTTAATTTCAGCAAAAACCAAACGGCTTTTATGACCTGAAACATGAGATGTTTCAAAACCTGGTATTTCAGAATAAGGAATTGCAAATTTACAGTATTCATCAGCAAGTTCACCTAAGCCAGAGCCTAGAACAATACCAACATCAGGAAGAAAATCTCCTAAATTTTCATTAATTTTACACTTTAAAAAATCTACAGTAGCATTAAGCATAATCAACTCCTAAAATAATCCCTATATATATTTTAAAACAAACAAATAATATTGCATGGAAATTTTAAAATAATTGACAAAAATGCAAATTTGACTTTAAATAAACATACAGCGTTATTTATTGAAGATGGAGTACTAACTTTGGAAAAGAATGTTATTTGTATTAAATGGGGAACAAAATTTGGAGCTGAGTATGTTAACAGGCTTTATAAGATGGTGCAAAAAAATCTTACCATTCCACATAGATTTGTATGTTTTACAGACAATTCAGAAGGCTTAGTTGAAGGTATTGAGGTAAGAGAGTTACCTCCTTATAGTGATAATCCTCATATTGGTGATAAAGGTTGGAGAAAGCTATCTTTGTTTAATTCTCAGCTTGCAGACTTGAACGGAGTTGCTCTTTTCCTAGATTTAGATATCGTAATAAGAGAAAGCCTTAATCCTTTCTTTGAAGCAGAAGGTGATTTTATTATTTGTAAAGATTGGGACTTCCCTAATGATATAATCGGCAACTCATCAGTTTTCCGTTTTGAAATAGGTAAGCATCCTGAAGTTTTAGAAAATTTTTATAAATTAGGTAATGAAATTCGACATGATTATAAGAACGAACAAGCTTTTCTATCTTATGAAATGCACCGTAAAGGTATCCTTAAATATTGGGATTCATCGTGGTGTGTAAGCTTTAAACGTAGCTGTCTACAACCGTTCCCTCTTAATTTCTTTAAAATGCCAAACGACCCGTTGAATGCAAAAATTATTGTATTTCATGGTCGTCCAACACCAGAACAAGCTAGAAAAGGCTTTAATGGAAAAGGTGGACTTCGATATGTTAAACCTACAACTTGGTTAGATAAATATTGGAATGTATAAAAAAAAGCCTTATGTTTAATTAACATAAGGCTTTTTCAGAACTAAATTACATTATATACAATATTACTACATTTATCTATCCAATTATTTTCTTTTAAGGCTTCAACAAGTTTATTATTAAAATCGCGATATATTTTAGCACAACCCTCAGAATTATAATCTAAAACTTTTCCATCTTTTACAATTGATACAATATTTTTATTTTTATCTACTATAATATTACCATGTGTCCAGCCTTCTATATTTGGTTTATATTCTGCATTTTTAATTTTTAAATGATTAGCTAGATCGTTTCCATTCCCATTAATAGCTTTTAATGCACCATCTACTTTTGAATTATTATTTGCTATATGTAGGACTTTATCACTGTCTAATGCGAATCTATCAGTTCTTACGCTTTTCAAGATATCATTATTATATATTGCAGTGCTTCCATTAGGTAAATCTATTCTTTTGATAAATTTAGGATTTCCAACAAAATCTGCACCTTCATTGACTTTACCAGTCATTATATAAGTATTAACGTCATTTTGAAATTTATCATTTGCTTTACTAAAATCATAATGTTCAGTAACAAACTTTTTCCCTTCTATTATACTACTATCAATGCTTTTTGCTTCTACAACATTACCATCTTTGATTTTTAGAATATTTTTCTTTCCATCATGAGTAATAACTAAGGTGCCATTCTTTTGATCAGGAACTTTAGTAACATCTATTCCTAAGTTACTTGCATTAACTTCTACATCTTTACGTATATTTTGTTTTTGATTGCCTACTTTTGCGTACCATTTATCATTTTCCTTGCCAAATGTTACGCCTTTCTTATTAAAGAGCTTTCCAATATCATCTCTAATAGCTTTTAAACCATTGCTCCATCGTTGTTTACTAAACCATTTGCCACTTTTACCTTTAGATATAACATAGAGCGCGCTAGGGATTATAATACTTGCAGCAGTTAAAAATATAGCACCACCCTTGTTCCCTTCTTTTTCAGATTTACCTTTGAATGAGGTTTGCGTATTTGTATCTTGTTGCTTGGTCATAATACTATTTTGATCAGCCTGTGGTTGAGTATTTGTAGCCGATTGTAATTGATAATAGTTTGGAGAATTTAGCGCCTGTAAAAAATAAGGATCATACATTCCATAATTAACTGCAAGTGAATCTTGTGTTGGCATAAAAACCACCTTTCGTATACCTTTAAAATTAACCCTTATATTCATAAAGTTTTTTTGTTGAAAAAAATTGCTTTTTAGTGCGAATTAAATTTACAAAAGTTTACAAAATTGCTTATAGTGAGTTCAGCATTTAATTCTTTTGATATTGTACTTGGACTTCGTCTTAATATTCTTGCTACACTATGAACACTTTTCAACTTGACTGTTAAACGCTAATTTTACGGCATTATTTATGTAAACTTTAATTATAATAATATCGTTACAATTCTTAACAATCTTCGTTCTGAAAAAGAGCTTAAATACAAGGTTTTACAAAATCTTAAAAAAAATTTACATTCTACTAGCAAATTTTATAAATAAAAATACTTTATATAAATAGGGAAATTTAAAAATCGGAGAACTATTATGGCTATCGGAGCAAGGGACTACATTGATCAATTATTAGTAAAAAAATATGCAGATGAAAAAGTGGATAATCATGATGCACTTGAATCAATGATTGATCCAACAAAAATGCTCGATGCGATGAATGACGTAGCGATGATTCAGAGGAATATGTTTGCACTATCACAAAAGTTGCAAAGCACTTGCTACGCTATTAATGCTAGAGCAGCTAGGTATAAAAACAAACGCATTAGTTAATTTGTTATACATTCGTTGTTTCGTCTATTACAACTTTATGCAAACCTTTTGGATTATCGACATTTCTGTTTAAATAAAGAGCTGTTTCTAGTGCTAAAATTTGTAATATAAGTACGTTTGCAAACAATTGTTGTATTTCATTGTCGCATTCAATATCAATATGAAAATCTGGACTTATACGAACATCGCCATCACCAATAATAACAATTGTAGGATTATAATCCTCTTTAATTTTATTAAGATTACTAATTGAGCGTTCTGAAATCTTGTCAACTGAAATGAATATTAGCATTGATTTATTATTTAAAACAGCTACGTGGCCATGCATAAATTCACCTAAAATAGATGCACTTGTATTCTTATATGATGTTTCTTTAATTTTTAACGCACCCTCTTTAGCTAAAGAATATGAAATACCTTCTGCTGTTAAAACTATAACTTTTTCTTTTGACAATCTTTTGGCTAGTTTTTTAACCTCGTTTCTTTTACTAATTGCTTTTTCAATAATAATAGGCAAATAAAACAACGATTTTTTCAAAGCCTTAATATCACTTTCTGGTTCTATATTTTCAATTAATTTTAGTGATATTAAGATAAGACAAAGCATTTGTGATGTAAACGATTTTGTAGCAGCTATCCCAACTTCAACTCCTGCATGACATGCTACTTGATAATCACAAGCATTCCAGATACTTGAATTTTCGACATTTGTAATACAAAGAGTTGGAAGGTTTGTTTCTTTTTTTACTCGTTCAATAGATTTCAAAGTATCACTGGTTTCGCCGGATTGAGTTATAAATACATATAATGTATTTTCATCATGAGGTATAAGATTTTTATATAAAAATTCACTAGAATATATGGCTCTAGTTTCTATTTTTGAAATCTTCTCAACCAAATCAACAGCAAATCTTGCACAATGATAAGATGACCCACTAGCAACTATAACTATCTTTCGGATATTCTTAGGTAGATTAAGATTTATTTCGCCAGTTTCAGAATTAATATATTTATTCAATATATTAGGAACAATCTTTGTTTGTTCAAAAATCTCTAATTCCATATTAGTTTGTTTATTTTTAAAAATCATTCACTGATCCTCTTTTTAAATATAATTCAAATTTATTATAACTTAAATGAATATATTTTTTTAGAATAAAAGAATGCTTCATTTGGAGTAATAATATTTTCTATTAAATTACCATCTGGAAATCTTGTTTTTATAGATTTATTGCCAATAGTATTACAATAATAGCCTTTAGCGACACTTGGTATCGAACAAGCTTTTTGATAAATACTTTCATTTTTTATCAAAATACCTCGATTATCATAATGATTATTTTTTTCATAATATTCTGCAATTTTTGCATCACAATCAAATTTATTCCCAAAAATATCATTGAATATTTTTTTTAGAGTTATTTTTTTTCTTCTTAATATAATTAAACTATCAAAGAAGTTTTTTTCTACAGAACATTTTTTTTCAAAAATACAGTTATGTAGTTCATCAAAGATTTTGGTTTCAGTTTTTCCATTCCCTAAATTGGTATATTCTACAATTCTTCTGTCTGGTAAAACTCTTCTCAAGGTACTTGGTACTACATTAATTTGCATTATTAATTCTCCAACTTTAAATATCTAAATATTTTTTATTTAATCACATATAATATACACTTGTAAGTCCTTAAAACATAGGTTATAATAATAGTAGCAGTTAAAAATACTGTTTTTTGTTCATTTAGAATGGAAAGGGGCGAAGAGCCCCTTTTTATTTTTTGTTATTAATCTAGCATTGATTTACAATTACTACTATACTTTATATCAGGATTAAACTTTATCAACGATTCCCAAAGCTCTTCTGGTAAATCTTCTGTATTATTATGGCGATCTTTAATTTCTTGTGTATAATTCCCTAATGTGCGAACAGCATGTAAAGGAGTACCTTTATTAAAATATATATACATTGCACTATTTGAATAATTTAATGCTTCAGATGAAAAACTTTGAGTTTGAGTACACCAATTTGTACCAGCTGATAAAGCACAGAGATCATCAATTGCTTTATCATGATCTTCGCTATTTTCTTGAGCCTTAACTTCTACCCAACCCGTACGTTCAACTCCCTCTGGAAAATATTTATTCAAGGCATTATCTTTAACATGTTCGACATAATATCTATAAAAATTAAACACCTGTAGCCCATGCTCAATTTTATCTTTAATATCCGTAATTGTCTGTACAATAATATCTAATTTAGGAGCTAATATAAACGAAGATTTTACTTTTGATAAATTTAAAAGAATTAAATACTTCCATAAAACACTATCGCGTCCTCTTGCTTCATCCAGCTTGCCATCAATACAATTTTCCCAATTCTCTAACGCAATCTTTCTGCCATTAGAAAAATTTTTCAAAAAATTATCATAAACTTCATGTCCCCAGGTTATCATATCATCAATAGTATTCATCTTTTCTAATGGAGCTTTTTCTTCACACATTAATCTGAATGAATTTCTAAATGTTGTTAATTGAGCACTTGTTATTGCTCTAAATGAAACATTTCTTGAATAGCTACTTGTTGCATTAATTTGCATAAAATCTCCTTACACACACCCGGAAAAATTATTTATATTTTAATTGTAACATAAATAAAAAAAAGTGCTAATCATCTAACATTGAACCATTATTTTTCCAAATTGTTATTTCAGGATTTGCTTTTTTAAATGAATCTAGCATATCTTCTGGCAAATTAATAGGTAAATTGTGATCATCTCTAATTTCTGCTGTATAATTACCTTCCGAACGAACTCCATATACAGTTTTACCTTTATCAAGATAAATAGAAAAAGCATGTTTTGGTGATTCTATAGATAACATTGAATATAGAGGACCCATTGTGCACCAATTTGTACCGTAAGAGAGTGCTCTTATATCATCTATTAATTCTTTTTGTTTTTTTTCATCAGTTTGACCTACAAAATTAACCCAACCTGTACGTTCTTTTCCATTTGGGAAATATTTATTTAAAGCTATTTCTTTCACATGGTTTCCATACTGTCTATAAAAATTAAACTTTTCAGTTCCTTTTTTAATATTTTTCTTAATATCATCTATTGTTTTTACAATAACGTCTAGCTTAGGATCTAAAATATAGGATGTATTTAAATTTATTAAATTCTTAAATATTATAAATTTCCAAAAAATACTATTTCTATTTCTTGCTAAATCTAATTGTTCTTCAACACATTCTTTCCAAGGTTCAAGAACTTCAGCTATTCCCTTTGAAGAATGTGGTATAAAAGCCATTCTTTTATATTCTTTTTCCACCCATCTTGTTAATTCATCTCTATCATTTTTCATTTTTTCTAGTGGTGGATGAAATGTCTCACAAAAAACACGTCTAAATGGTGTTAATTTTGATTTAGAAAGCATTCCGAATGAAAAAGTATTTACATTATTACGGGTACTATTTACTAACATTATATCTTCCTTGTTGATTGCTTTATTGTAAATAAAACATGTCAAAAATAAATTTGTTAGTTTAATTATAATTCTTTACAAAATTTAATGCTTCTTCTTTAGTATTAATATCACCGTTAATTTGAGCTTCTTTTAAAGAATTAAGAATTTCTCCTAATAATGGTGATTGCTTAATATTTAGAATTTGCATTACCTCATAACCATCTACAAGTTTTGGTAATGGTTTCATTGTTTCTCGTTTTTCAAGATAAAAATTAAGAAGCTTATCTAAGCCCGCTAAGTTTTTATTAATAATTTCTTCAGTAATAGCCTCTCCACGTGCAGAAAGTCTATCTGCTTTTGCTAGAATAATATTATCAATCACATTTTCTTCCATTTTTCTTAAATAACGCATCATAACCTTGTCATTTAACTCTGGTGCATCAATTACATTTGATGGATAAATATGAGTTTTAATCATTGTAGAAATATACTCAATCTGTTTTTTTGAAAATTTCATATCTCGCAAAAGCGATACACACATTTTTGCACCAACATCATCGTGTTTTATAAATCTATGACGTCCAGATTCTTCTATTGTCCAAGTTGAATATTTTCCAATATCATGAAGAAATCCTGCAATTTTTAGATGACTAAGACGAGGAAATCCTCCAAAATCAATCCTATCAAGATGATTTTTAACTAATTCATTCGAATTTAGATAAAGATTATCTATATTTCGCACAGTCTCTACAACATGATTGAATAAATCTAGGTGATGATGAGTATTTGGTGGAACTTTCTTCATATCATTAATACAAGGGAAGATTTCTTCTAAAATCCCAAACTCGTTCATTTTTAATAAAACATTACTACAATTATATCCACCAAAAAGTTTCATTAATTCATAATTAATTCTTTCTTTTGCAGGGTTTAATAACAGATATTTATATTTATCAATACAATATTTTGTTTCTTTAGTAATATCAAACCCCGTTATAGAAGCAAATCGAAATGCTCTTAAAATTCTTAAAGGATCATCGGTAAAATTTGTATCTTTTATATGTCGAATAATTTTATTTTTAATATCTATTTGACCATTAAAAGGGTCAATTACATCACCTGAGGATAGATTTATTGCAATAGCATTTATTGTAAAATCACGTCTTGCTAAATCTTCTTCAATATTTTTACCTTGAATTTCAGAAATATCTAAATAATTTATTTTATCTTCAAGAACGAGTCGATAAATTTTATTTTCAGCATCAAGCTCAATAAAAGTAGCATTAAATCTTTCCTCAAGCTTACGTGCAAAATCATAAGCGTTTTTAATTGCAATATCTCTATCGAGATAAGATTTTTCCATTAATAGATCTCGAACGGAGCCTCCAACTAAATAACCTTCATTTATTTGATTAAGTATAAAATCATCCTTGATATTCATATACTACATCTCCAATAGCTACTATAGTAGCTGTTTCTGCTTTTAATATTAAATCACCAAGACTAATTAAAGGTAAAGATTTGTTTTTAAAAAAGTTAAATTCCTCCTGAGAAAATCCGCCTTCTGGCCCAATAATAAGTAAAACCTTTTCTCCTTTTTTGATAGGATTTTGAGTTAAATATTTTTTTAGAGAAATATCTGTAGAACGCTCAGCTAATACTAAAATTTTATCAAAGCTTAATTCTAAAACTTTTTCTAATGTTGTTGGTGCATAACAATTAGGGATTTTAGCACGTTCACATTGTTTAGATGCTTCATACATTGTTTTTTGCCACTTTTCGTGTTTTTTATCTATTACTGATATGTTCAAAGCACAATTATCTGTAATTATTGGATAAACTCCTCTAACACCAAGTTCTGTAGCTTTTTCCATGATTGTTAATTGTGCATCACTTCTCAAAGGGCTTTGAGCTAAATACAAATCAAAATCTAAATCTCTTGTTGATTTATATAATTTCTCAATCTGACAATAAATTTCTTTCGAATTTATCTCCACAATTTTTGTTTCATATTGAGTTTGAAATTCATCAATTAATAATAAATGTTCACCTACTCTAGCTCTTAATGCCCTAGCTATGTGCCGATAATTTTCATTATCATTAATTAAAATCTTATCTTTAATAATGTTTTTTGAATCAATAAAAAAATGTGGCATAATCAACCTTTCATACCCTTAAATTGTTTCAACAAATTTGTAAATAATATTATACAAAGTATTATAATTGAAACAATAAGTGCATACCAAAAGCCCATAAGGTTTAATTTGTAATGAAAGGCTAGTAAACAACCTAATGGTAAAGCTATTAACCAAAAAGCAATAAAATTTCCTTTCATTACAATCTCTGTATGTTTTAAGCCTCTAAAAATACCTGCTAGAGAAGCTTGTATACCATCAAAGACTTGAAAAAAACAAAGTGTATATATTATTGGCACGCAAACTGCAGCTAATTCTTTATCACTTGTAAACAAACTTGTTACTATTCCTGGAGCAATAGCAACAATTAAAGCTGAGCAAGCCATAAAAATTGCAGAAATGCTAATCGCTGTATAAGCATATTTTTTTAATTCGGTAAATAATCTTGCACCATTAGAAAAACCAACTTTAACACCTGCAGCGTTTCCTATTGCAAGAGGAACCATGAATGCTATTGAAGTTATAGTACAAATTATATTTTGTGCTGCTGCATAAATACCTGATACTCTACCCATTATTACAGTAATGCTATTAAATGCAACAAATTCAATCATAATTGCAAGAGAAGATGGAAGTCCTACTTGTAACATTTCCTTATAATATTGACTTTCTTTATGATATTTAATTTTAATTTTTTTATAACAATATATGAATAGCACAATACCCATAAAATATCGAATAATTAAACTAGCTAGAGCTAGACCTTTTGCTCCCATTTCTGGAATTGGTCCATATCCAAATGCTAATATAATATTTAAAAATAGGTTTAAAAACACAGCAAAAATCGTTAAAAGATTTGGGAATAAAACAATCTCAAATGATTGTAAGAATTCTTTTGTCATGTAATGAAGATATGCACCAAATGTTGAAAATGCAGTTATAAAAAAATAATCTTTTATTAATGGAGTTAGATGAGATTCAAACCCAAATTTATCAACAAATGACATTAATACTAATATTACAATACTCATCAATAAAGAAAGGATAATTGTAAATTTAAGTGATGGATAAAAATACTTTTCGGGTTCTTTGCCTGCACCTCTATAATTTGATAATATTGGAGAAATACTACCAAGCACTCCAATCCCCATTATAGTAATACAATTAATAATAGCAGTTGCGAGACTTATTGCAGCAAGCGTATCAGTTGAATGACGACCAGCAATGATAACGTCCCCAACTCCAATCATAATAAAACCAACATTTCCAAGTATTATAGGAAATGCTATGTTTAACAAATCTTTTATATAACGTAATGAATATTTCAGCATGATTAATATTTTACATTAAACTTAAACCAACTCCAATAATAGCAGAAATTAATATATAAAATAATGGGTCTTTTTTTGTTCTCCAGCTTAATATTAATAGAATAGAAAGTAAAAGCATTGCCTTTATATCTTTTAATTCTGGTTTAATTAAATTTATCGCAACAGATAATAATAACGCACAACTTACTGGTTTAAGAGTTTCAATAATAGTCTTAACATAGAAATTATCACTAAACTTCTTTAATAATTTAGCGACTACTAAAACAAGAATTAATGAAGGTAACATTTCTAAAACAGTAGCTGTCATAGCACCAAGAATGCCTGATGTCTTTAATCCAGCGTATGTTGCAACATTAATACCAACAGGTCCTGGAGTAATTGATGCTACTGCAATCATATTAGTTAATTCTTCAATGCTATACCAGCAATATTCTTGTGAAAGATGGTATAAAAAAGGGATTGTTGCATAACCACCACCAAAAGAAAGCACTCCAATTTTAAAAAATTCTATAGCTAGTTGTAAGTAAATCATCTAGCCTCCATTGGAGTTGTTATTCTCTTATAAATTACACCTATTATAATAAATATTAAAAAGGTTTTACTTGGTGAAAAATTTAATAATACAAGAGAAAATAATGAAGCTATAAAAATAATGTAAAAAAAGAGATTTTTATTAGCTTTTTGCCACATTTCCTTAACGGTTAACATTATCAAAGCAATAACAGCAATACCAACACCCCAGAATACGCTTTGAATATATAAATTTTCAGTAAAACTTTCAATTATTGATGCAAGTAATATAATGGTTAAAAATGGTATAGTAATAATTCCTAGCATTGCAATTAATGAGCCTCTCTTCCCAAGTAACTTATAGCCAACAAACATTGAAATATTGGCAGCTATAATTCCAGGTAAACTTTGAGATAATGCAAAATAATTTAATAATTCATCTTGTGAAATCAGATTTCGACGTTCAACAAATTCATTCATTAATATTGGTAAAATTACATAGCCACCTCCTAGTAGGATAGCTCCAATTTTGACAAATATTAAAAATAACTTAAATAATGAAATTTTTTGCATAATATAAATTATTATTAACCCATTTTATTACCAAAGAATGTTTTAAAGAAGCTAATAAACCCACTTCCATTCTCTGAAAGATTTTGATAATTTTCGAAATTCTCCAAGACAAATTTATTTCTATTATCAATTTCTTTTAATTTTTCAATATATTCAAAAGCCATTCGATAATCACCTATAGATTCTCTAAATTTTGCAAGTTTTTCTAAAGCATTTATATTATTAGGCTCAAGTTCATATAATCTTTCATAAAATTCACAGGCTTTTGTTACATCTTTTGTTGCTTCTAGTTGAGAAGCTATTGTTTCAATTAACTCAACATCTGTATTATTATACTGATATGCAGTCATATATTCATTTAAAGCTACTTCTTTTTCACCTCTTAAAATATTATATTTACCCCAGTTAATATGTTCATTAAAAGCATCTCCTTCGTTCTCATAAATTAAAGCTCTCATTTGATAAATTAATGGTGAATTAGGGTCAAGCTTGGCAAATTCATCAATTTCATAAAATGCTTCATTCTTTTGTCCTTTTTGGAAATAGTACTGTGCAAGGAGAGAATGAAGAATAGGTTGTTTACTATATTCTAATTTAATTTTATTAAGTATAACAAAGGCTTCATCATTTCTACCCAAATCCATTAAAGCTCGAGATTTTGTCAATTCATTCTTAGTTAAATTTAATGCTTTTTCAGGCTGTGAGTTTCTAATATAATATCCAGATAAAATTTCCTCGAAATCATTTGATTTAAAGTTCTCAAGACCTCTTTCTAAAATTTCAATAGCAGAAATAAGTCCCTCTTCTTTTTCATATAATTCTGCAAGTTTAAAATATACAATAGGATTTTTTTCATCTATATCTGATATTTTTAGATATTCATCAATAGCTTCTTGAGTTTTATTTTGTTCTTCACAAATCCCTGCAAATAAATATCTAGCAGGTAATGCTTCTTCTTGATCTTTTGCATTTTCAATAGCTTTTTTGTAATCGCTTTTTGCATAGCTTATTTGCTGTTGTAAAGCGTGAAGATTACCTCTTAGTAAATAATATCTGAATTTATCCTCATGTACATAGAGATCAATTAACTGTTCATGAGCAAGTATACTTGATGGGTCTAACTCTAAGATTTTACCATAGTATGCTTTAGCTTCTTCTTTTTTTTCTAAAATCAATGCTAAATGTGCTAGTTTTGTTAATAATTCTATATCATTCTGCTTATGTGGTAAATCCTTTCTATACTCAGCATAAGCTTCTTCATATTTTTCATCAAGCTCTAATTGTTCTGCTAATTTCATTATATTCTCCTAAATAATTATTTAATACTAATTAAATTTATTTTGAGCGACTGCAATTCCTTCATTAAAATAACAATCAATACCTTCCTTCGCCTTTGTTAATACACCTTTTAAAATATCTAACTCGTCTTTTGTAAAATTTTGAAGTACAAACACTTCTGAAGGTAAATTAAGCTGAGGACCAATGCCAATCTTTAGTCTTGCAAAATCTTTCGTACCTAGATACTGAATTATTGATTTTATACCATTATGCCCACCATCCGAACCATTAGCGCGAAACCTCATTTTACCTAACTCTATGCTCAAATCATCATATACTATTATTAGATCATTTATAGAAATTTTATAATAGTCCATAACGGCACGAACTGATTCTCCAGATAGATTCATAAAAGTTGTAGGCTTAATAATTAAATAATCATCATGACCATTACGCAAATTAGTCATAAAGCATTTCAAGCGAGAATTTTCTCTGAAGCTCAAATTATTATTAAAGGCATAGCTATCAGCTAACATAAACCCCAAATTATGCCTTGTAAAAGTATATTTTTGTCCAACATTACCTAGACCAACAATGAGCTTCATTTAAATCTCCTCATATTCTTACGCATTTCTTTCATCGCAAGCATACTAGCTCCTTGTTGTCCAAGTTTATTCCCCATACCCTTGAACATATTTTTCATATCTGACATACCTTTCATCATTTTACGCATTTGTTCAAATTGATTAATGTAAATATTGATATCATGCAATGGTATACCAGAACCTTGTGAAATTCTTTTCTTACGAGATGAATTCATAAGTTCAGGATGTTCTCGTTCTTCAGGAGTCATTGATTGAATAAATACTTCAATCTTTTTCATTTGTTTTTCGCCTTCGTGAGATATCATCTGACGATCATCCTTAGACATTTTTAATCCAGGAATCATTCCCAATAGCTGATCCATAGATCCAAACATTTTCATTTGAGATTGCATTTTCAAAAAATCATTAAAAGAAAACTCTGCTTTAGCCATTTTCTTTTCCATTTCTAAAGCTGTTTTTTCATCAAATACTTCTTGAGCTCGTTCTACAAGTGATACAATATCACCCATTCCCAAAATTCTATCAGCCATTCTTTGAGGATAAAAATCTTCTAATGCGTTTAATTTTTCACCTGTACCAGTTAATTTAATAGGTTTTCCTGTGCAATGAACTATACTTAAAGCAGCACCACCACGAGAATCACCATCCAATTTTGTCAGCACAAGTCCTGTTATTGACAATTGAGCATCGAAATTCTCTGCAACATTTACAGCTTCTTGACCTGTCATTGAATCAACAACTAAAAGCTTCTCTGTTGGATGAAAAACTCTATCAAGGAGCAACAATTCAGCCATCATATCTGTATCAATCTGTAAACGTCCTGCAGTATCAAGTATTAAAGAGTTAAAACCATTATCCTTTGCATAACGTATAGCATTTTCAACGATTGATTGAACACTATCTACATTATCCTCTGAATAGACTTCTACACCAATTTCTGCACCAAGAGTTTTTAATTGCGAAATTGCAGCTGGCCTATAGATATCACAAGCAACAAGTAATGGATTTCTTTTTTCATTTTTAAGTTTAATAGCGAGCTTAGCAGACGAAGTTGTTTTACCAGAGCCTTGTAAACCTAGCATCATAATTAGATTAGGATTTCCAGAAAAATCTAAAGGCTTAGCATCTTCACCTAAAATATTAACAAGCTCATCATGCACTATCTTTATTAATTGTTGTGAAGGATTAACTCCTTGCACAACATTTTCGCCTTCTGCTTTATCTTTTATATTTGATATAAAAGATTTAACAACACGTAAATTAACATCTGCTTCTAGAAGAGCTCTTCTTATCTCTCTCAAGGCTTCTTGCATATTTTCTTGTGTTAATTCTTTTTGACCAGACGTTTTTGCAATAATATCTTGTAATTTATCTGATAACGACTCAAACATAAAGTACCCCTTTTATATATCTATATAAAAGAGTAACATAAATATTTTCAAATATTAACCCCAAAGTTTTAAATTTTCAGTGTTTTTCTTTATAGCTTCTTCAACACTTTTCATGAAATTATTTGTTGCAGATAGTTCAGTTTCAAGATTTTTCATTCTAACATCAATTCTTGATTCTTTCACCTTAATTGCATCTTTTTTATTTTGATACTCAACAAGAGCAACCTCGTTAGCATCAGAATCACTTACTGCGAATACATTAGTACAGTTACTTGCAATATCAGTTGTATATGAGTTATGCCATTGTTTATCTTCGCACCAATCTAGACAATCAGTATCTCTTGAAACACTTGTCAATGTATATATATTGTTTTGAAGCATTAAATTGAGATAATTTGGATCATTAATATTTTCATTATAAGTCCAACCTTTATCTGATATTGAGCTAAATAACATATCGTAAAATTTAATTAATGATTCTTCTGTAGCAGTAAGCAAACTATTACTAGCATCGATTGCATTATTATGTACATTTAAAGCTTCTAAATGTTCTGCTTCCCATTGCTTATATTCTTCAGAGTTTATATCATAATATTTATACATATCTCCTTCACATACAGCATTACCACCTTTGCTTTTATATTCTTCAAAAATATCTTTAAGATGCGTTGCTACATTTAGCTTATTTGGAACTACACGCCCATCTATATATTTATCAACTATTTCATTAAACAATTCTGGATTTACTAAATATGCTCCAATACTTTTCAAATTTTTTCTATGTTCTTCAAGATCTTCTTTGGTGTTAATTACAATATCCACACTGCCATTCACAAAACCATTACAATCAATCCAATCTGGTTGAGCTAATTTTACAATATTATTATATTTACCAGTTTTAAGAAGCTCCTGTTGTTTATAAGCATTAGAATAATCTAGATTATCTCCTGAATCTTCAACACTTTGGTTATTAGCTTGAATAGCTTCAATTTTACTAGCATCAATACCAGTTATTTCAGCAAGAACTTGTGTGCGAATTTCATCCCAATCACCGTTAGGCTTACCATCTTTAGAAATCATTTCAGCATATTTCTTATATTTTGAATCAACAATAACTCGACCATCAGCATCTGTTAATAAATAAGGTTTATTTTGATTCATTTGACTAGGTCTCATTAAATTTTGATAATCCATAGCAATATAAGACGCACCAGAATTATTTGACCATTTCAAAACTTTTTTATTAATAGCATTTTGATAATCACGAGAGATTTTTTGAGAATCACGAGCTAAACTTACTTTCTCATTAGCAAGCTTTGAAAGCATAAAGTTTATATCAGCCTTTCTGGCTGTTAATTGAAAAAATCGTGCTTGTGATGCCGCCATTCCCATAATTTTATAACTTTCCTTTATTTTTTTCCTTTACTAATATCTTATACGGCATAATTCGATATAAACTTTAGCTTTTTTTTCAAAATTGTTACAAAAATTTACAAATCCTAACTGAAATACTATAAATAATAAAATTTACCCCAGACTATTAAGAAATGTAACAATTTATTTTAAAAAACTAAAGTTTTAAAAAAAAATGCCGTAATCCATGTAAAGGGACAAAACTATAAGGACAACAAACAATGGGAATGGCGGCATCACAAGCACGCTTGCTATCACTAACGGCAAGAATACATGATGTAGAGCACCAGGCACAATC
>JAGBXP010000031.1 GCA_017629215.1 bacterium | reverse complement strand
TCTTCTTTAGTTCTTTCAAAAATAAGAATATTAGCATCAACAGCCATCCCTATTGAAAGGATAAAACCTGCAATACCTGCTAATGTAAGTGTTACAGGAATAGCTTTAAATAACGCAAAAAGTATTATGCCATAAATAAGTAATGCTACGTTTGCAATCATGCCAGGCGCTCTATAATAAGCAATCATAAACAACATTACAAATCCAAGACCTAATGCACCAGCTATTTTTGATTTTGCTATACTATCTGCACCAAGAGTTGGACCAACAGTATTTTCTTCAATTATCTTAGCAGGAATTGGCAACGCTCCTGCATTAAGTAAATCTACCATCTGTTGCACTTCTTTAGCTGTAAACTTTCCTGAAATAATAGCATTACCATCTGTAATTACTGATTGTATTACAGGAGAAGATTGCAATTCACCATTAAAGAATATTGCCATTGGCTGTTTATATAATTTTTTTGTTAATTCTGCAAACTTTTTTTGACCTTCAAAATTAAATTCTAAGGCAACGACTGGCTCTGCAAGTGTACCAGTTGAGCTAACAGAAGCTTTTTTTAAATCCTTACCAGTTAACCCAGTTGATTCCCACCCTATCACTTCGCCAGTAGAGTTTCTTAAAGGTGCTTTAAATTCTAACTCTGCTGTTTCACCAAGATAAGCCTTAGCTTGGTTTAAATCTGATACATCTGGAATTTCTACAACAAGTCTTTTATCGCCAGATCGCTGAACTATTGTTTCAGATACACCGAGCTTATTTACACGATTTTCAATCGCAAAATGTAAGCTTGTCATCATATCTGGTGTTATTTCTTTAATAGTTTCAGTTGTTTGAGCCTCAAGCACCAATCTTGAACCACCAACCAAATCTAGACCAAGTTTTGTAGGTCGTGTAAGTATTATTGTTATTGAAGCTATCATAATTGCTATAATTGCCCAAAACAAAACCAATTTGTTTTTCATTTTACTTTATACTCCTTATTATAATCTATATTATAATTCAAAAAAATTTATTGCTCTTATCTACCTGATTACTTTATAATATAATCACTTAGTTATATAGAATCCAATGTAAAAATCAAATCTGCTTTTTCAGCTTTAGTTAATTCAACAAGAGGACGTCTAACATAATCTTCAATTAAATCCTTATATGCCAATGCAGCTTTAACAGGTACTGGATTTGGTGCCATAAATAACTTTTTAAATATTGGATAAAGTTTTAAATGCATATTCTTAGCAGTCATAACATCGCCTGTTTTAAAATTTCTAATCATTGATTTTATTTCTATACCAAATAAATGTGATGCTACAGAAATAACACCATGCGCACCTAATGAAAGCATTGGTAGAGTTAAACTATCATCGCCAGAATATATCACAAAATCACTTGGGCAAGATGATTTTAATTCAGTAATAGCATCCATATCACCATAGCTTTGTTTAATACCAATAATGTTTTCATATTTTTTAGCAAGAGTTTTAACTGTTTCAACAGACATATTAACTCCTGTTCTTGAAGGAATATTATAGAGAATTATTGGCAAATTAACAGCTTCTGCGATAGCTGAAAAATGCTCAATCATGCCAGCTTGGGATGGTTTATTATAATAAGGAACAACTGAAAGAATTGCATCTGCATTATTTTTTTCTGCAAATTTAGCTGTCTTTATTGCAGTTTCTGTAGAATTAGAACCTGTACCCATGATAACTTTGGCGTGTTGATTAACAGCTCTTTTTACACTACAGAGAATTTCTATTTCTTCATCAAAGCTTAATGTCGGAGCTTCACCAGTTGTTCCTGTAACTAAAATTGCATCAGAACCAGTATTTGCTAACTGAAAAGCTAATGATTCAACTTTTTCATAATCAACATCTCTGTTTTTATTAAATGGGGTTACCATTGCTGTAATAACTTCACCTGCATCATATCTCATATTTATACTCCTTATTAACTCTTTCATATTAGCTCAAAAATAGCTAAATTGCATTAATCTTTATTAATAAATTCATATACACTAAAATTTATTAGTCCTTTTTGATACACACCCAAAGCTGTTGTTTCAAATTCTTTAGTGTCATTAAATTTGTAACGATAAATTGTATCGCTCATTGCTATAATTTTATTTAATATCTTTAAATTTATTAATGATTTAAGTTGTTCATCGTAATTATTAGCTTCATCAACTGTTTGAACACAAATAATATAATCTACAGGCGCATTTGATTTAAGAATTTTAGAAAAAATTTTCAAAATTAAATCAACTTGGTCAAAGACTTCAAAGCTAAATAAATAACCGTCTTGAAATTTTTTAGGACAGACCTTTGTCCTTTTTATTAAATGCTCTATTAAAATTTGATTTTGTTCATCCAAGCTAATTTCTTGTTCTTTATACTGATACTCAGGCTTTATTTGTGTCTGAATAAAAATTTTATAATGATTAATCTTTTTCTCGTTTAAAATTTGCTCTTTTCTAAGCTTATTATTAAACCAATTTTCCTTAATTTTCCTAACCAATTCACTACAATCTATATATAAATTTTCAAAACTATCAATACTAATATATACAAGATGTGTAATTATATAAAATATCATTAAAATTGCTATTGCAACTAGATATTTATAATCAATATTAGCGTTTATAACCTGCAACGAATTTGAAGAAATAACTTCGCTAATATCAAGGAAATAATTAAAAAACCCAAGTAATGGTCTAAACCATTTCCAAGTAATACCAATTAAATCCTGTATCCAATAAAGTATTAATAAAGATAGAATAGCCAAAATAATTATTTTAACAAAATGAATAATATCTCTTAAAAAATTAAAAAAGTTAAATTTATTTTTTTGCATTTACACCTCTGAAAAATAAATATTATCTATTAATCTAACCCCTTCAACCTTACAAGCTATTAAAGCAATAGAATTGTCGTTTGCATCCATTTCTTCTTCTAATGTATTTTTATTATATATTTCAAGATATTCTAAATCGTGTTTTTCAGTCAGATAAGAATAGGCTGTTTCTTTTAATGCTTCAATATCAGTAACACCTTTTTTATAACAAGCTTTAATATTATTTAAAATTTGGCTTAAAACAAGAGCATCTTTTTTCCCTTCATCAGATAAATATTTGTTTCTTGAGCTTAATGCAAGTCCAGAATTTTCTCTTACGATTGGACACTGAATTACCTCAACTGGAATATTCAAATCTCTAACCATTTTTTTAATAATAATAACTTGCTGAGCGTCTTTTTGTCCAAAGAATGCACAATCTGGCTGAACTATGTTAAATAATTTCATAACAACGGTACAAACGCCATCAAAATGTCCAACACGAGATTTTCCACAAAGTTTATCTACAAAGAAAAATGGAGGACAAACATAAGTAAGGCAATCATTTGAAAGTCTACAATCTCCATACATTTCCTTTGGAGTTGGTGCGAAAACTATATCAACACCTTCTCCATCACAAAGCTTCATATCTTCATCCAATGTTCTTGGATACTTATCAAAATCTTCACTTGGACCAAATTGTATTGGGTTTACAAAAACAGATACAACAACTTTATCACATTCAGTTTTTGCTCTTTTAATTAAACTTAAATGACCTTCATGCAAAGCTCCCATAGTTGGAACTAAACCTACTTTTAGCCCCTCAGCTCTCCATTTTTTAACTTCTGCTCTTACTTCGTTTATTGTATTTAGTAACATCTATTTTCCCTTATTTTGTTGTGTTTCACCCAACCTACTTCTTATTTTTGTCATTCCGAGCTTGACTCGGAATCTATTAATGCTTTTTGTTAAATGGATAGACCCTAAATCAAGTTCAGGATGACAGATTACTTAAATATTTTTATGCTATCTTGCTTTAATGTTTGTAAACTATCCTTTGCCATTGTTGTAACTTTTTCAACTTGTTGATTTACAGCAGGTTTTTTATTAGCAGTTACATACATAAAACCAAGCCCTAGTATAAGAATTCCCACAAAAGCCAAAAGACCTAACAAATCATTTACCTGTTCTTTTACATATTTTTTATAGTCTTTCATTTCAAACAGGCAATTCTCATTATACCTGCCAATTTTTATAGCCCTTTTATATGAGTATTTTTTATCAAGCCCTGTTCCTGTTTCTTTAACTCCAATTAGCTCTGATAATTTTACAGAATCATTTTCTACAGATTCTACAAGAAAATTTGTTTTTTTATTATTAAGTTTATTTTTAATATCATCATAAACTTTTTGTTGAGAATCAGAGAAGCTTGTAGACTTTGGTGTATAAACAGCTTTAAAATTAACATTATTAATTGCATTGATCATAATTTACCCCTTACTCCTAATTTTTCTTTTTCATTTTCATTCAACTCAAAAGATTCTTTATTAGATGGAAATTCACAATCCTTAACCTCTTTTGAGTATTTTTTTACACCTTCAAGCATAATATTGTGAAGGTTTGCAAATTTTTTCACAAATTTTGGCGCAAAATCAGTAAACTTTCCTAAAATATCATCAGTAACAACAATTTGACCAGAACATCCAACTCCTGCGCCAATGCCGATTGTTGGAATATCTAAATTATTTGTAATAAACTCAGCACTTTCTGCAGGAATAAGCTCAAGCACAACAGCAAAAGCACCAGCTTCTTGAAGCTTTTTAGCACACTCGAGAATGTATTCGACTTGCTCAGCAGTTTTACCTTGAATTTTATATCCCCCTAAAGAGTTTAACAATTGTGGAGTCAATCCAAGATGAGCTAAAACAGGAATTCCTGATTCTACAAGACGTTTAGTTAGAGTTAAAATATGCTCGTTACAACCCTCAATCTTAACAGCATTAGCTCCAGATTTAATCATTTTACCAGCATTTTCAAGCCCTTGCTCAACTGACAAATTATAACTCATGAATGGCATATCGCCAATTATGAAAGAATTTTTAGCACCACGAGCTACTGCAGAGACAAAAATCAACATTTCATCAATTGTAATATTATAAGTACTTTCATAGCCTAATGCGACCATTGCAAGTGAATCACCAACAAGAATTCCATCAATCTCTGCTTCGCCAAGTATTTTAGCTGTTGAATAATCATAAGCTGTCAACATTGCTATTTTTTCATCGTTATTTTTTAATTTTTGGAAAGTATTTACTGTTTTTTTCATTCAGACCTCTTATTATTTGATTTCTGACTTTTTAGAAACTGTTTTACGATACCAATAATATACAGCTCTTGCTACCCGATTAGAAGAATGTCTTACAAGTCCCTGTTTGTTTTCTTGGATAAGTTTTTGGGACACAATTTCTACTCCAATAGGTGCAATATTTTCCATATCTAATCTCACAGGTATAGAGCCAGATTTAGCATAGCCCTCAGAAATATTATCAGGTAATGAGTTATTAACCAATACAGCGTCAATAATCTTTTTCCCCTTAGCGTGTGATAATAAAGCATTAACGTGGCTTGCAACTGAATAATTATCTGTTTCGCCAGGCTGTGTCATAATATTACAAACATATATTTTTTTAGCTGTAGACTTTGCTATTGCGTCTGTAATATCTTCTACAAGTAAATTTGGAATTACGCTTGTATATAAACTTCCTGGACCAAGGATTATTAAATCTGCGTGTGCTATTGCTTCAAGAACTTCTGGTAATGCCCGACAATGCGCAGGCTCTGTAAAAAGTCGTTTAATTTGTTTATGCTCTTCTGGAATATTAGATTCACCTTTAATAATAGTTCCATCAATATATTCTGCGGCAAGCTTCATATCGTCTAATGTCGCAGGAAGCACAACTCCTCTAATATTTAAAACATTTGAAGACTCTTTAACAGCTTTCACCATATTTCCTGTAATAGCACAAAGTGCTGTTAGAAAAAGATTTCCGAAACTATGTCCTTCAAGACCTTCTCCTTTTTTAAAACGATATTGGAACAATTCTGTAATCAAATTATCATCATCAGCCAAAGCTGCTATACAGTTTCTTATATCACCTGGTGGCAAAATACCCATATCTTCACGTAATCTACCAGAGCTTCCACCGTCATCACCAACTGTTACAACTGCTGTAATATTGTTCGTGTACTTTTTAATCCCTCTTAGTAACATTGATAAACCAGTGCCACCACCTATCGCAACAATTTTTGCACCTTTATTAAGCTTATTTCTTCTATATAACTTTTCTAATAATGATTTTCCACTTTTTGAAGAATCAATATCCATAATTGAAAGAGTTGTTTTTTTCCAACCACTAAAGAAAATAATTGCACCAATAAAAATAGTAGCAAAAGCAAGGATTTCTGTAGGTAGAATTAATGCAGCCTTTCTTATTAATTCCATAATTTGGTAAATAGGACGAATATCAAAAATAATTAATAGTCCTAATATCATTAATACTGAGCCTAAAAAGATTAAAAACAGCCATCTTTTAACATTGAGACCTGGAATTAACCATGCAACGTCTTTTGTAACTCTAACATTTTTTTTAAATCTATTAATCATAATTAATCCACCCAACCAGATATTTTTGCATTATTATAATTCACAGGAGTAGGAGTTAGTATTTTATATGCTTGCTGAATTAAATCCATTGAATTTTTATATTTATTTGAAAAATGTATTGTATCAACATCTGCAAAACTAATTCCTCCTAAATTGTTACGAATTTGAGAAGTATGTATAAGATGTTGAAAATGTTTAATAAGTTCATAATTATTAGTATTATCTTCCTTCGAATAATCAATTGTTAAATCAGCATTGTATGTTTTTTCAAGACAAAGTTCTTGAGCGACTTGTATTCCAGTATAATCTGCAACCTTAGCAGTAATATCACCAACTGGAGCATAGTATACTAGCCAATCAGAGCATTTTTTAATAGCACGAGCGATTGCACAAGAAAATGAAAAATCTTCACTAGCTTTTTTGTACATCGCACCATGTGGTCTTACATGTTCAATACTTACTCCATAGGCTTTTGCAAAAGACATTAATGCTCCAATTTGATATATAACAAGAGCTTCAAGCTCATCATCTTTAAGCTCTACTGGACGATATCCAAATCCTTGTATATCATTAAAACCAATATGCGCACCAATTACTAAATTTTTATCTTTAGCTTTTAAAAGAGCTTCCTTTATTGTTACAGGATCACCTGCGTGAAACCCACAAGATATATTTACAGAACTTACATAATCTAATATTTCTGTTTCATTATTGTTTTTATAAATACCATAAGCTTGTGCTAAATCACAGTTAAAATCTATATTCTTTATTGATTTTTTTTCTAAAATTTCTTGCATAACTACTCTCCATAATACTGGTTTAATATAAGTTAGATTGTAGCACAAAATAAGTAGAAAAGTTGATGTTATAAATTTTGGTTAAAAAATTAAAAATGTTGTTACATTTCTTAAAAAAGCCCTTGTTTTTAGGCAATTTATAATTAAAAAAATACTTTATATAATCATAAGTGTGTTAGTTAAAGTGTGGTTGTTTAATGAATTTTAATTACAATTTATCAATAAAACCAAATCCTATCAATATTTCATTTGAAAAACTTATATCAGGTTGGCACAAACCTAAATTACAACAAGCACATGATAGTTTTGTATCAAATCCGATTTATGAAAGCTTAAACACAAAAGAACAATTAGAGATGGTCATAAGATCTAATTCTCGATTGTCAGAGATGCTTAATGAGAATAATCTACCAATAAAAATAAACATAGAAGCACTTAATAGATTAAAACAAGGACACATGAATGACACACGCACTCTTGTTGCCAAGTTGTATTCTTCTTTGCCACAAGAATTAAAAAAAGATATTAATTTGAAAGATTTACAAGAAGCAGCCATGCTACATGATTACGGTAAAGTTTTAATTCCAGAATCAATTTTAAACAAATCAGGAAAGCTTAATGCAGATGAACAAAAAATCATGGAATTACATTCTGAGTTTGGGTACGAATTATTAAAAAATAAAGGATTAAGTGAAAACACCCTTAACCTTGTCAAATATCATCATCAAAATTTAAAAGGCACTGGCTATCCTGCAAAAGAGAAAAATTATGATTATGGAATAGAAGCACAAATTCTAGCTACTGCAGATAAATATTCTGCATTAAGAGAAAAAAGAGTATATAAAAGCGCGTTGGGTAAATATGAAGCTCTTGAAATTATCGCAAAAGAAGTTAATAGTGGTAATATTTCACAAGATGTTTATACTGCATTATTAAAAATTGTATAAAAGCTTTTTGACCTAGAAGCTTAGAAGTTAAAAAATAAAAAAAAATTTAGATTTTTTATTATAGACAAAATGCTTTTTCATCATTACAATCATAATTTCCATCTTTGCAAGTAAAACGAAGCAATCCAGAAAAAATAAAACCTTGTAAAAACATAATTCAGATAAAAAATCGGCTGGGATTTTTAATCCCAGCCGACCTATGTTTAATTTAATATAACAATTGTTTGCACCTATTATTGTTGGGTTTCAGCCAACATACATTGTTACCAATTCCCCAATACTCTTACCCAATCTGCTGCCATTTCCAATGGTAATATACAACCATCAGCAAAAAAGGATATTGTATTAAGAAAAGAATTATGAGTATTATTAGCTACTGCTCTTGAAATAGTTCCAGTGAACATTTCAGTATTTCTATATCCTCTTTCAGGATTCTTTTTTATATCTTTAGCAGTAATACCATCAACTATTCTATCATATCCAGCCCATCTCGCTCTTTTAACTTCATAACCCGTTAATTTACCATCATTAGCTTTAGCTCCTTCACCACCTTTATCAAATTCAGCAAAAAAGATAGTTTCTTTTTTATCTTTATCTTTTTTTCCACTAACAGCCATATTTGCATTATTAGTATTTACACTAGCAAAATTTTTTTCAACATTAATTGTCATAATTTTTCTCCTTTTTTAATATTTATATAATCTCGTGTATCATATATGTTACATAGATTTAAAGTTATTCAAAAAAAAGAAATTGCTCCCCTCCCCTCACATCATATCATATCATATCATATAGGGCATTATATCAGGCATTGCTCCTTGTCAAAAGATGTATTTACATTACTTAACAATTGTAAATATTATATAAAAATTATA
>JAGBXP010000030.1 GCA_017629215.1 bacterium | reverse complement strand
CTTCAATTAGAATTTTATGCACAAGGCTCCTCCTGAAGAAGTAATCCTGCAATCTGTGTCGAAACAAAACAAAGTTTTCTAATTGGTCCTATAGGCTCTTTTTCAACTAAAACAGGAGTTGGACTTTTCATAAGTTGTTTTAATTCAGAATATACTGCTTGTGGATTATCAAAGTACATTACTATTGGAGTTGCAGAACCTTTTAAGAAAAGTATTACAGCTGTTCTTGTTTTTTGTGGCGTTCCAAATTGTTGAACCATTTTTGTTCTCCTTTTATCTTTTGCACTGTTGTATTATACTATAAAAACAGTGATAAAGTGAATAGGTGAATAAGGAAGCACGAGAAAAATGTTTAACAATATAAATGAAATATTACAAAATGATGGGGTTATTGCGTTTGTAACAGATACCGTTTGGGGAATTGGATGCTTACCAACTTCTAAAAAAGCTGTACAGAGAATTTATGAAATAAAAAAAAGAGAAGCGAAAAAACCTCTTATTTTAATGAGTGATGATATTTATCCACTTTTTGATTATGTAAAACAACCTATTGAAAAACAGGCTCAAAGATTAATTAAAGATTATTTTCCTGGAGCTTTAACTCTTGTTGTTGAAAAATCAGAAAACACACCAGATTATATTACATCAGGAATGAACACAGTGGGAATAAGAGTTCCCGAAAACGAAACTTTTGCAAATATCTGCAGAAATATAGATGGGCGAGTACTTGCTACAACAAGTGCAAATCTTTCTGGAGAACCTCCTGCATTGAATTATGAAGAAGCTTTAAATTATATTGGCAAGAAGGTTGATTTAGTTATTCCTGATTATAATTGCACAGCAAAAGGTCTTGCCTCAACTGTAGTAGGATTTCAAGAAGGTAAAACTATAATCTATCGACAAGGTGAAATAATAATTTAGACTTCTGTTTCCACATAAGATTTTAATTTTTCTTCCCCAAAATGAGAATAACATTCCAAAGCTTTGCCAATATGAATTGGACGAACACTTTGACCATCCGAATTTTGTACTGCTGAGACATAAGTATAGCCTGGGTTTAAATTATATTGCGAAACAGCATTTTCTTCGCAATATTTCATATATTCATCATAAGTTACGACACCATCACCATTAAAATCCATTACCTCGTTATAATTATCTTCACCTTTTTGAGCAAAAACTTTTTCTTCTTCATTCTTTACCAAATTTTCTATAGTTGAACGATTAGATTTTATAGATTGAAAAGATTGTAAATCAAGCATATTCATTCTTAATTGGTTGATAGATGTTGACATTTATAAATTCCCTCTTTAATTTTTATTATAATAAAATTTCTTAATACTATCATTTAGAACTATTTTTTTATTATAAACTATTTTTTATCAATCTCAATCGTTCTCTAGAATAAGAAAATAAAGTATTCTAAAGAATAATTTTAATAAAGTATTTAATTATAAATAACGTATATAAGAGATATTCATATCCCAATTTCCAGAACTATTGTCTTTTAAATTTTGCAAATTCTTTCTCTGTAATTCAATAGAAATACAATTTTTCTCATTAATTTTGTAATCTACTCCAGTAAAATTACCAATTGAATGCGTCCATTTATCTTCTTTAAAATTATATTTACCTGAATAATGAGTATTTGAATATACACTTACCTTATCATTAATTGGTACATTAATAGTTAATGGTGAATATCTTATTTGTGTTGATTTTAACCCATCATTAAAAGCAGTTCTTATCCTCATATTCTGTTCAAAAATATTATCAGAATCATAAGCATATTTTGCTTTTGCATCTACCATTACATAAGGCTTATCAAAATTATCTGAAGCCAATAATCCTGCGAATCCAAGATAACCTCTATTTTGACTATTCCGAAATTCCAGCCCTGCAAAGCTTGTATTACTACCAGTAAGTCCTTGATATGTTCCTGATGCAAATCTAGTATTCCAAATACCCATAATAGTCCTCTATAAATATAAAAAAATATTTATATAAAAAATTGCCTTAATATTAAATTTTGTAAACGATAAAATTTAAAATATACGTTGTTGGAATTACAACAGACAGAAATAAAAAAAATGTGTTATAATTTATTCAAAAGTTAAAAACTTTAGTTACTCGTTTGAAAAGAAAGGAATTAATTATGGCAAAATTTGTATGCACAGTATGTGGTTATACTGCAGAGAACGAAGCTCCAGAAGCTTGTCCTGTATGTAAGGCAGCTAAAGGCGCTTTCAAGGAATTAGATGAGAATAATAAAAATTACGCAGATGAACATAGAATTGGCGTTGCAAAAGATGTTGATTCTCAAATCTTAGAAGGGTTGAGAGCTAACTTTATGGGTGAATGTACTGAAGTAGGCATGTACTTAGCAATGTCAAGACAAGCTGATAGAGAAGGCTATCCAGAAATTGCTGAAGCATTTAAAAGATATGCTTTTGAAGAAGCTGACCACGCTTCAAGATTTGCAGAATTATTAGGAGAAGTTGTTACAAATTCAACAAAAAGAAATCTTGAGCTACGTGCAGAAGCTGAATTTGGAGCTTGTGATGGAAAAATGATGATTGCTAAAAGAGCTAAAGAACTAGGACTAGATGCAATTCATGACACAGTTCACGAAATGGCAAAAGACGAAGCTCGCCATGGACGTGGCTTCGATGGACTTTTAGCTAGATATTTTGGTTAATAAAAATCTGGTATAAGGCTCTTTCAAACGAGGGTCGGATGAAAATTCTATTTTCATCCGACCCTTTTGTTATTTTATTCAACCATATTAGTCATTAAACCAATCACAAAAATCATCTTTGCAAAGACTGCCTTGTAGCTCTTCAATATGATTTTTACGAGTCATATCATAAGTAATTGGCGTTATAGAAATCATGTTATTTCTTATTGCTGTTATATCACTGTTAAAAGCTTCTTCAGACTCGTTAACTAATTCACCTGCCATCCAATAATAAATTTTTCCACGAGGATCTGTACGTTTTTCATAAGCATTTGTAAACATTTTCCCACCAAGTTCTGTTACTGCAATTCCTGCAATATCCTCTTTTTCTAAACCTGGAACATTTATATTTAAAATTGTTTTTGGAGGAATTTTATACGCATCTAATTTTTGTATTAATTCAGCAACAAACTCTGCTGCAACTTTAAAATCTTCATAATCATTACGCATAGTCGTCAAAGAAGTCGCTATACTTGGGTATCCTAACATTGCACCTTCTAAAGCACAGTTTACAGTTCCAGAATATATTACATCAATTCCTAAATTAGGACCGTGATTTAATCCTGAAATAACCAAATCAGGTTTTTCATCTTCTGCTAAAATTGCAGTAATAGCCATCTTAACACAATCTCCAGGAGTGCCTGATGTCATCCAACATCTTTTTGCACCATATTTTGGCTCAACCTCTTCAACTCTGATTGGCGTATGTAAAGTCAATGAATGCCCAGCTGCACTTCTTTCTCTATCTGGTGCAACAACATAAACATCATGACATGGGGCTAATGCTTCAATTAATGCACGGATACCATTAGCAAGAATTCCGTCATCATTAGAAATTAGTATTTTCATCCAGTAATCCTCTTAAATACCTAATAAACACTCACTAAACCATTATAACAGGTTTTTCCGATAATTGCTAGTATTTTAATTAGTAATTGATTATCAAGTTGAGAGATTTTGTGTTATTTGCAAGTGTAACAATGCTTTCTAAAAATAAAAACGAGGATTTTCGGTTCGAAAATCCTCGTTTCACAAAAATACACCTTCTTAATTTTTAAATTAAGCTATATTATTTTTATTATGTTCTTGCGCGATTTTTTCTTGTGCTTTTCTAGTGTTATAGTATGTAAGATTTGGTATTAAAACACCTAAAATTACTGGTGAAATAATAACTGTTGATATCAATCCTGGTAGAGAATTTAAACCTCGAGCTATTTGTGCTATTTTATTATCTTTTATAGTCCCAGAACCTTTCATTAACTTTGAAATCACCTCATTTTTAGCCTTAGGATCTATAACCTCGAAATTATTAAATAATTCAATAATTTTTGTGTTCTTTTCTCTTTTAGTCATTCCTCTAATTGAATCTAAAGTAAACGATTGTTTATTAAACATTTCTTCTATATTTTCAGATTTAGATAAGATTTTTTCTAAATCTCCACCATTTTTATCCACAAAATTAGCAAAATTTAATAACTTAGATTTTGAATCAATATTTCCATAAAGAGCATCTAATTCTGCAATAGAAAGAACATCTAGTTTGCTATAAGGATTTATAATATCTAAGAATTTTTTTAATGGTTTTTTGCCTTCAGAAGCACGATTTGTTAATATAAATCCAAACTTATTTTCGTACGCACTTATGAATATTTTAGTTAAAATTGGAACTGCAAAAACAACTGATAGAGAAGAAACTGTATCTCTAAGGAGAATTTCATTTACTTCTGATTGGTCTTTTTTACCATTTGAATCGATTGGAGCTCGTTTCATGGCATGAATACCTCTTGGAAGAATCAACCCAAAAACAGATAACACAGCAAAAGTTGTTCTTGTAAAATTATGCCCACAATATTCAAATAAATCGCTAAATTTTTCTGGTATATTATTTGTTAAAAATTTACCAATTTTCGAGAAAATGTTATCTGCATTAGGACCTTTTCCTTTAAAAGAAACATCTGAATGTTGTTCTGTTTCATTAGAATTAGTTTTTTCTTCTAATACTTGTAAAGTTTGCGCACTTGGTGGAGTAGAACTTTTAGCATATAGCTTTGGAAGTACTGATAATCCACCTAAGGTAATCGCTAAATTCAAAATATTTGTCAACATTCTCTTTGCTGCAAAATTGTTTTTTATATTTTCAGCAGCTACTTCGTCAATATTTTTGAAATCAGGATTTCTAATGATTGCATCTTCTGCAAAATCATTCAAAGCTTTTAATGCTTCTTGTAAGTTAACAATTTTCTTCGAATTACCTTCTCCAACATATAGTTTGTTTAAATTATATAAATCAGAAGATGTCTCCAACATTTTTTCATTAATTAATTCATTAATTTTTGCTAGAGCAGCTTTTCTTGTTTTCTTATCTTTTGAATCTAACTTCTCAAATTCTGTATAAATTAAATCCAAAGTTTTTTCAGCTTCTTTATCATTTGGCACAGAAGCTTTATAAATTCTTTCTAAATTAAATTTATTAAATTCTTTTTTAAAGTTTGCAGAGTTTGTTTTTACCTCTTGAGTAAACTTAGAAGATTTAAGAAAATCTTTAAGTCCCTCTGCGTATCGTTTGATCAAATTTGTGTTCGTATTAGTGGAACGACAAAGCTTTGTAGTCAACGCAAACATTATTGGAGCTACTCCAATAAAATATGGTCCCGAAAAAGCTTCTCTACCAAGAACTTCTAAACCTTCTTGTTTGTTATACTTACCTGTTATTTCTTTATCACGTTTAAACCCTGTCCATACTCGTGGAGCAGTCATTCCAAGTCCATCTTGAATTAAAAAAGATGCTAAATAACCTTGATTTTCAATTCCTTGCATTAGAGTTGCTGCAAAGCCTAAAAAACCACCTGACTTAAAATTGGGGCGGTGTTGATTTCTCACTTGATATTGCTTTTGCTCTTGAGGATAACTCTTTTGCAAAGCAGAACTTGTCGCTATAATTTTCAATATAAATATCGCCTATATTCGTAACTAGTATAACAGTTTTTATTATACTGATATAAAAGCTTTTAAACAATATGTAGTATATACGAATTTAAAAAAAATTTACAAAAATGGATGCCTAAAATATAGACATCCACTTATTTTGAAAATATTTTAACAATCTATAATTTCCAACTATTTAAGTATTTTTCTTGTTCTGGAGTCAAAGTATCGATTGAAATCCCCATTGAATCAAGCTTTAACTTTGCGATATCAATATCAACACTTTCAGGCAGTGTATAAAGCTTGTTTTCTAAATTCCCTTTATTTTTTACAATAAACTCAATACCAAGAGCTTGATTTGCAAAACTCATATCCATGACTGAAGCAGGATGTCCTTCAGCTGCAACAAGGTTTACTAATCGACCTTCACATAGAACATAAATAGATTTACCATTTGCTAATTTATATTCATCCAAATGAGGTCTAATTCTTTTGATTTCTGTAGCTAACGATTTTAAATCTGGAACATTAACTTCATGATCAAAATGACCAGCATTAGCCAAGAAAGCTCCATCTTTCATTTCCATAATATGATGAATATCTACCACGTGTTTATCACCTGTAACTGTCAAGAAAATATCACCCTCTTTTGCTGCTTCGGCTATAGGCATAACTCTATAACCTTCCATAGCTGCTTCAAGAGCTTTAAGAGGATCTACTTCGCAGACAATAACATTAGCTCCAAGAGCTTTTGCTCTCATTGCACAACCTTTACCACACCAGCCATAGCCTGATATAACAACAGTTTTTCCAGCAATTAAGATATTTGCTGCTCTCATTATACCGTCCATAGCACTTTGACCTGTACCATAACGATTGTCATATAAATGTTTTGTTAAGCTTGTATTAACTCCTAATGCAGGGAATTTCAATTCTCCTTGAGCTTCTAGTGCTTGTAATCTAATAATTCCAGTTGTTGTTTCTTCTGTTGAACCAATTACACGAGAAGCCATTTCAGGTCTTTCAGCATGGATTGTTGCCACTAAATCACAACCGTCATCAATTATTATATCTGGGTTATGATCAAGAGCCAATCTTGCGTGTTCACGATATGTTTCAACAGATTCACCTGCATATCCTAAAACTGGAATATCCCAATATTTTACTAAAGCTGCAGCAACATCATCTTGAGTGGAAAGTGGGTTTGATGCAATTAAAATTGCATCTGCACCACCATCTTTCATAACTGTACATAGAGCAGCTGTTTCTTTTGTTACGTGAACACAAGCTGAAAGTTTAAGACCTGCAAAAGGTTTTTCTTTTAAAAATCTATCTCTAATTTTTCTTAAAACAGGCATGTCCTTCAAAGCCCATTCAATATTATTTTTACCTTGATCTGCTAAATTAATATCTTTGATATCTGGTTTAATTCTAGTCATTTCCATTTTTTATTCCTTTAAATTTGCTACACTTACCGTGTATATTGTATCACTAACATCTACAATAGCCCACCTTAGTGGTCTAATATTTCTTTTTTTTAATTCTAATTCTATATAATCTGAAGTCGGATTATTATTATTTGATATTTCAACTAAGATTGATTCAACTTGCATTACTGAATTATACTATAAAAATTTTGTAACTAAAATTTTTTAAGGTGAGCATAAGTTGCATCCATTGCTTTTTTACCCATTTTACCAAAATCAATTGTATACATTGTGCTTTCACCTATTTGTATTACATCTGTTATATGTCCAATACCAAGTTTGTCGTGAAATACCCGTTCTCCTACGTTAAAATAATATTGTGTAGTAGCGTTTTTCACTTCTTCGGCTTTAATTTTTTCTTCAGCTTGTCGTTCCTGTTCTTTTTTACGTTCTTCAAGTCGACGTTTCATTATATTATCCTCAAAGAAAGCTTTTATTTTTTCTTCTTCTCTTTCTTTATTTATTGGATTTTTCTGAACAAAAGCTCGCTTAGGAGTATGCTTCACAACATTGGTAATCTTTTTAGGTTCACTTGTCGCACTATTGAATTTTTCTCTACCAGGTGCAACAAAATTTTTACCAAAGCCTGTACCACTAGATATCTGTGAATCTGTATATTTCGAAGAGCTATTTCCATAATTATTAGTCTTAACACTTTTAACTGCACTAGAAAACGTACCTCTGCCCGAAGAAAAATCACTTTGATACGAATATTCGTTTTCTAGTAGATGGCACGGTATTTCTTCAATAAATCTACTTGGAGTGTAGTATTTATATTCACCCCACATTTGACGTCTTTTAGCAGTTGTTAAGTATAATTTATGCTCTGCTCGCGTAATTCCTACATACATAAGTCGTCGTTCTTCTTCAAGTTCAGATTTTATCATCAAAGTTCTTGCAGAAGGGAAAATTCCCTCATCGCATCCTGCAAGATAAACTATAGGAAACTCTAATCCCTTTGATGCGTGAAGTGTCATTAGAGTTACATTATTAGCTATTTCATCCATACCATCTATATCAGAAACTAAAGACACCTGTGTTAAAAACTCTCCTAACACGTTATCTAACTCTTCTGGTTCAAATTCATTTGCTACATTTACAAGTTCTTGAAGGTTTTCAATCCTTGTTTGATCCTCGTCAGTACCAGTTGCGGTTAATTCTTTTAGATAACCGCTTTTGTCAAGTACAAGGCTTAAAAATTCTGGCAGTTGATATTTTGGCTGAGCTTCTTGAAATTTCATTATAAGCGTTGCAAAATCATTTAATTTACTTGCCGTACCTGATTTAATATTCGAAATATCTTTAACATTCAAGATAGCATTGAACAAGCTAATATCATTGGCATCAGCATATTCTTGTAAATATTTTAATGTCGTTTCACCAATTGCTCTTTTAGGAACATTTATAATCCTTCTAAGAGATTGAGAATCATCGACATTGTGAATTAATTTTAAATAAGCAATAGCGTCTTTTATCTCTTTACGATCATAGAATTTTAAACCACCATATATACGATAAGGAACTCCGGCTGCTATTAAAGCTTCTTCTAACGCACGAGATTGCGCATTGGTTCTATATAAAATAGAAAATTGATTATAATTATCAGATGTTGAAGTTATTGACTTCACGATATATCGAGCCTCATCAGCTTCATCCTGAGCTTCGTAATAAGTTATTTTTTCTCCATCTCCTTTTTGTGAGTATAAAACCTTATCTACACGTTCTTCATTATTTTCAATAACAGCATTGGCTGCATTAAGAATATTAGCTGTAGAACGATAATTTTGTTCAAGTTTTACAATTTTTGCAGTAGGGAAATCCTTTTGGAAATTCATAATAATTCTAAAATCAGCTCCGCGCCAGCTATAAATTGATTGGTCAATATCACCTACTACGCAAAGAGAACGTTGTTGAGGTATATTTAACTGAAGATTTGTATATAAAGCATTAACCAATTGATATTGAGCTTGGTTTGTATCCTGATACTCGTCAACTAAAATATGTTGAAACTTATCATAATATTTTTTTCTTACTTCTGGATTTTGCTCTAATAGTTTAACAGCAAGCATGAGCATGTCATCAAAATCTATAGCGTTATTATTATTTAATGAATTTTCATAATATTCAAATATTTTGGCAATATTTTGAGATTTAAAATCTCTAGCAAAAGTTGCAAATGTATAAGCATCTTGCATTTTGTTTTTAGCATTTGAAATTACTGTTTTAACAAGTTTTGGTGCATAGATTTTGTCATCTAAATTTAATTTTTTTATTCCTTGCTTAATAATTGCAAGAGAATCACTTTCATCATAAATCGTGAAATTCTTATCAAGTTTTTTCCCTGAAGGAAATGAATAACTTTCAATATCTTGTCTTAAAATTCTTCCACAAATGCTATGAAAAGTCCCAACCCACATGTATTTAACAACATTTTCTCCCAAGATAGAAGAAAGTCTCTCCTTCATCTCTCTAGCTGCTTTATTCGTGAATGTTACTGCTAAAATTTTTCCAGCAATCGCACCCTGTTGAATCATATAAGCAATACGAGTTGTTAAAACTCTAGTTTTTCCACTACCAGCACCTGCAAGTATTAATAAAGCTCCTTCAGTTGTTTTTGCAGCATCTTGCTGTTCTTTATTCAATGTTGATAAAATATTTTCCATTACCTATTCCCAAATCTTTGATTATGTGATATTATACACAAGCATACACAAAATAATTATTATTTGCAATTGATGAAGGTGGTACAATGATTGAAATTTTAAATTCTATTGATGATGACTCTAAACAACCCTCAATAATGGTTCCAATGGGGGACTTAGATACAGCTGAACACAATCCAGATGTAATTGATGAATTAGCATTGGAGTTAGCGACAATAAAGCAACCCGCCAAGAGAATTGCAATAATTGGTTCAAGAAATTTAGCAATAACTCACCAACAAATGATTGAAACATTAACAACAGCTCTTGTTATGCAGGGCAACACAATAATTACTTCTGGTGGTTCTTGTGGAACAAATGCTGCAGCGATTAGAGGTGCAATGAAATCTAATCCTGATAAATTAAAAGTTATTTTACCTCAAACTATAGGTCAGCAACCTTCTGATGTACAAGATCAACTTATTGGAGTTCCAAATATTGTTGAACATTCAGATAGAGCTATGATGACATTAGCTGATGCTTCTCGTGTTTGTAATAGAGAAATTATTGACGACTGTAATCAACTTATTTGTTTCTTATCTCATACAAGTCGTACATTACATACTGCAATTCAATATGCTGAAGAAAATCATAAAGTTGTAACAGTGTTTTATTTAGATTAAATTTCAAAATAAAACAAGCATTTATTTTGTGCGAATAGACTTGAAGTTTTAGGATTTAATGTTATGGATTTAATAAAAAAACTCACAGGAAAAAACCCTTCTGAGTACGAAATGGTTGCAGAACAACTTGTAAACAATTCTGATGTCAATTTGTTTTCTAAACTTGTTAAGCAAGATGATTTTTTATTCGATTTTATTAAAGACAATGTTGCAAAACGTATTCAAAATGCTTGCAACAAAACAAATTACTTGAATTTATTAAATTTTCTAGAGTTTTACTCCGCATCTTATGACACAATGATTGCTAGAGTTTTATACTCATTTAGTGGTGATGAATTATTGCCAGAAATGAAAGAGTATTATTTGAATGGTACTGATGCACAAAAAGCTTATGCCGTTAAATATTTTTCATTTGTAACACCTGAACGATTAGTTGAAATTTTACCATTATTAAGACAAACTGCTTTATCAAGCTATGAACCTTTAGCAACAAACTCTATAGAAGTATTATCAATCCTCAAAGATGAACAATCAAAATTAGATGCACTAGAAAAATTAAAATCTGAAGATGAATTTGAACAATTTGCAGGCATTAAATTTCTAGTTGCGTATCAAGCAAAAGATGCAATAATTCAAATTGTTGAGGTGATGAAAAAATCTTCTTTATCAGAAAACATTGCATTAGAAATACTTTATCTCATGCCTTTAGAAAAATTATTGGAACGAGATTTTGATACAACAATGCTTGTACTATGTAACATTATCAATGGTATTCCAGAAATTGTTTCACCAACTATTGTTTGTGATATTAATTTATATGAGCTAATAGAAAACTTGCCGTTAACAAGCACAAGTTCTGTATTTTTAAGACTTGCTAAAGAAAAATTCGCAGAACTATGTTCAAATGATGAATATTTATTTGATTGCGATAAAAATACTAAAGACGAAGTAAATGCAATTTTCAAATTATTAGATAAGTTTAATAACAATAAACTTGAGAGCCTTTTTTACGATGAATTATATGAAGAAAGTGATTTTGTATTTTTTGCACTAGATTTTGTAAATGAAATTGATGAGCTTGATGAGTTAATAGATAGCAATAATGAAACCCTAATTCTAAAAGTACTAACCCTACTTAAAGAGAAGAATGCTTTAAATCAAGATTTAAAGAATAAAGCTCTGTTTAAGATTAGTAATGTTGATATAAAGAATATAATAGAAGTTCTATAAAAAAATGCTTTTTACTTATAATATATAAGAATTATTGCCAAGCTCAAAATCTTTATTAAGTTCTTCTATTAATTTTGACGATATTTTCCAATTAATTTTTCCATCAGGATATTTAGCAAAGTGTTTTGTAGAACACAATGTTGTTATTCTACAAGAGTCAATAATATTCATAAATGAAATATCAATATCCATATTTTTACAAGGATTATTTTCAATATAAAAATTGATAGTGTTTATAATTTCAGTAGAATTAACACTTTTTAGGACAAGCGTATCTTGCGTTTGGGGTAATTTATTTAACATGTATATTCCTTCTAATACTATCTAATACGGCACAATTTTCTAAAGAATTTAATTCAAAAAATAAAAAATCATACTTTTGATGGATATGAATAATCACACTTTAATCAAACCTGCTGGGTTCAAAAAACAATCTCAACACCTAAATTTTGAAGTAGAAACGCTAAGTTGTTAAGATACTGAAGCAATCTTCGCATGACAAAAACACACGTTATTGTTGAAATTCACTAAATCTTGCAAGATTTATTTTAGATTAATTGTAATGCAATAGCTGGGGATTGGTTTGCACTGGACATCAGCGTCGCAGCAGCTTGTTGTAAAATCTGTTGTTGAACATAAGTTGAGCTTAATTCTGCCATATCAGCATCGCGCAAAGTCGAACGGCTTGAGACCAGATTCTCATACTGAGTCGAAATCTCATCTAATACAGACATCAAGCGATTTTCCACTGCACCATATAAAGTTTGTTTGTCTGTAACAG
>JAGBXP010000029.1 GCA_017629215.1 bacterium | reverse complement strand
CGTTGGAAGAAATTAATGGCAATTCAACAAGAAATCTCAAGGGAAAGAAATCAGAAGCTTGTTGGAAAGCTTTTACCTTGTATTATTGAATGTTATTCTGATGATGGTGAAGTTATAGCTCGTACAGAATATGATGCTCCAGAAATTGATGGTGTTGTAAATATAAAAACAGATAAACATTTAGTTCCTGGTGATATTGAATATGTAAGAATTACTGGGGCTTCAGAATATGATTTAGAGGGCGTTATTTAAGCGATATTAGTTAGAGTTTCCATTGGTGGCATTAGTATTATTGGTAGATTATGTTTCAATGCAAATTCTATAAACTCAACAGGAGCTTCGTTTAGATTCTTATAGCAACCATATAAGGCTTTCGGTATTGGTTCAAAGCATTCAATCTCTGAATTTATAGTTGGGTCCAGGTATAAAGCATTTCTGGTGTTTTTTAATGCCATTGCAACATCCGAGCCTCTTATTATTTTATCTCCAATTTGTATGTCATTGGTGAATTGTGTTAGATATTCTTTATTTAAAATATATTTAGATAATTTAACAAATTCGTCATCGCTTAACTGATAGTTTTGTGAAATTAATTCATTTCTAAATACATTGTTTAAATATACTCTTAATTTTTTATATCTAAGATATTTTGTAGCAATATAAGGATCTTTCTTTACTGTTTCATCAAGGAAAAGCATGTTTTTAAAGTTTTCAAAATCTCTTTTAGTCCCAAGTTTAAGATTTTTACCATAAGCAATAGAGATATTAGGTTGTGCTACCTCGAATATAAATCCATAAGGATAGTATGTGTTATTAAAACCATTTTTGACTATAGTTGTAGACCAAGCGACTTTATTTGATCTATTGTTTAATAGGCTATAAGTGTCCTCTAGATCTCTGGTTGCGTGAACAAGAAAATGTATATTATCTTTTGTTGTATTTGGTGCAAAACCATATTTATCAAGCTTTTCTTCTGGATTAAGATTGCTAAAATTTAGAACCTTAAGTGTTACAGCTTTGTTATTTGTAAAATATATTTCATTTGGAAATTTCTGACCATTATTTAATATTTTATCAAAAAATACAAAGTTAGAGTTTTCTGTCATATTGTCATAGGCTTTGTATATCGGTAACATTCTTTCTTCCATATATGCGTCAAATTCTTCTTGATTGGAAATATTTAGAGTGTGTTTGATATGGAAAGTTTTGTTTATATTTTCGAAATCTCCTTTTGAGAAAATTGCATATATGGCTAAATCTTCTGGGTGTCTACAAAGAGCTGCTATATCGTGAGCTTCAAGTTCTCCCCAACTATATCCTGTATTCCAGTGGTGGTTTTCAACTATGTTTAAAATTCTATTTTTAAAATCTTCGTCAAATGGGAATTTTTGTAATATAGTTTCTGCAAAAATTGAGCTAAGTATAGCATGACCGTGATCGACAACACAGCCTTTTTTACCTAAATCATGAAATAGAATAGAAAGTTTTAGAGCAACTTTACTTTTATCTGAAAGAGTATTGTATAAAGGATGATTTATCGCACTTTGTAGAACTTTAAGGCTATGTATATCTACACTATAGATGTGTTCTCCGTGTTGTTTTTTTCCAACAACTGATGTAAATTCTGGTAATCCTTGAATTAGGCTTGATAATACAGTGTCAGCATCTTTATCTCCAGTATTAACCTTGTTTTTTACTGTAAATAATTCTATTTCATTTTTTATATTTTCTGCAATTTCTTGAGCTTTAGGTGATACATTTTTGTTAGTAAAAGGTTTATTTAGAAGTATTCCATCAAAGCCATCATTCCCTTTAAATATTCCAAAATGATTTAAGATTATATTTTGTTCATTTATATCTAAATTTAGTAACATCGAATTAATTTTTTTAACAAACTCATTTCTAGAATATTTTAATGGTATGCCATCTTTTCCATATTTTGCAAAATCAAAATTTTTTAATATATTTTCAGCAATTTTGTTGTTATTTGCTAATATATATTTTATAAAGCTTACCTGTTCTTTTGGAGCTTTTCCATTTGTTTGTTTAAATAAACCTAATGATATTTTTATTTGATTAATTTTATTATCAAAATCAGAGATGTATTTTCTATAAACATTAAGAGCATTTTTTGATAGCTCTTCTGTAAGAAAATTTATTATATTCTTTTTTGATTTTATATCAAGATTTTGAATTGGTTGTTTTAAATTTAGGGTTTCTTTTTGTAATTTTTTTATAAAATTAATATCAAAATGTTTTTCTTTTGGAGAACAATTTTGTAATTCTTCAAAAAAATCTAAAGAATTAAAATTTTCTGCTAAATCTGCAATTTCAGTAGCTGTTAATTCTGGAATTGCTAGTAGCTTTTCGGTTAGGTTAGAATTTTTTTTGTATGTTTTTAAAATGGTTTTAAATTCATTAATAGTTTTAAATCTTGGAATTTCTTTTTTATCATCGCTAGGATGTTTTGTTTTTAGATTAACAACTCGTTTTGTGAATTCAGGTTCTTCTTTTGATAAATTTATAATATTTATAATATCAGAAGTTTTATATACATAATTATTAATACTATTAAATTCTCTAATTAGTTGCTTTGTTAAATCCTCAGCATTTCTAGACTCATTTACAATGCTTTTGATTTCTATTGCATTAAAACGTGGAGATAATGAATTATCGTTTTTAGCTTGCATATGAATCATTTCATTTACAATTTGAGGATTTTTTTTATAGCATTCTAGTATTATATTAATATCATCAAAATTATGAAAAAGAGTTTCTTTATTATTATCTAAATTTACTTGCTTTTGTTGTAAAAGAAAATTTTTTAATTCATCTTCGTTATAAATATCTTTTTTGGCATTAATTGCAATATTTGCGACACCTAATGCCGTTATCGCTGATAAGGCAGAATTTGTAACTTGAGGTTTAGTTATGGATTTGATAATTTTTTCCTTACCATTAAAGTAAGGGATATTCGCATCTTTTTTTATGTTTGTGTTTATATTGTAATTGTTTGTAAAAATTTTCATACTAAACTTTCTTCACACAAATATTATACATTATAAAAGTATTTTTTAATAAAAAAATTGCCTTTTTTTACAAATTTGAAATATAATATTCTTAATATTAAACAGAGGAGTTTTTATGTATTTGAGTTTTCTTAGAAGAGTAGGAATATTTACTTTGGTTTTTTTAGGTGCAATTTATGTGTTATTTTTGCTTTTGCCATTTATTATTTCTCCAATAATAAATAATTACTTACCAATGGTAAATGATGAAATAAAAAAATCTACAGGGCTAAATTCTAAAATAGAAGATTTTAGAATTGTAACTACACCAAAATTAACAGTTGGAGTAAAACTAGGAAAATTTGCAATTCATACTCCTGAAAATAAAGAAATTTTTGTGGCAGAAAATTTTGCAGTAAAAATGTCATTGATACCGTTTTTAGCTAAAAAGATAGAAATTGATTTAGTTCAATTAGATAATATTAATCTTAAACTTGGAGTTAATAAAGATGGAAGTTTTGAATTAGAAAAATATCTGCCTGCTCAAGCTCAAGAAAATGGTAACAAGCAATTCGAGCAAAGTGTTCAAAGTGTTGAGCCAATAACTTTACCTTTTGGTTTAAGGCTTTCTAATCATTTACCTAATATTAAAATTGGTGGATATGATATTGAATTTATTGATATTTCAACAGGTAAAAAATATGAAATAGAAGGTGCTAGAACAGAGATTACTGATTTTATTTTGGATAAAAATATAAAAGTTTTAGCAAGTGGGAAAGCTAAATTAGAAGAGCGTGAACAATTTAGTTATAATGTAAAAATTAATAATAAAATTATGCCTAATATTAATTTGCATGAATTGGTTTTTAATCCAATACCACAGGATAAAAAGGTAAAAACACAAACACAACAAGATTTTAAAATAAATGTTTTAGAAGTTTTTAAAGGTATTTATAATAATAGAATTACTGCGAATTTAGATGCCAATTTATCAATTACAAAGAATGGAAATAGTGGTTCTGTTAATTTAAAGAATTTATCTATTGTTAATTTGCCATCAAGTAATGCGACTTTGAAATTTAGTGGACATAAAATTGATATAGATTCAGCATTATATACAGCTCAAGAAGAAGTTTCTACTATTAAAGGCTTTATATTATCAGGTAAGAAAACTAATATTGATTTAAACTTTAAATCTGCTGTAGAACTTAATAATATTATTAGAATTTTAAATGCAATAGCGATGACTTTTAATATAAAAGATTTGCAAACTCTTACTGCAAATGGAAAACTTGATGCTGATTTTAATATTAAATCAAATTTGAAAACAATTAACTCGGATGGATATTTTAAAATTCCAAGCGCAAATATTTACTATGGTTTATATAAAATTGGTATTGATAATATTAATGCTGATGTTCAATTAACAAATAATAATGTTAATATTAAGAATATTGGGTTTTCAATACTAAATCAACCTCTAAGATTTTTTGGTAGTATTAATCAAGATGCAACTTCAGATTTACATTTAGTAGCTGATAATTTGAGTTTGAAGGGGTTGTTAATAGCTTGTGGTCAAGCTGTGTTATTGAAGGAAAATTCTGTTAATTCGGGTTCTGTTTCTCTAAATGTTGATATTGTTGGAAAATTAGATAAAATTAAACCAACAGCAAAAATTAAATTAAATAATATTGATATTAAAAATTTGCCATCTAATACAATTTTGAAATTGCCAAAAACAAATATTGATATTATTGCTGATGGACAAAGCTTTTCTGGAATTGCAATTTCAGAAAATTTGAAGGTTGTTAATCCTGCTGCTAGTGTGATTGTGCCAAAGCTTTCTGCTAATATTAAACCCGAAATGATTGAAATAACAGAAACTCCTGTTAATGTGGAAAAGATTAATTTTAATTTATCAGGTAAGATTAAAAATTATTTAACAGAAAAAATTGTTTTAGATTTTACAACAAATGGTGATATAAAATCTAAATTAACTGGAGATTTGAATGTTATTAAACAAACTTTGAATTTAATGTTTGCAACTACAGAAAATTCTTCAATTATTGTTCCAATGTTTGATAAATCAAAAATGACGTTCAATGGTAATATTGCAATTACAGGAGCATTGATTAATCCGATATTGTCAGGAATTGTCAATGTCCAAAGTTTATCTATCCCTGAAATCCCTGTAATTATAGAAAATTTAACTGCAAAATTAAATGGTCCAATATTAAAAGGTAATGCAACTGTTGGTAAGTTTACTTCAGGAGGAATTGTTGCAGAAAATTGCACTTCAGATTTTCTTATGAAAGGGACAAAATTTTATTTAAATAATCTTAGAGGTACTGCCTTTGAAGGAAGAATAAATGGTAATATTATCTATGATATGACAGATTTCAATACCTCTGTTGATTTTCATGGTCAAGGGATGAATGCTGAAAAAGCTGTAGCAGGAGCTGTCGGTATATCAAATGCTTTAACTGGAACGCTTGGTTTTAATACAAATCTAACACTTAAGGTTGTTGACTATGAAGATATGATTCGTTCAATGAAGGGTAGGTTAGATTTTAGGATTGAGAATGGCTCTTTTGGTAATATTGGTCGATTAGAAAATTTCTTTGGAGCCAGTAATATTGTAAGCAATACTTTACTGAAAACAACTGTTGCAACGCTATCTAATCTAGGTGCAGTAAAAAATACGGCAAAGTATGACTATATAGAAGGTGATATGACATTCTTAAATGGATGGGCAAATCTTAATTCAATAAAGAGTTCTGGGCAAACTCTTGCATACTATGTTTATGGAAAATTACATCTTATTAATATGACTACAAATGTTGCAATATTAGGCAGGCTTGATCAATCAGTTGTTGCATTACTTGGTCCAGTAGGAGAATTAAGTGCTGATAAATTATTATCTGCTATTCCGAAATTTGGAACTCTTACAGCTTCAATAGCAAATGCCTTAACCTCAGATCCTAAAGGTGAAAAAATATCTGAAATTCCATCGCTTTCAAATGGTAGTCAAGCTTATAAAGATTTTAAAGTAATATTCAATGGTGGTATCGACAGTAAAAATTCTATTAAAACTTTTAAATGGTTAACGAAGGTTGATACGAGTGCTTTAGCACCTCAACAGGATGTTGTAGAAACAATAAAAACTTTAAAGACAACTGTTGGTAATGATTTAGATAATGTTATTAATTCGGTAAAAGGTCAAAAAGAAGCTTTAAAAAGTACTGCGAATGAATTAAAAAATTTGTTTAAGTTTTAAAAATTAATAAGCCAGCTTTGTAACAACATTTGTTGTATCCTCTGGTTGATGATATATAAGTTTTTAGTAATTATAATGATTGATTAAATTTAATTAAATAACAAAAAAGAGTCCAACTTGGACTCTTTTTGTAGTTTACTGTTTAATATGTTATTAAGCTTCAGCTTCTTCTGTTGCTTCAGCAGCCTTTGCTTCTTCAGCAGCTTTTGCAGCTTCTTCAGCAGCTCTTGCTTCTTCTTCAGCTTTCTTAGCTTGAGCTTTTTTAGATAATTTTACAACTTCTGATTTTTTGTAATTTAATGTACCATCTTCATTACAGTTAGCCATTAAATATTTAACAGTATCAGTTGGTTGCGCACCTTTTTTTACCCATTCATTAGCAGAAGCAATGTTTAATTTCATTTCTTTTGTTTTTGGGTTGTAATGTCCTAATTCTTCAATAGGTTTACCTTCACGTTTTGTAGTTGAATTAATAACAATTACTCTGTATGTTGGAGCTTTTTTAGCGCCTAATCTTTTTAATCTAATTTTTAGCATTTTTTAATTTCCTTTTATTATGTAACCTGTTGGACAATTTAACTTGACTCCATTGTCCTTAGCCGCTTATTTGATTTTGATAAGTCTAAGAGGATTGACTCATCTATTTTTATGGAAACATAAAAATAATACATAATCAAGTATTATATTAAATGTTTTAATAAACATCCTTGGCGGGAGTTGAACCCGCGACCTTAGGCTTCGGAGACCTACGCTCTATCCAGCTGAGCTACAAGGACATTTGTTTGTCTTAGTTTTTACAATCTAGCCCTAAATCAAGTGTTGGAGCTTTTGCTACAATTGCACTTGATGAAATAATGTCGACGCCAGTTGCTGCAATTTCTTTTATTGTGTCTAAATTAACATTTCCACTTGCTTCAACGATTGCTCTATTATTAATAAGCTTTACACATTCTTGCATTGTACTAATTGACATATTGTCAAGCATAATTATATCAGCACCACAAGCAACAGCTTCTTTTACTTGTTCAATAGTATCACATTCAACTTCAATTTTGTGTGCGTGAGAAATATTGTTTCTTAGCTTTTCAACAGCTTTTGTTAATGAGCCAGCGTATTTTATGTGATTGTCTTTTATCATGGCACAATCTGAAAGATTGAAACGATGTAGGCTACCACCACCTATTTTAACCGAGTATTTTTCAAAAGCTCTGAATAATGGTGTAGTTTTTCTTGTATCAACGATTTTTGCTTTATAGTCGCTAATTAATTGTTGATATTTGTTGGTTTCACTAGCAATACCACTCATTCTTTGTATATAATTAAGTGCGACTCTTTCACCCATAAGAACATATCTAGCAGGGCCATCTATACTTGCAAGTTTGTCGCCTTTGTGAATAACATCACCATCATTAAAATAAAATTTTACATTTACTTTCGGTGAAAGAATTTTGAATACTGTTTCAAATACTGTTCGACCACAAAGCACACCTTCAACACGAGAATTAAGTTCGCAATTTAGGGTATCATCTTCGTTTGTTAGGTAGTCAGTCGTAATGTCTCCAAAACCAATATCTTCTTGTAAAGCTTTTTTAACGTGGTCCTCTATATAAAAATCATTTAGCATTGAATTAACTCCTTGTTGTCTTTGATTATATTTGAATGTAATGAATCAGCATAACTTTCCTTATAATCAGAACGAGAATGCGCTCCTCTTGATTCTTTTCGATTTAACGCTGATTTTATAATTATTTGTGCCACAGTGAGCATATTTCTAAATTCGTACTCATCTTGATTTAAGCATTTTCGGTTTCTATTAAATTGACTAATTAGGTTTTGAATTTTAACTTGAGCCTCTTTTAGTCCTTGTTCATTTCTTACAATACCAACTTTATCCCACATTAGATTTTTTAATTCATTTTTCATTGATGTTATATCATAGTCAATTTCGCTAATTGGTGCTGTATATAATTTGATACAATCCATTATAGCGTTATCAATTTTTTTCGGAGGTAGTAGGTTTGTAAATGAAAGGTAATCTGCTAATTCGTATGCACAAACAACGCACTCAAGCAGGGAATTACTAGCTAATCTATTTGCGCCATGTAGACCTGTTGATGCGACTTCTCCTATTGCATATAATCCTTTAATTGAGGTCTTGCCTTCTACTGTTGCTTTAATTCCTCCCATTGAATAATGTGCAGCAGGAGCTACTGGTATTGGAGTTGTAGTTATATCAATACCATTTTCTTTGCATTTTGTAGATATGGTAGGAAAACGCATTAATAACTTTGCCGTATCTATAATAGAGGCATTTAAAAACATGTTTGGTGTCTTTGAATTTTGCATTTCTGTGAATATAGCTCTTGTTACAATATCACGAGGAGCGAGTTCTCTTTTGTCGTGGTAATTAGCCATGAATTCTTTACCAGATTTGTTTATTAGTTTTGCACCTTCTCCTCTTACAGCTTCTGATATAAGAAATCTATTTTTGTTAGAGGTATTTAATGCAAGTGCAGTTGGATGGAATTGTATAAATTCCATATCTTGTATGATTGCTCCAGCTTGATATGCTAAATCTATACCGTCAGCAGTTGCGCATTCTGGGTTAGTAGTATATTTATATAACTGACCAATTCCTCCCGTTGCAAGAATTGTTGCTGATGAATAGACAATTTCGTGTTCATTGGTAAGTTGATTATATAAAATAAGACCTTTACACTCTTTATTGGAGTTTACTAATAGCTCTACAGCCATAGAATTTTCAACTACTGTTATATTTGAATCTTCTAAAACTTTTTTTGAAAGAGCTTCTATAATTCCTTTACCTGTTGCATCTCCACCAACATGTAATATTCTTCTGAAACTATGAGCAGCTTCTAGGGTGAAATTTAGTTTTCCTTGTTTATTTCTGTCAAAATTTACACCAAAATTGATTAAGTCATTTATGACAGTATCAGAAATTTCAGAAATATACTTAGTTACAGATTCTTCAGAAAGTCCAGCTCCTGCTTTTAATGTGTCGGATACATGTAATTCTACGCTATCACCAGTGTTTTGATTAACAACACCGACAATTCCTCCTTGAGCGTAGCGTGAATTGCTTTCGCCTAATGTTGATTTTGTTATCAACAAAATCCCATCAGGTAGGCTTATTTGTGTAGAAAGTTTGAGTGCTGCATATAATCCTGCTGCACCACTACCTACTATTACTGCAGAGTATTCTGAATGCTTCATTATATTTCCTCAATACTTATATTTATATTCTAAAACAAACAAAGTTTAGCTTCATTAATTAAATATTAAGATTTTTAATGTTTATAATAGTTTAGTAAATTCAGTAAGTAATGGAATTTTATTGGTATTAATAGCTTCTTGATAAAAATTAAATATAGTAGGAGCTTTTAATTTTAAGGCATCAGAGTTATCTACAAATAATTCGAATGAACGTGCAAATAATTCTGTTGGTGAATTATAGTAATTATTTAATTTTGAAATTTTTGAATTTATTCTTTTAAGTGCACGTTGTTTAGATTTTAAGTGAATATAAAGTTCCTTATCTGTGTCATATCCAAGTTCTTCTATTGTGTATAAATTATATTTTAAGCCATTAAGAATTTTAACTTTATCATATTTTAGAAGATATTTAAGCGTACTATTTTTTATTTCTTTTTCAATTTGTTGAAAATCTTTAGATGAATTTTTTAGTTGATTTTTTATATCAGAAATTTCTTTTTTTAGGTTATCTTTTATTCTAAAGAATGGTTCAACTGATGTTTTTGGAATTGTATATACTGTTGCAGAAATTAGTTCTTCAAGTATATTTGAGTCATTGTCAAAAATAAAATCTAACGATTTGAGCTTTTTATCATAATTAAAATGTATAAAATGTGCAAATTCGTGTGCTAAGGTTTTTATTATAGTTTCATCATCAATGTCTTTTGAGATATCAATGCGAAATTGATTATTTAAAGCTCTGAAAAAGCCTTTATTTCCTCTAGCTTTGTTTTTTGCAATATTAACTGTAATCCCACATTTATTAAGATATTCTACTATTTTTAGGATTCTGTTTCTTTTATTAGCCATTTTAGATAATCTTCCGAACAATCAACAATTGGTACTGCAATAATTTCAGGAATTGAATATGAATGCATGTCCTCAATAACAAGTTTTATTTTACCATAGTTATCACGTCTGGTTTTTATCATCATCATAATCTCTTTTTCTTCACAGATTTCTGAATCCCAAGAAAAAACTGATTTAACATTTTCTACCATAGAAACGCAAGCTGCTAATTTATGCTTCATGATAACTTTTGTTATATTTTTTGCTAATTTTTTATTTGGCACAGTACAGTAAATCATAATAATATCCATTATAACCTCCTTATTATTTGATGCTAAATATTTTATCTGGGTTTAGTATGTTTTTAGGGTCAAATACTTTTTTTATAGATTTCATGTATTCAATACTAATCTTATCTATGATATCACTTAGATATGGTAATTTTTCTAGACCGATACCGTGTTCGGCAGAAATCGATCCTCCTAAAACTTTAACTTGTTCGTATATTTCAGACTTTGCTGCGCAGTAATTTCTAAATTGTTCTTCATTATTCAGGTCCAAAACAAATTGAGGGTGAATATTGCCGTCTCCAACGTGTCCTACGAGACAAACTTTTAGTGAATATTTTTCAGCAATATCATTACACTTTAATATCATTTCTGCCAATTTATTACGAGGAACTATAATGTCGTCAGAAATAACATCAGGTGCTAATCGAGTAGTTGCAGCATAAGAAGCTCGCCTTGCTTGTAATATTTTTTCAGAATTATTATTATCAGGTGTAATTACTTCTTCTGCTCCTGAATTCAACAGCATTTTGTAGGTTCTTTCTATTTGCTCTGACATAGAGTTTGCAAGTCCATCTAAATTGATTAATAGAGAATATAAGTAATTTGTTTTAAGTCCAGATGGTAAAAATTCTTCTATTGTTATCATTGAATTTTTATCCATAAAATCTATCGCAGAAGGGAATATTCCATTTGTCGTGATTGCGCCAATTGCATTAACTGCTTTATGAATATCATTAAAATAGCCAATAATAGTTGAATTACTTTCTGGTTTTGGTATCAATTTTAACGTGGCTTCAACTATAATAGCTAGAGTACCTTCACTGCCGACCATTAGTTGTGCGAGATGATATCCTAGGGCATTTTTAGATGTTTCTTTCCCTAGAGTCATTAAATCACCGTTAGCAGTTACTACTTTAAGCGATAGAACGTAATCTTTTGTAGTACCGTATTTAAAAGACATTGCACCACCTGATGATTGTGCGATACTGCCACCAATTGTTGAAACCTTATAGTTTGAAGGATCTGGAGGGTAAAATAAGCCAAGATTTTCTACTTCTTGTTTTAAATCGCCTAATATAACGCCAGGCTGTACTCTCGCTGTCAAATTTTCGGTATTAATTTCTAATATTTTCTTCATTTTTGAGAAGTTTAGAATAATACCTCCTTGAGTACTTACGCAAGCACCTACCATATTAGTACCAGCACCTCTAGCAATTATTGGGATTTCATGGGTATTTGCGTATTTTAAAACTTTTTGTACTTCTTCGATTGATTCAACAAATACTACTAAATCTGGTGTAAGGGTTTTATGTTTTGTATTTGAAGCATCGTTTGCGTAGCAATAGCATTCTTCCAAGCTAGAAAGAATATTATCACTGTTTAAAAAAGATTTCATCTTGTTTAATTTATTTTTCAACAACATACGATGCTATTTTTTCAATACTCTTATTAAGTTTAGCAATCTGTCTGTCCATGCCTCCAACTTTTTTGGTAAGTGTTGCTGTTTCTTTTTGACCTAAAAGTTCCATGACATTTTCTAATTTTAATTCTAGCGAATTAATTTTTGATTGCTGTGATGTTATTTTATCATCCATTATTACTAAGAATTTGTTTAAAGTATTTTCAAATGATGATAAATCAAGTGGTTTATTATTGATAGTAGTCTCAACAATTACTTTATCAAGTTTAGTTTCCAATGATGATATTTTCTTGGCTTGTTTGTCAAAAATAGTGCCAAGAGCCTCTATTAATTCTACAGCCTCCGTATTGTTTTCAGAGCCAGCTTTAAGTTCAGCAAGCATTGTTTTAATTTGCTCAATATCATCTAAGGTTTCAACTTTTGTTGAGATAGTATCAATTTGAACTCCAGCTTTATCTACCCATTCTGCTAAATATTCAAATATTCTGTTAAATACTTGATTTGTTTTTGCACCATTTTGCATCATGGTATTTATTGCATTTAATTTACTATCAAGTTTATGGATACCAGTGTCCTCTGCAAAATTTCGAGTCCGTTCGTCTAAATCATTAACAACGAGTTTGAATTCTTGAAGATTATCTTGAAGAGTTTTATATGACTCATCAGAAGCTAAAAGTAATTTGTTTGTTCGAGAACTAATACTTTCTATATTTTCAGACATACCATCTAAATCTTGTTTTGATGGTAATTCAATTTTTAACGATTCAACTAAATTATAAATTTCATTGGTAGAAGATATTAAATCGTCTAAATTTTCTTTTTGACTATTGTTTTTTATGTCATTTAATACTAATCTAAGACCTGCAATATCAGATTCAATCTCTTGTAGGCTATATATGTAGTCAATATCTCCGTCGGCAGATAATATTGATGATATTTTTTTATTTATTAAATAAATATCATCTCTTAAATTTTCAATTTTATCATCTACTACAAAAACGCTTTCTTTAATAGTTTTTATATCAGCTGTAGTTGTAACAATATGGCTTAGCACAGAGATAAGTTCGTCATGTTTTTCTTGTATAAAATCAATGATTTCTTCCTGCTCTGCCACAAAAGAAATTTGGTTAAAGATGTTGATAAATTGAGTGATAATATCAGTCTTTAACGAATTAAGACTTGTTTCAACTTCATCAATACTAGGTCTATTAGATATCAATTCGGTTATTTCAGTGTCTAGCTTGTTTGAGAATTTGTTAATAGAGTCTAATATAGAATGTTTAACCAAAGTATTAAGCTCAGTTACATCTGGTAAACTATTAGAACAGATTTCATTAATATCCTCAAGATGAATTAATTGTGTGTTAATAAGAGTCTCAAGGCTTGCAATTTGTTTATTAATAGAAGCCTGGAATGCTTCGTCAAATGATTTGTTTGAAATCTGAGAACGAAGGTTTTCAAAACACTCATTTAATAAACGCATTTCTTTATTTGTTGATTCGGTAGAATTATTTATAATTTCTGCAAGCGAATCAATTCTGCCTTGTATCGAATTGTTGACATCTGTAAAAGAAGCAAATACATTATCTAATGTTTTTTGAATGTTTACAAAGTTATTATTAGAGTCATCAGATATTGCTTTTAATTCTTCATATTTATCAACAACTGTTCCTATAAATTTTTTATCAAATAATGTAAATTTGTCTTCATAAAATTTATAATTTTCTTCTATGAATTGTTCTAATTTTGAATTAACTCTATCAATGGCAGTATTGATAAAAATTTCATTTGTAGCTCTGAAGTCGTTAATTGTAGCAGTAAAGAGATTTGTATCTAATAATCTGTTTACATTTTTTGTTAAATCTTCAATTATAGAAGATACTTCAAGTTTTAAATTATCAAGCTTGCTATTTATTATTGAGTTATCTGTTTTTATATCTAGATAAGATTTTAAATCTTCAATATTGTTGTATATATGTGCGTTGATAATATCTTCAATTTGAGATGTTAGATTAACAATTTCATCATGTTGAGATTTTTTTAATAAATCAAATTGTTCAATTAGCTCTCGAACGATTATGTCAGTTTCTTCTTCAATATTTTTTGTCATTAAATCAAGTTCTTTTCTTGAAAAATCAATAATCAAATCTTTACATTTTAGAACTTGTTGCTTACCAACTTCAAGACTTTCCGACAAATCTTCAATATTGTTTGCTAATATATTTAGCTCATTTTCAGAAATGCTATTAATGATAGTTTTTAACTCTTCAAAATTGTTTGTTACATTTGTTTCAAAATTGTTAATTAACTTTGTATTAGATGTTGTATTATTTGCTAAAGAATTAATACTTGATTTAACCTGTTCAATATTTTCAAGTGCTTTATTACTAGCTTCTTCTATTAAATTAGTTTTGTTAGTTAAATTTTCATTATCTAAGCTTAATTTTTGGTGCTGATTTTTAGATAATGTCTCAAGAGAATCGATTAAGTTATTATTAGAAGAAATAGCTAGGTTTAGTTCAGTAATACCATTTTTTATCTCAGTTGATATAACCTGATTTTCTTTAGTAGCTAGTAATACTTCATTAATATTATTATTGGTTTGATTTAGATTAATATCTAAATCATTTTTTAGTGTTTCCATGCTTGAATTAATTTCGTTTCTTTGAACTTCAAGCTTAGTATTGTTATCATTTTTAATATCTTCAAGTGCCGCAACGATTTCGTTTTGTTGTAATTCAAATTTTTCATCTGTATTATTTTTTATATCTTCAAATTGAGCTTCTATTTTAGAAATTAGAGATTGATTGTCGCTTTCTACTTTTTGAGTAAATTCAACAAGTTTGTTTTTTAATGCGACATAGTCAGATGCTGTTAATTTTATATTTTCATCTAGGATAGATTTTATATCAAGCTTAATTTTATCAAGTTCTTGGTTATTAATTTCGGCTTGATTTTCCCATAGAGTATTTATAGATTGATAAAGATTGTTGATTTTTTCTTGGATAAAACTTGCTTGTTCGTTTGTTTTATTTGATAAATTGTCGAGATTATCTTCTATTTTTAATTTATAGTCTTCAAGTCTTTCAGCCATGAAATTTTGTATTTTTTCAGAAGCTGATATAAACTCTTTATTTAAAATCTCAGTTAAATCAGTATTAGACCTCTCGAATAAGATTGAAATTTGAGAGACTAACGATTCAAAATTACTTTCAATTATAGATAACTGTCTTGTTAAATCTTCGTCTATATTGTTATCAAAATTATTTAATTTATCTTTAATACTTGTAAATTCATTTAATATATTTTCTACTAAGCTTTCTGTAGCATTGTTAGTTTTTGTATTTAATGCTTTGAATAAATCTTCGATTGATATAAATTTATCCAATATAGTTGTAAGTATAGTATCTTTTAATTCATTATCTTCTGAGGATAGAATTTTTATGTCGTTTCTTAGGTTTTCTATTAATGAAATAATGTCTTTTGTAGAACGATTTTGAGAATTTTCTATTATAAGACTTAAATTATTTACTTTATCAAGATTTTCGCTTGTAAAATCTTGTTTAAAATTAGTAATATTATCTAATAAAGATGTTTTTAGGCTAGAAAGTTTTTCTTGATAATCTAACTTTAAGTTTTCTGCAGTTTCAATAATTTTATTTAATTTTTCAGAAGAATTAATGTCATTTAGATTAATAACTTCTTTAATTTCTTGATATGAGTCTTGAATTTCGATTAGTTTTTTATATGAATATTTGATTTCATTTCTAATATCTTCGGAGTTCTTAGATATCGAATTTTTAATAGAATCGTTGCCATTAGTGATATCATCTTTAAATTCACTCAATCTGTTATCGACTTGAATTTTAATGATATCAACAATACTTCTAACGTCTTCAATATGACTCATATTGCTTTCTTTTATAAGTTCTGCAATTTCTGATATCTTATTATTGTAGGTCTCGTTTTCTGCATTTTTTGATTCACTAACGTAAGATAATACATCAATAATTGAATTTGATATCTTATCTAATATATTTTTTAAATCAATTAGTGATTCTGCTTGTGCTTTTTTTAATTCGTTTTCAGTAATGTTTATTCTATTTATTAATGATTCGAATTTTTCTATGAAATCATTTATAATTTTATCAGTAGAATCAATGCTATAAGACTCTAAAGAACTTGTTAGTTCTTGTTTTGATGCGTATAAATCGACTCTCAAATCCTTTACTGCATTACAAAAATCTAGAGCAAGTATCTTGTCAATTCCAGATTGTAATAAATTTAATTCCTGTTTTATATTTGAGGCTTTAACAACCGTTGAATCTAATTTGTAATCGATGATACTTGATAAATTTTTAATATGTTCAACTTGTTCGCTTAGTTGGGAAGAAGTGCTAGATAATGATTTCTCTTGTGCTTCAAGTGAAATGTGTAGACTATTTTCAAATACAGCAAGTCTATCTGAAATACTTGAAAAAATTGCTTGATTTGCAGAAATACTATTTTCATCAATTTGAGATAGTAAATGTTTTAGTCCTGCAACATTTTCAAATACTGAATTGAAATTCTTTTCACATAATATTGCAATTTCAGATTGAGTTTGATTTATTCTAGCTCCAAGTATTTCTGCTCCAGAATTTATATCATTAATAATTTTTGAAACATTTGCGTCTTGTAATGTTGCGATTTTTAATGAAACTTCGTTAATAGAAGTTTTTACGTCCTCTTCCACTTTATTAATTGCAGAAATAATATCGTTAAAACTAATATTGATATTTAACGATTTTATAAGAGTTTCAATGCTCTCAATTTCTTTTGTTGTTGTTAATAGCTTATTGTCAAGAATAGTTGTGTTATTGGCAATATTTTTTAAAACAGATTCTAGAGAAATTTTAAATTCCTCAAACTTATTATTTGAAGATATAATTTGAATTTGATCTTCAAGAATCTTTAATTGGTCAAGAATAATTTTTGCCTGCTTATCCTCTCCATCTTCAATAATTGTTTTAAGGTTTGCTATTATATTAACCGAAGCATCTATTTTTTCAGCAAGAGAGTCTATTCTTAGATATTTACTTGACAAGTCAGATACTATAGCTTTCAATTCATGACTTTGAGCTGTTAAATCGAATAATCTTTGTCCAGTTTTAATAACGTCATCTTTTGTCGCTAGGTTTTCAAGAGAATTGCCAACAAATTCTGTTTTTTTATCAAGCATTTGTAATGCTGAAAGTAATGTGTTTGATAGCGTTTCAAGGTCTTTAAGATTGCTAGAAAAATTATCTAAATATTCAGTTTTATCAATTGTTGAGATAGTCTTAATTATGGTCTTAAAGTTTTCGTTTAAGCTAATTACAATTGAATCAAATCCATTATTTAATCTTTCAATATCTGGTCTTAAAAGTGTTATATTTTTAATAATATCTTTTTTGTTTGTGTCATCAGAACGAAGCATGTCTAGTTTTAATGCAATATCAGTTATTGAATCTTTTTGAGAAATAACTTCTCTTGAAAAGACTGATAAATTGGTTGCTACGATATCAAATAACTCTTTAATATCAGTGGATTTTGGCATTTCAGAACTGTTTTTTAGTAAATTTGAAAATAAAGATTCAATTGCTCCAAATTTTGAAACTAATACATTATGTCTCTCATCTAAGTTTTGTTTTAGTTCTGACAAGAAAATCTTGATTAAGTCAATATCTTCTTCTGTGTTAATTTTTTCAAGCTTTGAATTGATGCCTGTTAATAATTTATCAACATCAGAAGTGTTAAGTATACCTTGCGCTCTAATCGAATTTAAAAGGGTTTTAATAGTATCAAAATTCTGATTAATTTCTGAAAAATTTTCCATATCTGCCATAAAAGTTCTATCCCTTATCCTACAATATTACATTTATATATCATATATTATTATATACTAATAAAAAAATAGTGACAAATTTTAATTTTTTTTTTAATATAAGTTTATGAATTACATTTTTTTGTTGTTAATTGCTATTTCTATAATATCAGGTTTTATTAATGGTAAGTTGGAGGATGTTTCATCAGCTATGTTTGATGGCTGTAATTTAGCTGTGAAAATAGCATTTTCTTTGATTGGTGTTATGGCTTTTTGGTTAGGTATTATGAAAGTTGCTGAAAAAGCAGGGCTTGTAAGATTTATATCTAAGTTGCTTAGTCCAGTTTTGCGACCATTGTTTAAGGATTTATCTAAAGATTCACAAGTTTTAGGAAACATAACGATGAGTATAGGTGCAAACGCATTAGGTCTTACAAACGCAGCAACTCCCATAGGTTTGAAAGTTATGAAAGACTTACAAGATGAGAATCCAAATAAGGATACTGCTACTGATAGCATGTGTATGTTTTTGGGTATGAATACTGCAGGTTTTCAAATTATACCAGCTACAGTTATTGCAATTTTAGTTGGTGTTGGAGCAGAAAATCCTACAGAAATAATTTTGCCAACATTAATTGTAACAACTATATCTTTTATAGTAGCGATATTGACAGCTTTTGTTTTGAATAAACTTTGGGTATCGAAAGGTTCGAATAATGGTTAATAAAATTTCGATATCAATACTACCTCTTTTGATTTTAGCAATACTTACGGTAGGAGCTATAAAAAAAGTTCCTGTTTATGAAGAATTTGTTGAAGGAGCAAAAGATGGATTTAATGTTTCAATTAAGATTATACCGTATTTGGTTGCATTAATTGTTGCGATATCTATGTTTCGTGCATCTGGAGCTTTAGATTGTATTGCAAAGTGTTTATCACCAATACTAAATTTATTTGAAGTACCATTTGATATCTTACCAATTATATTTACTCGCTCATTATCAGGTTCTGCGACTTTGGGACTGTTTTCTGAAATAGCAAATAACTTTGGAGGAGAAGCTTTTATTACTAAGTTAGCAGCCGTCATGGTCGGAAGTTCTGAGACAACATTCTATATTCTTTCAGTTTATTTTGGTTCTGTTGGTATAAAGAAATTTAGATATGCAATTTTAACGGGTATTATTGCTGATATCACAGGTATTGTGTTAGCAATTTGGGTTGCTCGTCATTTTTTTCTTGCCAGCTCTGTGTGCTATTAAATCGTAATTCTTCTTCGATTTCTTTTTTTACTAATACTGCATAATTTATATCAATAAAATTTATTGTATTAATTTTTTCGACAGTATATTCTTTTGAACCACAATTATGACAAAATTTATATTGTGGAATTATTTGATCGTGGTGGAGCATTGCTTTCATTTTTACTCCACAGCATGAACAACGGGTTATATACCATTCGTTTTGAACAAATTTCCCACAATCAGGGCAGTATGCATGATTTATATTGGGTGTAATCTTTTCGTGTAAGCATTTTTTGTGAAAATTAAACAAAATATCAAATAACATAATGACCTCTTTCTATTCTAATTAATTATTTTTTTTAAAAAGTCAAAAATATTAATTAATCCTTTTTGTTCTATTAGGTAATTGTTATTTACATTTAAGTAGTAAACTATATTCTTATGAAGAAATATATATTATTGATTGCTATATTTATTTTTAGCATGCCAGTGAGAGCTTTTGATCGTGAAGAGCTTGCTATTATTGGTTTGTACGAAAGAATTATGCCATCAATAGTATGTATAGATTCTCAAGCAATAAATGGGATTTCTTGTGGAACGGGTTGTATTATTGACAAAAGAGGAATTATTTTAACGAGTGCGCATGTTATTGATGTTGGGAAAAATATTGTCGTAACAATGTCAAATGGACAAGATTATAATGCAACATTGTTAAAAAGATTTAGTGATAATAAAGATATTGCATTACTGAAGATTAATACTCAAAATGAATTAAAACCTGTTAAATTGGGTGATTCCGAAAAAATAAAAGTAGGTCAAAAGGTTTTAGCTATTGGTAATCCATTTGGCTTTAATGGTACCTTGACACAAGGTATTATATCAAGAATTGATTATGAAAAAAACAGAATACAAACTGATGCTGCAATAAATCCTGGTTCTTCTGGAGGTCCTTTGTTGAATAAAAATGGGGAAATTATTGGTATTAATCAAGCTATTTTTAATCCAGATAATAATATTTCAAATATTGGCATTGGTTTTGCGATACCTATTAATCTTGTAAAAGAGTATTTACAAGAGATTAATGGGATTTAATATTTACAATTAGCAAAATAATATTATAATGTAATTATGTTTAAAAGTTTAATTACGTTATCATTAGTTTTATTTTTAGGTGTTGCAAATGCGTCAGAGCCTGTTTTGAGGGATTATGATGAATATCAAATTCCTGCAGGATATTTTGTGCCAATTATGTCGTTGCAAGAATTTTCTACTGCGACAACTGACGAATTAGAAGAATTAAGGTTTATAACAACAAATGATATATATCTTTTTGATAAAAAAATACTACCTCAAGGCTGTAAATTGAAAGGGTTTATTGAGAAAAAAAATGAACCAATTAGGGGAACAAATGCTTCAATGAAGGTTTTTATAAATAAATTATATTTACCTGATGGTTATGAAATTCCAATTAAGGCATATATTCATACCTCAAATAATAACATAATTGGAGGAGAATTGACTGCTCCGGAAAAATATATCAGAATTCCTCATTATCAAAGATGGACTATGTTTAGAACTTTTGGAGTTTTGCAATGTGTACCAGGTGAACAAAGACGATTGGGAGAACATGTTAAAATAAGCTCTGGTGCAAATTTTAAGATGGTTTTAATTGCTCCAATTAATATGACACATAGTGTAATAAATTGACAAAATTCTCTAAAATAATAAAATGTAATAAAGGAGAGGAGTAGTTTTATGAAAAAACATTTTTTAATATCAGCATTATTATTGAATAGTTTTATAATTAATCCGATTATAGCAAGCGTTAATTATAACTACACACCAACTGAAAATTTTGTGAATAACAATGTTTATTACCAGCAACCGTTGCAATACCCACAGAATAATACTTTGCAAGGTAATGTTGTTATGGTGCCAGCTGGTACAAGTATTAATGCTATGTTGACAGCTCCTCTTTCAAGTCAGTATAACTTGACTGGTCAAACAGTTAGTCTTGCTTTAAATAATGATTTTTATTATGGAGAAAGGTTGATAGCTCCTGCTGGAAGTACGATATATGGAACAATAATTGAGGCCTCTAAAGCTAAAAGAGGTGGGATTAATGGTAAGGTTTGTGTAAGATTTTCTCAAATATTTACTCCTTATGGAACTCAAATCCCTATCTCAGCTGTATTTAAAACATTAGATTCTTCAGGAATCTTAGTTGGTGGCACAAAGGTTGATGTTGCAAAAGAATATACTAAGGATTTAGCAGCGGGTTCTGCAGCAGGCGCATTGTCAGGTTTGGTATTTGGAGCTCTAGCAGGTGGTGATGTCGGACGTGGTGCTGCATTGGGTACTGCAGTGGGTGCAGGAGGTGGATTAGTTAAATCAATTTGGGATAAGGGTAATGATGTTGAAATTCCTGTTAGCGCAACGATGGATATTGTTTTAACTCAGCCAATTACAGTTAGTAGTACATCATATTATCAAGAAAATTAGTATTAGGATATAATCAATAGGATAATTAAAAAATAAGTTGTTAATATTATTCTATATATGTAGATTTAGAGAGAATAAAAGTGGCATTAATTAGTAACAAAAATTTTATACTAGACGATGAAGAAGACTTAGGTGTTGAGTCTTATACATTACCAGATTTAGTAACATCAAAGCCTGAAGCTATTTCATTTTGGAAAAAATCTGTCTCAGGTTCTGTTTTTTTACATGTAGTTGTTCCGGTATTAATTTGGTTAATTTCGATAATACTGCTTTTAATGGGTATAAATTTAAGTTTGTTTAATAAGGTAAAACCTCAACCGAAGCGTGATATTGAGTTTGTTTTAGTTGATAAACCAGGAAAGCCTCGAGATCCAAATACAAAAAACAGAGCTGATATTGATTCTCGAAGTGGTGGAGTTAATGATCCTAAACGTAAAGTTTCGATGCCATCACCTAAACCTCAGAAACAATCAAAACCTTCAGCTCCTGCAAATAGGGTTGTAAAACAACAGGTAAAACAACAGGCTCAACAAGTACAGCCAAAGCCACAATCACAGCCTCAGCCAAAGTCTGTACAGCAGCAGCCTAAGGTAGAACAACCAGCTCAGGCAAAACCTGCACCACCAAGTCCAAGGCCTTCAACAAGACCAGCTACAGTTCCACCTCCTGTTGCTAAACCAACAACAGCTTTTAATATACCTGCGCCTAAGGCTGCACCTGTGGGTAAAAATTTGTCTACAGGACCTGTTGGAGGTACATCTGCGCCAACTGGAGTTTCTAACGGAAAAACTGGTGGACCAGTAACAAGTTCGGGAGCTTATGCTCCACGTCCATCTCTTTCTCCATCAGCTAGTAGTAGTGGAAGTCAATTATCTAGAGGCTCTTCTACTAGTGGTACAGGTAATGTAGGAAATCCTGGAGGTGGGGGAGGAGCTCCTGGTATTGATGCTCTTAGAGAACCTGACTTTGGTCCTTATATGAGGGAATTACAAAGAAGAATTAAGTTAAATTGGGATCCTCCAAAGGGTAATGAAAGTAAAACTGTCGTGCTATTATTTAAAATAGCGAGAGATGGACGATTAATTTCGTGCCGAGTACATAGAAGCTCTGGTTTGCCAACAGCAGATCAGGCAGCATTAAAAGCTGTAGAATTAACAGCTCCATTCAGACCTTTACCTGGAGATTTTAAAGGACAAAGTATTGATATTCAGTTTACTTTTGACTATAGAGTTTTTGGAGCTTCAAGGTATTAGGAGAGTTAGAAATGGATTTAAAAAAGTTTTAAATTTGACATTAATTGATAATAAATAAAAGAGCTGTATTAGAATTTATAACAATATTAAGAGAGGATAAAATTATGGAATTATTATTACATTCAATTCAATTAGATTGGCCAGTGTTATTGCCAATATTTTTATGTTCATTAGCGACGATTGCTGTTGCTATTGATAGGATAGCGTTTTATAAGGCTAATAAGAGGAATGTAATTGAGTTTATACCACGTTTACAAAAAGAGTTGGTAAAGAATAATCTTATGGCAGCTCAGAATTTAGCTGTACAATGTGGTGGAATTATTGGAGAAGTAACAGAGGAAGCAGTGAGAATTTTTTCAGAGCAGAAGAAAGGTTTTTCTCGTTCTTTTGATATTGCTTCAGCGCTTGCGACAAGAAAACTTGAACATCGTTTGACAATATTGGGTACTATTGGTGGTGTTGCGCCATTTTTAGGACTTTTTGGTACTGTTGTAAGAATATTATATACTTTCCAAGATTTAGCATCTCAAGGAAATCAATCAGCAGCAGTTGCAATGGGTATAGGTTCAGCGTTGATAGCGACAGCTTTTGGTTTAGGGGTCGCAATTGTAGCTGTTGTTTGTTACAATTCATTCCAATCAACAGTAAGAAGGTTTGAGGATGATTTTCAGTTGATTAAATTATTGTTCTTGAGTTTTGCTGACTCAGAAGATGAAGCAGGTGTTCAGTCAAAATCTAGCGTAGCATTATAAATTTGTAAACAATAATTTTGCTATTAAAACAAGGGAAAGTAAAAATGGCTATAAAGACAGGAAAAAAAGCTCTATTTACAGAAATTAATATAACACCACTAACTGATATATTTCTTGTTCTGTTGATTATAATGATGGTTGTAGCACCAACATTTCAATCTGTTGATAATGCAATAACAATACCAGAAGTAAACAGTGGTAATACGATTGAACAAGGGAAGGTTGTCGTATCTGTTACTAAAGAAGGAGTTATTTATGTGGATTCTAAAAAAATATCTCTTGAACAATTAGTATCAGAATTGGAAGCTGTAAAGGGTGATGTTGAAAATCCTGAAGTTGTAGTAAAAGCGGATGAGAAGGTTAAAAGCACAGTTATTATGTCGATTATGGATGCTGCTCAAGATGCACATTATAAAAAACTTATTGTAGCTGGAGAACCTTTAAACAAGAAAGACCAAAAAAAATTAGAAGAAAATTCGCAAAAGATTGGAACAAAATTGGTTTCAGATAATAAAATAAAAGGAGCGATGACTCCTATTCCACAAGATAATCAGTATGAGGATTGGAGTAATTAATGAGAGATAGTTTTAACGAAATTAATATAACACCATTAACGGACATTTTTTTAGTGTTATTGATTATTATGATGGTTATTGCACCAATGCTCGACCAACAAGGCTTAAATTTAGCAGTTCCTGAAGTTGTAAATGCTGAAAATATAAAATCAGATAGTAAGATTTTGAATGTACTTGTAACTTCTGATAACAAGTTTTATGTTGACAATAAAGAGATTGCATCAACAGAGCTTGAGAAATTCTTTTCAAGCAAAATTAAAAATTATCCTGATGGACTATTAATACAAGCTGATGATAATTCTGAGCATGGTGCAATTGTTAGAGTTATGGACAGTGCTAGAAATGTAGGGTTGACAAGTATTTCTTTATCAAGAGGCTAATATTTTTATTTAGTTATTGTTGATAATAAATTATGGATATAATAAGAGTAAACTATTCCGAAAATAGCGCCTGCAAAAACTTGCATAGGAGTGTGTCCTAATAGTTCTTTGAGCTTTCCACCAGCTTCTTTTAATTCTTGTTTATAAATATCCATTATGATGCGATTAAGGCAAGCTGCTTGTTTTCCTGCTGCACGTCTAACACCTGCTGCATCATACATAACTACAAGAGCGTAACCAAATGCCATTGCAAATTCGATTGATTCCCAACTACAAATTAATCCTACTGTTGTTGAAAGTCCCATTACACCAGCAGCATGAGAGCTAGGCATGCCTCCTGTTGTTGTAAGTAATCTTAAATCTATTTTTCGTTTCCATATTAGATTTACAAAGAATTTCGCAATTTGTGCTAATATAACTGCGGAAATCCCAACTAATAAAGCTTCGTAGCCTGTACTATAAATGTAATTAATGTTCATTTAAACTCCTAAAATTCTGTTTCTAAGCTTCTCTAAAATCTTATTAAATATTTTAGACTCATATTTGTTGACTATACCATAACAATCATTTATAAGCAATTTAAATTTTAATTTTGCTTCATCTAAGCCATATAGTGATACAAAAGTTAATTTATTACTTTTCTTATCTTTGCCAATAGATTTTCCTAATTCTTCAAAAGTAGCTATTTCGTCCATAATATCATCATAGATTTGAAAAGCTAATCCGAATTTTTTTGCAAAATCATCTAGCTCATTAAGTTTTGATGGATCGGCAATTATCGCTCCACATCTAATTGCTAGTCTGAATAAAGATGCTGTTTTGTTCAAATGAATAAATTCAAGTGTCTCTTCTTGTGTTTTTTCAAATACACCATTCTCAGAATCTATATCAACTACTTGACCAGCAATAAGAGCGTATGCTCCAGCAAATTTAGTGTATTCATGAACAAGTTTAAGAATTGTATCATTATGAAGTTGTGTTGATTTTTCTATAATAATTTGAGGTGCTAATGTTAAAAGTGCATCTCCAGCAAGAACTGCATTGGCTTCGCCAAATACTTTGTGGTTTGAAGGTTGACCACGTCTAAAGTCATCGTTATCCATACAAGGAAGATCATCATGTATTAGACTTTGTGCGTGGAGCATTTCAATAGCGCAAGCTATTGGATATGCTGTTTCAATATTTCCTCCAAGCATTTTAACTGTTTCCAAACAAAGTATTGGGCGTAATCTTTTACCTGGAAGCATTAATGTATATTTCATAGCTTCAAATATTTGCTTTGGGTATGTTATCTGAAGATATTCATCAAGTTTATTATCAATTGTTTTAATTAATGTCTCCATCTGTTAAATCCTTATATATATTTTGTTTTTGCGTATTTCTGGCAACTTGTCTTTTTTTTGTGCTTATTTTAACGCTTATTTTATCATGTGTCTTTTTTTGAGTTGTTTCAACTTTTATGCCTCGATATTTAATTTTTTCTTTATATTCTTTGGCTTCTTCTACAAATGTTAGATAGCTTTCATATCTTGTAATATCAATTTCTCCAATGTGGGATTTGATAGCACAATCTGTTTCATTTATGTGTAGACAATTTTGGAATTTACAATAACCTTTAAATGGTAACATTTCAACAAAAAGAGAGTCTATTTCTTCGGGTAATAAAAAATCAAATTTCAAGTTGCTAAATCCAGGAGTGTCGACTATTCTGGTATTTTTGTTAATAGAAATTATCTCACAGTGTCGTGTTGTGTGTATTCCCCTGCCAGTTTTTTCACTTACTCTTTTTGTTTTTAGGTTTATGTTGCATATAGAATTTATCAAACTAGACTTCCCAACACCAGAATTTCCAGCTAGTGCTGATGTTTTACCAGATAAGATATCTTTAAATTCTTCTAATCCAAGTCCTTCTAGTGCAGATGTAAATAAAATGTCAAAACCAAGAGGCTCATATATGTTAAAAACTTTTTCAATAATTGAGTCATCATTTGATAAATCGTTTTTGTTAAAGCATAAAACAGTCTTTAAGTTATGATATTTAGCAAGTGCAATATATCTATTAAGTTGTGTATAATCTAATTCAGGTTCTTTTATTGCAGAAACAATAACTATTTGATCGAGATTTGCAACAGTAGGACGAGTTATAAAATTATGTCTTGGTAATATTTCTATAATAGCTCCGTCTTTGAATTTAACATAATCTCCAACATATATTTTTTGTTTTTGTTTTTTTAGAATGCTACGTAGTTTACATTCAATAATATCGTCGCCTGATTGAATGTAGTAAAAATCTGAATGTATTTTTAAGATTTGTCCTTCTTGCATATTTTAATATTATCATAATTGTTTTATATGAGTAAAATAAGTTTTTTAATTTAGGCGCAAAAAAAAATTTTATGTGTTTTATAATAAATACTTAATATTTTGTAAAAAACTCTATTAAAATTGAGAATTTTATAGTAAAATGTAAATTGTCACAAATTAATATATGAAAGGATTTTCTATGGTGCTTGAAATGACTTATCCACAGCTTGAAAGAGCAGTGAACCCGACACATGATATTAAGTTGTTTGCAGGGAGGTCTAATCCAGCATTAGCACAAGAAATAGCTGATTATTTAGGAACAACTGTTGGTCCAATGGTGATTAAAAATTTCGCAGATGGTGAGATTTATGTTCAAGTTAAGGAAAGTATTCGTGGAGATGATGTTTTTATTATTCAGCCACTTTGTAACCCCGTTAATGAAAATTTAATGGAATTATTGATAATGATTGATGCTTTTAAAAGAGCAAGCGCAAAATCAATAACAGCTGTTATTCCATATTATGGATATGCAAGACAAGATAGAAAGACTTCTGGTAGAGAAGCTATTACAGCTAAGCTTGTTGCAGATTTATTAACAACAGCTGGTACAACAAGGGTTTTAGCAATGGATTTACATACAGGGCAAATTCAAGGCTTCTTTAATATATTAGTTGACCATATATTTGCAAATCCAATATTAGTAGATTATTTCAAAAGCTTAAATATTGATCCAGATGACATGGTCTGTGTAAGCCCTGATATGGGTGGTGCTAATAGGACTCGACATTTTGCAAAAAAATTAGATTGTCCAATTGCAATTATCGATAAACGTAGAGATAAGCATAATGAAGCTATAGCTGCTCATATTATTGGAGACGTAGAAGGCAAAGTTTGTTTAATGTTTGATGATATGATTGATACTGCAGGTACAATATGCGAAGCTTCAAAACTTCTTAAATCTAAGGGTGCTAAGGCTGTATATGTTGGAGCTACTCACGCTGTATTTTCTGGTCCAGCCATTGAAAGATTAAAACAAGCACCAATTGAAGAATGTGTTGTAACTAATACTATTCCTTGGAAAAAAGAAGATTTGCCTTTCAATGTACGTCAATTATCGATAGCACCATTGTTAGGACAAGCTATTTCAAGAATACATGATGACGAATCAGTAAGTTCGCTGTTTGGGTTTGAAAAAGAGATGAAGGTGTAGTTAATTTAAAATAAGATAAGTAATAATAAAAGGGAACGTCTATATGAGAGGACATTCCCTTTTTTGTTGAAGCAAATACATTGATACACCTAGCAAGAGGCAAATCTTAACTTAAAATTTATATAGAATTTATTAAATTTTAAGTACTTTTAATCAAACTCTTTGCTTCTATAAAACAGAAAATTATTTTTTCTCTCGAATTTCTAATTTTCGTGTTTTAGCTTGTTCTACTTGCTGTTTAGGTAATTTTATAGTAAGAATACCGTTTTTGTATTCAGCATTTGCATCTTCTGAACGAATTGGTTGATCAAACGATATAGTTCGCTTGTATTTACCATATCTAAATTCGCAAGTATGATATTTCATGTTTTTTTCATTTTGTTCTTTTTCTTCTTTTTCTTCTTCAATTTTAGCAGTTATTGTCATAAAATCATTGTCGAGTTCAACTTCAATATCGTCTTTATTTACCCCTGGAAGCTGAACTTTTATCAGGTAATTATTTTCGGACTGTTTTATTTCGACAGCTGGTCTCCATGTAGATATTTTTTTCATTGATAACTGGTGTGAAAAAGCAGGATTTATAATGGTGTCTCGTAAAAAATTGTTTAGTTCGTTGTGAATACTGTCGAAATATAAATCAGGTTCTCTTAAAATTAATTCAGTTTTCATAATTACTCCTTTCGAATATTTTTAATATAAGTGCTTTTATTAACTAAAGCATTAGACAGAAGAGTTAATTTAAAGTATTTATATTTGAAAACCATGCAAAAATATGTTGGAACAATTTGAATATTTGTGATAGAATATTTTTGTACACTTTGGAGTGGATAGTTGCTTAGTCTGTTTAATATAGAAAGATATATAATATTATTTTTAATTTTGGCTTGCGTGTCGTTGCCAAATAATTTCTGTCAAGCTGAAGAAATAGTTTCAGAGGAAGTTTCTGAAACCATTGTTGAGCCTGTAAGTAACAGTGATATAAACACTTCTTATATTAATGATATTGAAATACTTGGTGCTAATATTATAAAACCAGAGTTTTTGTTATCAAAGATTAAGTTAAAAAAAGGCGATTTGTATGATAAAGAGGCCATGCATGAGGATTTAAAAACTATTTATCGCTTAGGTTATTTTACAGAAAGAATGAAAGCTGTTCCTATTAAAAATGATAATGGTACAATTTCTTTGAAAATCATTTTAGAAGAGAATGTGCCTGTTACTGATTTTACTATAGAAGGTAATACAGTTGTATCATCTGAAGAATTAATGCAATATCTTTTACCTTTAAAGGGTAAGCCTCAAAATATTACAGCCATTAATAATGCAATGGAAAAAATCAATGAATGTTATTATTCTAAGGGGTATATTTTGTCGAAAATAGATTCTGTATATGATGACCCTGATGGAACATTAAATCTAAGTATTGCAGAAGGAAAAATTAATAAAGTAATAATTACTGGTAATGAAAAGACTAAAGAATATGTAATTGAACGTAATATAGTAACTGAACCTGGAACAGTATATAACGAAAATATAGTAAAACAAGATTTGGTGAGATTGTATTCAAGTCAAGCATTTAAGGACGTGAATAGAACAATTGAAGTCTCAGAAGATGATCCAGAAAAATTTGATATTACAATCGAGCTTAAAGAGCAAAGAACAGCATCTGTATCAGTCGGTGGTGGATTAGATTCTGCAACTGGTGCTTTTGGTTCGGTTGGTATTTCTGATAATAATTTTAGAGGTAGAAATCAAAGGGTTTCTCTAACAGGGCTAATTGGTTCTGGTATATTGATGAGTGATGCTTCTATTAAAAGCCACATGAATTATCAAGCAGAGCTTAGCTTTTTTGAACCTCATTTTTTAAATGCAGATAACTCTTTAATGAGTAAAATCTATTATAGAGATTTAGGTAGTTATACAATTCCTTTAGCAATTGAACGTAGGGTTGGATTTGAAAGTACAATAGCACATAGATTGCATTTTAATAAACGAATGTCTTCAACTTTCACAACAGGTATTGAACACATTCATTTATCAGAGGGTGATGGTCCTAGAATTACAAACCTTTATAATTCACATGGATTAAATATTGCTGATAGAGCAAGGCAATTACAAGGTGGTTTATTCTTTAAATTGGCACCAGGCTTGTCTTATGATTCAAGAGATGCTTTAATTAACCCACGTCATGGAGCAATGGCATCAGTAAGATACGAGGAAGCATTGGGAATTTCTAATATTAATCGTACGAACGGTAGAATACAAGGTATGATGCGTAGGTACTTACCAGTAGGTAAAAAATCTTCATTGTCTTTGACAGCTAGAGGTGGTCTAAAAGTTCATGGTTCTGAAATGCCAGAAATCATGGCTTATAGATTAGGTGGACCTTATACAATAAGAGGTTATAGAGTTAATGGTGTAGGTACTGGTACTTCTTTTATTATGGGTTCTGCAGAGCTTGCAACACCATTACCATTTGTTGATAGATTTAAAGTTAATTTTTTACATAATTTGAGGTTAACATTCTGGGTTGATGCTGGTAAGGTATTTGATCCAACAATTTCAAGTATATTATATGATAGACCAAATCAAGCTATTACAGCTGGTATTGGTTTGAAAATTAATATTCCAGGTGTAGGTCCTTTATCAGTTGATTATGGTATACCACTTACAAATTGTGGACCAAATGGTTCTGAAAACGGTTACTTTACATTTGGCGTAGGCGACATGATGTATTAATATATAAATTAGGAGGTTTCTTATGAAAAAAGTTAAACTTAGTTTAGTAATGTTTGCATTTATGGCTATGACAGGAATTGCTAATGCTGGTGGAGTTGGTTATATTGATTATTTAAAAGTAATTGATAATTATGATTATGCAAAAAAAGCAATAAAAGAAGTTGATGCGAAAGGTTTAGAAATGCAACAGTATCTTGTTGATAAAGAAAAGGAATATAAATCTTTAGATACACCTTTGAAAAAACAAACATTTGAGCAAAAAACAGCTCAAGAATTTAGAGCTAAAGAGCAAGCTTATATGGCATTAAAAAATAAAAGAGAACAAGAAGTATATGATAAAATTAGAGAAGTTGCTAAAACTGTAATGGTTGAGCATAAGCTTGATGCAATTATGAATCAAAAAGATATCTTTGTTGGTGGTTTAGATATCACAGATATGGTTATTAATAAATTGAAAGGTATAAGATAGGAATGAGAATAGTTGACCTTATCGAAAAAAAGAAAAAAGGTAGTACGTTATCAAAAAAAGAGATCAATTTTTTGATTAATTCCTTAATGGATGGTTCAGCTCCAGATTATCAATTGTCGGCTTGGCTTATGGCTGTATATTTTCAAGGCTTAACCGAGGAAGAAACTGCTTATTTAACAGAAGCAATGATTGCCTCTGGTGAAATCATCGATTTTGGAGAATTAACTGACTCTATAGTTGATAAGCATTCAACTGGTGGTGTTGGAGATAAGGTTACAATTACTCTTATTCCACTCTTAGCAGCAGCAGGAGTACCTATCGCAAAGCTTTCAGGTAGAGGGCTAGGGCATACTGGTGGAACTATTGATAAGCTAGAATCTATACCAGGATTTAATACTCAATTATGTATTAATGAATTAATAGAACAGGTAAAAAAAATAAATGTAGCAATTGGTGCTCAGACACAGAATTTAACGCCAGCTGATGGAAAGTTATATGCATTAAGGGATGTAACTGCAACGGTTGATAGCATGCCTCTTATTGCTTCTTCTGTAGTTTCAAAAAAAATTGCATCTGGTGCAAAAAATATTATACTTGATGTTAAATACGGTTCTGGTGCATTTATGAAAACTGCTGAAGATGCTATTGAGTTGTCAAAATTAATGGTTAATATAGGGAAGCTATTAAATAAATCCATCACTGCTGTTATAACATCAATGGAAGAACCTTTGGGACGAGCTATTGGTAATTCTCTAGAGATAATTGAATCTATAGAGTTTCTCAAAGGTAATATCAAAAAAGGCGATTTAGCAGAGTTAACATATTCATTTGCGACTATAGCATTAATGCAAATAGGTCTTTATAATGATAAATCTGAGGCAGAGGCTTATTTAAAAGAGCTTGTTTCAAGTGGCAAGGCAATAGAAAAGTTTAAAGAGTTAATAATAGCTCAAAATGGAAATCCTGAAGTTATTGATAATTATGACTTGTTTGATTTGCCAACATATAAAATTGAATGTGAGTCTAAGAAAAATGGCTATGTTCATAATATTGATGCATATAAGATAGCTTATGCATGTAAAATCTTAGGAGCAGGACGTGATAAAAAATCTGATCCAATAGATTACAGCGTAGGTATTTATTTGAATAAAAAAAGTGGAGATAATGTTAATAAAGGTGATATTCTCTATACAATTTATTCAAATAATCCAGAAAAAACAATGCTAGCGCAAAAATATTGCGACGAGGCTTTTGTAATTAATGAAAATAGGCCATATCATAATAGTTTGATTTATAAAATAATAAGAGCAAGTGAGGATGATGATGTTTAATAAAAGAATGCAGTATGTAATTAAATCTGTACCAACAGACGATAAGATTGCGTTAGAGAATTTATTAAACAATATGTCTTCTGAAGGCTGGGAATTGTATACAATGCATGAAATAGAAAAAGAGGATTCTTTTGAGTTTAACTGTATTTTTATGCGTACAAAACAAGATGAGGATACTGTTGATTTAGATAGTATTATAAATGTTGCAAGTTTTAAAACAAGGATGGAAAAGATGTTATCTGCTCCTACAACCCCTTATGCAACTTGTAAAGAAATACAATTGAAAATTATTAATCAAAAAGATAGAATAAAAAGAATTAAAGATGAATTAGAAAATGACAGGCTCTCTGTAGACGAAAAAAATAGATTAAATATTCAAATGTCTGATGAGTTAAATCAGCTTAATTCTTTAAAACAAGAACTCGTAAATGAAATGTCGCCAAATAATTTGTATTCAATATTAAAAGAAGAAAAGTTTACAATTCAGTTGTCTGAAGAAATTTTGAGCTTAATAGAATTAGAATATAATGATGGTTTGTTGTCGGAAACTGTTAAAATTCGTCAGAAATTAACTAATGAGTTAGGTTATGTAATTCCTCATATTAACTTTCATAATGATGATGAGTTAGGACAAAATGAATTTTCAATAAAAATACATGATATTGAAGCTTTTAGAGGGTTAGCTTTTTGTGGATATAATGCTTTTTATAAGGATATGTTAAAAGGCTATAAAATTGCAGATGATGATATTGTAGTTGTTGATAATATGACTGGTAAAAAGCTAGTTTGGATTAAAGAAGAAAAAACGAAAGATTTTTGGATTAATGGATATAGTGCTGTTGAATATATAGGTTTAGTAATTGAATATATATCAATAAAAGAAGTCTCTGACATTATGGATTATAATGATGTTAATAAATATATTGAAATTGTACTTGAAAATAATTCATTTCTTGTTGATAATATAATCCCAGAATTTATAACTATTGCTGATTTAAAATATCTTTTAACTTGTTTAATTCGTGAAAACGTGTCGATTAAGAACATTGTGTATTTGTTTGAAAAAATTAATGATTATGCTAATGAGCCAACAAAAGAGGACTTATTGGATAAGGTTCGTCTTGCGTTTTCTAAATTAATATTAAAGGATTTAGCAAAAAATAATGAAATCAAAGTTATAGAATTTTCAGATGAGACAATGAAAAAATTTGATAGCTTCTTTGAATTAGAAGATGATGAGAATATTATACGAATTGAAGCTTGTGATGTTCAGGAGATTGCGAACAAAATTAATAAATTTGTCCATTCAAAAAAATTAGAACTACCAATTCTTGTTGTACCTATGGATATTAGGCACATGTGCTTTGTTGTTCTATCAGAGTTTGTCCCTAACCTTAGAGTATTAGCTTGCGAAGAATTAGTTAGTGATTATAATATTAAATTTGTCGCAAAAGTATAGATAATTTTATTGAGTTGAAAGATAAATTTTCTTATACTTTCTTAATAATTTCATATTATTTGTTAAAGATATGAGTTGTTTTTGTGCAAGGATGAGTTGCGTGATACTTTTGTCGACCTTCTTTTTTCATCTGTTTAAGTGTTTTTCTTTGGGTGCGAGTTAGGATTGCTTCAAACTCTTTCATATTTGCTTTTTTTATATCGTGAGCTTTCTTTTCAAGAATTTTTATTTCTTTATCAATAGCGTTTAATCTTTCTTCTTGAACTTCAACTGCTATTCTAGACATTTTAACCATTTTGGCTTCTTGTTTTTTTGACTTTATTTCTTCAATAACAGGTTTGAGATGTTCATGAGCTTTAAGTCGAAGTTCTTTAGCTTTTAATTTTTGCTCATCACTTAATGCTAAGCGTTTCTCAAAAGCCAATTCGCGTTGAGTCTTTAATTTTGTAATGCTTTGTGTGTTACAGCTCTTATTTGTAATAGCCTCAGATGCATTAGCTATTGAAAGTGTCATTAGTATTATTGTAAATAAAATAAGTGTTTTTTTCATGATTATATCCTCTTTTATAATAAATCTTCTAAAATTTCAGCTAGATGTTTTTTTGCATTGTAAATTCTTGATTTTATAGTTCCTAATGGGCATTTTAATTTTTTTGAAGCTTCTTCATAGGTATAGCCTTGTATTTCACATAGAATAATAACTTCCTTTAATTTTGGTTTTAAACTTTCTATAGCGTTAATGATACGAGCTTGACGTTCGCCAGAAATAGCTTTTGTATCAGGGGTTTGCTTTTTGTCAGTAATAATTGATATTGCATAATCATCAGATGTTGTGTTGTTCGATTTTTTATATTGAGCAGATTTTAAATAGTCTTTAGAAATATTTTTTGCAACAGTACAAATCCAGCTTTTGAAGCAACCTTTTTCTTCGTATTTATCCAAATTTTTCCACGCTCTGATATAGACTTCTTGTTCTAAGTCTTCATTTTCTTGTTTGGTAATAAGTTTTATTATATTTTTAATATTTTGTTTATTGTTTTCTACTAATTCTTTAAATTTCATCATCCACCATTAATAGCCCATAAGAATCTACTGGAAACCCTAAATCTTCAGCAGTTAAGCTATCACCATATAAAAGCGCATCACAAAAATCTCCATCGTTATCAATAAAGCTGAATGTCGTTGTGCAGAACATAAACATAATAATTGCACAAATAGCTTTTAGTTTACGTCTTTTCTTAAACTTTGACATGTAGTAGAATTTAGTTTCTCCAATTAGATTAGAGACTTTTTGCATTTTTTCGTGTTCAGCTTGACAATCTGGACACTCTTCAATATGTTTTTGCAACGTCTCATTATTTGAAAAAATAAATAGGCCTTCGTATTTTGAACATTTATTATCCATTGTTTTTACCTCTTATTATAAGTATAACGAAAAATTATTAAAAATGTTCATATATTAATTAAATTATTTAGTGCTTGCATTTATTTTTTTTACCCGATAAAATGGATTGATTTCAGTGGAGAATAGCATGACTTTAGAAGATATAACTCAAGATTGGAAACCAAAGGCAAGCCTTGCATTAATAACGATAGCTGTAATGTTAGCTACTTTTGTTGAGGTTTTAAATACTTCTATTGCTAATGTGGCTTTAAAATATATGGCAGGAAGTTTTTCAATTTCTAATGATGAAAGTTTGTGGATTGTAACAATTTTTTTGATAGCATGTAGTATTTTGCTACCTGCAACTGATTGGTGTTCTGCAAAGTTTGGTCGGAAGAATTTTTTCTTGTTTTGTATTGCTTTGTTTGGTATTTCTGCGACTATTTGTGGCTTAGCTCCAAATTTTGAAATTATGATATTGGGAAGGGTTTTTCAAGGATTAGGAGGTGGGTGTTTAATACCTCTATCACAGGCAATATTGTTAGAAAGTTATCCTAAAGCAGAGCAACCTAAGGCGATGTCTATTTTTTCTTCAGGTATAGTTATAGCACCAATAATAGGTCCTATTGTTGGTGGTTGGCTAACAACTAATTTATCTTGGAATTATGTATTTTTTATTAGTATACCTTTTTGTATTGCAGCATTTATAATGGTTACAATGTATATTGAAGATCCTCCTTATTTAAAATCAAAAACTTCTTATAGTTTTGATTATATTGGAATGTTATTTTTGATTATATGGATTGCAACATTTCAGGTTATGGTTGATAATGGGCAAAAAAATGGTTGGTTTGATTCTCCATATATAATGAAATTAGGTATTACAAGCTTAATAGCTTTTATTTCTCTCATTTGGTGGGAACTTAGATGTAAAAATCCATTATTGGATCTTAAAATTTTTAAGAATTGGAATTTTACAGTTGGTACAATAATATTAACGATATTATTTGGTGTAGCTTATGGTTCAATAGCTATTTTGCCTCAATTTTTGCAAAATCTTTTAGGTTATGACTCATATTTAAGTGGATTAGCAGCAGGTCCGATGGGCGTAGGTTCTGTAATAGCTGTAATATTTACTACAGCTTCTTTAAATATATTAGGATTAAGAACTCAGACTGTTATTGGTTTGATAGCTTTTTCTTTGGGCTGTTTTATGTTTTCAGGGCTCAATTTAAGTATAGCTTTTAGCAACGTAACAATACCTAATATTATTATTGGTTTTGGTTTAACAACTGTAATTATACCTTGTACAACTTTATTGTTTAGTAAGGTAAGTAAAAAAGATATGACAAATGCTGCTAGTATTCAAAATTTAATAAAGAATGTTGGATGTGCAGTTGGGACATCGTCTGTAGGATTTCTTGTTTCAAGTTATTCTCAAATATACCAATCATATTTAGTAGATAAGCTTTCATTAATTCATGCACCATTTTCTAATGCAGTTACATCTCTATCCTCGAAGTTTATTCAATTAGGTTATGACTTGGGGACAGCGATTGGTATTGCTCAAGGTAAGATTTATGGAATGTTGGTTCAACAATCGACATTGTGTGCATTTATGAATGCGTATAGAATTTATGCAATTCTAGTTTTATTATTGATACCTTTAGTTTTTTTGTTAAAACAATTTAGACCAAATGAGTAAAGTTATAGATGAAAACAATTATTGTTTAATCCCATATCTAGCATAGCTAGTTATATCAATAAGTTTTTCTTCGAGATTACCTTTGTAATTTTTGTTTCTTCTTATGGGGCTTATATCAATACCACCTCTTCTTGTGTATAATGCGCAAATAAATAATTCATCTTCTGAATTTAATAAGTCTTGTATTCTTTTAAATATCATTTCTACGCATTCTTCATGAAAATGAAATTCATTTCTAAAAGAACATAAATATTTTATTAAAGAAGTCTCAGTGATATGTTTTTTTGATTTATAGTAAATAAAAACATCACCAAAATCTGGTTGATGTGTTACTCTGCAATTAGAACGCAGAGAGTCAAAAGTTAAATAATATTCTTTACATTCAGCTTCGTTTATTTCTAATACTTCAGGAGCTTCGTTAAAGGATTTTATTTGAAGTATCTGTTCATTTACTTCATTCATTATATTTTTAAATTGTTTGAGGATTTGGACTTTATTAGAATTATTGTCAAGAAAGTTTACATTGACTTCCGTTTCTAGTTTTTGGCTTAAATCTTTTTCAATTAATATTTTACAAATATCTAGTGCCTCACTAGGAGTTTTGCCAAAACGAGACATATTAAATGAATTCAGATAGAGTTTTAGGGATTTTGATTCAACAAGATATTTACTATTGCAGTTATATTTGAGTTTTAGAACTCTTGTTATTGGTATGCCAAATTCGGTTAGAGTTGAAAATTCGTATGCGTGCCAGATGTCAAATCCATAAAATGGTAAATTATCATCTTGTATATTATATTGTTTTCTGTTTTCACTTCTAGGAATTGCAACGAGTAAAGTGTTATCATAGGTTTCGCTACCTAAACTTTTTTTACCAAGGTGTATTGATGCAAATTCTTCAGTTTTATCTATCATTTTTTTTTACCTCTCTATCTATTATAATTAAAAAGTTGGAATTTGTAATTGTTATAGTTATTATATTAATAGCAAAAAAATTTTTTATAGGTTTTTCAATAAAATAGTATTATGAAAATTTTATTCTCTCAACATATTAATTATCAACCAAATACACACGTTAGCTTGCAGAAATCGTCTTATCAAGCATTGACAGCTTGTGTTAATGAAAAAATGGAATTACCTAAGTGTTATTATGTATCTCAAGTAAATTTTGGTCATAAAAACACTACAGAATTAAAAAAGCTTTTTAAACTTGGACTTCCTTGTATTTATACAGGTAAGGAAATGATCGATTCGAGAGTTGTTAAAGAAATTTTAAAACTAGATTTTTCAAGGTTGTCAGCAAGTAGCGTGTGTAGAAAAATTTTTCCTTATTACGAAAGAATGAATGCTATTGAAAAAAAAGTGTTTATGTTAATAAATGAACAGGCCGTTCTGAATGATAATGCAAATATAATGAATGTCATAGAAAGCCTTAAGATGTCGTTAGAGGGTACTTTAGTAAAAGAACAGATGTCAATTATAAAAACAATTTCAGCATATTCTTATTCGTTGGATGATAATTTAAGAATGGAATTAAATGGACTATTGCAAAAAACTGAAGATAGAATTCATAATATCCCAACTTATTGCGAGTTTAGCCCCAAAGAATTTATGTATAAATTAAATAAAATCAAAAATGATGATTATATTAAGCAAGATAAAAAAATGTATTTAGCTGTTTGTGATTTAGAAGAAATTTATAAAAAAATGGATTTAGACGATAATATTAAAAGTATTTATCGTAATAAAAAAATTATAAACAAGATGGAAGCATTTATCCATAACACTGTTTTAAATAATTATACCCCTATTATAAATTTGATAAATATTTCAAAAGCCCAATTAAATGGCAATAAAGTATTAGTACCATTTAGTAGAAAAGGGTTTATATTTGATTTAAGTAATATAATAAATAAATCTGAGGATTCTGAAATAAAAAAAATAATAATGAAAATAGCAAATAAATTACCAACATCAAAAGGAAGCCCTGAAGCTTTTATTGCTAAATACTCAAAAGAAGCTCCTGAGAAGTTCGTTTATCGTTTGCTATGGCCATCGATAGCAACGATTGAACATCTAAAGCCAAAATCTTTAGGTGGCATAGATGCTATGAGTAATTATGCAGGTGCTTGCGCTCAAGCTAATTCTGATAGAATGAGTGTTCCTTTTGTGGAATGGGTTGAAAAGCATCCTGAAACTGCAAAATATTGCCAAAAATATGTTGATCGACTCATTGAATATGCTAATAATGGAATTTTTGAATTAGAGAATATTAATATAAAATATATAGATGAATTTAAGAAAACTATTGAAGAACTTTCTGAAGGTGTAATTATACTTGATACTTCTAGGCTTAAAATAAAACAGGCTCAAATTTAATGAACCTGTTTTAAATATTTATGTTTTAATTAGCTAGAACATTGTTTTCGTTGTTATTTATACAATGGAGCTAATTTTTTTTCTTGTTGAGGTATAACTCCTTCTGTAATTGATTGATATACTCTATAATCAATTTCAGGGAAGCAGTTATCGATTGATTCGATTTCGGCAAGCTTAGCTTCATCAATTGTGCCAGCTTCAATCATATCAGCTATAAGACTAAATCTTTCAACGTGTTCGTTAAATCTGTCTGTAGCATAATCTTTAGCTTGCCATGTTGTAATCAAGAAAGGCCAATCTGAAGATTGTAGTAATAAGTTTTCTCTCGCAAGTTGATTTAATGCTCTTAGAAGTAATGCATCTTCTGGTTTTTCAGCATAAGTATCAGTAATTGCACTCATACGTTTTTCGCAAGAGTGGATAATTGGCCACATCCATTCAGTTAAGTGATTCATCCATACGTAGAAGTGTCCACCTTGTCCCCAAGAAGATTCTGGTATCTGGATAGCTTCTTTCGGTGGATATTTTGTTACATACTCACCAGCAGTAAGTCTTTCTACCTCTGGTAGGTAATCATTGAATTTCTTAACAACTTGTTTGATGAATTCAACACCTTCAAACCACCAGTGTCCAAATAATTCTGTATCAAATGATACCATTACTAAGCCTTCTTTGTTCTTAGCCATTTTATAATCATTTAATAGGTGATAAATCATTGTTG
>JAGBXP010000028.1 GCA_017629215.1 bacterium | reverse complement strand
GTAAATGTATATACTGATAATGATGGTAATTTATCTATAGATGACGCACAATCAATAGTTGAATATCTCAAAGAAGACGACAGGAGATCAATTTCTAGCTCAATACATATTATTGATAAAGGTTTTGATGGAATACCTGATGCAAAGATACGTAAATTTGGAAATAATTGGGATGGCAGGGGATTTAATAAAAAAGCTGGTTTATTTGGCACCGGGTATAGAACTTACGAAAATTGATGATTTTTGTCTTGAATTTTGAATGGGATTTTTTTATTTTTTGAGGGATTTTTTCTCAAAAAATAAAAAAACGTCTTTGCAAACGCAAATCCCGTCATTGCAATCATAAATTTCCGTCTTTGCGAGCGAAGCGAAGCAATCCAGCTGTTTTTATCATCAAATGTATTTTACTGGACTGCTTTGTCGGATTTCATCCTTCCTCGAAGAGACGTGTTCTGTCAGCTATTCTGCTTGGTTACACCCAGTCTACATTGCTTTTAAGACATTATCTACAACGCTTTTAAGCAAAAAAAAGAGGATGACTTTTTTTTAGTCAACCTCTTTTTTTCATTATTTAACTCTCCAATAATATTCTACCAAATAGCTAACGGCATCAAATGGATGTTCTAAAAATTTTGCTTCTCTACTAGATTTTATCTGGGTATGCGTTGGAACATCAACAATACTTGTTCCTTCTTTAAAAGATAAATTATAAATATTATAAAGCACCCACTTACATCTTCTAGGGTCAATAAATAAATGCCTTTCACCTTTAGAGTTTTTAACTCTTGCATTAAAAGCTGATATTCTATTTAGTATAGGTGGATTATAATCTCTCAATCGAAACTTTACATTTTCATAACCATAATCTTTTAGCGCATTTTTGATAATCGCATAATTTGTATATTCACTTTGCGTGCTTCTATTATCTCCAGAAGCATCCCCATTTATAATAATATCAGATTTGTGATTAGGATACCTTTTTAAGAATTCATTTATACACTGTTGAGTTGTTGTTTTTTCAACAACAATTTCATCAAAAAAATAAACATCATTTTCATCCTTATGAGCCAAAGCCCAACACATTGGATCAACATTGAAATCACAGGTTAAGTGCAACGGCAAATTTGGATTATATCTAAGATTAAGTTTGTTTGCATCATCAAACCCTTTTACAACAAGTCCTGAAGAATAATCACCAAATTCACCTAAAACATTAATTCTATAATATTCTTCATCAAAGCTTTCCTTCATTGATTGAATAAAATGAGAGGGTAAGTATATATTATTTGTTGTTGGAGCAATAATTAACCTATAATTCTCTTTGGAATGTTCTTTAAACCTTCGCCATATCCAACCCTTATCTGGTTGAGGGTTTGTATGACCAAACAAACGATACCTAAAATCGACCCAATTTTTGCCTCTATATGTATTACGCAAACGACCAAGCAATTGCTTAAAAGAAGAATCACTTATTTGAGAAGCTTCTTCTATTTCCGCCCAATGTAAATTCAACGACTTAAACTTCTCTGGATCCTCAAGTGCTGAAAACAAAATTTCTGAGCCATTTGAGAATTTTATAATTTTATCAACTTTATTATAAATATAATCTCTTTCTTCAACATAACCTAATGTAGATAAATGTTCTAAATAACTAACTAAAGTTGTCTTACGAACAAGCTCATATTCCTTTGCTCCAACTAACCCTCTGCAGCCTGGATATTTTTTGGCTAATAATATACCCAAAAGTGAACCGCACCAAGTTTTCCCACTTCCGTAACCGCCTTGATAAATCGCAACGTCTAGAGCGTTAGAATGAGGAATTTCCATAAAATCACGTTGTTTATTTAATAATTGATATTTAACCACAAGTTCTCACCTCCATTCGCAAAATCTTTGAAAGATATCAACTGAGTGTTTCATAAAAAAACGCTTTAGTGGAAAGACCTCTGACACTTCTAATAATGCATTAAAAACTTGAGTTGAAAAACATCTATCGTTATCTATATAATGATGATTTTCACATAAGACATCATGAATAAGTGCTGCTATAAGAAATTTATTATCAGTATTTGAACCAATAATTCTCCAAAAAAAACGGGGTATAGTAGCCCCGTCATAACAATATCCTTTAGGTATTTCAAATTTAAAAATCTTATCAAGCTTTTTATTTAATAATTCAACTTTGAGTAATTTTTTATTAATAAATGGATATTTTTTTATAGATTTTTTCAACTCAACACTAGCCGATGGTAATATATATCGAATGCCAACTCTTGGGAGATCATCAAAAAATACTGATACTTGTTTATTTGAACACCATTCAAGCATTACCAACCTCCTGTATAGTTTTTAAATCTGGGAATTTTTTATATTCAAAAAAGTAATCTAGCTCGCATGGTTTAAGCCCAATTAATGCACCTATTTTGTCTATCAAAGAATTTCCCCTATAATAATCACTTGCATACTCAAATTCAATCAAATCTTGTGGATCAGATATTAATGCTTTAATCTCTTCAGGAGTAATACCTTTCGCTTGATATAAACCTAAAAAAACTTCACGTTTTGAAACTTTAAGCTTCCCAATACGCTCTAACTCTTTTTTTTCTTGCTCTATATCATAATTATCTTTATTATCAATAATATTATCATTATCTAAGATTTCCCAAGCTTCTAAAGCATAAATAGCCTTAGATGTTTCTTCTATACGCAGACCTTTATTATGACTATATTGAACAATAAAATCTAATCTTTGTTTATCCGTATAAGGCTTATCTAATTCATACATTTCTATTTTCTCCTTAATTTATATAACCTTTTACTTCCCAAAAAACTTTACCAACTGAACTTGTTGTTGAAGTATACAACCTCTCTGCTGATAGCTCCATTTTTGTCAAACTTGTACTACTTGAAGTAGTTGAATATTCAGCATTAGTAATAACAGTTGAAATAGAAGGATGATTCACCGAAGTTGCTTGTTTTGATAAAACTTTTTTAAGAGGTTTAAGTAATGATATGCTAGTTGACATACAACGTGCATTATGTGTATAACTCCAAATTCCACCTTGCTCACAATATCCATCTGAATAGACACGATACCAAGATGTTCCATTTACATAAGCATTTACAATATGTACAAATTGTGCATTTGAGCCATCAATATGAACACAAGAATTAATACCTTCATTTACTTGCTCAAGTATATCCATTCCTTGATTAACTATATTCGTCATTCCCTCATAGTTAATAATATTGCCAACACAAATATACAAGTATTTATTTTCGTTAAATTGGATTATATTTGAGGTATTAGCAACAAGACCAGATTTTGTAGCATCTGTAGTTACACCAAATGAAGTATTTGTAGCTAACTGAGAACCACTCGCACTTGTTCCGTATTGCTTGATGTTTTACTTGATTTTTTTCCCATTATATAATTCCTTTCTAAAATTTACATATTAACTAAACTTTTGTTTTAACTTTCCCAAATTCAATATTGTTTATACAAAAATTCTGCCCATAATCTTTAGTATAAAAAGACATTTGTAATGTCCTAAAAAACGTTGCTGGCAATTTTTTAATAACATTAATTTTTTCATAAGGAAATGTGTTAATATCCCAAAAGCCTTTATCAAAATAAAGAACATTTCTTAAAGTTTTAGAAGTTATTTGACGAACTTTTGTTGTTAATGAATTATAATCTTTTGTATATTCAATATAAAAATTATTACTATAGTACATGTTCATTGTGATTTTAGGAGGATACGCTAATATTTTTAACGAATTTTCAACAGCTAAATTCAAAGGTGCACATTTATAATAAGAGTCTATAAATTCTCCATCAAAATCTGAAGAATTGTATTCTTCATATATTTTTTTACCTGCAGAATAAAGCTTACCAGCAATAACTCTTATAGTATTAATTTTTTGCGATTTACGTTTAACCCAAGCTGAGCGTATATAATCATAAATCATTATTGTTGAAGCTGTTATAATTGCATTTGAATATTGAGATGCATTACGATTTATTCCAGAAAAATTGTTGCAAATCAAACTTTTCTTTTGCATAAATTTTCCTTTCAAATTTTAATTTTTATGTATTTTATTGCCTTTTTTTAAACTCGTCTTTACATTTCTTAATAATTGGGCTTAAAAAAGGCAATTTTTTATTTTCCATATACTTTATATATATATAAGAGATAAACAAACGGAGCTTTAAAAAATGTTATTTACAGTAGAAACAGTAAAATCAGAAGATTTAAACAAT
>JAGBXP010000027.1 GCA_017629215.1 bacterium | reverse complement strand
TTACTATCGTAACACAATGGCAACAGGAGTAATACCTCAAATTACAGTTATATTAGGACCTTGTGCAGGAGGAGCAGTTTACTCTCCAGCATTAACAGACTTTGTGTTTGTTGTAGATAAAATCTCAAAGATGTTTATCACAGGACCAGAAGTAATTAAGACAGTACTTGGAGAAGAAATTTCTCAAGAAGACTTAGGAGGAGCAAGAGTACATGCTGAAATATCAGGAAATGCACATTTCTTTGCAGAAAGCGAACAAGAATGTTTTGATCAAATCAAACGATTATTTACATACATTCCTTGGAATAACACAAAGAAAGCAGAATCATTTGAATCTAAAAAACCAAGAGTTAAAGATTTCCAAGTGAAGAAATTCTTCCCATCAGACCCTGCTCAACCATACGATGTAAGAAACATAATCAAGAGTATTGCAGATGGTTCCGAATTCTTAGAAGTACAAGAATTATTCGCACCAAACATCGTAATAGGATTTGCAAGAATAAATGGAGAAACAGTAGGATTTGTTGCAAACCAACCAATAGCATTAGCAGGAGTTCTTGATTGCAACTCATCTGACAAGGCAGCAAGATTCATTAGATTCTGTGACGCATTCAATATTCCATTAGTAACATTAGAAGACTTACCAGGATACTTACCAGGAGTAGATCAAGAACACGCAGGAGTTATCCGTCACGGAGCGAAAATACTATACGCTTATTCAGAAGCAACAGTTCCAAAAATTACAATCATATTAAGAAAAGCATACGGTGGTGGATACATAGCAATGTGTTCTTCTCACTTAAAAGCAGACTTTGTTTTCGCATGGCCAACAGCAGAAATAGCAGTAATGGGACCAGAAGGAGCCGCAAACATTGTATTTAGAAGCGAAATAATGAATTCTGAAAATCCAGAACAAACTCGTAAAGAAAAGATAGAAGAATACAAACAAAAATTTGCTAACCCATACGTTGCAGCTTCTTACGGATATGTAGATGCGATAATCCAACCAGAAGAAACAAGAGATTATATTGTACACGCATTAGAAATGTGTAAGAACAAAGTACAAGAAAATCCTCAAAAGAAACATGGATTACCACCATTCTAAAAACAAGCCAAACGCAAAAGAATTGTAATAAATTACACACATAAAAACGAAAAGAAATGTCAGACAACAAAAATATGAGAACTCATTACAGACAACTTTATGTTAAAGTTGCTCCAGGCGAAATCTACGCTTTCATACCTGGAACAATATTAGACGTGTTTGTAAAACCAGGGCAAGAAGTTAAAAAAGGACAACCATTATGTTGCCTTCATGCAATGAAAATGGATAACCAAATATGCTCAACAATAGACGGAGTTGTAAAAAGCGTTAATATAGAAAAAGGACAAACAGTAAGCAAAAACGATGTCCTAATAGAAGTAGTTAATGAATAAAACACTTAAAATGAGAAAAGCAACAACAATATTAGCCTTCCTCGGAATAGTATTAATGATGGCTTCTTGCGGAAGCATAAAAACAATGCAAAATAAGCATAACGAGGTAAGATACCAAATATCACCAAATCCAATGGAAGTACACGCGGATAGAGTGATTGTAACAATAAACGGTAACATACCAGAAAACTATTTCCAAAAGAATGCAGTAGTTTACTTACAACCAGTTTTAACATGGGAAACAGGAGAGGTGATACTTTCTCCAATGAATCTAAAAGGTTCTAAAGTAGATGGAAATGGAAAAACCATTGAAAAAGGTTCAGGAGGAAGATTTGTCTATAAAGACACAGTTGCTTACCGTCAAGGCATGGAAAGTGCCAAGTTATTCCTTAATCCAATAGCCTATAAAGCTTCAGAAGTAAACGAAGCAAACGCAACTTGGAGTGAAGCAATGGAAAACCCAGGAGCAATCAAATTAGGCAACGTAAAAATCACAGAAGGCATAAACTCTACATCAAACAGAGTAGATATAAGAGGAGATTTAAGCATAGCACCATCAAACTACAACGTTAGAACAGACGAAATAATGGCGACTGATGTTTACTTCACTGTAAATATGTCAGAAGTAAATTGGAATAACAAGTTGAATAAACAAATGGATGCCAAGAAAAACTACGAAAGCATGAAGAGTTACATCATAAACAACCAAGTACCTCGTCAAATATTCGTTAATGCATGGGCATCACCAGAAGGAGAAGAAACATTCAACATAGGACTTTCTAAAAAGAGAGCAGAAGCAGTAGTAAATTTAGTAGATAAAATGCTGACAGAAGCCCTAACCGAAAGAGCAAAAATAGAAAACATAAAGAAAACCGACATTCAAAAATATGTTGAAGACGCAAAACAAGACGTTGTTATAACATCAAGCGCCAAAGGAGAAGACTGGGAAAACTTCCTACGCTTAGTAGAAGGCTCATCATTAAGAGAAAAGAACACAGTAATCAACGTAGTAAAATCACAACCAGACAGAATAAGAAGAGAACAAGAGATTAGAAACATGTCTGTAATCTTCAACCAAATTGAAAGTGAAATACTACCTACATTACGTAGAGGAGAAATAGCATTCAACTTCTCAGGAGTACAAAAAACAGAACAAGAAGTAGCAAGAATGGCTATAACAAATCCAGACAATCTTACATTTGATGAATTGATGTACGCAGCATCACTAACACATAACTACGCAAGCAAGCTACAAATCTACACAGCCGCAACAGAAAGATTCGCATCAGAATGGGCAGGCTGGAACAACGCAGGAGCAGTAGCACTATACCTTAACCAATTAGAAGACTCAAAAAGATTCTTAGAAACAGCAGACAAACTATCTCCAAACAATGGAATGATATTAGCCAACCTTTCACTAATGGCCTTAGCATATAAAGACGTAGAACTAGCAGACGAATATGTAAAAAGAGCCATTGAAGCAGGCAATGACCAAGCAGAAATGAACCAAGCAATAGTTCTAATCAAGCAAGCAAAATACGAAGAAGCAGCAGAACAACTTGATGGAAGAAAATGCACATACAATTTAGCATTATTACAACTTCTAACAGGTAATACAGGAAACGCAATTCGTACATTGGACTGTTGTATGGACCAAACCTCAGAAGTACATTACTTAAGAGCGATTTGCTATGCAAGATTAGACGATGTACCAGGTCTATTAAAGAATCTAAGAGAAGCTTGCCAACAAGAGCCAGCTTACAAGTATCAAGCAAAACACGACTTAGAGTTTAGAAGATATCAATCTTTAATAGAATTCCAAGACGTAGTAAATAACTAAACAAAAGTTTATAATAAAAATAACGAAAGCCCGAAGTAATTTAAAAACTTCGGGCTTTTTTATTTCTCAAAAGACGTTTCCTTTATAAAAAACAAAGAAAAATAAAATTCCAACAGCGTTGGAATGCTTCTCCAATGCTGTTGTAACACTTCTCCAAAGGCGTTGTAATAATTTGAAATTAGTTTTTGTTTTAACTTTTTAAATTATTTCAAGTACAAGTGGTTTATGATCGCTGTAAGATAGCCATTTGTCATCGGCTAATATTTGAAAATCTTTTACAAATTTAGGTTTAGCAAAACAAAAATCAATATGATAAGGCTTGTTCTTGTTTTTGTGCATGAGAAAAGTTGGTGTAATTTCTTCTCCTTGCGCTTCTCTTGTTGTATAATGATAAATAGACTCGTATCCCCAAGATTTTAATAGATTTATAGTGTCAGAGTGATTTCCTTCTCTAGTATGTTTGTAATCAAAACATTTATTGCTATTTATATCTCCTATTAAAATGACATTAGAGTATTGTTTCATATTATTTTCTATTAGACGTAAATAGAAATAAAACTCATGTATGTACGGATCACAAGCCCATAATCCAATGATCACGATATTGTCGTTTATTAAAACTGGGAGAAAAAATCTTCTATAATAATCTTTCCATTTCGCATGAGTAAATTTAATATCTTTATTTAAAGAAAAAATTAACAAACCTTTATGTCCTTCTCCTATCTATAAATAGTTATTTAGTTTTTCTTTAAACTTAGGATGTTTTTCAGGACTTTCACTCTCTTGAATTACATAAATATCAGCATTTAACTCTGTGATAAAATTGATTTTGTTTCTAAACCCACCATTACAATTCCAACTAACGATTTTCATGCTGTTATACCAATTAGTTTTTTACCTTATTATTTAATCATAACCCTTCCTAAAAGTTTTGCGATGTTGTTTCTTATGCCAAGATAACTTGTTAAAACGTTTAATAATTCTAATTGAGATTCTCCTTCTTCAAGGGGAATTATTTTTTTTACGTCTTCTATGTATCCGTTTATTTTATATAGTTTG
>JAGBXP010000026.1 GCA_017629215.1 bacterium | reverse complement strand
CATACCTTCAACGTCTTCTGGGTTTGTTTCTTCACGAACTAAGATACAAGCGATACCTTGTTCTTGATATTCGATAGCTTTTTCGCATGATAAAGCGATTCTACCAACTGCGCCACCAGGACCTGCTGGTAAACCTTTAGCGATAACTGTGTGAGTTTTTTCGTCGTTAGCATCGAGGATTGGGTGTAACAATTCGTCGATTTGGTTAACGTTAAGTCTCATAACAGCTGTAGGTTCGTCGATGCGACCTTCTTTGAGCATGTCGATAGCCATGTTAACAGCTGCAAGACCTGTACGTTTACCTGTACGGCATTGTAACATATATAATTTACCATCTTGGATAGTAAACTCGATGTCGAGCATATCTTTATAGAAGTCTTCAAGAATTGTACGAATATCGCAAAGCTCTTTGTAAGTCTCTGGCATGAGTTCTTGCATAGAAGCCATATTCTTGTTCTTTTCGTTCTTTGTATCGTCGTTCAATGGGTTTGGAGTTCTGATACCAGCAACAACGTCTTCACCTTGAGCGTTGATCAACCATTCACCGTAGAACTTGTTGTCACCTGTAGCAGGGTCGCGTGTGAAAGCAACACCAGTTGCAGAACCGTCGCCCATGTTACCGAATACCATTGTTTGAACGTTAACTGCTGTACCCCAATCTTCTGGAATACCTTCGATTCTTCTGTAAGAAACAGCTTTTTTACCGTTCCAGCTCTTGAAAACAGCCTTAATACCGCCTTCTAATTGAAGTTGAGCGTCATCTGGGAATTCTGTTCCGAGAACGTTCTTGATAGTAGCTTTGAAGCTTTCAGCGAGTGTTTGAAGTTCTTCAGCTGTGATGTCTGTATCTGATTTATAACCTCTTTCTTCTTTGAAGTTATCTAACATTTCGTCCAAAATCTTACGGATACCTTTGCCTTCTGCTGGTTCTCTGTCTTCTGCTTTTTCCATAACAACGTCAGCATACATCATGATGAGACGACGATATGAGTCATAAACGAATCTTGGGTTGTTAGTTTTCTTAATCAAACCAGGGATAGTTTTTGAACAAAGACCGATGTTCAAAACTGTATCCATCATACCAGGCATTGATTGACGAGCACCTGAACGGCATGATACTAATAATGGATTTTCAGCATCGCCATATTTCATGCCCATTATGTTTTCCATATTTTTGATACCTTCAGCGACTTCTTCCATAAGTCCTTCTGGTAATTGGCAGTTGTTAGCATAATAAGCTGTACAACATTCAGTTGTAATTGTAATACCAGCTGGAACAGGTAAACCTAAATGACACATTTCTGCTAAGTTAGCACCTTTTCCACCTAATAAATTTTTCATTGTGGAGTTTCCTTCAGCAGCGCGATTGCCAAAAGAATAAACATACTTTGTTTTTCCCATTTTATTAAAATTTTATAGTGTTTTTAATCTTGTTCCAATGAAATATTATTGGATATAATACGAGTTTGCAAAGTTAAGTATTTATTTTTTTTCATGAAAGAACTAAATTAAAAATTATAATATTTTTTTTATTCTCTTTTGGAATATTTTTTGTTTGTTTTACAATCATTATTAATCTAAAAAAACACTATTTATGTCAAGTTTGCTAGCGATAATTGTTATTGTTGCCATCGTTTATTTCCTTTTTAGAAATGTCAATAAAACTAATGTTAATGAAAGCCAAAATAATACAGAAAAATATAGTAGAAAAAAAGGTAGAAATTATAGCAAATGGATTGGTGGAGGATTAGGCTGGGCATTCGGTGGTCCTTTAGGCGCAATTATCGGATTTGCAATAGGTTCCGCTTTTGGAAATAATTCTGATTCTAAAGAGTATATTGGCGGCACAACTCAACAACGTGATTTTAATGTGAGTTTGTTGGTATTGTCTGCTGCTGTCATGAAAGCTGATGGCTCAGTAAAAAAATCTGAATTGGATTTTGTAAAACGATTCTTTCTAACAAACTTCGGTCAAGAACGCGCCGAAAAATATATCTTAATGCTTCGCGAAATATTAAAACAAGATATTCAAGTTTATGAAGTAAGTCAGCAAATTGGTCGCTTCATGGATTATTCTTCAAAACTACAACTTTTACACTATCTTTTTGGCATAGCATCAGCTGATGGTTCAACTCATGAAAACGAAATAGATGTTATTTCTGTCATAGCAAAGTATATGGGAATTTCAAGTGCTGATTTCCAATCAATTAAAGCAATGTTTGTTCAAGAAGTTGATAGTGCTTACAAAATTCTAGGAATAGACTCTACAGCAACTGATGATGAAATTAAGAAAGCTTATCGCGAAATGGCTAAAAAATATCATCCTGACAAAGTGGCTTATCTGGGTGAAGATGTCAGAAAGTCAGCAGAGCAAAAACTTCAGGAAGTTAACGAAGCTTACGAGAAAATTAGAAAGCAAAGAGGTTTTTAAAAACCTCTTTTTTTATTTGTATAATCTCCAATTTACGCCAAAGCAAAATCTGCTGTCTCTCATAGGATAATGAGGCGTGGTGAAATATCTGTTGTCTTTAGTTAATGAATACATATTCGTGTATTGAACGAATATATTGGCTTTCTTTATCTTGAATGTCACACATAAGTCAATGTAAGGAAAATTACCGACTTCAACTTCATTTTGTAAATAAAAAGTGCGTAAGGCTGGCATATAGGCATCTGCGTAATATTTTGTAAAATAATTGACAGTTATACTTGGCTGCATCATTGAGATGTTTTTAACTAAATTAATATTGTATGCCAATTTTATCTTTCCTTGAAAAGTTGGAATATGTATAACTTTGTCGTTATTTGTTGTTTGTAATGACGCAAATCCTACGAACTCTAATTTATTAAAATTTACACAAAATATTGTGTATAAGGAATTTACATTAATATTTTTACTATATTGCTGTGGTTTAGCATCTGTCCCAAAATAAATGTAATTATCGATATTTGTTGATTTGACGCCTATCTCTAAAAATGGTAATTCGTATGAACAATGTAGCAAAAGAGAGGTCGAAGGCTTGAAATCATTATCCCACCTGAAATTATTTGAATAATAGTATTCTTCAAACCAGTCTGCTGATTGTCGGTTTAAATTAATGTCAAATTTCAGAGCACCTATGTTTTTCTTATAAGTGCCTAAAAACTGCTTCCATTGACCTTCTATAAAAAAATCACCAGCATGATAACCTGTTGTTATAATTTGAGCATTACCTGTAATTCTTGATGATTTGAATAGATTTATTATTATTCCAGCATTGACTCTAAGATTCGAATAGTTGCGTTCGTTGAAACGTTCTTTAGTAACTAAATCCAAATATCCAGCATGATGCGTATAATTATGTTCCAATCCTAATGTTAAATAAAAAGGTATATCATTAGTGTATTTCCTATATCCTAATGTATTCCAATGTATTACATTTTTTATATTATAAAAACATATACTATCAAAGGTTTTTGTTGAGTCAATTATTGGATCAAATTTTTGGTAAAAATAAGATAATGGCCTTGAATCTTCATAAACATACTTGTTTCTTTGGTAAGAAAAATGATGATTGATTCTTCCCACACCAATCTTATGTTTTTTTTGAATACTATCTTGATAATTCTTTTTAACATAAGGACCCAATATATTAAAATATTGATCCAAAGTGAATCCTGATGTTTTTATGAGATTTGTAGCATTCGTAATATTTACATCAATGATCGACTTGTCATTTTCTAGATTATTTATAAATACGGAGTCATAAACTATACCTCCATTTTCTTGTATATCTATTTTGTCATAAAAATAACATCCGTTTATTCCGTATCTTTCATTTTTTGTGTTATACCTAAAATTACCATTGAAAAATGAATTCTGAGACTTGGTTCTTTTATATACACCTGGTGAAAAATCAATATCGTAATTTAGCGTTACAAAAAAACGAGGAAGGAACTCTCTACAAAATAAAATTTCCAAATGTTGTTCTTTATTATCTCCAGACATATATGTTATATCTGTAAATGGTTGTAATACAATAGGAAATTTTATATTATTGATATTATGTAGATACGAAGAAAAGGCCTGTAATTCAGAATTAAAGCCTAAATTATATGGTATTGTAAAGTTTATGTCTTTATGAGCCAGACCAGAGTTACTTAATGTTTGGTATATTTTATAAGGATTTTCCAGGCTGTTGTATATTGAACTAAGTAAAGTCGTTGTATCCCAAAAAACATCGTTGCCTAATGTTAAATTGTTAAAATCTTTTACAAAATATTTAACATTAGTAGAATCTAATCTTATTGAATCGTTCTCATAAACCGTTTCCGATTTTACAACAAAATGCCCAATAATAAGAATAAATAATATGAGATATTTAATTATTTTCATTTTGCAAAAATAATCAAATAGTTTAAATATTTAGAGAAACTATAGGCAAAAAAGAATGTAAGAAAAAAAAGTGTGAAGAATTACTACATCTGAGCGAAGGTGTGGTAAAACCCTAAACAAATATAATAACAACTCCACACTATAGCAGTGTATATTTTCTCGTACATTCACATCCTTGTTTATTTCTGAAAACACCACTTCTCGCCCAAGAATCCTGAAGTACTACCTGATACGTCTTTGTCTATTGCAATGCAAATTTATAGTTTTTTTTAACATCACAAAAGATTTTTTTAAAATTTATTTTTCACATTGATAATCAACAGAATAATTTTAATATTTTATAGTATCTATGTTAATTTTCAAGTATAAATTGTTTTAATACATATAATTTCAACGAAAAATTACGATATTTTTTTACGAATTTTTGCTTTAGTCTGTGGACAATTGAGAGATCAACTTTAAATTCTCTCTGCGTTTCTCTGCGTCTCTGCGAGAGGAGGGGGAAAGGAGTGCGTATGAAAACAGAAAAGCCCCAGCGCATTGCTGAGGCTTCCGTTATGGGGTGGCGACGACCTACTTTCCCACAAATTGATGCAGTATCATCGGCGCTGCGGGGCTTAACTTCTCTGTTCGGAATGGGAAGAGGTGGACCTCCGCGCTATAGTCACCATGTGTATCCTAAT
>JAGBXP010000025.1 GCA_017629215.1 bacterium | reverse complement strand
CCTTCTAATACTATCTAATACGGCACAATTTTCTAAAGAATTTAATTCAAAAAATAAAAAATCATACTTTTGATGGATATGAATAATCACACTTTAATCAAACCTGCTGGGTTCAAAAACAATCTCAACACCTAAAATGTTGAAGTAAAAACGCTAAGTTGTTAAGAAACTGAAGCAATCTTCGCATAACAAAAACACACGTTATTGTTGAAATTCACTAAATCTTGCAAGATTTATTTTAGATTAATTGTAATGCAATAGCAGGAGATTGGTTTGCACTGGACATCAGCGTCGCAGCTGCTTGTTGTAAAATCTGCTGTTGAACATAAATTGAGCTTAATTCTGCCATATCAGCATCACGCAACGTCGAACGACTAGAGACCAAATTCTCATATTGAGTCGAAATCTCATCTAATACAGACATCAAGCGATTTTCCACTGCACCATATAGAGTTTGTTTGTCTGTAACAGTCGCTATCAGCTCATCACACAGCGTAAGAGTATTAGCAGTCGTATTTGACCCAATTTGTCTTAAATCATCCAAATTATTAAGTATAAATGCCATATCAAAAGTTATTTGACAAGAATCTGAAGCATTCGCACCAACTTGTAAAGTCAGAGAAGTTACTTGTGGCACATACAAAGAAATACCTGTAGTAATTCCACTAGTATCGTAATTATTGAGCAAAGTATAATTAGTACTATCATACATATAACTACCGCCTAATGTACCACATTTTTGAGAAGTTGATGTACAGCCAGAAACATTTATTGTTCCAAAAGTTGTATTATCTGCTGTAACGACAGTACCACCGATTAGGCTTCCTGTAGATTCTAAATCGGTACCATTTACAGTCGAATATGTTAGACAGTTTGTAATATTCTGTGTACCACTTGTTTTCTTGGCTTGTCCAATCAACCCGCCAACAAAACTTTCACCACTCACCGCACCTGTAGCGTAGCAGTTACTAATAGAAGTAGCAGTATTACCTATAAGCCCGCCAACGCTATGAGAACCACCTGTAACATCACCTGTCGCATAGCTGTTATTAATGGTAGGAGAATAATTAGCAGTAGTACCTACAAGCCCACCGATACTGTGTGATGTACCTGTAACATTTCCTGTCGCGTAGCTGTTACTAATTGAAGAATAAGTCGCAATATATTTCCCAACAAGTCCACCGAGATTATAATTACCACTAACATTTCCCGTTGCATAACTATTACTAATAGAAGAAGTAGCACTACTACCACCAACAAGCCCACCAACATCATAACTACCGCTAACATTTCCCGTTGCGTAACTATTACTAATAGAAGATGATACTACATTACCAACAAGCCCACCTACCTGATATCTATGAGATGTAACATTTCCTGTTGCGTAACAGTTGGTAATAGGAGATGAGGCGGCACCCCCAACAAGCCCACCGGCATTATGGCCACTCGTAATATTACCTGTTGCATAACTGTTATCAATGCTAGAAGAATTAGATGCTCCAACGAGTCCGCCACAAACATAAGCACATTTTACATCTACTGCTGCGTAGCAGTTGGTAATAGAAGAATAAGATTCTCCAACAAGCCCGCCACAATGCGTTTCACCTCTAATACTTCCACCTTCAAGTCCAACATTTTTTATTTCTGAGCCAGTGTTTGTTGCGCCAAACAGCCCCTGTCTACTTTTAATTGCATAAATATTAATATTCTTAATCACATGTCCGTTGCCATCAAAGGTACCTTTAAATTTATTAGTTGAATCCCCAATAGGAGTCCAACCACCTTTACCGTTGCCTTTAGCGAGTTCTTCTTCGCAGTATGCACCTATATCAAGATCTTTCGCTAAAATAAATGTGATTCCTGTAGTATCAACTCCCAAGTTCGTCAGTCGTGCTAGTTCTTTCAAATCTTCAACAGATGCTACTTTATACTCAGATTCTGTAAAACCTTCAGCCTCAACAACGCTTGATACTGCAGTTAAACTATCAACATAGCTTTGTTCGTATGTATAAGGATTGTCCAAAAAATTACCATAATTAGCTGCTCTCATTGAATATGTTGATGCTGTCTGCACACCCACATTTCCAGTTGTACCAATATCGTCAGGTATCTTAGGAGGAGCAAGGTTTTTAAATACTTTTTGGCCACTATATTCAGAAGTTGAATAAATGCGGTCGATTTCATCAACTAGAGCATTTACCTCAGCGTTTATAGCCTCCAATGAGCGGGTTCCATAACTACCATTAAGAGATTGAACAGCAAGTGCTCTTAGTCTTTTTAGCTTATCATCTATTAGGCTCAAGTTTTCGCTTGCAGTAGCTACCATATCCAAGCCCGTCATCGTATTGCTCTCTGCGATTTCGTAAGCTCCAATCTTTGTTGTCATATTAGTAGAAATTGAATAATTCGCAGCATTATCTTTAGCATGATTAACTTTATAGCCCGTACTCATGCGTTCTATCGCTTGGTTGAGCTTGTTGGTACTCGTTCTCATGCTATTTTGGGTGATTATGCTGGAAATATTCGTATTTATACTAAGAATTACACATCACCTCCTCTTTTTTGACCAAATAATAGAAGGGATAAATTGGGGTAAACTATTCTGTTTATTTTTAAGTGCAGTAGGTTGGGTGCAACCCAACAAAAATTATCAAACACATAGTTTTTTCTTCTTAAATCTAGTGTCAAAATACAAAGATCATGAAACAAGTTCAGGATGACGTTGAAGTGCCTTGCCGTCATTGCGTGCGGGGTTTGCACACAACTATTCACAATACACCTCAAAAAAGCGCACCAATAGAGGGTTTTACCCCCCCCGAGGTTCAAAAACTTTATTACAAGAGGGTTTTGGGCTATATTTCTATCATTGAGATAACACATTTTTCCCATAATTTGAAATGTCCATACTTAAAAACTAAACAGCTATATATTATTCCATTATATAATTTATATTCCACATAATCATATTTTAGTAACACTTTTTCTATAAATTGTTACAAATATTTACATATTTTTATGAGATGTACAAAATTTTCATATTATTAAATTTCATTTAAGCTAAAACTACAATATTTTAGCGTTGCAACTGCTTCTTGAACTCACCCATTAATTAAATGTAACAAATTGTAAAAAAATAGCTCATTCAATAGCAAATTTTTTTTTGTGCAATTTTTTATATATATATAAAGCTCTCTCTTCTTATTTAAACGGACAGGCCTTGGTTATATACTCAAGGTCTTTTTTTTATGCAATGTTTAAGCTTAAAAATCTTTAAAATAAAATGTTAATTTTTGTAAACCAATAAAGCAATTTTTAAGCAAAATTTAACTTTAATATAATATATTAGTGTAAAAAGTAGGTGAATTATGGTTAATCCTGTAAATTATTCAAAACAAATGGATCCTTCATACTCTGGTGTTACTATTAATATTTCTAATCCAATGGTAAACCCAGCTGGAAACCACGTCTGCGATTCGAATTGTAATGCAGGCTGTTATACACAACCAACACATCATTATCCAAATAATAGTTATAACCAGAATGTAGCTAATAGCTATGGAGTTATGCCTCCACAAGCACAAGCACCTGTAGTTATGCCACCAGTACAAAGTCAACAACAATTGTTTGATAATAAACAACAAGCTTATCCTCCACAATATTATTTGAATAATTATAACTATGTACAAAATCCTGAGCCAGTTAAGCCACAATTTTCAAGTGTAAGTGAAAGCTCTAACATGGTTAACGAACAGCCTCCAGTTGAAGCAACACCTATGGTTGTAAACAGAGAGCCTGACTTATCTTCATCCAAAGAAATTATAAAAGATTTAGATAATGAAGTCGCTAAACAAAAAGATTTGGTTGAAAACGGACAGCAAAAAAAGATTGTTGCACTAACCAATGAATATATTATGTCCTTGGAAAATTGTTTAAATAATCCAAATGCTGAAATTCGTTTGAGAGCAGCTAAAGATATATTAATTAGACTTGATGAGGACAAAGAAAGACATAATGATGCTGCATTAAATGCTCTTTTAAATAAGATGCTACAAGATCCTGACAAATTAATTAGAATTGCTGCATTGTCTGCTTTTTCTTCTCGATTAGCAAGTGGTAATGATTTTACAGTTGAATTATTACAAAACATTCAAAACAATCCAAATTCAGAAAAAGAAGATGTCGTAGAAGCTACAAATATATTACTTCAAATGTCAGCTGATACAGAAATCCGATATGAAAAAGCTAAGCCTGCACAAGCTACTTAGCAAATAATAAAACAAAAAATCAAAGTAATGTAATTAAATCCTAATATTATAAGGTGAAAAATGAAAACTTGGGCAAAAATAGCATGTAGAACAATTGGCGTAGCAGGAATGGGACTTGCTATGTACGATGTTGGACGGGTTGCAAATCGTGTATCAAAAAACACATCTGCCGTAGAACATGCAAAATATATAGAAAATGCCTATTTTGATTCAAGAACAATTGATAGCGATAGTTATATCTCAAACGGAATACGAAAAGGTACTTTTGACTGGCGTTTAAAAGATCCAGTACCATCATTATGGGGACGCGTAAAAGGCTATTTCAAAGGCGCATTTAATGCACTAGGTAATAATATATTAATCATTTCAAGCTCTGCTCTAGCATTACTTGGTAAAGGTATTTATGCAAAAATTGGCGCTATTGGAGTTGGACTAAGTCTTGCTTATGATCTTATTCGCAATGGTTTTGGAGTTGGGAAAAATCATCCTATGCAATAACTCTCATACCTGTTCAGCTTTGAATGTAACTAACTTACGAAAGGGCTTTTTTATGCTCTTTTGAGCAACTCCTTCATTTGCAACAATATTATTAGCACCCTTAGCAATCTTATTTCTAGCAATTGTATTAACAACGTGTGGAGTCATAAAAAACACTGCTAAAAACGCTCCAAAAACACCTAACACACCAGCTTGGGTAAATGATTTTGTATAAGAACGTGTTATTAATGTTGTTACTCCTCCAACAGCAGCCGCAACTCCTCCTGCATTCATAATAGCAATATCCGAATTGTTAAATTTTCTATTATTTTCTTTCTTAGCTTCTCTAAATCTGACCCTGGGTGCAACTGTATTAATTGGTTGTATCATGTATACACACTTTCTCTTATTTAAACACTATAAGATTATATCACAGACACTTTATTTTGTAAACCTCTTTAAAAATAGCACATTTGGGTTATTTTAAAAGAGTACTTTTTACACTTAATCAAAACTATGACTTTTTTGATATTGTCATTAATCCTTCAAATAGAGGTATTATATTGTAAAAAAGAGTGTAATAATTTAGTATGCCCTTTGTATATAGATTACAGAAGATTTTAGATTTTCGTATTAGAAAAAAAGAAGAACAGTTATTAGTTGTGCAGAAAGCGCAACACGAAGTGTTTTTAGCAGAACAGAGGATACGAGAGAACGAAGAAGAAATTCAACAAACAATTAACAATAGAAAAACTGCAGATTATAGAATGATGGAATATTTTGACAAATATTTACATCACCTATGGGACAAGGCTGATGCTCTAGAAGCTGAACGCAAAAGAGTACAAGCTATATTAGACGAAGAAAAAATGAAATTAGTAAAATTAGAACAGGCAGTAAAGGTATTAGAAAAACATAAGGATAAACAAAAAGAAGCTTATTTAGAAGAAGAAAAAGCAAAAGAATTAAGACAGTTTTCAGAAATCGGTGTTCAGAGATTTTTTATCCAATCTCGAGAACGTGAAGAGGAAGAAGCTGAGCTTCAAAGAATTGTAGAAGAATCACAAAATGAAATGGAGTAGAGATTATGAATATAGAGTCTTCAAATATCAATAGATTACATGAAAATAAACACACGAAGCTTAACATATCAAACTCAGAAAATTCAACGACAAGTTTTGCTGATGAATTGAAGCATGGTGCAGGAGCAAACACTGTAGAAAATACCGAAACTGAACAAATTACTGATAACAATGAACTACAAGATACGAAAAGCTCAGAAGAGCCTGTTTTAAATGAAGATAACCTGGATAAAGCTATTGACGATTTGAACAATGTTGTTGACGAATTCAATCAATCAGATGAAAAACTTTCAGGTGAAGTAAAGAAAGAAGAATTTTCTGACGATAATAACAATGTGATAAATAAAGATTTTAATATTAATGACAACAAAGACTTATTGCCTCAAATGAACCCTAATATGAACTTCATGGGTAATGGGCAAGCTTTTTCATCGTTCATGAACAACGAGAATAAATCTCCTAATAAGCATGAAAACGGTTATTTAGGCAGTTCCAAACAGGATTTACTCGAAGAAAAAGCTATTTTATCGACTATGGCTGAAAATATTGCAATAGCTAACAGAAATAATACACGAACAATATCTAACAATGATGGTATTAAAAAAGTTGACACAAAATCAGGTATCACCGTAGAAAACATAGTTAAATATGATTCTATAATAATGAACCAAGCTGACGTTGAAATTTTTGCAAAACTTGTTGAGAATGGTAGCTTAGATATGAACACAATTTCCTCAAAAAATATTGAAGGAAGCGTTCAGATTTCAAAAACTCTTGCTGATATGCTACTAAAAGCTAAAGAAAACAATCAACCATTAAGAATTGATTTTGACAATAACATTTCTATCATTATAAGAATATCAAGGGATGGAAAAATATCTGCAGATTTCCTTCCTTCAACACAAATAGCAGAAGCTTATTTGAAAGAAAATCTACCACTTCTTAAACAAAGATTTGATGAAAACAATATTGAATACGAATCTTTAAACCAAAAAGAACGTAGAAATTCTGAAAAAGAAGATAAAAAGAAAGGTCGTAATAATGAATGATATTTACACAACCGCAATTAACACTCAAAAAGCAACTTTGTTATGGATGGATAGCGTAGCTGATAACTTAACTAATTGCTATACACCAGGTTTTAGAGAAAATAAAGTAAATTTCAAGACTTTTCTTGGTGGTGCTGTACTTGATCATAATATTAAAAATCAAGGACAAGGTAAATCAACTCCAGGCACTTCAAATGAGAATGTATTTTTTGAAGGAAAAGGCTTCTTTGTACTAAGAAACCCTGAAGGTCAAGTTTCTTATACTCGTCTTGGTGAATTTACATTTGATTCTGAGGGTGTATATAAAGCTAAAAATGGTGATACTGTACAAGGTTATATTCTAAATGATAAAGGTGAAATCATGGCAGGCACAAAATCCATCAGTGCCGATTTATACGAAGAAACAGCCTTAAAAGGTGGAGCTATGAGCATCCCAACCACAAATATTAAGCTTTGGATTGATCCTAACAATGGCAAATTTTTAGGTAAATATGATGAGTATGAAATAAAAAAGGATGGAACTATTTACGGAAAAGCTGATGGAGGTAATCGTTCAGTCCCTCTATATAAAATTGCGACAGCAAATTTCCATAATCCAAGTGGCTTATATGAAGTAAAAGACGGATTATTTGTTGAAACAGATGAATCAGGAAAGCCTATTGTAGGTAGAGGTGAAATTCGTTCTGGTTTATTAGAACAATCAAATGTTTCTTTTAAAGACAATACTGCAGCATATCAACAAGCAAAAGTTCAAATGGAGCTTGTCAATGCTTTGATTAAAACTAATAAAGAACTTTTACAATCAGTTATGGAAATTGTAAAATAATATCTGACCTATTATTCTATCACTAATAAATTTTAAAATTTTTTGGTGATTTTAATCATTCGTGCTAAAATATACCCATAGTATTAGTAAACACGAAAGGGATTAATTATATGGAAAAATTAGCAGATATTGGGGTTTTTGGTGGTTCTGGCTTTTATAGCTTTTTAGAAGATATTAAAGAGGTTAAAGTAGATACACCTTATGGTATGCCATCAGATAGCTTGTTTATTGGAAAAATCGGAAATCACAAGGTTGCATTTATGCCACGTCATGGTAGAAACCACTCAATCCTTCCACACATGATTAATTTCCGTGCTAATGTTTGGGCGATGAAACATGTTGGATGTACAAGAGTAATTTCACCTTGTGCCGCTGGCAGTTTACAAAAACACGTTGAGCCTGGTCATTTTGTTATATGCGACCAATTTGTTGATTGGACCGATGGTAGAAAATCAACATTCTTTGAAGGACCTACTTGTTACCACCCATCTCCTGCTGAAACATACTGTCCTGAACTAAGAGAATTAGCTATTAAAACAGCTAAGGAATTAGGAATTACAGTGCATGAAAATGGTACAGTAGTTGTAATTAACGGTCCAAGATTTTCAACAAAGGCTGAGTCTAAATTCTTTACAAATCAAGGCTGGGAAGTAATTAATATGACAGCTTTCCCAGAAGCTTATTTGGTTAAGGAAATGGATATGTGTCCATTAAATATTTCTTTGATTACTGATTATGACGCTGGTCTAGTTGGAGACGTTCCACCTGTTTCTCATTCAGAAGTAATTAAAGTGTTTAATAATAACTTAGATAATTTGAAAAAATTGTTATTTACTATGATAGAAAATATACCTGCTGAAAATAATAATTGTGAATGTGCTAATACAAGAGCAAATTCACATGTATAAGGAGGTTTATAATGGTTACAAGAATAATTAATCAATTATTTTCTTTTTATTATATATTATTAATTTTAAGAATATTTTTAACCTGGATACCATCTATTAATTGGGAACAACAACCTTTTGCTTGGATGCGTTCAGTAACCGACCCATTTTTGAATATATTTAGAGGTATTATTCCGCCAATTGGAGGTGTTCTTGACATATCTCCTGTCATAGCAATTATTTTACTTCAAATTATTCAAGGGCTTCTTGTGGGTCTATTATCAGGACTTGGTATCTAATGTCAAAGAAAAAAATACTTTTTATAAACTTTGGAGGTTTGGGAGATGAAATATTATTTCTCCCAACTATTCAATCTATTAAAAAAGAGTTTCCAAATTCGCATATAACATTAGCTCTTGAAGAACGAAGTAAAGGTATTATCACTTTAACAGACGTTATTGATTCTACTTTTATTGCTAATATAAAAGGAAAATCTAAATATTTAGAGCTAATGAAATTGTTATTTAAAATTTGGAGTGGTAAATTTGACATTGTAATATCTTCAGGTTCAAATAAATTTATTTCAATTTTTCTTTTCTTAACATTTATAAAAAAAAGATATGGTTATAACACAGGAAAATTGAGTCAATTACTGCTTACAAAAGCTATTAAACTAAACAAAAACCAATATGCCGTAGAAATGTACCAAGACTTAGCCTCAGGTATTACAAGTATAAAAACCAAACTACCAATCCTTAATATTGAAAAGAAATCACAAATTCCTAATAGCGTACTTATCCACCCTGGAGTTAGTAAACTAAGTGTAAACAATGGAATGATTAAGACAATACCTGCATGTGAATGGGCTAATGTTGTTAACGAACTAGCAAATAGAGGTAAAAAAGTCTTATTAGTAGGTGGACCTGATGACAAGGATTGCATTGATACAATAACTAAACTTGTACCTGCAAAAAAATTTGAGAACTTATACGGCACAACAAAGAATTTAAGAGATCTTGCAGAGTTAATTTCATCATCAGAAGTTTTTTTATGTTCAGATTCTGCACCACTACATATAGCAGTTGCTTTAGAAGTTAAAACATTTGTAATTTTTGGTTCTACTGATGATAAAAAATTAATCCCTCAGATTGACACTATTACTCCAATAAAAGCTGATTGTGATTGTCCACTTCAGCCTTGCCTATGGGAAAAAAGACAAACAACTTGCGAAAGTCTGGATTGTTTAAAAATTTCTGCTACTCAAATTGTTGAAACTATTTTGAATAATATTATATAAAAGCCATTAAAAATTGGTATTGTATAAATTTATATGCTAGAATAATGGAAATAAAGGAGTGATATTAGAATGACAACATCTATTAACGGTATAGAATTTGATCCAGGTTTTGCGCCATATATATTAGCATTTCAAGGGTCAGTTGAATATTTATATATGGATATTAATAGGTTTAAGAATTTATCTCAAAAAAAATTGAAATTCATGCAATATTATAAAAAAATGATTGAAATTTTAAATAATAATTTAGGATTTTATGTTGGATGCCTAATGTGGGCTTTATATATTAAAACTCAACCAAAACAAAAGTTACTTTCAAATCATTGCCTTGGATTGGAATATGACGAAGAAGCAAATATTTCTGAAACTAAATTTATACTTCAATTCATGGAAAAATTCCCAAAAGATATCAAATATTACCTTGGTCAAGATTATAAATTCGATGAAAACTTAATCAATCTTGTAAAAATTTATGAAGAATTTTTAATTATAAACAAAGGTTTTGTGAACTCAGAAAATAACACTGATATTGAATTGCCAACTTCAATAAAAACAGAAGAAGCAGAAAATCATAAAACTCTTATTGAAAAAGTATTAGAAAAAAAAGATTTATCTAAATTATTAGAATATCTACCAATAATATTATAAGGAAAATTATGACACAACAAAAAATTATAAATGTAGCAAGAGGCCTAGAAAAAGCAGAATTAGTTATAAAGAATGCTAATATCGTAAATGTATTATCAGAGGAAATTCATAAGGCAGATGTAGCAATACAAGACGGAATAATTGTCGGCATAGGAGATAATTACTCAGGATACAAAGAAATTGATATAAATGGAGCTTACGTTTCACCATCGTTTATTGATGGTCATGTACATTTAGAAAGCTCAATGATGCTACCAAAAGAGTTTGCAAAAACAGTACTTCCAGCTGGTACTACAACAGCAATCATTGACCCTCATGAAATTTCTAATGTTTTTGGACTTCATGGAATAAGTTTTATGCACGAGGCTGTTAAAAATTTACCTCTTGATGTATATACAATGCTTCCTTCTTGCGTTCCTGCAACACCTTTTGAAACATCAGGTTTTGATTTGAATAGCTATGATTTATCATTATTGATTGACAAACCTTGGGTTCTTGGAATTGCCGAAATGATGAATTTCCCTGGGGTTCTAAATTTAGATAAGAATGTAATGTCAAAGCTTAAACTTGCAAAACAGAAAGATAAACGTATAGACGGTCATGCTCCATTTTTATCAAATAAGGATTTGTGTGCCTATATTGCTAGTGGAGTTAAATCTGATCATGAATGCACAACTCCAAAAGAAGCTATTGAAAAACTCCGTTTGGGAATGTATCTAATGATTAGAGAAGGTACTGCAGCTAAGGATTTAGACGCGCTAATACCTATTTTAAAAGAATGTAATACTCGTAAATGTTTATTTGTAACTGATGATAGACATCCTTCTGATTTAAAAGAACATATTAATGGAATGGTAAGACGTGCAGTTGAAGCAGGAGTAGATCCAATTAAAGCAATTCAGTGTGCAAGCTTGAATACTGCAGAATATTTTGGTCTTAAAGATCTTGGTGCAGTAGCTCCAGGTTATAAAGCTGATTTATTGATATTACCAGATTTAAAATCATTTAAACCTGATTTTGTAATCAAAAATGGTAAAGTGATAGTTGAAAATGGACAATTAATATCTGAATTGGAAGAATTTGAAACACCTTCTATGCGTGGTTCAGTAAACGTAAAATGGATAGAAGAAGAAGATTTTAGAATTGAAGCCAAATCTGATGTAGTTAAGGCAATTGAAGTTATACCGCATCAGCTTGTAACAAAGGCTATTAATTCTAAAATTAAAATTGAAAATGGTAATGCCATAAGCAACATAGAAACTGATACCTTAAAGATTTGTGTTATAGAACGTCATAGAGCAACTGGTAACATTGGCAAAGGTTTCGTCAAAGGCTTCAATCTAAAATCAGGAGCAATCGCATCTACTGTAGCACATGACTCACATAATATGATTATTGTAGGTACAAATGATTATGATATGTATATTGCAGCTGTCGAATTAGTAAAATCTCAAGGTGGAAAAGTTGTTGTTAATAATGGTGAAGTTATATCTAAACTTCCACTACCAATTGCAGGTTTAATGTCTGATAAAGATTTTAACTATGTGCTTGAAAAATGTGCAGAACTAAATCACGCTTCTCACGAGACTGGTTGCACATTAGACGATCCATTTATGACAATGGCTTTCATGTCATTGCCAGTAATTCCAGAATTAAAAATTACTGACAAAGGACTGTTTGATACAAATACATTTAATTTTACAGATATATTTGGAATTAGTTATGGAACTGATGTTAAGGAATCCCAACGAATTTTTGAATAATTAAACTCATCCAATGTTGTATATTTTTCGCCAAGCACTTCTTTATTTAACCTTAAATTGCTTCTAGTATCTAAATAATATTGTCCCATTGGATCTGCAGCATGTACACTACCATCTGCAGTTACATATAATAAAAATTGATCAGGATGTGGACATTTTATCTTATCATATATACAACCATTTTCTTTATCTTTTACATCAATGTTAATTTTTGTTATATAGAAACAATAATCTTTTATATCATCTGGGAAAGTAGCACTCTCTACTTTTGAAAAAGAAGCTGTAGTATCAATACTAAAATGTATCCCATTTTTGGAATCAAAATTCACTAGACCAACCTCAACAGGTTTCTTTTCAGTATCTTCAGGTTTCCCTAATGCTAAACGTAATAAATACGCAAATTTATTATGGCCTTGATAATCATATCCTTTATATTTATATTTGGTTGTATAATTTAATAATGGAGATTTCACTAATTCATAAGAGATTTTATCTTCTTCCACATTATTGTCATCTACTAAAACTTCATTATGACCTATTGGAGGATACATTTCAGAGTTAGATATAATCATTTGAGTTGCTTCTACTATGGCATCATAAGTTCTCAAAAAAAGCACCTTATTTTCATCAATCCTAAAACTATTAATCAATGGCAAACTAATCGCAGCGACAACTCCGATAACAGCCATTGTAATTACAGTTTCAGCAAGCGTGAATCCATTTTTTTTCATTTACAGTCCTCTCTTATTCTTAAATATTAAATATAGTATAGCATATTTTAAAAGGATATCAAAATAGTTTGAATAAATGACAAATCCTATTTTTTATGCTAAAATAATCCCATGTTTACAGGTATTATAGAAGAAACAGGAAAAGTCCAAAGTATCACAAAAGACAAGATTGTCATTGAATGTTCTAAAGTATTAGAAAACACAAAACTTGGTGATAGTATTGCAGTAAATGGTGTGTGTTTAACTGTAGTCGAATTATTGACAAAAGGATTTACAGCTGACATTTCTCCAGAAACTTCAAAAATAACAATTTTGCATAAATTAAAAAATGGCGATATTGTAAACCTCGAAAGAGCGATGAAAGCTGATGGTAGATTTGGAGGACATATTGTTTCAGGACACGTTGATGGACTAGGCAAAATAATTAATTGCGAAAAAAAGAATGATTTTTTTGAGCTTAATATTGACTTACCTTCTAATCTTGCAATTTATACAATCAAAAAAGGGTCAATTACAATTAACGGAATAAGCCTAACAATTGCTGAAATCAAAAATAATATAATTAAAGTTGCAATAATTCCTCATACTTTTGAAAATACAAATTTAAGTTTTTTAAAAAGTGGTGATTTTGTAAATATTGAAGTTGATATTTTAGCTAAATATGTTGAAAAATTTTTATCAACGAGTGATAATAAATCAAGAATAAGCCTTGAATACCTGCAAGAACATGGATTTTAGGTATAAGTAAAATGAACACAAATCAATTCAGTACAATTAAAGACGCATTAGAGGATTTTAAAATTGGTAAACCTCTTATTGTTGCTGACGATGAGGACAGAGAAAACGAAGGCGACTTGATTTGTTCTGCACAATTTGTAACTCCAGAATTAATTAATTTTATAACAAAGGAATGTCGAGGACTTGTTTGCCTAGCAATAGATTCAGAAATTGCTGAAAAACTTGAGCTTCCTCAAATGGTTCAAAAAAATACAGAATCTATGCAAACAGCTTTTTCTTTAAGTATTGACGCAAATCCTAAGTTTGGAGTTACAACAGGTATTTCAGCTTTCGACAGAGCAAAAACTATTGAAGTTGCAATTGCGCCAGATGCAATACCTTCTGATTTAGTACGTCCTGGGCACATGTTCCCTTGCGTTGCTAGAAAAGGTGGTGTATTAAAGCGTTGTGGACATACTGAGGCTGTTGTTGACCTAGCAAAACTTTGTGGTCATAGACCTGCTGGTGTTATGTGTGAAATACTATCAGAAAATGGTGAAATGGCTCGCAGAGATGAATTACATAGATTTGCTCAAAAACATGGGATTAAATTCGTTACTGTATCGGATTTAATCGCATATAGATTGGAACAAGAACGATTTGTTCAAAGAGAAGTCGAAACCTTTTTACCTACAAAATTTGGAGATTTTCAAATCGTAGGCTATAGAGATACTATTTCAAACTGTGAACACGTTGCGTTAGTGAAAGATGATGGAAGTGGTAAAACTCCGTTAATTAGGGTTCATAGTGAATGTTTAACAGGCGATATCTTTCACAGCTTAAAATGTGATTGCAACTGGCAACTGCAAGAAGCGCTAAAAATGATTGAAACTTATGGTAAAGGAGCGTTAATCTATCTTCGTGATCACGAAGGTCGTGGTATAGGGCTGATTAATAAACTAAAAGCTTATAAGCTTCAGGAAGAAGGACAAGATACTGTAGAAGCTAATGTTTCGTTAGGTTTCGCTCCTGATTTAAGAAATTATGGAGTTGGAGCTCAAATAATCCTAGATTTAGGTTTTAATCATTTTAATTTAATTACAAATAACCCTAAAAAAATAATTGGTCTCAAAGGCTATGGCTTAACTATTAATGAAAATATTAATATTAAATCAGAAATTAACATGTATAATGAAAAATATATAAATACAAAACGTGAAAAAATGCATCATTTAATGTAGAGGAATGGTCTAATGGAAATGAATTATGAAGTAGAATTACTTAATAGCAGTACTTTTAAAATATTTAAAGGAGTATATAACGACTTTAAATCAAAAGCTTTTAGCGAATATAAATTTGAGCTAGAGCCTCTTGAATATGAAGAATTTATAAATGCTGTCGAAATGGGTTATTTAAAATGTATCGTCCTAAAAGAAAATCTTATTCCTACAGCCTTTCTTGTATATACATCATCTATTTCTGAGTCAATCGAGCTTAATATAATTCATTGTTTGGGTACTGAAGAAGTTGGTGCTAAACAAAAATTATTAATTGAAAAATTTTTAGATTTAACTGCCTATGAGAGACAAAACAAAGTTGTTTCTTATCCAATGCTAGGGCAACAATCTATTTATACAGCAGATATTTCAAAATATGGCTTTAAATTTGTAGGGCTAGCTGTTTTAAGATTTATTATGGGAAATGCCTCTTCTGAAAGAATTTTAGAGAATATGAAACTTCCAGAAAAACCTAATGAATATAAAATTGTTAGCTATAATGAATTATATAAAGAACACGCTATTAGAATTATCCATGAATCCTTCAAAGACAAGCAAGATGCGTTATACGATACTCGTTATAAAACAATTGAAGGTACAACAGATATTATAAATAAGATAGTCGAAAATATTTATGGTGATTTCTTACCAGATGCAACTTCTGTTTTGCTATATAACGATATCCCTTGTGGATTTGCATTTGCAAATGTAACAGGAGGTAAAATTGCTAATATCCCTTTAGTTGCTATTGAAAAAAATCATAGAGGACACGGTTATTCAGCACTACTTTTAAATAGAACAATTAAAACTATTGTAGATTGGACAAAAATTGGAAATCGTGAATTTACGGAAATTAATGTTACTACAGAAACTAATAATTATCGAGCATTAAAAATGTATAGAAAAATAGGATTTAAAGAAGATTATTGCTATCCGCAAGCCTATTTGATAACTAAGAAAAACCAAGATATATTTCATTGTATTCAAGACAAATTTAATAAAAATAATGCAAATCATTAAATTTTATGATATATTAAAAAAAAATATATATAGGAACTTAGTCTTATTAATAGACAACAAGAAAGGAGATGTATGAAAAGAGAACTTTTAACAACAATGTGTGTTCTTTGTGTAACAGCAGGTGTGGCTTCTGCTAGAGATTCTATCCAAGCTTATTCACATCCAACCTTATTTGGTTCACAATCACACGCTCTTTTAACAGCTGAAAGTGATGTAATTGTAGGTGGCAAAATCTATAAACCATGCCACGTTAAAACAATTGAAGGAAAACAAAATGTCGTTGTAGGACATTATGCAAAACAAATGCTTAGCAATATGCAGGCTAAAATGGATAAAAAAAGAGGCTCATTATATGACCCTAAAATGCCTGTCCTACGTTCTGAATTAGCATTTCTTATTTCAGAAGGTTTAGGTTTAAGTAAAGGAGATTCTACTAAGTATACTGATTTAACAGATGGTTATTGGGCTAAATCTGAAATTGAAAAAGCTTTAACTGCTGATATTATGATTGGCTACCCTGATTCAACATTCCAACCTGATAAAGCAATCACAAAGGCTGAAGTTTTCTGTACATTTGCTAAATTAATGAATCTTGAATCAAATGCTTCTGCTCCAATGCTAAACGGACAAACTATTAAATACGTTCCTGAATGGGCTTATCAAGCTACAAATGAAGTTATTGCATCAGGTTTGTTAAACATTCTTCCTAATACTGATAAAGTAATCAATGATGAATATTTATCAAAAGAACAAGTTGCTTATTTCTTATCAGCTATGAAGAGAAATTTCCAAATAGATTTATCTAATGGCGCAATTGGTTGTGCTACAAAATACGAACCTGTAGCTATTAAAATCAAATTAAGCGAAAGAATTAGTGCTAGAACTTCAAATGTAAATGACACATTTACTGCAAAAACAACAGATGATGTTACTTTAAACGGAGTTTGCTTCCCAGCAGGTTCAACCGTAAAAGGTATTGTATCTTCTGTTGCAAGACCTGGAGTTAAAAATCCTGGCTATGTAGAAGTTAGATTTGAATCAATTACTAATGGCGAAAATTGCGCTTGCTTCCCTAAAAAGCTTTCTAGCGCACAAGTAAACGTAATGAAAAATCCTAACGTAATTTCAAGAATACTAGGCGCACCTTTCTCAATGGTAGGAAGAGTTGCTGGTGTTGCTGGAAGAACTGTTTCTGAAGGTGCTGAAGTTATCGCTAACGGTGTTGAAGAGTACGGTGGAAACTGGTCAGATGCATTTGCTGATACAGCTTCTTTACATCCTCTTAAAGGACTTAAGAGCGTTGGTAGCAGCTTTATAACTGTTGGAAAAGGTGTATATAACCTTTCTAAATTAGCAGTTAGTGGAACATTTGGTGTTTTATATGAATTCGTAGATGAATGTAAATACATCATCCTTCCAAGTACTACAAATGACTCAAGCTTAAATCCTGATGAAGAACTAACTATTCTTTTCTAAGAGCTTGTGTAAAATAGTATAAAATAAAAACTCCCTAATTCTATTGAGGTTTAGGGAGTTTTTGTTAAGATTTCTTAACATTTGATAAAAAAATAGCAATTTTTTATATGTTTATTACTTTATATATATACAGGATATCTTAAATCTGTATAATAAAAGTAAAGGAGCAATATAATATGGCTAGAGTTTTGATTTCAATGCCGGAAGGCTTTTTAAGCAAGATTGACGAAATTGCAGAAGGCGAAAATCGTACACGTTCAGAATTGATTAGAGAAGCATTACGAAGCTACATGTACAAAAGCAGAGTAAAATCTTCAACAATAGCGACTAAAAATGCTGCTATTTTAGAAGCATTATTGGATTAATTCACTGACGAAAGAATTTGTAAAACTTCTAACGTAATTTATTTACGTTAGAAGTGCAAGCGGAAAAAGGAAAAATGGGAAAATACGAAAAAACCTCGATTTCTCGAGGTTTTTCTATTTATTCAAGAATATTTTTTGCTTAATTGATTTTAGCGATTATTCTTTTGTATATTCAGCATCAATAACATCATCGTCTTTATTTTCTGATGATTGTTCTGATTGTGCGCCATCAGAATTTACTGCTTCGCCTTCTTTTGATGCAGCTTCGTAAGCTTTTTGAGAAATAGCAAACATAGTCTGTTGTAATTCTTCTGATAATTTTTTCAACTCATCAGCTGATTTATTTTCGTCTAAAGCTTTTTGAAGAGTTTCTTTTTGTTCGTTTAATTTTTTAACATCATCTTCTGAAATTTTGCCTTCAAAATCTTTAACAATTCTTTCAGATGAAGCGATTAAAGAGTTAGCATTATTTTTGATTTCAGCTTCTTCTTTTTTCTTTTTATCTTCTGCTGCATTTGCTTCTGCTTCTTTAACCATCTTATCAATATCTTGTTCAGATAGGTTAGAAGAATTTGTGATTGTAATTTTTTGTTCTTTACCAGTTGCTTTATCTTTAGCAGAAACATTTACAATACCGTTTGCGTCGATATCAAATGTTACTTCGATTTGAGGAATACCACGCATAGCTGGAGCAATACCTTCTAATCTGAACATACCTAATGATTTGTTATCACTAGACATTGGTCTTTCACCTTGAAGAATATTGATATCTACAGCGGTTTGGTTATTTTCTGCTGTTGAGAATACTTGTGATTTAGAAACAGGAATTGTTGTATTTCTTGGAACAAGCGGAGTCATAACACCACCAAGAGTTTCGATACCTAAAGTTAAAGGAGTTACGTCAAGTAGAACGATATCTTTAACTTCACCAGCTAAAACGCCTGCTTGAACTGCTGCACCAACTGCTACAACTTCATCAGGGTTTACTGATTGGTTTGGTTCTTTGCCTGTATAATCTTTAACAAGTTGTTGAACAGCTGGTATACGAGTTGAACCACCTACTAATACAACTTCATTAATATCATTTTTGCTTAGACCTGCGTCTGAAAGAGCTTGTTCTACAGGTTTTTTACATCTTTCTAACAAATCATAAGATAATTCTTCAAACTTAGCTCTTGATAAAGATAATTCTAAGTGTTTTGGACCATTAGCATCAGCTGTAATATATGGCAAGCTGATTGATGTTTCTACGACTGAAGATAACTCACATTTAGCTTTTTCTGCAGCTTCTTTAATACGTTGCATAGCTTGTTTATCACCAGTTAAATCCATGCCTTCTTGTTTTTTAAACTCTGCACAAATCCAATCAATGATTTTAATATCAAAATCATCACCACCAAGCTTTGTATCACCAGATGTTGATAGTACTTCGTGAACTCCATCACCGATTTCAAGAATAGAAACGTCAAATGTACCACCACCTAAGTCAAATACTAAAACTTTTTCAGCTTTTTCTTTCTCTAAACCATAAGCTAAAGCGGCTGCAGTTGGTTCGTTAACGATACGTAAAACGTCTAAACCTGCAATTTTACCAGCGTCTTTTGTTGCTTGTCTTTGAGCATCATTAAAGTAAGCTGGAACTGTGATTACTGCACTTGTTACCTTTTCTCCTAAGTATGAAGAAGCATCATCAGCTAGTTTTCTCAAAATCATAGCTGAAATTTCTTGTGGAGTATAATCTTTTCCGTCAATATTCTTTTTATAATCATCGCCCATGTGTCTTTTGATAGATGCAATTGTTTTATCTGGGTTTAAAATTGCTTGTCTTTTTGCTAATTGACCAACCAATCTTTCACCAGTTTTTGAAAAACCAACAATAGAAGGAGTTGTTCTCATACCTTCTGCGTTAGCTATAACTGTCGGCTTACCACCTTCCATAACTGCTACAACTGAATTTGTTGTACCTAAGTCAATACCAATTGTCTTTGCCATTTTTTTAATATCCTTTCTTACTTATATTATTACCTTATCGTATATTGAAATTCAGAAATTTTATTTCTATACTACATTATCATTAAACCACTTTTTTCAACAAATTGTTAAAAAATAAACAATTTCTTAATTATTTAACGCAAATTATAAATTTATGAGGTTTAATATAAATATAATGTCGACAATAAAAGCAAATAATTTATCTAAAGTATACAAGAATGAATACTCAGCTTGGCGTGATCAAAAGGAATTAAATGCCTTAAAGCGTCAAGAATATTTGCGAAGAAATCCTGATGAAATCAGTGATTATGATTTGCAGAGAGCTAAAATCTTATTAAACTCTTTTGAGATAATGGATAAATCCTCAAAATCAAACTCTAATAAAATTGGAGTTGCATTTGAGACTGCAACCAACTTAGGACTTGGTTATGCAGCTGTTGGTGGAGCTACTCTTGGTTATTTTGCTACAAAACTAAAATTTATAGAAAAAAACATTAATAAAGTTGTAGAAAAATATCCGACCTCAAAAAAAGTAGTTTCTATGGGAATAACCATGACTTCTGGTATTTTAGGAATTTTAACTGCGTATCCTGCGTATAAATTCTTATCAAAAATAGAGTCTAAAATTCATAGAAAACGAAAATTTGAGACTATGGAAAAAGAATTACAAGACCCAAGAAATTTCGTTGTTCTTGATGAAGAACAAAGAGCAATATTTTTCCAAAACTTACCAAGCTTAGATGAAATAGATAAAAAAGTGGTGGTAAAAGAGAATTTATCACAAGAAATAAAATCAATAATACAAACTTCAAAAGAAATTCTGAACCATGAAAATGAGCGAGATAGTTTTGGAGAAAAATATAAAAATGATAAAACTTTATATAATATTCCGTTAACAGAAAAAGAGATAAAGAATGCAAAAAAGGATAAAGTATTATTAAATACGCTTATAAAAGAGGTGAATTTAAAATCTCAGAGCTATACTGAAAGAATAAAACGTATAACTGATAATTTAATAACAATCTCATTTGCGTTAGCGTCATTATTTACACTTGGATATGAACGCCTGGCAAAAACTGTAAATCTAAAATCGTCATCAGTACCTGTTGGTATAGGTATTGCGACACTTGCTGGGTCAACTTTTTTTGCTAACTGGGCGCAAAGAAGAGCCTCACATGTCGGAAAATTTAAAGCTATACAAGAATTAAAACAAAATCCTGAGCAATTAGTCTATATTAGTAAACATAAAATAGAAACTATTGACGATGAAGAAATAGAACTTGAAAACAGGCAGAAAATAAACACTATTAAGTTTTTAAAAGAATTTTTTGCTCATAATAAAGAATATAAAGATTGGAAAAAATCTAATAGTTATACAGGTGCAGATATTTCAAAAGCAATGGATGGTATCGAAATATCGCCAGAACAGCTTAGAGATGGCAAGCGCTTACAAAGAAATTTATTTAAAACGCTTTATAAAGTAGAAAAAAACACTCAAAATTATTCTAATGAAATAGATATAATGGGTGAATCAATAAAATATCCAATGACTCTAATGCTTGGTTCATTAGGCTCAGTATTGGGTATGAAGCATTTAATAAATTTACGGAAATCGTCAAAATCAGTAGATGTAATAAAAAATTCTACTAAGTATATTGGAACAATTACTTTATTTACACTCCCTCTACTTATTCTAAACTCTTACTTTGCGAAAGCTCAGAAAATGGGAGCTAGAATTTCTGATATGGTAACGATGAAGAATATGGAAGATTATAGATTTTTTGCAGATTATTCTCCTATTGAATAATCATTATTTTAAAGACTAAATAAAAATTATAAAATAATAAAAAACGAAACGAGGATGATTTTTGTAAATCATCCTCGCTTTTTATGAAAGGAGTCGTATGTTTTGTTTTTATGAAAATAAATCTTCTAAATCTTCGATAACACCTTCATTTGATCCACCTGAGCTAATAAATTGATTTAAAAGTTCTATAATTCGATCTAATTTAGCTTGGTCGTTATCTCTGTCTAATTGTCCATTTTGTAAGAAATCTAAGATTTGAGCCTCTAAAGCTATAATTCTATCAAGTCTTGCAGCATTATCAATTCTATCTTGAATTTCTGCTCTTAGTAAATTCATAATCTCTGGTATTGTTGAAGTATCAACACCATATTCAGCTAAGAATTCTCTTAATTCATCAGCTCTTCTTGCATCAGTTTGTTCTAAGGCTTCAAGTAATTCTTCCTTAGTCAAACTTCCACCGTTTTCAATCTCTCTTATAGCAACTTCAATCTGATCAGCCTTTTGAACTAAGATTTGTAAGTAATTATTTGATAGAGTTTGATTTGTTTTGACAGTATACATATCGTTTCTAATAGCATCTAAGTAAGCATTTGTAGCTTGTTGATTATCTCTAATATTACTTAAAACACCACTCATATTACTCATATATGCTAATGCAGTGTTCCAATATTCAGTTTGTTCATTCATATTTTCATTCATACTATCTAATTTTTCAATTACGATATCAAATCTTTCTAAAATATCTGTTAATGTAGCGTCAATATTAGCTAATAATGCTAAAATTTGATTTATAGCTTGTTGAGCTGTTAATTCTCCATTTTCAAGTTTATCAAGAATCGCTTGAAGTTTAGCATTCGCTTCTTCTTGAGAAAGACCATTAGCTATAAGTTGATTAAGAATAGCATTAGATATTTCATTATTTTCAGAAAGTAAATCTTTTATTTTATCTAAAAGTTCTTGTTCAGTAAGCTGATCTTGATTATACTGCGCCATCCATAACTCAATTAAATTCTTTATTTCTTCCTGAGTTTGATTGTTCAACGCACCTTGTGCAACTAATTGCTCTAATAAAGCATTCATGCGAGCTTGCATCTCTTCCATATTTCTTAAATCTACAACTGTAGTTTGTTCAATATTAATTAATGGTTCTTCACAAGATTGCATTAATGGAGCTACAGCAAGTGGTACTGCCAATGCAAACACACGAACAAAAGACTTAGCTTTTTGGGGAATAGCACTTAAAAAGCCTTTAAATGCTACATTATTTTCTTGATTTTCAGAAGATTTAGTAAAAGTATCTGATTCATTACTATCTGAAAGCAATCTTAATCCAAGTTTTTCTGGATTAGTTACTGTAGAATCTGTGTTCATTAGGTTTTTTCTTACTAAAGAAATTGGTTGAGAATTGATGTTCATAAATTTGTACTCCTTTTATATATTTTTTCTTTTTATATGCTGAAGATAAAACCTGTGAATTTTTTTTATTGCTCTAATTTTAAAAAAAATTTACAAAAGTATACAAATCGAGTTACCTGCATTCAAGAAAAAATCACAACACTATTAAGTAGGCTGAGTGAAACCCAGCAATATAGCTATATTAAAGAGTTGTTCTCGACTATCTTTTCATTCTAATTCTTAGACCAAAACGAACGAGCTTATTGATAAAATCTTGTGGTAATCTTGAAACTAAACTTGCAAAAAAAGCATCTTTACCAACTAAATAGCTTGTTTTAGGATTATTAAGTTTATCCACTCTTAAAATAGTTTTTACTACTTCATCAGTAGAAAGTCCGTGTGTTTCGTTTTTCATGGCGTTTTTTGCAATAAAATTCATTTCTTCTTCATAGCCTTCACAATTTTGCATTAATGTAGAATTTTCTTTGATTGATTTTCCCCATAAAGGAGTAGATATTACTCCTGGTTTTATTGAAATTACCTTAATATTACGTTTATTTTCATACATTAACGAATTGAAAAACATATCTAAACATCTTTTTGAAGCACAATATGGTGATATGAATGGAAAAATCCCAAAACTTGCCATTGAGCTTACATTAATAATTTTTCCATTATCAAGTTTGTCAATAAGCCCTTGTGTTATTTCAATATGTCCAAATACATTTACATTAAATTGCCTGCGTATTTCATTAATAGAAAGCTTTTCAAATGGTCCAGCGACAACGCAACCTGCTATATTTATTAATCTATCAATTCTTTCAGCCTTGCTTCTTATATATTCAACAGCACCAGGTATTGTCTCTGGTCTTTCATAATCAACAAAGAATGGATAAATATTTTCTGAAATCTTCGCTAATTCTGAGCCTTTTTCTTCTGAACGATATCCTGCAAAAACAATAGAATCCTTAGCTAAAATTTCTACTAAAGCTTTACCTATTCCTGAAGTAGCTCCTGTAATTACATATATTTTAGTCATCACTCAATGGTCTCATTAATAATATAGATGAAATATTAACTTGCATAAAATCATATTCGTTAATATTTCTTGAAGGTTGAAGTTTGTATTCAATAGTACAATTTTTAACAGCTAAAAATGATTTATTACCATTCAAAACTTCTGATAATAGTCTACTTTTTTTTCCAATCTTAGGCATGAAAATATGACCAGTTATTATATGTTCTGAGGTCTCAATATATACTTTTTCTGACCATGCCGAACTTGTTAACTCAAGAATTTCATTATTTTTCATTATGCCTCGCTTTTCTATTCTAAAGTTTATATTTTTAATAATCTCTATCAATCCTATGACATATAAGACTGGAAGAGTGGTAAGTATAATGCTAATGCCATTACAAGTACTATAGAACCAATAACAATAAGCATAATTGGCTCAATCATCTTTGTCAAAGTATCAATTACACCATCTAACGTTTTATCTAAGAAATTAACACCTTTTTGTAACATTACACCCAAACGACCTGATTGTTCACCTGTTGATATCATAAATAATAGCATTCTAGGTACAATGTTTGTAGATTTTAATGCTTGTGATACTTGCAGACCTTGTTGTACTTTTACAATAGCACTACCTATTTTAGTTCTCAAAACTTCATTAGTAAGAGTGATTACTCCTAAGTGTAGGCAGTCTACAATTGGAATACCTGCATCATAAGAAACACTAAAAACTGATAAAAAGTTTGAGTAACTAGAATATAATATAAGATTATTTAATAAAGGTATTTTTAAAACAAGTTTATCAAGAGCAATCTTTGCAGGTTGCCATCTTACACATACAATACACAATACAACAAAAGCTGCTACAAATAATGGTATTGTATACCAATATACCTTTAAGAAGTCTCCTGCATTAATCATCGCTGCTGTAATCGCAGGTAAAGCTTTATCTTGTTGTTCAAACATTCCTTTAAATGCAGGGAATACGAAGATAAGCATGACTAATATGATTAAAATCGCCAAAATAATTACAAACATTGGATACATCAACGTACCAATTACTTTACTTTTAATATTTTCTTGTTTTGTTAATAGCTCGTGAATACGTCCTAAAGTTTTTTCAAGTTCACCAGCTTCCTCACCTGCTTTAACTAGACCAATAAATATATAACCAAAAACATTCGGATATCTTGCTAATGTATCAGCAAAAGTTGAACCAGCCATGATTTGGGTTTTTAATACTTTAGAAATCTCTCGAATTTTCGGTTTAGCTGCTTCTTGTTCCATAAACATTAAAGATTCTACAGCAGGAATACCTGATTGTAGTAATATTTGTAATGTTGAAATAAAATCAATTTTCTCTGTTAACGAAAGAGATGTAATATTAACTTTTTTCTTCTTTGCAGTCTCTCTAAACTCGTTAACTTCTGTAGGTACTAAGCCCATTTTACGAATAATATCCCGAGCTTCTTTCTGGTTTAATGCCGTAACTTCTCCACGTACAACTTCTTTTCCTTGCTTTAGAGCTTTATAACTATATATTGGCATCAGTTTACCTTTCTTTTATTATAAAAATTTCTATTCATTTGCGTAACCTAAAACTCTTATAAATTCACTTGAAGATGTATTTCCTTCTAAAATGTGATTTAAACAAGATTCTTTTAAGGTTTTCATTCCTACAGCCACTGCTGCTTCTTCAATTTCAATATCGTGAGCTCCTTGGGCTATAAGCTTCTTAATCTCACGCGTAATTGGCATTACTTCATATATACCAATACGTCCTGTATAGCCTAGATATCCACATTCTTTACAGCCTTTTTTTCTATAAAGCTTAGTTTGCATTAATCTATTTTGAACTTCTATATTTGCAGATATATGTCTAGCTTCTTCTTCTGTTGGAATATAAGCTTCTTTACAGTTATCACATAATCGTCTTACAAGACGTTGAGCGATTACACCTGTTAATGTTGAAGATACCAAGTAATCTTTTGCACCCATTTCTATTAAACGAGTAACTGTTGCAGCTGCTGAGTTTGTGTGAACAGTACTTAATACTAAGTGCCCAGTTAATGCTGCAGAAATAGCAACTTCTAATGTCTCAAAGTCCCGAATTTCACCAACTAATATAATATCAGGGTCTTGACGTAAAATAGCTCTCATACAAGATGCAAATGTGATATCAGCTTTTGCATTAACCTGAGATTGGTTAATACCTTCTAATTTGATTTCTATCGGATCCTCAATTGTAGTTATATTAACATCTTCTTTATTTAACGCTTTCAAAATAGTATATAAAGTTGTTGTTTTACCAGAACCCGTTGGACCAGAGGTTAAAATAATACCATTTGGTGATTGTATCATATCTTGGATTTTATTAATATCATCCTCTGAAGCACCTGCAATCTTAATTTGATCACCAGCTGTCTTTAAACTTACTGCAGGTGCAAGAATACGAATTACGACTTTTTCTTTTCCAGACACAGGCAAAGTATTTATACGGAAATCATACATTCTATCACCATATTTGATAGAAAAAGTACCGTCTTGTGGACGTCTATGTTCTGCAATATTCATCCTTGCTAGAACCTTAAAACGAGTAATTACAGCTTGTTCAATACTACCAGGGATATCTAAAACCTTCTTTAAAATACCATCTGAACGCAAACGCACTACATAATAACCAATTCGTGGTTCAATATGTATATCAGAGGCCTTAGCATCAATTGCGTCTGTTATAATCTTATATACAAACTTTGCTACATTACCACTTGCATCCTGAAGCTCTTTTTCTACCTGAGTCCATAGAGTATCCTCTTGATTATATTGAGCATTTTCTTCTTCAATACTTTGAATAATGCGTTCAGTCTCACGAGCATGCTGTTCAGATTTCTTTAATAACTCAAATTCTTTGAGATAATTTTCATATTCAAAATATGGTATTGTGTAAACATTGAGAGGTCTACCTGTTGATAACGAAATCTCACGAATTGTATATTTATCCTCAGGGTTAACCATCGCTACTGCTAATTTGCTACCCTCCATTGACATTATAATAACTTGTTTTTTTGAAACAAAGTCATCAGGTAGCATTTTTAAAATCATTGTGTCAACAACTATATTGCTCTTCGAAATTACTTCACAACCATATTTTTTCTTTAAATAAGAAACTACTCTTTCATAAGACAAATATTCTTTTGCGTACAAAACTGCATCTAATGGAATTTTTTTGTTATTTGCTTCTGCTAAAGACTCATTTAATTGTTCTCTTGTTAACCATCCAATGCTTACTAACATCTCTTCAGCTGAAGGCTCTTTTTCCAAAGTCTCGTTTGAAGGTTTGGTTTCAACAGTTGTAGTATTCTCTAATGAATTTATTAAAAAAGAAAAATCTGAAGAGTCTATAGGTATAAATTTGAGTCCTAAGCCTGAAATCTGTTCTTTTATTAAAGCTTCTATTTGTGCCTTATTATTTAGCTTGTCCTTATCTAAAATAACCCAAAAATCTTCTTGTCTTTTATCAACTGGAATAAAACCTGATGTTTTCATCAGGTTTGATTCAAATTTCTTTAAGTACTCTTGTTTTATACTATTTTTTAATTTATCAAGTTGATTAGACATAATTTTCTTTATAAACTATCTGCAATCGTTGCTTCACCATCATTCATGATTTTTGGAGTAATCATTATTACAAGCTCATTCTTTGTCTTTGAAGTACTTGTTGATCTAAATAAAGTGCCAATCAAAGGTAAATCTCCTAATACTGGGATTTTTTGTACAATCTTCTGTTCTAATTCCTGAATTAGACCACCAATTACAAGAGTTTCACCATCTTTTATACGAACATTCTTTAAATCTAAATCTCTTCTGCTTAATAATGTTGCTGCCAAATCAGTCATACCTGCGACTTGCCCAGGAGTCCTTACTTCTCCTAACACTGTTGAGTAATTAGGCTTGATATTTAATGTTACATAGCCTTCTGGAGATATGAAAGGTGTTAATGAAACCTTAATACCTAAATCATCTGCTATTGAGTAAGTTTTTTGCGCTGTACCAGTAGCACCACTACCATTCAATGAAGAAGTTAAATATTCAGAAGTAACTTTTTCTACATAATCTTGGGTTAAATCAATTACAGATTCTTGACCATTTGTTATTAAAATCTTAGGATTAGCTAAAACTCTAGCTTTTGAATTTTCGATTAAATAATTCATTTGCCAAGAAATTCTAGTAGAAGTTGGCATTAGAGCTTTATATGTTTGAACAATTTGCTCAGGTACTATCCACTCACCACCATTTTGATATGGTTCACCATTTGGATTACCCACAGGGTCAGATGCCCATTTATATCTTGTTCTATCTACATATTTGTTGCCAGCACCAGCCATTCTTGAACCATTTGTTGATACCCCATTGAAACTAAATCCGAAGTTTTTACTTTCAAATGTCCATAAGTTTTGAAATTCTTTACTTCCTTCTTCGTTAAGTTCAACAATAGAAACCTCTAAGAAAGCTTGTGGTTGCTTAATATCATTATTTTTAATAAAATTTTCAATCATTGTAGCTTGTGATTCAGAACCACCCATCAATGTAATAGTACCTCTTTGTGGATAATATGCAATAGATAGGTTTTGAACATCAAACGGTGCTAATTTACCAGAACTAGCTGATGAAATTGAACAAGCTATAACACCTTCACCTAATTTTAATGTAGTATCCCCACCTTCAGAGCCACCTGACTCAGTAGAAGCAGCTCCACCTGTCATCATTCCAGCATCTGGAATACTCATCGTTTCACTTGAGCCACCTGAAGATTGTACAATCCCCCTAGCTGGAAGTAGCATATTACAAATCATGTTAGCCATTTCAGCTGGAGTAGTATGGTTTACTGCAAAAGTTTTAGTAAACGGTTCTACGTCAAATTGTTCAACAATTTTTTGAACAATTGCTACATCAGAAGGCATGCCAAATACTATCAATTCATTAGTCGCTGAATTCACAGTCGCAGCTTCTACGCTTGATAATCCAGGCTTTTTCATTTCAAAAATATTTTTATTTAAAAAATCTGCAATTTTTGCAGCACTAACATACTTGATAGGAAAAACCATCATTTCTTGTTTAGAATAAATAGCATTGTCAGGTGTAGAATTTGACATAACAATCATCGTATTACCTTGTTGATAATAATTCAGACCTGAAATCTGCAACACTAAATTAAAAGCTTCATTTATAGGTGTATTTACTAAATCTAAAGTTACTTTTCCTGATACTGTATTATGAAATACGATGTTCATGCCAGCCTTATCTGCAAACATACGCAAAACTTGTTTAACATCAGAATCTCTAAGACTTAATGTAATATTTTCATTATTATCAGTTAATTTAACATTACCAGTTAAAAGCATTGAACTTCTATAAGGTACGGAATCAAAGCTCTCTGTAACTGCTAATGTCGCTGGAGCTGTAAAAGCTACTAATATAGCTGCTGCCAACACTCTTTTTATATTGTTATAACCCATTATTGTACACCTCCAAATTTATTATTTAGATTTGAAACCTCATTATGATTTAATGAACCTTCAGTTAAAATCTCACCTATGCCAGCCTTATAAACATTTGCACCTAATTTTACTGTTACAGAATCCGACAATATACTTAATACTTGATAGTTGTTAACCACATCACCTTTTTTAACTAGATAATCATTACCTTCAATATTTAAAATAGCAGATGGACTGTATTTGTCAAATAATATACCAGAGACAATTGTATCCATTATTCTAACAGCATCTGATGCAGTATCTACAGATGTTGGTGGCTCAATTAACGCTAAAGGTGGCAAATCTCCACCAGCATTAGCTGAACCTAAATCTCGATATGGTAAAAAAGGATTTGCATTAACTGTTCCTGAAGGAATTGTAATAACACCCTTTTTAACGGCCGTTGCAGCTATTGGTGTAGGTTCTATTTCTATAACACCTTCACTTACCAATGAAATATTCTTTATTTCCTTATGTGTAATAAAAAGGAATGTAATTGGTAGTAAAACCAATATACAAAGAATAAACTTCACAAAGTTTTTCGCTTTTAACTTAGAGGTTCTTGTCATAGATAAGCTCTCCTCAAAGCTTCTTAAGCATTCTCTTTCTTCTTTTGTTTTCATGTAATTGCGCATTTTCATTTTATACTTCTAACTACTTATTTAATTTTTTCTACTTATTATTACCATATAATATACGTTATTTAATAAAAACCTTCGTTTATAGTAGTTTTTTTAAATCTCTCTTCAAATATCATAACTATGAAGTATTACATAGTAATCCCAAAACTATCATACTATATTTTTTATAATATAGCAATAAGTTTTTTTAATCATCAATATATGGAATTATTGCATAAGCATTAAAATCAATTGAACCGAAAATTAACTTTATAAAAGAATTGTTAAATGGAATAATTTTAGCGAAGTCAATCTGATCTTCTCCATAGTCATCCTCCATTTCAGTAACCTCAATTTTCCCTTTATAATATTGAGATTGATAAAAAGATAAAAAAAGTTTTCCCGTTTCAGTATCTTTCTCACCATATATTTTATAAAACCCTTTTTCCAAAGGCTTATTATCTAGTAAAATCTGCACTGGTATATTAATTAAAATACCGTCTTTACTAAAATCTAGCGAACTTAATTCATGAATATCTTTCTCTGGGTTAAGTTCTTTATGTAAAGTTGTGCCACCTCCAAAAAGTTTTTTTCTTTTTTTTGCCACTTGTTTTTGTTCTTTAACTTTTTTAGGCTCTTCTAGCTTGTCTATAACTTGCTCAAATTCTTGGTTTGTTACAGTTTGTTGCCCATCCCAAGCTCTATCCAAATTAATAAAGTCGTCAAAACTATCAGCTTGTGCTAATAAACAAGTGATATTTAAAAAAATTAAAATTAAAAAAAATCTTTTCATCATAATAATAGTTTAACAATTGTTACAAAAAAGTAAACCATTTTTTTCATGGAATTTATATTATTATAAAAATATGTTATAATATATATATAAATAAGAAAGAAGGAAGCTCTAATGACGGATCTAAATATCTTATCTATATCTATAGCTTTTATTTTAGCATTAGCTGCTATTTATATTTTGTACGCAATTATGATGTATCAAGGCAATAAAAATGGTAGAGGTGGAGAATTACAGCTGTCTACAAAAAATATTCTTGAGCAAGTAGAAATTTTATTTGAAAAAGGCGAATATTCTCTTGTTGAGCTTTTAGCTACAAAATATTTAGAAAGAGTTCCGTCTCATAAGGATGTTAGACAATATCTAGCACAAGCTTATTATAAAGACAAAAAATATAATAATGCCATAAAACAATGTTTAATCATCTTGAAAAAAGATCCTAACAATATCAATACAAAGAAACTTCTTGGAGATAGCTATATAAAAAAAGATATGCTTAGCAAGGCTATAAAAGAATACGAAAGCATTATTGAATATAGAAGTAATGATAAGGAAGTTGTTAGGACATTAGCTGAATTATATCGAGATACAGAACAGACATTTTCATCAATTTCTGTATATAACACTCTTTCTAGCCTTATGGATAAAAATGAAGATATTGCAGATGTGCAATTAATTTTAGCAGAATTAAATGAAATTGCTCATGATTACCCTGCAGCATTTGAAGCCTATAAAACTCGCTTGGGAATTTTTCCAACGGATATAAGCACTAATCAAAAATTAATCAAGTTATATATAAAACTCAAAAATCATCCAAAGGCTATTGAGACATTGTTATATATGCTGACATTCACAGTAGATTCTAAAACTTTATTATGGGTATATGAAACTTTAATTGATTTATTTGTAGAAACTGAAGAATTTGAAAAAGCAATTGATTATTCCAATAAACTTCTTGAGATACAAGGTTCTGATAAATTTAAAATAAGGAATAATATTGCTGTTTATAACATGAAATTAAATAATTATGAAACAGGAATAAATATTCTAGAAGAACTCGTAATGATGTCTGAAAATGGCTATGATGTTACAGTACAGCTTTGTGATTATTATATTGAATGTAAGAAATATGAAAATGCTCTTGAAAAATATTTAACATTATTAGATAAAGCTACTCAAAAAGAAGCAAAATCCATACAGCAATTAATTTGTGATTTATATATTAAATGGGCAATAGATGATTTTGCAAATAAAAAATTAGAAGATTCTTTAAAACATTTAAACAATGCTGTTGATTACAATGCAATTAATCCTGAAATATACTATAATAAAGCTTTAATTTTAATTGAACAAAAAGATTATACAAATGCGATTGAATTACTTCATAGAGCGTTAGAATTTGACAAACAAAAGATTTTCCAAGCTAAATATTATTTAACACTTTCTGAAGCTCATCATAATCTTGGAAATTTCTTTGAAGAGAAAAAGAACTTATCAGATTTATTAAAGATAGACAATAAAAACCCGATGGGACTATATCGTTCTGGATTAATGTATGTAACTCAACACGACACTAAAAATGCTGAAGAATATTTCAAAAAAGCATTACAATATAACCCGGACTTAATATTAGCTAAATATAATCTAGCACTAATATATGAGAACAATAATCGTGATAAAGCAAAAGAGCTTTATATAGAAATCCTCGAAAATAATCCAAATTTCGAAGAAGCAAAAAGAGCTCTTGCTGATTTAGCACTTTCGGATTATTAAACATCTTCTGGGATATAGATAACTGTATCAGCTAAATAATTTCTAGTATCATTCATACTAGAAAATCGTGGGACAATTCTTTGATATTCTTTTACAACCGATATAATGTCATCAACAGACATTTTAATAATTCTTCTTGTAGAATTTTGAGATTCAATTATTCTTGCCATATTCGCCTCTTATTACTTTTAACGGCAAAACGCGAGTAAACTTTAACAAATTCACTCACGTTAATTAGAAAACATTATTGAAATCTAAATTAAAATACGAATGCGCCTTGCTCCTCAACTTTGAGGGTTCTTATATCAAATTTAATATTTTGGGCTTCCCAGATTTCTTTTACAGTAGATTTAATCTTATCTAAATCATATTTATAAGAAATTATTAGTAAAGAAGGTCCTGCACCAGAAAGCACGCACCCTAGTACTCCATCTTCGTGTTTAAAAGCATCCATAATTTCACGCATGCCTGGAACTAATTTTTCTCTATAAGGCTGATGAAGTTTATCTTTTAGTGCAACTTTCATTAATTTATCATCATTTGTATTCACAGCCTGAATTAGCATTGCTAAATGCTTTGCGTTAAAGATAGCATCTTGCATTGAAACTTCCTTTGGCAATATAGAGCGTGCAATTTCTGTTGATAGCTGAAAATCTGGAATACAAACAGTTATATCCCATTCATCAGGCCATTCTAATTTTGAATAAGCAAGTGAGCCATCTTCTTCTTGAGTTGCTAGAACGACTCCACCTAATATCGCAGGTGCTACGTTATCTGGATGTCCTTCAACCTCTGTTGCTATAGCTAATAAAGCTGTTTCATCAGCTGGATCACCTAATAATTTATTAGCAGCTAACAAACCACCAACAATTATAGATGACGAGCTTCCTAAACCTCTTGCAATAGGAATTCCAGTTTGAATATTAATCTTTAATTCAGACGGTTCTTGTCCGATTGAGTTATATAGCATTTCAACAGCTTTATAAACTAAGCTGTTTTCATCCTTTGGTATATCGTGAAAAATCTTTTCATCAATAGAATCATCATCACTCATTACATTTATTTCAATACCAGTACCAGGTAAAACTGTTTCTTCAATAGTAATTGTATTATAAATTGGCAAAGCCATGCCTATACAATCAAATCCAGGACCTATGTTCGCCGAGCTTGCGGGTACTTTTACGCTAACTTTCATTCCGACTTCTCCTCACTTCCATATCGGTGATTATACAATAAAATTATAAAAAAAGACACATGGTTTTATTCCAATATGTTAAGCTATGTAAACATAATGAGTCAAATATATCAATTTTCAACTATAATCAAACTTAATATATATGTGTAGTATCAAGGAGTGTAATTATGGCTTATTCATATCAACCCAATTTTGTTGCAAATGGACAGCAGAATGATATGTATTCTCAAAAAAAATCAATAGCTTTACCTGTAGCATTAGGCACAGGTGCTATCGGTGGAACTGTTGCAGCAGTAATTGCTAGCAAAAAACATCCTTATATTTCAAAAAAAGGAGAAGCTACTGATACTTTTACAAAAAATGTGTATAAAAAATATGCTGAAACTACTACATCTGAAGAGTATAAAACGACTTATAATCAACATAAAAGACTTTTAAAAGAAATAAATTCTGTTAAATCTGCTGAAGAATTAAAAACATTGATTAACAACAATAAAGAAGCAATGACCAGTTTTAATAATGGTAACGTCGATGATTTTATGAAAAATGTAACAGATGAAAACTTTAAAAAAAATAAAGCAACGATAAAACAACACATTGAAACTTCTAGAGATACAAGCCTAAGAGATATTAAAAATAAGATTATGACATACTGGAATGAAGAGAAAAAGGCTTTTATTGCAAATCCTGAAAAAGATACAGAGATATTTGAAGCAATCAAGAGTTCGGCAAAAAAATATAAACTAAAGTCAGTTGCTAAGTGTGGTATTATTACAACATTAATTACTAGCATGGCTTCTTTTATTGCGTGTAAATTGCTAGACAAATAATATTCGTTGTATAATTAAGGCATGAAATATAAAGAATTAGAACGTCTAATAGAAATAGTAGCAACACTTAGAAGTGAAAATGGTTGTCAATGGGACAGAGAACAAACTCATAAGACTCTTAGACCAAATATGCTTGAAGAAGCTTATGAAGCAGTTGATGCAATAGATGATGATAATATTAACAATCTTAAAGAAGAACTAGGTGATGTTCTTTTACAAGTAGTTTTACACGCTCAAATCGCTAAAGATAATAAAGAATTTGACATAGAGGATGTCGCTAAAGAGCTTTCCGAAAAGCTTATTCACAGACATCCTCATGTTTTTGGAAACAAAAAAGTAAATTCAACTCAAGAAATTCTTGACACTTGGGATAAGCTAAAAAAAGAAGAAAAAATTGAACGAAAGTCTGTTTTAGATGGGATATCAAAATCTCAATCAGCTTTAATGTCTGCACAAAAAATAAGTAAAAAAGTTGTGAAAGTTGGATTTGAATGGGACTCTATAGAAAGCCTTAAAAAATGTATTCAATCAGAATATAAAGAATTTGAAGAAGCAGTTAGTTCTGGTGAATTTGATAAAATGGAAGATGAAATGGGAGATATCTTTTTTGCAACCGTTAATTTAGCAAGATGGTACAAAATAGATTCAGAGCAAGCATTATTGAGAGCAAATAAAAAATTTATGAAACGCTTTAAAAAAATGGAAGAATTAGCGAAAAAACCGCTTGATGAATATACTTACGAGGAGTTTGATAATCTTTGGAAAGATGCTAAGAAACAAACGCTTGACTAAACAAAAGCTTATTATTGTTTCTTACGAGGAACTTTATATTTTGCACACTTATTAAAAATCTCTTCACATTCCTCTAAGAATTCTTCATTACGCATATAAGCATCAAAAGCAGAAGCCATGAATTCTCGAAGGTTCGATTTGTAATACATAGGGATATTCAGTTTCAGAAGCTTCGATTTGAATTTCAAAGAGTCTAAAAAATAAGTTAATTGAGATTTAGAATTCAAGTCGAAACAATGTCCAATTTCATGATAAACAACAGAAAACTCATCCTCATAAACACAATTAAACTGGTTATTATTAATAAATGTTTTATCTAATTTATTTTTCTTTAATTGAATTTCAACATCTTTTATTTGAGCAATAGTCTGAGCTAATGCTAATTTTTCAAAAATTATTAAACTATCAAAGTCTTTATAAGCTCTATTTAGATTATTATAAAACTCTTCATAGCCTTTTCCATAATTAATTTTTGTAAATCTTTCAGAAGGTAAAAGCATAAACAATCCTTCTAAAATTCCTATTGTTGATAATATCTCTTCTTTATTAATATACATAGTATTATTTCCTTGTTTATAGCTTGCAAAAGCACCATTAACATTTTTGAATTTAATTTTTTTAGGGAAATATACTTTACCTTCAAACCTGTTAGAAACATTTGTTAGACCATTATTAATCCAATTTGCGAATTCTAAATCATCAATTTCAAACTTCCTAATACCTAATTTTTCTTTTGCATAAAGTTTAGCTTCTTCCACATTTTCAGCCTTTTTGAATTCTATATGTTTATCTAATTGTATTTTATTTCCTTTATATAAAACTTGTGCAACTGCGCTTGCACAAGTTAACATTGAAAGAGCAATAGAAACATTTGGTATTGTTTCAGTTAATGTTAATAACAAATTCGATACAGCACTTGTAAATGTTGTGCGAGCTAAACAATTGTAAGTAATTACATTTCTAGCTTGTGATAATAGACGCCCTTGAAAAGCAATTTGTCTTTTAGGAACTTGATTCTTATTATAATTACATGATGTTAATGTAATATTTCTTACTATCATAATATATTATAAATATCCTAAAAAAAGTTTTTGCTAGTCTAATATAAATCTATAATAGTAACAATATCAAATTAGCGTTATTAAAGTTTATTATTTACCCCAACGGCGATTTCTTTTATCAAATTTTTCTATACACTCTGCTAATTTTTGTTTATCGAAATCTGGCCAGTATTCTTGCAAGACAATAATTTCAGAATATGCAATTTGCCATAATAGATAGTTTGAAATTCGCATTTCTCCACCAGTTCTAATTAATAAATCTGGATCAGGAATTTTTGATGTATAAAGATGCTTTGAAATAATTTCTTCTGTTATTTCTTTCTCTCCAGAATTAATAATATCTTGAACAGCTTTTACAATTTCAGCTCTTGAGCCATAATTAAATGCAATTTGAAGATTAACACCTGTATTATTTTTAGTTGTCTCAACAGCATTTAATAATATTTTTTGTAGATTATCTGAGAGTTTGGTTACATCTCCTATAAATGAAATTACGACATTGTTTTCGTGCATTTCTTTTAATTCATTTTTAATAGTTTGTCCCAATAAATCCATTAAAAAATTTACTTCTTCTGGTAGGCGATTCCAATTCTCTGTAGAAAACGCATAAACTGTTAAATATTTTATCCCAAAATCATCACAAGCTCGCAACGTTGCCTTTAAGGAGTCAACCCCTCTTTTATGTCCAACTGCCGAAGGTAAGCCTTTCTCTTTTGCCCAACGGCGATTACCATCCATAATTATCGCTATATGTTTCAAATCATTTTTCTTAACTAACTCTTTGATTTCTTTCATATATTAAATACCTTCTAATAATTCAAAAACTTTGAAAACTTTTGGTTTAAGTTCCTTAACATCAATATCTTCTTCCAATTCAAGTGTAATAGTTAGAATATCTCTTTCAATTCCCGCCCAAGTGCCAAAACTTCCTGGAGTTGGATAACCAATAGACTTTTCTATTGGATAATCCATAATCTGCGAAATCCTCTCTATTATATCTAAATCACACTTACTTCCACCATCATAGTTTACTACTTTGTAAGGAGCATGAAGTGATAAAATAATTTGTGGATTATATTTTTCAACAGTATTAATTATAAATCGAGTTTCTTCCTCACTTGCAGGAAATTCTCCTCCAAAATACTCATTTCTTTGCCCTAACTCCCAATTTTTTGTCGGATAATTACGGTTTAAGTCAACTCCATTTTGATTAACACGAGTATTGCAATTATTCAAACGTGGTACAAATAAAACATTTGTTAAATCCTTAGTCAACAAATACTCATTAATTAAAAGCTCTCCTTGAGGTTCATCACCATGAAAAACACCAATAATCAACACTCTAGGGTTTTTAGTATTTCCTCGTAAAAACATTTTTATACCTATGAATTATGGTTTTAAAACAGCTAAAACAAAATCATCTGTAAAATACTTATTAGCACATTCTATTAACTCACTAGATGTAACATTATTTAATGCTTCAATGATTTCATCTTGATAATTAAAATTTCTACCAAATATAGCATGGTAAGCCATCATATTAGCTTGTTGCATATTAGTTTCTGTTATAAACTGTTGCTTCCCAATAATATTGTTCTTTGCATTATTTAATTCTTCTTCTGAGACTAAAATATTTTTAATCTTGTTTATTTCTTCTTTAAAACCATTTATTGAAACCTCAATATTTGAAGGTTCTGTTCCAATATAAATACTAAATACAGCACCTTTTAAATGATTTTCATAAGAACTTCTTACTGTATATGCTAAACCCTTCTTCTCTCTAAGCTCCAAAAATAATCTTGAAGAAAGCCCACTTGCGCCTAATATAACATTTAAAAGCATTAGTCTTGGGTAATCCTCGCTTCCAAATGGAGCGACTCGCCAACCTTGAATAATTTGAGCTTGTTGAGCTCCATCTTTAATATGTTCAACATATTCTTGTTCTGCTAAATTTAATAAACTAATATTTGAACTAATCTCTATTGAAGTAGGGATTTCAGCAAAATATTTATTCAATAAGTCTTTTGCATACCCAAAATCAACATCACCTACTAAAGCTAATACTTTTTTTGAATTAGTTAAAATTTCATTATAGCTAACTTTAATATCTTCAAAAGTTACATTATCTATTTCTTCCAAAATCTTAGTATAACTATTGCCATAAAAATGGTTTTTATAAATAGTCTTTGTAAACAAGTCTGAAATTTCTACTTTTGCAGAATCCAATTCTGCTAATATTTCACCTTTAAGTTTTTCTCTTTCTTTTTCAAATTCCTCAAATGTAGAATTTAAAATAATATCAGCTAAAATTGAAAGTGCAAATTCAAAATCTTCATTAAGACATACGAATCTAAAACGAAGATAATCATACTTCATCTCTGTAAAAAGCTCTATCGCATTTTCATCTAAAATAGAAGATAACTCCTCAGAGGTATATTTCTTTGTACCCTTCATCAATAAACGATTTAATAATAAATACTGCCCAGCTTTTTTTTCAGCATTCACTATTGAAAAATTCATTGATAAAGCTATTCGTGGCGTGTTTTTATTTGTTTTAATACAAGTTTTAATATTATTTTCTAAATTTATTTCTCTCATGTTGTTAATTAAACCACAAATAAAGAGTTTCATCAAGCTTATATTTTAGCAACGCTAATATTAAATGAATATAATGTTTTATTTATATAAAACTATATTAATGCATCAACGATTTCTCTAAACGCACCTTCGCCTCCTGTAGACGTAGTGATTTGAATATTAGATATATTTTTTACTTTTTCAATTGCATTAGGCACGCTTATAGCATACTTTGCTCGCAAAAGTGAATCATAGTCATTTATATCATCTCCGACATAGATAAATTCTTCGTCTGACAAATTATACTTAGCAATAATACTTTCAAGAACTGAGAGTTTATTTCGAATTCCTTGATGTACTTCTTCTATATCAAATTTTTGTTTTAAAACTTCTATTGCAGAATTTGACTCTCCAGAAATTATACCTATTTTATAGTTATTTTTCTTGAGAATAGAAAACCCCATTATATCTTTAAAATTTAATTTTCTTGACATCTGACCATTTGCATCAATATAAACACAATTATCAGTAATTATTCCATCAAAATCAGTGATAATCATTTTTATTGTATTAGGTAATCTCAACATTATTTAACCCTTCGTAATTTTTCAATTATTGGAATTTCTCTTTCATATACTTTTTTACAACCATCACCTAATAAAATAGGGACTTGTCTTATATCTCTTATCATGTGAGAAAGTCCAGCTATTTCCAAACTTGCTGCGTGATCAGAACCCCAATTTGTTCTATCTGTAGTAATATGTCTTTCTACAGATACAGCTCCCTGCGCAACTGCAAGTACTGAAGGCATAATACCTCTTTCATGACCAGAATATCCAACAGGACAACCAAATTCTTCATATAAAGTCTTAATAGCTCCTAGGTTGATTTCATCTGTATTTGATGGATAAGTAGATGTACAATGATAAATGATTAAATCCTCTTTTCCTAAAATGTCTACAGCATGTCTAATTTCTTCCATTGTACTCATGCCTGTTGATAATAAAATTGGTTTCCCTTTTGAACGAGTATGTTTCAATAAATTGTCATCCGTTAATGATGCTGATGCAATCTTATAACAAGGTGTATCGAACTGTTCCATAAAGTCAACAGAAGCTTCATCCCAACAAGATGCAAACCAAATAATATTTCTTTCCTTGCAATATTTATCAATTTCTTTATATTCTTCATAACCAAACTCGAGACCTCTTTTTAAATCTCCATTAGTTTTACCAAAAATACTGTTACGTTCTCGAGCTAATTCTTCTTTTGTATAAACAACATCAATTGTGCGTTTTTGAAACTTTACAGCATCACACCCAGTTGCAACTGCGATATCAATCAATCCTTTCGCCATTGAAAGAGAACCATTATGATTAATTCCTACTTCTGCAATTACGAAACAAGGATAACCTTCTCCGATAAAGTTACCTGCTATTTTCACACACTTTGACATATACGCTCCTCTTATTAACTTAAATATTTTTTATACAAAGCAAAATCATCAGGATCAACTGTATGTTCTGATTTAGATTGTTCCACTTCTTCTATAGACTCTTGGTTTTGCACAAATAAAGAATCTATAATACACTCTTGATTTAACTCTTCCTCTTGTGATGTTTGCACATCATTTTCAGCAATATTATTTTCAACATCAAAACTCTCATTCTCTATACTATCAATGGCCTTGTGAGTCTTTGTCATTAATTTCGAAAAATTTATTGAAGGTATTTCTATTTTAGGAATTTCTATTTTAGGAATCTTAATATTCGGAATTTCTATATGTGAATATTCTTCAGACTCTGAACCATCCTTTGTATTACCTAAATCTTTTATTAATTGAATAGCATTTGATGACGCACCTATTAACATTCGCTTCCCGTCTAATTCAACCACATGTAGTGTCTTATTATTTCCTAGTTGAGTAGTAGAAAGAACAGAAACATGACTTTGTCCCAAATCTGCTTGTTGGCGTTTCATTGTTTTAAAACCAAGTCTATTCAATTTTGTATAAATAATACCAGTCAAATATATTAATAATAAAACAAATATAAGTGATAGTACAACAGAAACTAAGCTTGGCTCGTTACCAATTGTTTGTACTCCAAGAGTTGATACTTCTGGAGAACCTGATACAGCAGCAGCTTGAACTGGTTGCACAGCATAAGACAATGTTTCTGGTAAATCTGGTAACACTTCAAATCTTTCATTTGCAAGCACTGGAACAGTAGCAAGCAGATATAAAACTCCCAAACAATAATTAAAAAATCTTTTCATTTATTTATACCCTAATTTCTGTTATAATTATATCATAAAAAAAATAAATAGGTCTATTTACCATGCTCCTAAATATTATTGATAAGTTTTTTGAAGAATATATTAACTTTGGAATATTAATACTAAATTGTTTTATTTTAATTGCGTTAATATCATCCTTTATTTTTGTAAGAGAATCAAGAAAACGCTGGAATAAAATTACGGATTATTTAGGTGATGTAACTAAAACTGTAGATTCTGTAAGATATGGAAATCTAACAAAAAAGATTAATAAGTTAGATGTAGCAGGCTCTGAAGATTTAACTGAAAGCTTAAATCGAATGATTGAAACCCTAAAAGATAGAGAAATAATGATTGATGAGTTTCAAAGAGATCTAATTAAGCAAAATAAGATTTTAGAACAAACTGTAAACACCCTATCCGATGGTTTATTAATCGTAAATGATAATGGCGAAATTTATAGAGCAAACTCTGTTATTACAGATTGGTTTGAAGAAACAGGAAAATCTCTTTACGGAAAATCTATATTTGACTATATTTGCCTTACCAGAAAAAAACCTATAAATTTGTTAAAGGATGAAGATATAATTATCCCTACAAAGCGTTCCTCAAACTTTATAGCACGTTCGGTTGAACTTAACTTAGAGGACAAAAAAGAACGCTATATGGTAATTATTAAAAACATAACAGATCAAAAAGATTTAGAATCTTTGAAAGAAGATTTTGTTGCTACTCTCACACATGATTTAAAAGTCCCAATAATTGCTGAAACTAACATGATAGAACTCTTTTTAAATGAAAGTTTTGGACCAATTAATGAAAAACAAAAACTTGCTCTTGAAAACATGCAAGTATCAAATAAAGAGTTATTGGATCTTGTACAAATTGTACTTGATACTTATAAAATTGGTAAATTAACTCTCTATAAAGAAAACTTTTTATTAAAAGGGTTTATTGAAGATATTATTAACGAAATGCAACCTATTGCGAAAAAGACTAAAAATGTATTAAAATTCATTCACCAAAGAGACATCTTGGTTTTTGCAGACAAATTTCAATTAAAACGTGTTATTAAGAACCTTGTTCAAAATGCAATATCTTATGGTAAACCTAAAACTCCAATAGAAATTAATATTGGTGAAATTCCAAACTATATCATCATAAAGGTTAAAGACCATGGTGATGGCATTTCAAAAGAAAATATTGATAGAATATTTAACAAATATTATTCAGCAGCTAATAAATTTCGCAAAATAGGAACAGGGCTAGGACTTTATTTAGCCTTGCAAATAGTAAAAGCTCATAATGGAGACTTAACAGTAGAAAGCGTGGAAGGAGAATTTACGGAGTTTTGTATTAAAATTCCTGTTAATTATGAACGAAATACTTTACCATACTAATTATTTAGATTTAAAGGCAACTACGACATCAAGAGGATCACAATGGGTTTATGCACATAGACCAAATGCTAAGGATGTTGTTGTAATACTGCCAATTACAGATGATGAGATATTATTTGTCATAGAGGAACGACCTCCTATTCAAGCTGAACAAAAAGGTACTTATACAATAGGTTTAGTTGCTGGGTTAGTTGGAGATGAGAGAATTAATGAAACCATCGAAGATGCAATTCAAGCAGAATTACTAGAAGAAGCAGGACTAAATGCAGATAGATTTGAGATAAAAGCAAAAAAAGTTGCAAGCTCCCCTGGGTGTGTTTCAGAAACTTGTATAATAGCTAAAGCTTATATTAGGAACAAAGAAATTGTGAAAGAGCCTGTTGATGATGGTGGCATAATTGTAGAAAGGGTTTGGGTTAAGAAAAACGAAGTCCATACTTGGTTAGCTAAAAAAGAAAAAGAAGGCTATGTTCTTACTGCGCATACATTAGCAGCATTATTTTACTTATATGAATAGGAGATTTTATGATAACAAAAGGAATTAGAGGAGCAATCACTGTAAAAGAAAATACCTCAAAGTCTATTGGAGAAGCTACAACCAAATTGCTTAATGAAATTATAGAATGTAATAATATCGATACCAACTTAATTTCACATGTAATTTTTTCATTAACCAATGACCTCAATGCTGATTTTCCTGCAAAATTCGCAAGAATAGATTTAGGATGGGAAAATGTTCCAATGCTATGTTTTAATGAAATCGATGTTCCTAATTCTCTTAAAATGTGTTTAAGAGTCTTAATAGTAGTTAATTGTGGAGAAAATTTTGAACCAGAATTTATCTACCTAGAAGGTGCAAAGGACTTGAGAAAATGAAAATATTAATTGTAGATGATATTAAAGGTTGGCGAGATTATCATTCATTAATTCTCAAAGAAATCTTCCCAGAAGCTATAATACAAACAGGAAGCTCGGCACGAGAGGGATATGATAAACTCTTAGAAAACAATGACTCGCCTTTTAATATCATTCTGACTGATATGCAAATGGAAAACGACTTTGAACCTAAATATGCAGGCGAATGGTTTATTGAACAGATTAAAAATTTTAATAGCTACAAGGATACTAAAATTATCATTGTTTCAGCTGCATATAACATTAGCCATATAGCTAATTTTTACAAAGTTGATTATATCCGTAAATCTACAGCTAGAAGCTTTCCTGATGTATATAAAAATATTCTTCAATAAAAATTAAATCTATTAAAGTTTGCTTTTCTTGTTATTTTTTGATATCATAGCACCTGTAGACACATAAAAGAGGAGTTTTAAATTATGGGTATAATGTCTGGAAAAAAAGGTATAATATTTGGCGTATCAAATACACATGGTATTGCTTACGCAATTGCACAACAGTTATTCAACGAAGGTGCTGATATCGCATTTACTTATGCTGGTGATGTCATGGAAAAACGTGTTAGACCTTTAGCAGAAGATATGAACGCAAAAGTTATCATGAATTGTGATGTTACAAAAGAAGAAGAAGTTGCTGCTGTATTCGCTGAATGTGAAAAAGTATATGGTAAACTTGATTTTATTGTTCACGCAGTAGCTTTTGCAACTCGTGAAGATTTAATGGGTAGATTTATTGACACTTCAAAAGCTGGTTGGGATACAGCTTTAGGAGTAAGTGCATATTCATTAGTTTCAATTTGCAAGTACGCAGAGCCAATTCTTAACGAAGGAGCTTCTGTTTTCGCTCTAACCTATCTTGGTTCTGAATATGTTGTTGCTAATTATAACGTAATGGGTGTTGCAAAAGCTGCATTGGAAGCTTCTATGAGATATTTAGCAGCTGATCTTGGTAAAAAAGGCATTAGAGTTAATTGTATTTCTGCTGGTGCTGTTAAAACGCTTGCTTCAAGTGGAATTGCAGGATTTGGTAAAATGTTAAAAGCTGCAACAGCAAAAGCTCCTTTAGGCAGAAATGTATCGCTTGAAGATGTTGGTAAGGCTGGCTTATATCTAGCATCAGACTTGTCAACAGGAACAACTGGTCAAATTCTTTATGTTGACTGTGGTTGTCATGCTGTATACGCTTCACTTGATGAAATGGATTTGATTACAAAAAGTATGGAAGCATAATTGGTTTATTTAGAGGGTGAGTGTAGAATTTAATATATTCACCCTCTGATATCATATTTGGAGTTATTCATGAAAAAAACATTAAACATTATTATTTTACTTGCCTATCTATTATTTTTTACAGCTTGCTCTTATGCAATGACTTTTGAGGAAGGTTTTGCGCAAGTAAGCAGAAAACCATTAGCAGTTTTAGTTTACGCACAGTGGTCAGATGGTTATCAAAATGCTCTTGCTCAATTTAGAAAATCTCAACAAAAACTAGGTAATGTATATAATTTTGTGGAGCTTGATATTGCATCCAAGGATACAAAAGCTTTTAATCAAAGATATAACATTCAACCAAGACTACCTTATGTAACAACTTTTACCAACATGGGGAAAATTTCTCGCTACATTGATTCAGCTTGTACTTCTAGTTTTGACTGCCTTAATACTACCTTAAAAGGTTTTATTAAGTAGAACTACTGTATTTTTGTAAGCGATTATATTCTTTTATTAGCAATTCTTTTCGAGGATTATTTTCAATAAAATCCCAAGGTAATATGTCATTCAAATCAAATCCATTGATTGATTTTGAATTTATTAAATTTTGGTATTTTTTAAATGCCGTTTTATAAGCACCATTTTTACCACCTAGCTTATATACTTCAATTAAAAAATTAGCTAAATTTTCATCGCCTCGAGAAAGTAATGTTTGCCAATAATCCCATTTAGGACTAGAAAATTTTGAACTAATACCAAGCTTTGCTAATTCTTTTTCTAAATATTTTTGTTTTTTTTCTAAAGTTTTGGTATCTTCTCTTTTTGCCCATTGTAATGGTGTTTGAGGTTTTGGTACAAATGTTGAAAAAGAGAATGTAATTTCAAAACCTTTATTGTCTTGTTTTATTTTTTTAGCTAAATTTAAAAATTCTTCAATATCATCTTGAGTTTCTGTTGGTATGCCTATCATTGAATAAATTTTTAAGCTTTTTAAATTATTTTCTCTAGCAATTTTTATTGCATTTAAAATTTGCTCTTCTTTTAGGTTTTTATTGATAAAATTCCTTAATCTATCACTCGCTGCTTCTATTGCTATTGTTGAAGATCGTTGACCACCTTTTACAAGAGTTTGAATTAATTCTGGAGATATTGAATCTGTTCTCAATGATGATATTCCTAATTCTATCTCAATACCAGAATCAATTTTAGCTTCTATATATTTCATTATTTTATCAAAATCAGGATGTGCGCTTATTTGAGCGCCCAAAAGTGCAATTTTATTAGTATATCTAAGCCCAAGTTCTAAAGCATCAATTATTTTAGAATAGCTATTATACCTAAATGGTAAATTCAAATACGAAGCTATACAAAAAGCACATCTATTCATACATCCTCTAGAAACTTCAATTATAAAAGTATCTTTAAAATAGCTTTCATCACTAATGATTGGAGTATAAATAACTTGTTCAAAGCTTTCACTTATTTTTTTTACATTTGAATTAAATTTTGGGACATAAACTCCTTCTATTTTAGATAATTCTTTTAAAGTCTTATCTTTTGAAAAGCTTTGCTTTAAAATTTCTAAGACTTTTATAAAAACAGTCTCTCCATCACCAATAACCATAAAATCAAAAATATGCTTATAAGGTTCTGGATTTGTAGTTATAACTGGTCCTCCTGCAAAAATGATTGGACTAGAATTATCCCTGTTCGTTTGAAGAAATGGTATATTATTTTTCTCTAAAATTTCAAAGACACCCATAAAATCAAAATCGAAAGACATTGAAAAAGCAATCGCATCAGCTTTTGATGAAGTTGCTTCTGTATCAGTATTAATTAAAAAAGGATTTATCCCCTCTAATTCATCTGCAATCTTATATAACCAAATATACCCTAATGATGCTAACGCAAAAGACTTACAAGCTGGATATGCCATCCATAAATTGCATAATGACTGTGATTTATTTGATGTATATAAAAATCTATCCATGTTTTAATTAATGTTCTTTATATATAATTCTTCTATTAAAACACAAACTGTAGCTGCTATAGCTGGTGCAAAAATCACACCAACAACACCTAAATGTTGTGCTGTTATAAACAAAAATAAATATATTATCAAAGGATGAATATCTAAGAATTTACCAAAAATATAAGGTCTTACAAGATTATTTTCAGCTATTTGTGCTATCGAAAATACTAAAAGAATTAAAGCTATTGTAATTGGCCCTGAATGATATGCTGTAATTAAACATATCGCAAGTGCTAAAGCTGGTCCAACAACTGGTACAATATCAAGAATTGCTGTAATAAGTCCTAGTAAAATTGCATAGTCAACTTTCACCAACATTAAACCTATTGCCATTATAATTCCAACACTTGTCATTGTTGTAATTTGTGCAATCACATAACCACCAATTTTTTTAGAAATTGATTCAATGATTTCGTCAGCTCTGTTTTTCATTGATTCTGGAAATAATCTCATATAAGTATTCTTAACAAGCTCTTTATCAGCCATAAAGTAATATATAATAATTAAAGCTGCTAAAAAATATACCATTGCAGATGCAAAATTTACACTTACAGTAATAGATTTATTAACAAAATTAGTTGTAAAACTAGATGTTGATGAAATAAAATCACTAATATTAAATTCTGCAATTAATGATTTATTAATCAAGGGAGTACTTGTAATAAATTCTTTAATATAATCTATGTACTGAGGAATATGATTAACAAACGACTTTATTTCGTGTCCAGCCATTGCTATTACAGGAACAAAAAATACTCCAATTATTATAACAGCCAATAATAAAACTATAGCTGATGAAATACTACGTTTGAATTTTCGTTCTAAAATATCAACTAATGGATTTAAAGAGCAAGCTATAACATAAGATGCGAAAAATAATATCGCAACATCTTTTATCTTAGCGATAAAAACAATGAATAAAATTGCTATTATATAAAATATAAGATTTTTTGTATTTATAAACTTTGGAAATAAATTTTCAAACATAACCGAACCCTCCTATATCGATTTTAGCACAAAATGTGGTAAAATATTTATATGGAAATTTTATTAGAAACTAAAAATCTTTCAATTGAATACAAGAGTATAAACAATAAAGCTAATTCTGATATCCTTGCAGTTAACAATGTTTCTTTGAAAATTTTAAGAGGAGAAATATATGCATTAGCAGGAGAATCAGGTTGTGGAAAATCTACCTTAGCTAAAGGCATTACTAAGCTCATCAAACCAAAAGATGGTGATATCTTATATCAAGGTGAATCTATATATAATCAAAATAATTTATCAAAGAAATTATATCCAACTAATGTTCAAATGGTTTTTCAAAATCCTTATTCAAGCTTAAACCCTAAAATGAAAATTGAAGAAATTCTTAAAGAGCCTTTGGATATAAATACAAAATATACAAAAAAAGAAAAGGACGAAATAATAAAAGAAATTATTGCCGATGTTGGTTTGCAAGACTCAGTGCTTAAGCTCTACCCTCATGAATTTTCTGGAGGACAGCGACAGAGAATAGCTATTGCTAGAGCATTAGTACTAAATCCTAAATTATTAATAGCAGATGAACCTGTAAGCGCGTTAGATGCAAGCATTCAAGCTCAAATTATAAACTTATTAAAAGAATTAAGATTAAAAAAAGATTTAACAATTTTATTTATTTCACACGATATGAATGTGATAAAATATCTTGCAGATAGAGTTGGAATAATGTATTTTGGTTCTCTTGTTGAAGAAAATTATACAAGTACATTATTTAAGTACCCAAAAGAAGACTACACTAAAAAATTATTAAATGCAGTCCCTATATTAAAAAAATAAAAGATTTCGCTATTTTATTTATTGAAAACTTCTGCTATAGATTTTTTATAATCAGGTCTAAGAATTCCCTTTTCAGTAATAATACCAGCTATAAGCTCATTTGGAGTTACGTCAAAGCCTGGGTTAATAATATTTACTCCTTCCAATGCACAGATGCGTTCACCATTTATGTGTGTAACTTCTTCTTTTGCTCTTTCTTCAATAGGAATTTCTGCTCCTGTTTTTATTGATATATCAATGGTAGAAAGTGGAGCTGCAACATAAAATGGTATATTATGATATTTAGCAGCTATAGCGACTGTATAAGTCCCTATTTTATTTGCTGTATCACCATTTGCAGCAATCCTATCAGCTCCTACAATAACCATATCAATCATACCTTTATTCATAAAATAAGAGCACATTCCATCTGTAATTAATGTTACAGGAATGCCATCCATTGCAAGTTCAAAGGTTGTAAGTCTTGCACCCTGTTGACGAGGACGGGTCTCATCAGCAAAGACTTGTATAGTATTATCCTTAGCAAAAGCTGAACGAATAACTCCTAAAGCTGTACCATAACCACCTGTAGCGAGTGCTCCAGCATTACAATGAGTTAATATAGTTGCACCTTTTGGAACAACCTCTGCACCAAAATCTCCCATCAATTTACATCTATTAATATCATCTAATTCGATTTCAATAGCTTTGTCGGTTAATTCTTTAATTAGCCCTTGCATGTCAGAACAAGAATTCTTAATAATTTTTCTTTGCTCTTCACAAGCCCACATTAAATTTACAGCTGTAGGACGAGAAGTTGCCATATAATCAGCTTTTTCTAGCAAATAAGCCTTGAATTCATCAATATTATTATATTTACCTCTACCTTCTTGTGCATATAATACAATTCCTTGCGCTCCTGCTATCCCTATTGCTGGAGCACCCCTTACTATCATGTTTCTGATTGCATTAAACATATCATCACCTGATGTAATTTCTATATATTTATATTCATAAGGAATAATTGTTTGATCTATCATTTTAGATTTACCATTTTCCCAAGTTATTGGTCTAATTTTTGATTCAAATGCCATTCTTTAACTACCCTTTCTATTCTATTGTAAAATCTATACTATTATTATCGTTATTCTCTTTTTTTAATCCTGTAATAAGTTCATATAAATACGCAACAATTAATCCTGTAAAACCATTAAATAATGCTGATAATCCTGCAATTGAAATAACAAGTAGAAGTAGCACAATAAAACTTCCAAAATCGTTCATAAAAAACCTAAGGACATCCAATGAATATGATTTAAAAATTAATCCTAACAAAGAGCTTATAGGAATAAACGCTAGAGAAAATGCTAAAAAGGAGACAAATCCTATTAACGCACCTAAAATACTTCCTTCTCGAACATTTATAATACCGATAAAATTATTTTGTTTCAAATATACAAGAATAAATGCAGAAATCCAAAACATAATAACTAACATTGATAACCAAAAAAGAAATGGTATAGTTGCTATTAAGCCAACAAAAGCACCTGCTATTACACTTAGTATGGATAATTGTTTCAACAATAATAAGTTCATAAAACCTCCTTTTGTGCTACATTATATAGCTTATAACAATAACATTATGTTCTATATTACTAACCAAGCTAAATTATTTACTCTCCATTATCCTAATATACCATAAATTATTTGATGTTTTAATTATATATAAATTTTTATTCATATAAATAATTAGGTGAGTGAGTAGAACTTTACAGTCAATTATCAAACTAGAGCTAGTTATAAATTTATAACTAGCTCATAATGTAAATACTTGATTTGGTATTATGTATTAAACTAAACAGTCATATTGCCTTTAGACATTGTGTAACAATTACCATAAATATTTGTTTGCTTACTAGGTTTGTTTGTTGCTAGTAATTCTTTGTTGTTACTTTGTGCAAATATAGATGTAGCTACTCCAGCTAATGCAACAGCTCCAACAACACATAAACCGACTTTACCACCTTTTGAGTTAAATTTAGCAACTATATCATCTACCCAAGTAGGTTTTGGAGTAGTACTGGTTGTAGGTTTTGTATTTGGAACGGAATTCCACTCTGAAGCCAATTCTGCTACTATTTGGTTTTGAGGTCGAGCTGTTAAACTTCGTTTGTTAATTGTTTCAACAAGTGATTTAATCTGAGGTTTTCTCAAAGAAAAATGTCTCCCAGAGATTTCGTCATAGTGTTTTACTAGATTATCAAAAACTTCAGGTGAATCTTTTTTTAACTCATTTAAGGCCTGTTTAAGTATATTTTCATCCATAGAAAGAACATGGCTTAATCTTGCTTCATTGTTAAAATCGGTTACATATTTACCTAGTTTGCTTGGTAGTTCAACTTGAGTTTTTCTAATATATTCTGGACCTGATAACATATTAAGACTTACTCGTCGTCCTAATAAATCAATATCTCTATCTAATTCTAATTGAGTATAAATATGACCACTACCTAATGATTTCAAAACATGTTTTGCAAAAGTTAGGTTACCATTCTTGACTCTATCAGGTATTGTTTTTAATAAATCAGGATATTCTTTCAAGAAATTCGGTCCAAATGCTTCTAAAATTGGTTTAGGAATTCCATTTTGCATTTTACCAGTTACAATTTCTCCACAATTATCAATACACTCAAGCATTGAATAACCAGCTCTAAATTCATTCTCTAAAGCCACATTTCCTTTTACCCAACTTGGAAATTTAGGGTTAACTAAAGTCCCTGTTAATTTACCAAAACCATCATGTCTACAATAATCTGTCATTATTGTAGGATTGTCGGCCAAAACAAATCTTGTAGAAACAGACTCAGTAATTGGATATTCACCTTTATTTAAAGAAGTTCCAAGTTTCTTAATCCTAGCACCAAACTTTTCTTCTATTTCTTTAGCTAAGTCAAAAGTTTCATCTGGTGAGCCAGTTATTCCATATATAGTCATCCCCTTACTGTTTTTAAAGCTACCACCACAACCAACTTTATAAACATTTGACCCATTTTTAGAAACACGAAATTCACCACCACCAGTAGGTGACGTTATTCCATATTTCTCATCTAAGAAATTGCAAATATCTCGTGTCAAAGGGTCAGAAGCATTATCCATAACTGGTAAATGTAACTTCCACCCTATATTATCAAAATCTGTAAGTTCTGTTAAATACATATAAATATCCCCTAATATTTCCCTATACCTATATAAAGTATTTCTAGGCACAACAATTGCCTTCTATGTTAAGAAGTATTAAGGGTTGGTTTCGTTTTACCCAATAATTACAATAGCTTCTTGCTACTTGTGATGTTTATTAGAATAGTATAGCTTTTCAATATTCCTATCAAATTCACTATAAGTCAGATATTTGTCTTCAAAAGCGTATTTGAATACATCATAGAACTTAACTTGAAACTCATTTGAAAAGTTTCTTGTTAACTCATAAGGTCTATGACATTGTAGAGCAAGATTTGTAAGCTTTAAAATATAACTTTCTAACTCTTTGTATGATTGTTTATCAGTGTAGCGAAACTTGCCACTAACTTTCTTTAATACAGTTATTGGTTGACGATTAAGTATAAAGTACTTTATAGCTCGTTCGACAAACAATCTACGCTCTTTGATTACTTCAGTGATAAAAGGAAAATCAGCTAACTCAAAAAGCTTGGTATAGAAACTTTCAGCCATAGGTATAAAGTCTTGTGCGAAATCATCATCACAACATTTATGCAGCGTACGCCTTAACTCTAATTTTATTTCGAAATCCATGAATAAGCTCTCCTTGAGTTATATTCTTAGTTGAATGTTGTAATGCCCAAAGCATTCGTTCACAATCACTCATCTTTCTTGTATTATACCTAAAAACGGAAGAATTTACATAGTATTGCATGTACTTCCGACTAACATGTCGATAAACACTACAAATAGAACTCTTTAGTATAGACCAGAAACCTTCCATCGTGTTAGTATGGGCACTTTCTGATACATATTGTCCTTTGCCATGTTCTACTATATGGTGTTCATAATGCGAATTAAGGCAATTATAACTTTTCCACTCATCAGACATAACAACAGAAGATGGTGTAACAAATCGTGCAACCCATTTTGTAAGAGTTTTTGACCCAACATCATTGACAACAAAAGCGTTAAGTTTTCCATCTCTCTCTATCATTCCAAAAACAGGAACTTTATCTTTTGCGGCTCGACCTTGTACACCTTTATATCTTTTATCTCTATGGCGATTTTTGTTCTTTCCTCCAACATAAGATTCATCAACTTCTACCACATTTGATAGCTTATTACGGTTTTCAAATCCTAGATTTACACTTAGCTTCAAAAGCATATAATGAGCAGTTTTTCTTGTTACCCCGATTTTTCTTGCTAAGTTCGTTGCTGAGCAACCACTTGAATTACTTGTGACAAGATAAGTTGCCATAAACCACTGACGCAAGCTTACTTTTGAGTTCTCAAACATAGTCCCAGTTTTTATCGTGAAGTATTTTTTAGTTTCCTTACAGAAGTACTTTCCATTTGCACAAGTGTAGACCTTAGATGCTCTGTTGAAAGGACTAACTGGTATGCCGTACCAAATAAGTTGTTCAAGATACTTTATACACGCTTCCTCATTAGGAAATGCCTCTGCAAAATCTAGCAAAGAATCGAACTTTAAATTTAGCATATCACCTAATGTACTCATGGTTATATTCTAGCATGGATTTTAGGCTTTGTAAACATGGAAACGCATGCTATTACTGGATTATAGCCATTTTACATCTACTGTAAAGTTCTACTCACTTACCAATAATTAAAATCAGAAGAGATTAAAAAAAAAATTTGTGGTATATTAAAAAAAGAATAACAAGAGGGATAAAATTTTGAGCAGTCCATTAAAATATACTTGTCTGTTTGGTGGTGGAGCAATAAGAGGTCTTGCTTATGTGGGTGCTATTAGAGCTTTAGAAGAACTAAATGTTGAATTTGACATTATTGGAGGTTCTTCTGTTGGTTCAATTTTTGCCACTTTACTTGCTTGTGGTTATAAATCTTATGAATTAGAAAATCTTTTTATGAAAGTAAATTTTGAATTATTTAGAGATATTCATTTAGGTTTTGGGAAAGGCCTAGCTCTTAGCAAGGGCGAAATATTTGTTGACTGGTTAAATGAATTAATCACGCAAAAAAATGAATATAAAAATAAAGAGCCTTTGACATTTAAAGATTTAGAACAAGATTTAATCATAGTTACAACCAATTTAAAGGAATTTAACACACAAGAATTTTCAAAATTTGAAACCCCTGATTTTGAAATTGCCAAAGCAATTCGTATATCTTCAAGCATGCCAGGTTTAATGCCACCTTATAAGTATCAAAATTCAGAACTGGTCGATGGTGATTTACAAAAAGCCTCTCCTATGTGGAGATTAACTAAAACGTTAGAAAATTCTGAATCAAGAATTTTGGAATTTCGCCTAGAAGGAGATTGCTCTAATGAAGCAAAAAATCCAATTTCGTTTATCAATACGATATATAGCTGTATGACAAATGTCGCAACTGATTTTGTAACTGATATATATGGGAAAAACGATAAATATGATTGTATAAGAATAAATACTGGTGGAATTTTCTTTGCTGATTTGAACTTAAACAAGGATGCCAGAAGAAAACTTATTAATAGTGGCTATGAACAAACCATGCATTATTTTAAAGAAATTTTACCTGCTAAAAAAGAAAAATTAGAAAAAGTTTATACAAAAGCACTAATGTACCTAAAAAAATCTTATAAAGGTCTCCAATCTGGTAATGTAGAAGAAACTCAATGGTGGCTTGGAGATTTATTTATTTTGCTATGTGAAAACAAAGAGATTATTGATAATTCTATATATAAAGAAATTGAAAATTTAAAAAATCGACTTATTGATTCTATTTCTACGATATTATTTTTCCATACACGATTTAAAGGACAAAAAACATTAGAATTGGAAATGAAAGCTGTTATCGATTTAATTGATGCAAGAATTGCTGATATAAAATTGTTTTTACAAGCTATTTAATTTTGTTATAAACCTTTAAAAAACTTGCTTTTAATTTTTTTTTATATTATATTACCAACTGTGAAGTGTATTCATTGCATTACACTGGGTAGCGTCCTCTTAAACGTAGATTTTAGAGGAAAATAGAAAAGGAAATAGTTATGAATTTACAAAACAAACAAGAAATCATTGAAAAATTTGGAGCTAACGCTAAAGATACTGGCTCTGCTGAAGTTCAAATAGCAATGCTTACAAAGAAAATTTCTGAACTAACAGAACACATGAAATCTAATAAAAAAGATTTCGCTACAAAAAGAGGTCTGTTAATGATGGTTGGTAAAAGAAAGAGATTACTTTCTTACTTGAAAAATAAAAACCTTGAAGGCTATAGAAATCTTATTAAAGAACTTGGTATTAGAGGTTAGTACTTACAAAAAGCTTGGAACTTATAAAATCCAAGCTTTTTTATATATTATAATAAAAGAGGCTAGGTGTTTGACATCTAACCTCTTTTATATTTTTTAACCTTTAATTTCAACTTTTACTTTGTCTGGACTGATTGCATCTTTCATCATATTTTTGTGATAAAAATCTCTATTATGCATTTTATGATGATTACAATGATGCTTACAGTGTATTGCATGATGTGGTACTAAATGCCTTGCAAAAGGACATGGTGGCATTGGAGGTTTATGTAGTGCTGCAAACAATGATAAAGCACTAAATACACCAACAAATGTTCCCAATGAAATTGTTAAAAATTTCCTAAACCATTTTGATTTACAAAAACATTCATTTTTAACTTCTACAATTTTGTTTTCATCTGTCATAAAATTTTCTCCTATTTTTTATTATTCAACCCTCTACATTCATTAAACGAAATTTATTAATAATTGTTCATTTTTTAATAACAAACTAAATTAAAAAATTTTTATATAAAAAATAATAAACATTTTTTATAAATCAAAATAGAGGAGCAAATACTTTCCAATATAAATAAATAGAAACTCCCACTAATAATAACCCACTTAATTTTAAAAATACTTCTGTAAATCTTGCTAAAGATTTCATATTTTTTATACTAGACGTAAACAAACCTGCTAAAACAAGTATCAATCCTTGTCCTAAAGCAAATAAAAATAACATCAATATTGCTAATAAAAGATTTTTCCCAATAGTCGCAAATGCCATTATTCCTGCCAAGATAGGTGTTGAACAAGGTGTACCTGCTAATGCAAAAGTCATTCCTAATAGTATTGGGTATAAATAAATTGAATTATTTGAATTTGTAGGCATTGATTTTACAATAGTTGGGATTTCAAAATCAAGAATTTCTAAGAGCTTTAAACCCATTACTAAAAGTAACGATGCCATAATTAAAGTAAAGTATCCTCCAAAATTAGAAGAAAAGACATTACCAGTAATAGCACATAATATACCTATAATTGTAAATACAATAGCTGTTCCTAATATAAAGCAACATAGCTGTATAAAAGTTCTAAATGGAGTTTCTTTTGAATAACCTCCTATATAACCTATAATAAGAGGGAGCATTGCTAATGAACAAGGCGAAAGCGAAGCCAATAAACCACCTAAAAATGAAGTTGGGAGCAATATATACCATATTGCTTGATTTGAATTTATAAATAGCTGTTGTAAACTATCCATTTAATTGTTCCTTCATATAATTTTCTAAGATTTTAGGCTGAATATTACCTTCTGTTTTTCTTATTACATTTCCATCGTCATTTTTAAATATGCAAGTTGGTACAAGCTTCACCTCATATTTTTTAATAAGCTCTTTTGTTGATTTATCATCTGATGTAACATTTATTTTTCTTAGAGATATTTTATTTGCATAACCAGGATAAACTTCTTCAAATATCTTATCGAGCTCTTGACATTCATAACACATTGGAGACGAAAATTTTATAATTTCAGGACCTGAGAATGCTACTGTTGGAAGCAAGCCTACATTCTTATCCTTACTAACTGTCCAATAAACTACCAATGGTACAAGAAATATTAGTGCTACTATTGCAAAATTTTTATTCATAATTAAACTCCTTTGGGTAATCCCAATAAATCTTACTCAATTATAAAATACTGCATCAAGATAGTAAATAAATTACCGAGCCGTACAATTTTACAAATAAATAATTTTAATGAACAACTTACTTGTCTTTCTTAAGTAACTTAATAGCACGTTCTAGCACAATGTCGTTTCTAAAAAAAACATCCATTTTATTTGGTTTTAATTTAATATCAGGTTCAATTCCTTTTAATCTAATATCATTACCATTCGGAGTTAAATAACGTCTCACAGTAACATTCACCCCACAACCATTCGGTAAATCAAAGACATCTTGAATAACAGCTTTGCCAAATGTTTTTTCTCCAATTATAGCTCCTCTTTTATGCTCTTTTATTGCTGCTATAAAAATCTCACTTGCTGATGCAGTAGCTCCATTAGAGAGTATCACAATTGGTTTTGAGGTTAATAAATGTTCATTTGCTCTAATAGTATCTTTTTCACCATTTCTATCTTCTATTGTTGTTATAACACAATTTGTAAGTAACATATTTGCCATAACAGCACCGTTTTTTGCAATACCACCACCATTATTTCTTAAATCAATAATATAAGCTTCTGCTTCTGGTGTTGAATCAACAGTATCTTTAAAATGTTTTGCAACATTTTTATTCATAAATGATGGGATTCTTATATATACAATACCATCTGGAACTCTTGTATTACAAGGGGTATCATGAAATATTGATTGCACATTTTCTTCAGAAGAAGTTAATTTTATATTTTTTTCCTCATTATCTCTTGAGATTAGTAATTCTATATCTTTAGCCTCTGCTGGAAACAACAAAGAATAGAGTGTTTCGCTTGAATATTCATTTATGGGTTTATTATTTATCTTCAACAAAAGGTCTTTTTTTTCAATCCCATGTCTTTGAGCAATACTATCTTTTAATGGATAAATTAAAAAACCTTTTTTTGTTTTGTTCAACCTAATTCCATAATCAAAGACCTTACCAGCCATTGATAATTTTTCTTCATTATAAAAACTTGGAGGAAGAAAAATAGTATATGGGTCTTGCAAGCTATGAATCATAGAATAAATTGCATCATAAGCTTGCTCATAATTCTCTAAATTTTTAGATTTATCCTTCCAGTCATTCCAATCTTGATTATTCATAGATTTGTCATAAAAATTGTCTCGCAATATTGTCCAAGTAGAGTTGTACAAATCTACAGGAGTTGCGTATACTTTTATAACTGAAAATATTAATAGAACAATAAATAAAATCTTTTTCTTCATTATTTTATACTGCTAAAACTTTATCATCTAAATCTAAAATCTCTGTTGCATATTCCTCAAATACAGAATTATGAGAAATTACTACAAGTGTAATACCATATTTTTTCGCAAAATCTTTTAACTTAAACGCTAAATTAGTAGATGTAAGCTCGTCTAAAGCTGATGTAGGCTCGTCAAGTATGAGTAATTGAGGTTTTCTAACCAAAATTCTAGCCAATCCTATCCTCTGACGCTGTCCACCACTAATATTATTAGCATCCTCATTTAATTGATGCTCTTTTCCGTATTCATTAATAAAATCTGTTATTTGAGCTACATCTATAACTTCATTTAAAAATTCATCGCTATAAGATTCTTCTAAAGTAATGTTGTTTATAATTGTATCTTGAAATAAAAACGGAGCTTGATTTAACATATTAACATTACTATAGAATGTCTCATAAGAATATTCATCAATACCTGTTCCATTTATATTTATAATTCCTTCTTTTAGTTTTATAAATCTCATTAATAATGACGCTATTGTAGATTTACCTACTCCAGTATGTCCTTTTATACAAAGTAAATCACCTTTATTTAATGTAAATTTTGTATCAACAAGGATGTCTTTATCATCAGTATAACCAAATTTCTTACAATCAAACTCAATTGTATCAATATTTATAAGAGGTTTTGTTGGTAATACAATATCATCATCAACAATAAAGTCCTCTAATCTTTCTGATAAAATCATAGTATTTTTACAAGATGAAAAATTTTCAGCTAATGCAGTTAAAGGTGATTGAGTCATATTTACTAATGTATACACAGCAATAGTTTTTCCTATTGTAAATTCACCTTTTAATGTCATACAAATACCCGTTAACAAAACTGCAACTGGGAATATATATAAAACTACAGTAAATATTCCAGAATATAATAAGCCCCAATACATCGCCATTTTTTGATTATGGAATAATGATTTTTCTAATTTTTCAACCATTTTATCAACAAACTCATTTTCTTTGCGTAATTGTTTAATATCAATAAAAGATTTATGAGCTTGTATAAAAAATTGTGTTAATTCACTTGTTGCTGCAAAAATTTTCTTATTATATTCTGCTTTAATGACATTAATTCTACGAGTACTAGCAAAGCAAATTGTCATAATCACTAAAATAGTTACAGATATTGGAGGATAATAACTCCATAAAATACAAAATCTTATAAGGAAATTTGTTAAACTTTCATAGAATGCTAAATCTCCAGAAGCCAACCAGCCAGATATAGAACCAGAATCATTCATTAATTTTGATGCGACTTCTCCAGAGTCAATATCTTTCATACAAGCTACATTTTGCTTATAATATGACGAAAATAGGTATTTCATAACGTTTTTATCAAAATCTATTCCCATAAAAAACGAAACTATAGAACCTAGATTTGAGGTAAAAATGTAAATGAATATAATACCAATAGTAATATATAATGTTGAGTAAAAAATTGGCAAATCAACAGTACCTGCATCTGTAACTGCATCTATCATCTTCTGTACAAAAACCATTGAATAAGCTGAGGCAAGACATACTATTGAATCAATACAAAAGATTAACAATTTTACAGGGAATCTCATTGGTATATGACGTTTTACATTTGTATAAACTCGAGACTCTTTTATAAACATTCTCAATTCCTCAATAACATCTATTATAACAAACAATATATTACCATATAAATATCTAAATTATACACTTATTTACAATTCCATATTTTAAGAATATAATATTTAAAGTGTAGTTTATTAAATAGGAAGGAATAGAAGCATGAAATTTAGCAAATACAACATGTTGGTAGAAATGGATTATGGTCTTATCCTCTACAATTCACGTCAAGCTAAATGCGTACAAATTTTTGAAAAACCCGAATTAGAAAAATTTAAAAATCTTTTAGAAACAGAAAAACTTGATCCAAAAGACAAAATGGTTAAGGCTTTATATAAGAGAGGCTACATTGTTGATAAAAATCTTGATGAATATGAAGATATCAAAAAAGAAATTTATGAATACTATGATAAAACATCAAAGTCATTACAGATTTTGCTTTATGTTACAGAAAATTGCAACTTTGATTGCGTTTATTGTCCACAAAAACACGTTAACAAAAGATTTTCTGAAGAAAATTGGGAAGCTTTATACAAATATCTTGAAAAAAGTGTTGAAAATAAAAAATATAAATATATTCACATTGCATTCTTTGGAGGAGAACCTTTATTAGAATATAATTCAATAGTAGATTTTCTAGAAAAAATGGCAAAATTAAACAAAAAATATCCAAAAATTGACATGACATATTCAATGACAACTAATGGATATTTATTAGCTCCAAAAATGTATGATAAGCTAGTGGAATTAGGTGTTAAGAGTTATCAGATAACTATTGATGGGTTTGCAGAAACTCACGACCAAATGCGTCCAAGAAAAGATGGCTCTAAGACTTGGGATAAAATTATTGAAAACCTAAAATATATTGATACAAAAAAAGATGGAGCTTCTATCATATATAGAACTAACGTAAGTCCTAATACACTTAGCACTATAGAAGAATTTTTAAAATGGTCAACAGAAACTTTTAAAAACGAAAAATTTGTGTTTGACTTCCAACCAGTAAGTGAATTTTCTGAAAACGTAAACAAAGATCTTGTAAAAGCTTGGAAAGATGCTGATATGGTTGAGCTTGAAAGTAAAATTGCTTCAACACCAAGGACTATGAAAAAAGAAAGTACTCCATTAGTAAAACTTGGCTTTACATGTAAATGTGCTAGAAAAAGTAATTATACAATTTCTGTGCAAGGTAAAGTTTCAAGATGCGAACAAACTTATGGCGACAATCACTACTTTAATGGAGTATTAACACCAGATGGCGATATAGAATTCCATGAAGATATGAAACTTTTTGATGAAAATTATGAAACTAAATATTGCCCAGAATGTATTGCATATCCTCTTTGCGCAGGTAGAGCTTGTCCTGTCAAAAAAGCTGTAAATCCTGAAGAAAGACCTGATTGTGCATATATGGAAAAATCTAAATCTTCAAAAACTGAATTAGAAGAAAGAATTAAAAAATTCTTAAAAGATAAATTCCCAACAGTTAATCCAGATGATATGGATGAAGAAAAATATAAAGCTCAAATAAAGCAAGCAAAGCTTGAAAACATGAAGAAAAAAGCT
>JAGBXP010000024.1 GCA_017629215.1 bacterium | reverse complement strand
TTTTTAAAAAACTTTAATGCAAAAAGACTCCTCACCTCACATCATATCATATCATATCAAATCATATAGGGCATTATAACTGAATTTGAGCCTTATGAAAACTCATCTTTACAAATCGTTACAGTTGCTTGTTTTGTGAAGTTTTGTTACAAAAATTGATAATTTTTGTCTTTAATTTCGGAAGTATTTTTTTTAATTTTTTGAGGGATTTTTTCACAAAAAATAAAAAATCATCTTTGCAAACGCAAATCCCGTCTTTGCGAGCGAAGCGAAGCAATCCAGAAAAATGCATCATTCTGAAAGCACAGATGTTAAAATGCAGAAATACAATACTTCTTTTCATAAATAGATTGATATTATTACATTAGTTCAATCGATTATTTTACATCTTAGCATTAATTCTAATAATAAATGAACCTTAAAAAAAAAATTTCGTTATATTATTAGAGTTGTGAGGTTTTATAAATGAAAAAAGTTTTTATATGTTTTATTTTAGGATTTATATTAAGCGGAAACATTTCTGCAAATGCTCATCATTGTGGAAGTTATTCATATCTAATTGGTAAAGATTATCACGAAGAAAAATATACTTTTACTAATTGCGATAAGCATTCTGTAATAGAAGAAATATCTGTTTATTATTATTCAAATGGCACAAGACGTTATTACAAAACCAGTACCATTTTTAATGCTGATGGTTCAATTCTTGTTTCAGGTTGTTCCGATGTAAAACACTTTATACAAAATAAAAAACATTATTTTACTTTTTATAAAAACAAAAAATATCAAATTATTGATGAAAACGGAAATTATTTAACTATTAAAAATTATAAAATGATGGATGAGATTGCCCCAAATCGCCTACTGGTAAAACTTGATAAAAAGTTTGGCGTAATAAATATAGACGGAAACATTATTACACCTATAAAATATAAAAAGTTTGAGCAAGTAAATACTGATTTATTTATCACAAAATTAAACGGTTATTTTGGAATGATAGATAGCTCTAACAATATATTAATAAAAAATGAATATGACAAAATTAAACAGCTTTATAATGTCTTTATAATAAAAAAATATAATAAATTCGGAATTGTAAACATAAATGGAGAAATAATTTTACAAGCAGAGTTTGATAATATAAAAAAATTAGGCGAATATATTATTGTTAAAAAAAATGGTAGATACGGGGTTCTAGACTCTAATGGAAATATCATTGCAAATCCTATATACAAAAAAATCCAATTAAATCGTAACACTTTAAAAGGAAAATTACCTAAAAAAGATTGGATAACCTTACTATAATTATTTTTTGATTATTGGGTTGAAACCCAACCTATTATTCTATTATTTATTCAGATTCTTCCACAAAAAATAGGGTAAATCTGAAAAAACTTACCCTATTTTAATATTTTATAGGTCGAGTTTTAACCCGACACTATTTTATAATGAACAAGCACAAACGCCGTCTTTGCAACAATATCCAAGAGCTTCTTGAGCTTCAGACATTCTTACTTTGATACGTCCGTCTACTGCAATACCTTCACCTGTTTTTTCAGAAATCAATAATGGGTTGATATCTAATTCATCGATGAATTTGAAATCGTTAACAAGTTGAGATAATCTCAATAATGTTTCTTCGATTTGTTCCATTTGAGCAGGTTTAGTACCTCTTGCGCCTTCTAGCAATTTGTAAGCTTTAACGGATTTAATCATTTCTTTAGCATCAATGTCAGTTAAAGGGGCAATTCTGAAAGTTACGTCTTTCATAACTTCGATGAATACACCACCTAAACCGAACATCATCATTGGTCCGTATTGAGGGTCAGTTGCGATACCACAAACCATTTCTCTGTTACCTTTAACCATTTCTTGGATGATAACACCTTCAAGACCATCAATTAGACCTCTTTCAGTCAATTTAGCGATTAAATCTTGGTATTCAGCTCTTAATTGTGCTTCAGATTGAATGTTAACTCTTACACCACCAACATCAGTTTTGTGAGATGTTGTTTTAGATGTCATTTTCATAACAACTGGGTAATCAATTGAGTTAGCGATTGCAACAGCTTCGTCCTCAGTTGTAGCGAAACCTGACTTACAAACTCTAATACCATAAGCTTCAAGAACATCAATAGATTCACGAGTTGTTAACTGATCTCTACCTTCATTAATAGATTGAGCAATAATTGATTTTGCTTTATTGTAATCTACATTATAAGTAGGGATTGTGCCTTCTGGTCTTTCAATCCATTTTCTTTGTTGATCTAATCTCAAGAAACCTTCAGCAGCTTCTTCTGCATACATAAAGAATGGCATATTAACATCCATTTCAGAAATTGAAGTGAAAAATTCACTCTTAGTCATGAATACACCGATGATTGGTTTTTGAGGATTTTTAGCTTTGATTTCCATTAATGCTTTAGCAACATCAATATCCTTCAAGCCTAAGAATGGCAAGTAAATTACCATAATCATATCAACATTTTCATCAGCAATAACTGTTTCTAAAGTTTGTGTATAGTGTTCAATTGGTGCTGATGCAATCATATCAATTGGGTTCTTAACAGAAGCTGCTGCAGGTAAGAAACTTCTTAATTTAGCTTTTGTTTCTTCTGTTATAGGAGCCATTTGCATACCGTTTTCACAGATTGCGTCAGTAGCCATAATACCAGGACCACCTGAGTTAGTAATGATTGCTACTCTGTTTCCTTTTGGAATAGGACAGTTAGCAAAAACTTTTGCTGTAGAGAATAAGTTTTTCAAAGAATATTCTCTAATAACACCTGATTGAGCAAGTAAAGCATTAGCAGCTTTATCTGCACCAGCTAAAGAACCTGTATGAGAAGATGCAGCGCTTGCGCCAGCTGCTGAACGACCAGCTTTTAAAGCAAGAACTGGTTTCTTTTTAGAAATTCTTGTAGCAAGTTTTCTAAAGTTAGCTGGATTTTGGATTGATTCCATATATAGAAGAATTTGTTCAACATCATCTTCGTTTTCCCAGTATTCTAAAGCTGTTTCAGCGTTAACATCGGCTTGGTTACCAATCGAAATAAATTGTGAAAAACCAAGATTTAAGTCTTTAAGGATATTCAAGATACCACCACCTAAAGCACCTGATTGAGAAACGAAACCAATATTTCCTCTTTCAGGTAATGTTTCAGCGAAACAACCATCTAATCTGATTTCAGGGTGAGTATTTACAACACCTAAACAGTTTGGTCCAACACATCTCATGCCATACTCTTGAACCTTAGCAAGAAGTTGTTTTTCCATTTCTGCACCTTCTTTGCCTGTTTCTTTGAAACCTGCTGTAATAATTACAAGACCTTTAATACCTTTTTCATTACATTGATCTATTGTATCTAGAACGAATTTTGAATTAACAACAATAATTGCCAAATCGACTTCACCTGGAACTTCAGTAATTGAAGTATATGCTTGCAAACCTTCGATAACTCCACCTTTTGGGTTAACTGGATAAATGTTACCATTGAATTTGTACTCTTGTAATCTTTTCATAATGTCGGAACCAATAGTGTGTTCTTTGGTTGATGCACCAATAACAGCAACTGATTTCGGCTTCATAATTTTGTCTAAATTAGTCATTTTGTAGCCTCTTCCTTTCTTTGTAATAAGTACCTAATTATTATATTACAAACAAAAATTATTTATCTAACTTTATTTTCATTCCCTGCAATTAATCTTTTGATATTTTCTCTATGTAAATAAACTATATAAATTGCACCTAATGCACAATAACAAATATAAGCTATTGGAGCTTTAAATATATACATTAAGATTGGAGAAATTAAAAGAGCTATAATTGAACCTACTGAAACATATTTAGTTGTATATGTAATAGTACCCCAGATTACAGCTATAATAGCACCTACTAGCCAATTTAAAGCTAGAATTGTGCCGACTCCAGATGCTACTGATTTTCCACCTTTAAATCCAAGAAAACAAGATTTGCTATGTCCAAAAATAACTGCAACTGAAGCTATTACTGGAGCTAAACCAAATGTCGCACCTGCTGAAATAAATAGTTTCGCTAATATAACTGGTAAAGCACCTTTAAAAGCATCTAACAATAGCGTTATAAAAAACCATTTTTTCCCAAGAACTCGTTTTACATTTGTAGCTCCTGTTGATCCTGAACCAATCGTCCTAATATCATCTCCTGTTATTGATTTGACAATTATATATCCAGTTGGAATTGCTCCTATTAAGTATGCGACAATACCTGTTAATATTAATTGTAAATAAAAATTCATTATAAATCCTCCTTTATTATTATAATTGTACCAAACATTTGCCAAAAGTACTAATATCATTTAAAATTATTATATGAATTATAAATTTTTAAACAATTCAATAGATATAAAAAACAATATATTGCCTAAATCAAGTAAAATTGATTCATTTCTTTTAGATAATAATCAATCTGAAATTGCTAAAGGATTAGAATTTTTATCATCAGAAGATAAACTTTTACATGTGCATGGTTTTTTAGGGACTGGGAAACGTCAATATATTAACTATATTTCAGAATTTTTACCTCAAGATGCGATTAAACTTGAATATTATTGCAAAGAGTCAACAGTTTGTGATGATATTTTATTATCATTTATTGACACTATTGAAAAGAGTCCATATTCAAAAATAACTAATTTAAACACTAAAATCACAACTTTAAATCTTAAATTTCAGAGACAAATTACTTCTATTAAAAAGCCGTTTATTATAATTTTACACTCATTTGATGCAATAGAAGAATTTAATATAGATATCATTGTAAACTTACTTTTAAGTATTTTTAGAGAAAGCAATGTAAAATTTATTATTTCTACAAAAGCTATGAAACCACCTTTTATTGAAAAATTTGACAATTGTAAAAAAGTATTTTTAAAAGCCTTTACAAAAGAAATCTTTAAAAAGTTTTTAAATTCACATCAAATTAATGCTACAGATGCTGTATATAATGATTTTTATAAATATACAAGAGGATACTATTATTATACCTATCTTTCAGTAAAGATTATAGAAGCGATGAAAATAAGCTTGAATGAATTTTTACAAAAATTTAATCAGCTAGATACAACTTTTGATTCATTTTTAAGTATAACATATCTTAATTTAATACCTACTACAATAAGAAATTTCTTTTGGTTTCTCAGAACATTAAGACACGGTATCTCATTAAATGCCTTAGCTAGCTTAGAAATTTATGATGAATTCTCCATTGAATATCTTAAAAATAATCTTATGATTTTTCAAGCTGATGAAATTTTATATATCCAAGATTTCTTTTTACAAGAAATCGATATCTCAATTCCAAAAAAAGTTGAATTAAAGCTTCATAATTATATAATAAAAGTTTATGAAGAACAGCTTAAAACATCGTTAGATACTCGTATTTTATTTATATCAAGACAAGCTATGCGTTCCGAAATTGAATATCATACTAGAAGAATTGAATTAATTGAAAATAAGAACAAAGATAATAAAACTAAAAAAAATCAAGAGCAACCAACAGTTGATATAAGTAAAATTCAAGAAAACGAGGATGTTTCAATCTCATCAAAAATTAATCAAGCACAAAGATTAATTAACGAGAAAAAATATACACAAGCTATCGAGATGTTAGAAAAGCTTATTAAAACAGAGGATTTAGATATTGAAAACCTTATAACAATGAGGCTAAAGCTTGCTCGCTCGTATAAAGACATAAATGATTATAACACTGCATATTATTATTACGAATTAATTGAAGCTTATTATATAAAACAAAAAGAAACAATTAATCTTAATTATTTGTATTATGAACTAGCAGATGTTTACTACGATGCTTATAAACCAGAAAGAGCAATAGAGATTATAAAAAAAGTTATTTATTCTGTTGATACACCACAAGCTCTATTAATTAATGCTTGCATGCTTTTAGGGAATATCTATTCTGATATAAAAAATACAGAAGAAGCATGTGTCTATTATGAAAAAGCAATTGATTCAATTGATGAAAACACTAAAGATGAAATACTTGCAGAATTATATTTCAAATATGCTCTTGCAAATGATGATAGAGACAATGAAACCATAAGCTTTGAATATTATAATAAATGTTTATCTATCACCTATAACAACATCTACAAACCACTTGTCTATTCAAATATGGGTTCTCGATATTTTGATAATGACAATTATGATGATGCATTATTTTGTTTCCAAAAAGCATACAATCTTGAAAAAGAAAACAATAATTTTGAAGGTATATATTACACATCATCGTACTTAGCTAAATTATATGCAAGATTAGATACAAATAAGACTTTAGATTTTTTATTAGAAGCAAAAAAGAATGCTGAATTTATCAATGATGATTATTGTATATTAGAATCAATGTTAGCATTAGGAGATTTTTATTATAACAAAACAGATACATTGAAAAAATGCTTGATTGAATATATCAAAGCTCTAAATTTAGCTGAAAAATTATCTCTGGGTAATGATATTATGAAAATAAAAAAACGAATTGAAGATATGAAACTAAGAATATCATCTGAAGATTTCACAGATATAGAGAACAAATATGGAAAAAATAATTAATATTAACTCTGATTTTGAAGAATATAAAAAAGCTTTTCTAAAAGAAAATGCGAAACATAACCTGATATCAAAAAACGATGAAAAATACCTTTATGAAAAACACATTTACGATTCACTAGGTATAAAACTTTTTTTTGATAAATATGACATAAATAACGCTGAAATTTTAGATATTGGCTGTGGTGGCGGATTTCCCTGTATACCAATTGCTATTGAATATAAAGATTTTAAAATCACAGGCATTGATAGTATTCAAAAAAAAATAAACTCTGTTCGACATATTTCTGAAAAATTAGGTTTGAAAAACTTAAACTTTTTATGCGACAGGGTAGAAAACTTAAAGAATAAAAAGTTTGACATAGTAATAAGTAGGGCAGTTGCAGACATGTCAAAAATCAGTAATTATGCCTTACCATTAGTGAAAAAAAATGGTTATTTTATTGCATATAAATCAAAAAAAGCATTAGAAGAGCTTGAAAAAGCTAAACCAATTTTAAAAAAATATAACGCTAAAGTACTTGAAATTATTGAATATAAACTACCTTTAGATGATGTCTACCAAAGAAATCTCATCTGCGTTCAAAAATTCTAGTAATAAATAAATTATCAAAATTTAACCTAAATAAAATTTTCAAGTTAATACTGTTGCGATTGCTTCTTGAACTCACCGTAAATTAGTTCATTAAGAATTGTAACAATTTCACCCAAAACCCTAAAGATTTAGGTTCAAATTGCCGTTATACATGGAAAAGAGATAGAACGAACAACAAGGGTATACCCTTGTTAGTACAGTATTACTGTACTAAGCCTTTTCTATAAGAAAAAGGTCGGTGAAATGGCAGATAACATTAATAATAATCCAGAAAATTTTATAAATATTAAAAAATCTGATTTTTTTAAAAAGATTAGGCTTAGTGATTTTGGGATTAATCAAGAAAAATTTAGAAGTATTTTTTCTGCCTATGATAAGGATGGTAGTGGGGAATTAGAGTTTCAAAACAAAGAAGGTAAAAATGAAATAAAAGCTCTATGGAATGATATACAAAGTTTTAAAATGAATGAAAATCGTAACAACAATTTAGAAGCAGATGAAATCAAAAATTTATTAGAGAATAAAGAATTAGAAGATGAAACAATAAAAAATTTTTCAGATTTTGTAATTGCTGTCAAAAATATAATACCATCATATAAAACAGCCATAGATTTTTTAGAAAATTTAGTAGGAAATGCTAATAAAACTGTTGCGCAAAGGGATTTAGAACAAGGTGTTATATCTGAAAGTGTAGATTTTTTCTATGATATATTCAATTCAGAGCTATCAGAAAAGAATGTTAAAAAAGTTTTAATGCAAGAGCAGAAGAATTTAGAAAAATTAAAAGCTTCGACAACTGGTAACTTACAAGATAAAAAAAATAACAAATTAGTAAGTTTTGAGGATGCTTTTTATATCCAACGAGGAGTCCATTATGACAAAAAGAAAGTGGAAAAATGTAGTGAATTAGCTAATGAATGCGCAGAAATGAAAACCTCGATTGATGTTATTAATCAAATTAAAGGAGCTTTACACAAAACAACTTTGGGAGATTTATCATCTCGAATGAACCATCAAGAAGCTGGAGAGGCAATATTGAAAGCTTTTAAAAGTATTGGGATAAATGATATTAATAAGATAAATGAAATTTTAGCTGATATCGAAAAGAAAAATCCAGAAATACAGCGTTTTGGCACAGATTTAAAAATAATGAAAGATAAGAATGATAATAAGGTTGTTTATAGAATAACTGAAAAGGGATATCCAGCAGAAGCCACTGTAGAACAGTTGCAAATAATAGCCAAAGAAATGTGTAAACGATTAGATAACGCATTAGCTAATAAATATGGTATAAAATCAAATGGTGATGTCTCATCAGCGATTAATAAAAAATATGAGGAAAAATATGACGAATATTTAGCTAGTTTTAAAAAAGCTTATGGCGAAGTGAATATAGAAAAATTAGCAGAGACTTATGTCTTAACTCAACGTCAAAATGTAGCTTACATAGAGATGGCAATAAATTTAGCTTCAATGGCATTAATGGTGGTACCAGGTGTAGGTCAAGCAGTAGGTGGAGCAGTAAAAGCTGCGCAAGTTGTAAATGTAAGCACAAGAATTGCGAGTACTGTTCAAAAATTTTCTCCTTTAATAATGACAAGTATGACACTTAGTCCAACACAACTTGTTGAAAAATTAACAAGCGAAAAGGGGATGAGCCCAAAAGATTGGAACGAATGGGGAGAACAAGTTTTACAAAATCTAGGGTATATGGCGGCTGGTATGGGTGCTAGTAAAGTTGCTCAAAATATTGCAGCAATGTATAAAACAAAAGCTCTTGTAAGCGCTTTAAAGGAAACAGGAAAATCTACAGATGAAATTATAGCTATGGTAAATGCTAATCCTGTAAAATTTCCAACAGAAATATTGGAAAGTTTTAAAAACATTGATAAGGTAGCTAAGACTTTACAAGTAGGAAATGAGGTTGTTTTAGATCTTATCAGCACTATTGCATTAAATAAAATGATGAATAATGGTGAATTATTAACCATGGATATAATTAATTCTATAGTATTTGCTTTAATGGGTGGATATGTTCAAAAAGATTTTGCAAGATTAATGGGAAATAAAGATAAAATAGAAGTTATATTAAGGGAGTTTGAACAATTTGGAATAACTCGTACAGAAGCAAATAACATATTAAAAGCGATGGATGAAATCTCTGCAGGTAAAAAGCCGACAAATGATGTCGTAGAAGTTAAAGGGGAAGCAAAAGCTTCTAGTGATGCAGAAATTAAAGAAGTTGGAAAGAGTGATTTTGAGGTAGAATATAATGATTATAAAGGTCTTACAGGCTCAATAACGATTAAAGATTCACAAGGAACACAATTAGGAAATGTTAATTATTCTATTTTAGAACAAAATGGTAGAAAAGTATTAAAATTTGAAGGATTAGAATCTAATAAGTCAGGTATGAATATCGGAACAAAACTAATTGAAGAATTAGTTTTGAAAAGTATTGAATTAGGAGCTGAAGGACGTCTGATAGCAGAGGCTTCCCCTGCTACCGGTTCAGGTGCAAATGGCAGACCTATAAGTAATTTAGGTTTTTATTATAAATTAGGATTTAAAGCTAATGATCCCGTTATTGATGCAAAGATTAGAGAATGTATTGAAAGTGGCAAAGAAATTCCACTTTCATTAAACATATTTACTAAAATATCTTTGACTGAAGAAGGTATAAATTATATAACTTCAAAAAAGGGTTTAAATATTACACAAACTAGATCTTCAGTTGTTACAGATAAAGTTGAGCTTTCTCGTTTAATAGAAAATGACGAAATATCAATAGAACAAATTAAAGTCAAAGAACAAAAATTTTCTACTAATGATGTCGTAGAAGTTAAAGGGGAAGCTAAGGTAAAGGTAGAAACTCCTAAAGTAGAGATTTCATTAGGACAATGGTTAGAAACTGCAAGTTCAAGAGAAGAATTTGTTGCAATACGTGATGAAATAAAAGCTATGCCAGCTGGAACAGAAAAAACATATATGCACGAAGAAGTTAATGTGGCAAATTACAATGTTATTAACGAATATTGTTTAAAACAAAAATTAAATGTTGACGATGTAATAAAAAGATTTAATGATGTTTTAGAACATCTAGACAATAAGTCTGTTGAAAGACTTTTACAATTAACACAAGAAAATAAGTTAAAATTATTTTTGGAAGAAAAAAGAGATCCTGTTTTTTTATTGAATAGAACTTGTAATGATGGCTTAGTAAAGAAAAAAACAAAAGGTATATTAAACTATGTAAAAGCTTCTGACATAGAAGCTTGTCATATTTTAAAAGAATTATTATTACTCGAAATAGAGGGTAAAATTTCTTCTGAAAATATTTCTGAAATTTTAAAAATGTATAAATATGAATCTGATTATGTAGAAATGGATTTGTTAGCAAAAGATCTGGTAAAAAGAATACAATCTGGAGAAATTTCAGATTCACAAATTAAACAAGCACAAATTCTAGCAGAAAATAGTATTCCTTTCGAAATTTTTAATTACGAAAACATAATAAATTATTCAAAGAACAATTTAAGGCAATGGAGTTTATGTTTACAATCTTGTAGAGTAAAAGAAGCTGTGTCTCCTGAAATGTTATCAGCGATTAACAAGGAATTAATGTCTTTAATAAATGTTAATGAGGTAAATCCTAAAGTATCAAAAGCTTTTTTAGAAAATTTTGATAATTTAACAAAAACATTTAAAAAAACATCTTTGTCTATTGATAATTTAGCTCAAGCTGGTGGTATTAAATTACAATATAGCAGAGAAGCATTTAAAGCAGATGTTTTAAAAGAAATTGAACATTTATCATTAGATGAGCAAAACAAGATTTTATCAAAATTTGGCCTATGTAACGAATCGAATGGCAGAATGAGTGGTTTACCTATTAGATTATATTCTTCTGATTTAAATTCAATAGAAAAAACAATTAACGAACATATTATAAAATTCTTAGCTTTAGAAAATGATATTATTCTCCCAAAAGGATTTGAAGATTTATTACCATTTCTGAAAGAATTATGTAAGGCAATTCCTGAATTTAAATTTACAATTGGAGCAAAACAACATAAAACTCAAGATCATGATTTAGCAGGGCATATGCTAAAAGCCTTTCAAGAAAATCTAAAAAATCCTCTATACGAACAGCTGGGTGAAAGTGATAGAAAAATTTTGGGCATAGCAACATTATTGCACGACATAAATAAAATAGAACGTATTGTAACACCAGAACATGCGCTCCCATCTTCTCAAACAGTAAATGCTATTGTCGAGAGAATGCATTATTTATCTCCTATGGAAAAAGATAGAATAATTAATCTTGTGAAAAACCATCATTGGTTCGAAAAAATTAAAGACGATCCTAAAGTTATAGAAGAAATGATTATTGCTTTCAGAAGTGGTAATGATTTTAAACTTGCAAAAATATTTGCAGAATCAGATTTAAAAGCTGTAAATACTCGTTTTTTTGAAAATTTTGGGCATAAAATTAATTCTACTGCGATTCAAACAGTAGAAGATGGAATACTAAGTCTCCAAAGTAAAGGTAGAATGATGTTTACTGCTACTGTTAATACACAAAAAGCAATAGAAAATGGAGCCGTTATCAGAACGGTGGGTGAAGGTTCACAAGCAACAAAAAATTTAGTTATAAATGCTGAACAAATGGGGTTAGATAAAACATACTTTGGTTATCATGCATCTACAGATGAGGGTTTAATAACAGCGATTTCTAGTGGAGGTTTTGACAAAGGACTTGTATTGTCAATTTCAATTGGTAAAAGTGATGAATGCAAAGTTTTTAATGACAAAAAATATTTTTTAATTTTTGATAAATTAAATATGAATACTCTTGGTAAAGTTGAACAAAGGAATGCAAATACGAAATATGGCAAAGACCTTGATAAAATTTTAGGATACATGAAAGACGATAAAACATTTGTTTCAAAATTTAGAGAAAATTATCCACACGAAATTTCTGATAGTGATTATGCTTTAGTATTTAGAGAAGCTCAGTGTTTAGAACTTTCACAAATCAGTTCAGATAAAAATATCCAAAAAATATTGGATTCAGAAGCTAAAGCAAAAGATTTTCAAATAGCATTAGAGAAAACTAATACTCATTTTGTCAGTTCTGCAACTGAGCATAGCGAAACGGTAGCGTTTGACTTATATCCTGGAGCTATTGGTGTAAAAGGTAAAGCTGAAGAATTAAGTTTTGAGCTTCGTAAATTTTTAGAAGAAAGAAATATTGCTATTATTGAAAATATTAAGTAATAATATCTGGATTTTTTAAATTCCCCCAACTAACCACTTCATTATGTTACATACTTATATTCACAGCTTGTTAAGCTTGCTAAAAAATGTTGCTGAAATGGGACAGCTTAGTGTAAATATAATAGTTTTTTAATTTCAATAATATATGTTAAAATCTATTTATGGAAATTAAAAATGTTATAATATGTGGTTTGGGTTCCTTAGGAGTGGTCTATGCTAACCAACTTAATGAAGTCTGTAATCTTAAAATATTAGCTGATAATGATAGAATTAATTTTTATAAGAAAAAACCAGTATCTTTAAACGGAAAATTCTTAAATTTAAGCTATATAACGCCTGAAAGTGAGTTTCTTGCTGATTTAATAATTATTACAACAAAATTTAATGGACTAAATTCGGCAATTAGTTATATTAAAAATTTTATAAAAAAAGATACAATTGTACTCTCTTTATTAAATGGAATTTCAAGCGAAGATTTGATTAAAAACACATATCCTGATTTAGTAGTACCTAAAGCTTATTATATTGGTCATAGCGCTATAAAAAAAGGGGCTGATGTTATACACGATGGGGTTGGAAAAATTGTATTTGAACAAAACAAAAAATTAGAACTGTTTTTTAAAAAAAATAATATTGATTTTGAGGTTTCAAATGATATTATTTACGCTCAATGGGTAAAATTAGGAGTTAATATCGTTCTAAATGAATTGACTACAGTTTTTAGGTGTACAGTTGGAGAGCTTAGAAGTAGAAATGACTATTTTCAACTTTCAGAATGCATAATTAATGAGGTTAAATTAATAGCTAAATACCATAATGTAAATAGATTAGAAAATTACACAAACGATGTTTATAAATTAATAAATTTGGTAGCTGATAACGGAATAACTTCCATGTACCAAGATGTTCTATCTAATCGAAAAACTGAAGTTGATATTTTTTCAGGTGAAATATTAAAACTAGGCAAGCTTTATGATGTCGCAACCCCAATAAATCTTGATTTGTATAATAAGATAAAGCTTATTGAAAATGATATAATGTAAAGATTGTAAATTTTAATTTCTGAAATCTTCACAATATCTTATTGAAGTTGTATTATGAATGTATGAGTAATTTAGAGGAATTATATTCGGGAGTTCCACCAACAAAATTAAGAAACATTGATGAAAAATTTTGTCCGGCTGCAACAACTCCATTCTGGCTAAAGGTCGCTGATTTATTTTATTACGGAATGCTAGAAACAAGATTTTACGCATTTCGTTATAAAGGTGTTGAAAATTATTTAAATAAAGACCCTAATATGCCAGTTATAATGTTTGCACCTCATTCTAATTGGTGGGATGGCATTGTTGGCTATCATATCACTAATAGGATTTGTAAAAAAGAAATTCGTTTAATGGTAGAGGAACTTAATAGATTTCCTTTGTTAAGACGCTCTGGAGCGTTTAGTGTAAATAAGAAATCTCCTCAAGCATCAATGGAAGCTTTGAACTATTCGATTGAACAAGTCGGAAATCCTAAAAGTATCTTGTATTTATTCCCTCAAGGTATAATTAACCCACCAAATGCTCGACCAATAGAATTTCGTTCTGGCTTAGCATATATAGCTGAAAAAGCAGCTAAAAAATATGGCAAAGTCGGTTTAATGCCAATAGCTGTTAATTATTTCTTTTTACGTGATAATCGACCTGAGGTAATGGTAGAAATGGGCGAAATAATTGAGTTAGAGGCTGGTAAGCTTGATAGAAAAGAATATACTAATTATCTCGCATCAACATTAGAAGCTCTTTGTGATAAACAAATGTATGATATAAGTCATGCGAAATTCGAAGGTTATAAAACATTATTTCAACAAAAATTAAAGTGGTATAGAAGAATTGAGCAAAAATTAAAAGACAAAGGTTTAAAAAAGAAGCTATCAAATTAAATGTTTTTTAATTTACCGTAAATAACTCTGTCAATATTTGCAAAATCTTTTTCAATTGTTATTTCTTCAAAGTTTTGTTCCATCATTTCTTTAACTGCAGATGATTGATTTATACCTAGTTCAAACATTATATAGCCATCTTCATTTAAGAATTGTGGAGCATTTTTAATAATTGTTTCATAAAAAGAAAGCCCGTTTTTATCAGCAAATAATGCCAGCGCAGGTTCTTTTTGGACTTCTAGTGAAAGCTCCGTGTTGAAAGGAATATAAGGTGGATTAGAGATTATAACATCAAATTTTTCACCATCTCTAATTTTTTCATACAGATTTGATTTTCTAAAAATCGCCCTATTGTTTATTCCTAGCTTAGTAACATTATCAAGAGCAATTCTTAAAGCGTCAGAAGAAATGTCTATTCCTAGGACTGTTGCTTGCGTGTTTTTAGCTATTGTACAAGCTATACATCCAGAGCCAGTACCGATATCTAATACATCTAGAAAAGAGTTATTATTGATAATCTCAATAGCTCTTGTAACAAGAAGCTCTGTTTCATCTCTTGGTATAAGTACATCTGGTGAAACTTTAAATTTGTTTCCCATAAACCAAGCCTCTCCAATTATATATTGGATAGGAGTTCTGTTGTTAATTCTTTCAGAAATTTTTTCTTTAATTATATTAATATCATTATCAGAGAGAGGTTTTCCTAATATCAAATCTTTCTCAGTGTAGTTGCAGAAATGTTCTAATAGCATTTTAAGCTCAATGGATGCTTCGTTTTTTTCTATTCCTGCATTAATTATTAATTGTTTCAAATCCTGAATTTGCATTTATTATTCTTTCTATTTCATTTCTTAAATCCAATTTAGATAAATTTTCTATATCTATTTTTTCTATATTATATTTTTTGCAAAGCTTGTCATAATAATAGATTTGTTTATTTGTGGGTTTTTCTTTTGACATTTTTACTTCTTGTAAAAATTTGCGTTTTTTTCTATCAAATTCCTTTTGTTTTTCGATAAAAGGTCGTTGAGCCTCTTTGTATTTATAAAATTTTATACATTCCTGAATATATTTTTCAGTATCCTTAATAAAAGTATTAGAATCTATTATATCTTCAAGAAAATGAAATCTTGACGAATGGATTTCTAAATAATACTTTTCATCATTAATAAATTTGTCTAGAATTTCTACACAAGTTTTTTCTAAATTTTGTTTTACTAACGCTCTAATATAATTACATATACTTGTTTTTTGTGTTTTATCAAGATTTAAGTATATGCTAGATTTTATTTGATACATAAAACCTCAAAATTTAATTAACTGTGTTTATTTTAACACAGCTTAAACAAATCATCGACACTAAATTTTTTCTTTTGTTGCTCTTGTAAATTTCTAAAATTTAAAAGTTTTTCATACATTGGATTGCTATGATAATTTTTAGTATCATTCTCTTTTAGAGGATTAGTGTCATTTTTAATAGTTTTGTTTTCAATTACAGTAAATTTGTTTCTGTTCTCTAAATTCATAAATGCCTCTTATATAATTTAATATCTCTTATATATATAAAGTATTTATCAAATAAAAAATTGCCTTTTTTTAGTTGTTTTATTAAGAATTGTAACAAAACGGGGAAGTTTTTTCAATTTTGTAAATATTTCTACATAAAAAAGCTTCTTCAAAGCAAAATTGTTTTGCTTATGATATACTGTTGAATATGCCTTTAGAAGGTAAATGGAAGGAATTTTAATATGGATATATTTTCAATATTCACATTATGTGGAGGTTTGGCGTTTTTTCTATATGGTATAACAATTATGTCATCAGGTTTAGAAAAAATTGCTGGTGGCAAATTAGAACGTATACTTCGTCAGATGACAGCAAACCCTATAAAAGCATTGGTTTTTGGAGCAGGTGTTACTGCGGCAGTTCAATCATCATCAGCTGTAACTGTAATGCTAGTTGGTTTAGTTAATTCAGGCATAATGAAATTATCTCAGGCAATTGGTGTTATTATGGGTTCTAATATAGGAACAACAATAACAGCTTGGATTTTAAGTCTATCAGGAATACAGAGTACAAATTTTTTTATAAGATTATTAAAACCAGAATCTTTTTCTCCAATTATGGCATTAATTGGTGTAATTATGATAATGGTAGCAAAAAGCAATAAACGTAAAAATGTGGGTTCTGTTCTTATTGGTTTTGCAATATTAATGTTTGGCATGGAGGTAATGAGTGATTCAATGTCTCCATTAGCAGGCATGCCAGAATTTCAACAAACTTTAACGATGTTTCATAATCCAATATTCGGTGTATTTATAGGAGCATTGGTAACAGCTGTAATTCAAAGTTCAGCTGCTTCTATTGGTATTTTACAGGCCTTATCAATGATTGGTGGTATTACCTATGGAATGGCTATTCCAATTATTATGGGACAGAATATTGGGACTTGTATTTCAGCTGTGTTATCTTGTTTAAGTGGTGTTAGCACATCTGCAAAACGAGTTGCAGCAGTGCATGTTATATTTAATATTATTGGAACAATAGTTTTATTATCAGCGTATTTAGGAGCATATTCTGTTGCAAAATTTGCCATTCACAATGTTGATATTTCGCCATTTGGTATTGCTGTTGTTCATTCAATATTTAATATTGCAGCAACTGTGCTTTTATTCCCTTTTGTTAAAGTATTAGAAAAAATAGCAATAATTACAGTTCCAGAAAGAAAGATGAAGGGTGAAGTCGTAATTTTAGATGATAGATTACTCTTAGCACCTTCATTTGCAATTGCAGAATGCTATAGACAGTCAGTTAAAATGGCTGATATGGTTGAATTTAACTTTATTAATTCTACTAAAATGTTAAAAAGTTATCATAAAAAGAAAGCTGAACAAATTACTGCAAATGAGGTTAAGATTGATACTTATGAAGACAAATTAAATTCATTTATGATTAAATTATCAGGTAAAGAATTGTCAGAAGAGGATAATGCACGAGTTTCCCAGCTTATGTTAGTTATTGGTGATTTTGAGCGAATGGGAGATCATGCTACTTATATTTTAAAAATAGCTGAGACACTAAAAAATAGTGATAAAAAATTATCATCATTAGCAATTGAGGAATTAAAGGTTATAGTACAAGCAGTCTTGGAAATTTTTAAAATGTCTTTAGAGTCATATAAAACAGATAATGTTATGTTAGCTCAAGAGGTAGAACCTTTAGAGGCTGTTATTAAGCGTATTATTAGACAAGTTAAGAATAGACATATTCAACGCCTACAAGAAGGACTTTGTACTCCAGAGTTAAGTTTCTTATTCTCAGATTTGTTAAATGATTTGCGAAGAATTGCTGCTCATTGTGGTAATATTGCAACAAGTGTTATACAGCTTCAAGATAGTACAATTGATAAACACGAATATAATCATAGAAACAAAGATGAGGACTTAGTTTTTGTTAGCAACTATGAAAACTTTAAATCAAGATATTCTGTTTCAGAACATAAGCAAATGGAAAAATTATAATTTTATAGTTCGGAAAATTGTTGAATATTTATGATTACCATAATAGATTATTATTGATACAAAATGGTTTTCTAAATCAGTAATTTCTAAATATGATTGAATTGGGTCTTTTCTTTTAGTACTTTTAAACTTTCCTAAAAAGCTTAATGTATTCATGTGGATTTTTTGTGCCTTTGTTAGTTTAGGCTTTGGCAAATGTTTCTCATAAAACAATTCAGGAACAATGTCTCTTTCATATACAGGGATAATATGTATAACTTTTCCATTTTGTTTAAATAATAGATACCATTTGTCTTTATGTATTCTAGGTGTTAAAAGATAATATCCAGGTTCTATCGCTATATTTTTAAAATAAATATATGAGTTTAATCTAAGGAGTGGATAAGGAGCCCAGCTTGCATCTTTCATGTCATAATATTGATCAGGGTCAATATTGTGCATATATGAATGTTTTGCGATTTCTAGATTTTGGTATATGCCAGCATAATTTTTTGTGGGTTTTACAGGTGTATCATTCTGAACGCTATTTTGTGGATACTCAAATTCAAGAGAAGATATTTCTTCAGCCTCTTGCTCATCATAAAATTTTTCAACACTTTCAATCGGCTCATCAGACAAGGGATCGTAATCAGCAAAAGCTGGTAATATTAATGATAATGCAATAATAAGCAAAGCCTTCTTAAACATACAATTATTTTAATAGAATTATTATAAAAATCAAGTGAAATAAATTAAAAATAACTCATCAAGAGGACTATTATTTAATAACAGAAGAGATGAATTTGATAGTATCGTCTTTAAGTTCTCTAACGAAATCTTTAGCAAGAGCAGAAAGAGGTCTTTCTTCCATTTTATTGAAAACTGCATAGATAGGGTCAGCACAATTATTAAATCTCATTTGTCTATCTTTTTTATTAAGATAATAGAAATTAAAATCTTCAGGAATATCAAGTGATCCTGCTGGTTTTTTATTTCTTTCTATTGCTGAATAAGTTGCTACCATTTTTTATACTCACTATCTAAATATCTCTTACATATATATAAAGTATATAAATGTAAAAAAATTGCCTTTTTTTATTGTTTTTTTTTACAAATCTTTACAAAGATATTTGGGGTAATGGTTTGCAAAAAAAGAAATCAAGAAAGATATTCATATTTATATTTTATACATGCAAAACAATTGAATTTGTTTCTAATGATTTTTTAACATCCATAACTCTTTGATTAGAACTACCAACCCAATGAAGGTTGTTATCTAAAAGAGCTTCTACGAATTTCCCTTCACAAAGAACATCTATGTCAGCAATTTCAGGAATGTCTTTAATTTCTTCCCATAAAAATCCTGTATATAACCAAATAGTTTTATTTGGTAATTCTTGACGAATTTTTTTTATGAGTCTGAATACTTCACTTCTATTAAAAGGATGTAGAGGATCGCCACCCGAGAAAGTTATCCCAGAGCAATAAGGCTTGGCTAAAGCATCAAAAAGTTCCTTTTCAGCGTTTTCATCAAAAGGGAGTCCTCCTGCAATATCCCAAGTTATAGGATTTTGGCAGTTATGACAATGATGAGTACAACCTGATACCCATAGCACAACTCTTAAGCCATCTCCATTTAGCATATCATCTTTTGTAATATTATGATAATTCATTTCACGCTACTCCTAATAAGATTATTGTACTACTAACAAAAAATATTTCAAA
>JAGBXP010000023.1 GCA_017629215.1 bacterium | reverse complement strand
TACCTTTTGGATTAGTCGTATAATCTGTAGTAAAAAGCCTGCCTCTATAAAAGTTTTCTATATTATGTAACGAATGTTTTGTAAGTATAATCGGTCCAGGAAAAGTTGCAAAATCTAATAAACAGTTTTCTAATCCTTGTCCAAATTGCCCTTTTAATCTTGAATAAGTTGAAAATTTAGGAAACGTATGGGCCAACATCATATCATCATGGGTATAAATATCGATTTCTTCTTCTTTTAATGCTTCAAGGACATTTTCTAGCTCTTTTATATTAGAGCCAACCACTAAAACAGCTTTATTTGGGACAGTAGAATATGATACATTTTTAACCTCTTGTACTCCATAAATTTCTTCTTGAGTATTTCTTATTAATGTCATAAGTTCAATATCTATTTTTGAAGCTTTATAGATATCTTCTTTCAAAAGCTCAACATCAGTTTCTTCTAAATTAATTCTACTAAGCAAATAAAGTATCATGTTAAACGCTTCTTCGTGTTCTTTATTAAAACTTTCTAAGTCTAATAGATTTATACTCAAGCTTTTTGTTATTACTAGAATGATATTATATAAATCTCTGATATTTGATGGTATTTTTTCAAGGCTTCTATTAAAAATTTGTTCGCCAAATTTTATGGCTTGAATGACATCATTAGTTTCTTCAAAAAGCTTTTGAGCCTTAGTTTTTTCATTATCTAATTCACTTTCTACATTTGATTTATAAAACTTTTCAATAAGCTTTGGTAATTCCTCTCTAAATTTTTTAACAGCAAAATGAAAACTATTTTCATTAAATTCAGGATTATAAATTGTTATTGCAATTGTGTTTAATAAAAAATCTTTAATTGTACTATTAAGCTCAAGTTTTATTGAATATTTTGCAAATAGTCGCAAATATAAAATTAAAACTGTTTGTAAAGCAGAAATTCTAGGGCTTATAGAACAAATGCCTCGAGAGACACAGCTGTCGTATTGAAAGTTATTATAATATTCATTATTCATAATTTTATAATAAATTTAACCATTGTATTATCAATTACCAAATAGAGGTATTTATGGTATAATTCAAATAATTGGAGGACTGATATGTTTAGTACTGAAATTCATTATGAGGTTATAACATTCTCGATTGGTGATACCAAAGCTGGTACAAAAATGGGAAAATTACAACTAAGAGATACAGAGAATAATGAAATATTAAACTGTATACTTTGGGAAGAAGCTCTTAATAGAATGGATACTAAACTTTTTAGAAGTGGAAATATTTTAAGAATAGTTTCAGGTTCTTTTAATGAAAAATTTAACAATTGTTTAGTTAATTCATTAGAGCTAATTAAAGAAGCTAAAATTGGTTTGGACGAAAATCAAAGAGAAGATGTTTATAAAAATCTAATTGAGTATGTTAACAAAATAACAGACGAAGATTTGAAAAATTTTGTACTTGGAATTTATAATGAACATAAAGATAAAATTCTTATTACTCCAGGAGCAAAACTCATGCATCATAACTATATCGGAGGTCTAATGGTGCATACTCTAGAATGTTTGCAATATGCAGATATAAACTTAGAAGCTTTTTCTCAAAAATTGAACAAAAATGAAGTCTATGCAGCTTGCCTGCTTCATGATATTGGTAAAATATTTGAATATACTGTAGATTTAGAATCAGGACTTATTGATTATGATGAAGATTTTAAATCAGAATGGATTACACATTCTCAATATGGCTTTACAATATGCATGAGCGCAGGTTTTAAGCGAATAGCTAAAATGATTGCGACGCATCACGCTAGAGCTGATTGGGGTGCAATTATAGATTTAGATACAAAAGATTTAGAACCAATTTATTATCTAGTTCATCATTTAGATGATTTGTCTGCAAAATTCGGCAAGATTAATGTTAATATGATATAATATTTTAATTGAATAATTCTTTATTTATTTCTTTGGAAAAATTTTGCCAATTCTTTATGCTCAAAAAACTTTGAAACAGGGCGACCATGAGGACAAGTTTCAGGATTTTTTGTTGTTCTCCAATTTTTAATAATTTCTTCCATTTGATATTGGTTTAAATACGTATTTGCTTTAACAGCAGCTTTGCAAGAGGTTGTAATTAAGATTTGTTCTTCTATATTATCTAAATCACCTTGTATATTATCTAAAATATCAGTCAAAATTTCTTTTGGCGAAACTTTTGATAATAATTGAGGAACCTTTCTAAAAATAGCTTCTGTTTCTGATATAAAATCTATTTCATAACCAAATTTATTTAATTTTTCCATGTTTGTTTCTAATAAATTTTTATCAGAAGCAGAAATTTCAATTACATCAGAGATAAACAAAAGCTGACAATCAACATTTTTTGATTGTTTAAGTTTTTCATAAATATATCTTTCATCAGCAATATGCTGATCTACAATTTCTAATCCACCTTCTTTTTCTATAAGAATATATGTTTTTTTGTATTGTCCAATAATTACATCATCAACCTTAAACTCTGGAACATCAATAATTTTTGATTGTATTGAAACTTTCGAGCTAAATCTTTTTATTTCATTATCTTTAAGCGTTTCATTTCTATTATTTGACTTGTTTTCTAAAGTATTCATTTTTGTTTCATAATCATTAGAAAAAATATCTGAAATAGATGTATTTTTAGGCACAAAAACATCTTTTTCTTTTTCAAGATTTAACTCAATAGGCTTTGGTTCAACTATAGATTTTTGTAAAAAAGTGTTATCCTGTTTTAATGTTTGAATATTATTTGAAGCTGATTTTAATGCCAAGTCAACTGCAGAATAAATAAAATTGAAAATTTGATTTGGGTTTTTATACCTGACTTCTTTTTTAGTTGGGTGAACATTTACATCAACATCACACGGTGGTATTTCCAAATTCAAAACAATAAATGGATATCGAGTATTACCTATAAGATTTCGATAAACTGTATCAATAGCTTTTTGATAAGCAGGGCATTTAACTGGCCTATAGTTTACATACATATAATAATTTTTACTACTTCTAGTATAATCAGGAGAACTAACATATCCTGAGATTTTAAGTCCAGATAATTCATCAACTCTAATAACAGATTTTAGATTGTTTGAAATTTCTCCCGAAAAAAGCTCTTTAATTGTTTGTAATTGTTCATTTAAGGCAGTTGTTTTAAAAACGATTTTGCCATTAAATTTTAATTCAAAAGCTATTTCAGGATGAATAAGCGAAACTGATTGCAGAAATTCTGTTATATATGAAAGCTCAGTTTTTGGACTTTTTAAAAACTTTAAACGTGCAGGTATATTATAAAATAAATCTTTTATTTCCATAATTGTCCCAACTGCACAACCAGTTTGAACTTGTTTTACTTCAGAATTTTGACATTCAACTTTTGTACCAAAATCAAATTCTTTTGTTCTTGTGATACAAGTTAGTTTTGAAATCGAAATAATACTTGCTAAAGCTTCTCCACGAAAACCCATCGTATGTATATCAAACAAATCTTCTTCATTTTTAATTTTACTAGTTGCGTGCTTTGAAAATGCAAGCATAATGTCATCTGGATGAATGCCTGAACCATTATCAGCAATTCTTAAATCTCGACATTCATTTGCGACTTCAACACTTATACGTGTAGCACCTGCATCTATAGAATTTTCTACAAGCTCTTTTACAACAGAATAAGGTCGTTCAATAACCTCACCTGCTGCAATTTGATTAATAACATTTTTCGATAGTTGAACAATTCTCCCCATAGTTTGATTATACAATAAAAATTTTTGAAGTATAATAAATAATAATATTTTTGAAGAGGAATATAAATGGCTAAAAATAAAAAAATTAAAGTTGCTTTTCCACACATGGGTACAATTTCTATAGCTTGGGCTTCTGGCTTAAAAAAAATCGGTGTTGAACCTTATATTCCTCCATATACAAGTAAAAAAACATTATCTTTGGGTACAAAAAATTCTCCAGAAGCAATTTGTATTCCATATAAATTAATTTTAGGTAATTTTATAGAAGCTATAGAAGGTGGTGCTGATTATGTTGCTATGATAACTTCTCCAGGAATTTGCAGGCTTGGAGAATATGGAAATAACATCTATAGCACACTAAAAGATTTAGGTTACAAGGCTAATTATATTGAGCTTTCATTATATGATGGAATTAAAGGTTTGTATAATTTTTTAAGAGATATTTCTGGTAAAAATGACCCTATTCTTATTATGAGAGCTATTAATATTACAATGCGAAAAATTTTTGCGATTGATGATTTAGACAAAGCTCTTTCTTATTATAGAGCTAGAGAAATTAAATTTGGTGATGCTGAAAAAAACTATAAAAAAGCACTTAAAATAATTGATAAGGTCGAATCAACAACTGAGTTAAAAAAAGCGTATGAATTAGCTTTGAAAGAAATTGAAAAAACTGAAATTGATGAAAATAGAGAAGTTTTATATGTTGATTTAACAGGTGAAATATATCTTGTTAACGATGAGTTTTCAAACCAAAATATTGAACGAGAACTTGGTAGAATGGGAGTTGAAACAAGAAGAAGCTTAACTGTCGGAAGTTTTTTGAAAGATGCTATCATTCCAAAAGCTTTTCAAAATAAAGAAACACATTTACAACGTGCTGAAAAAATGGCAAAACCATATTTAATGAGAGATATTGGTGGTGATGCCCTTGAATGTATTTCTGATGTAGTATTTGCTGATAAAAAAGGGAAAGATGGCATAATTCATATTTCACCATTTACTTGCATGCCTGAAATTATGTCCCAAAACATCTTCCCTACAATGAGGAGTCAGCATGATATTCCTTTGCTTGCGCTTATAATGGATGAACAAACTGGTAAAGCAGGCTATATTACTAGACTTGAAGCTTTTGTTGATTTAATGAGACGTAAAAAGCGTTCTAAATTAGCCAAGAATAAGACAAGAATTTAATCATTAATCTATAATAGAATTAAAATAATAGCTCCGATTAGCATGATAGAAGCAGCTATTATTTTTTTAGCTAAATTTCTTTCCTTAAATATATTTGCACCTAAAAACACGCTAACTAAAGTCGAAAGCTGAAATAAAGCTAATGCGTATGCAACATTTATTTTTTCAAAAACGTAATTTGTTGAATATTGCATTAAAAAAATCATTAATATCAAACATACTTGAAATTTAACATTACATCTTTCTATTTTCAACTTATGTTTTGATAAAATTACAAAAAGTGTAGCGAAAATAAATCCAGCTATCGCCCAATACAAAAAGGCTGATTGAATATCTGAAAGTAAAATAATCTTTTTAATAAAGATAGCCTCTAATCCGGAAAAGATTAATGCTAAAAACCGATAAAAAGTTGCTTTATTAAATAAGGTTTTATAACTAGATAGAAAAAAAGTACCTGTAATTATTAAAAGAATTCCAATTAAATCAGTGCAACTTGGGATTTCATTCAATAAAAATATTCCAAAAATTAAAGCAACTATTGGTTTATATGAATTTATTGGTGCTAAAGTTGATAATTCACCACAAGAAAGAGCTTTTATAATAAAATAATTTCCTAGACTTCCTAAAAATCCCATTACAAGAATCGGCACTATCAATTCCAAATGAAATATAGGTTTGAAAGAAATCATAAAACCTATTAACATCAAACCTAAATAACTATAAAAATTAATAACAGATGACTTTTCACCTTTAGATGTTAGTAACTTTTGAAAAACATTTAAGTATGAATTTGAAAATATTCTTAAAAATATGAAAATTATTAAGCTCATCATGTTTATCACTTATAGCTATCGTTTTAATTTTATTCTGTTAAATAATTCTTTTGCATAAGTCATTTTAAAAAGAAGGTTAAAAATGGTATAAATTATTAAACATAGTCCACTAATTAATACAATTTTTATACTTTCAAAAATGTATTTAGGAAGCTCTATTGTATCAAAATAATTACTTGCAAAGAGACAAACTCCAAATGTTAAAACCCCAGCTAAAATCATTTTTACAAAATTAATAAATAAATCTTTATATGCTAATTTGATTTTGTTATTTATTAACAAACCTAACATAATTGCATTAAATAGAGTAACAAAAGATGTTGACAATGTAATTCCTGCAATTCCCATATTGAGTTTTAATATTAAAAGATAATTTAAAAACGCTTTTAAGGCTATTGATGACATTGCAATAATAAATGGAGTTTTTGAATCATTGAATGCATAATAAACCCTTGTTATAGAATCTCTGAACACATAAGGTAGTATAGAAAAAGATAAAAAGCAAAGAGCTTCAGTTACCATAATAACTGCATCTGAATTAAAAGCTCCACGTTCAAAAATTAATGACACACCATCTTTTGCAAGTGTTAATATCAAGATTATAATCGGTATTGCAACAAAAAATAATGTACCAACTCCTTTGTTAAAATAATTTTTAATTTCTTCGTATTTATCTATTCCCTCACCTACAAGTCTTGAAAATATTGGAAATAATGGAACTAAAAATGCAGTAACTAAAATTCCAACAGGGAATTGAAAAATTCGATTTGCAAAAACCACCGATGTCCAAGCGCCTTCTTTTAACGTAGACGCGAAAAACATATCAATATAAATTGTTATTTGTCCCATTGTTGAACTTAATATCGCAGGAAAAAGAAGTTCAATAATATTATTAAATTGAGAATTGTTTATTAAATCAAAATTAGGCTTAATTCGATAACCTATTTTGCGTAATGCAGGAAATTGTATTATTAATTGACAAATTGCACCAATTAATGTTGCAAATGCCAATACAATCCCACATTTATCATTTTTTGCTAAACAAATTGAAATAATTACAACGATAGATAAAATCATCGGTGATAAATTTGGCAAAACAAATCTTTTATGAGTTACTAAAAGACCGTAAAAAATCCCAATAATTCCTCCAATTAATATGATTGGCGACATAATTCTAAAATGCTGTATCGCTAAATTAATTAATTCTGGAGAACCTGCTGAAATAATTAATTTCATAATTGGTTCTGCAAAAACAAAACCTAAAATAGCAAAAAGTGTAAATAAAAGAAAAGTTATTGTTAAAAAAGTATTATATAACTTATTAACATATTCTTCTGGTTTAGAATTAAGATTTGGAATTAATTTTGAAAAAACTGCAACTGTAGCGCTGTGAAAAGGTCCACCAACTCCACCTAAAATAATTATTGCTAAAGATGGTATTTGAAGTGCGTAAAAATAAGCATCAGATACAAGAGTTGCTCCATAAAAATTTGCTACAACCATATCACGAGCAAAACCCATAAATTTACTCAATATAGTTACAAGAGCTATCATCCAAGCAGCATGTAATATCCCAGAGGCGTCATTCTTAATCGTTGTCAAACTTGTCCTCCTTGCCAAAACATTGATTTTTTTCATAAGGTTCAACAACTTCTACATATAATTTTAATGGACAAATTGCAGGATTAAAAATAATTGTATTTTCGCCATCCTCAATATACCTAGAAATATCTATTTTAGTTTGTTTTTGGAAGAAATTTTTATTAACTGTAAAACCTTCTTTTTTTCCATTAATTTCTACTGAGATTTTTGGAGCTACCTGACCTAAAATAACAATATTTGCTCTTCCTAATGGAGACCAAAAATTTTGTTTAACTGGCTTATCTTTTATATCAACAGGGATAGTTCCCAATGAGATACCAGTATAATAGTGTCTTAAAATATTATAATATGACTGATTCATTTTTGTTGCAAGAAATCCTGCGCCAAATTGACTCATTCCTACACCATGTCCAAAACCTCCACCAAAAGCTTTTATATCTATAATATTTCCATAAGCATCTAACTCTTTTTCAAATACTACATTTGCGCTAGGTAAAGAAATTCCATCTTTCTGAAAAACTCTTCTTATAACAAGCTCTTTAGAAATTCGATAACATCCTTTTGTTGTCATTATGTCTAATTCAATTACTTTACCAGAGTCTCCTCTACGCATAACTTTGATGTCTTTTAACTGACCTAAATCATCTTTTTCAGTAAATATAGGACTAACAAAGCCTGTTTTTGATTGAGCAACTAAAGTTTTTTTCAAAATGTTTTCTAACTCACCAACTGCCCATTTTTTCTGCCATCTATAATATGATGAATCAATATCATAAGATGGCACTTTAGATGTATAAAACTCTTTTGCTTTTTCTTCATCATTAAGCTTGTCAAAATATTCCTTATCAGGTACTGCAACTAAATAAGGCTTACTAATAGAAGGAAAAACTTTTGTTTTTGGATCAGAAAAAGCATAAGCGTAACTTTCGGTATAACCACCAGCTGTTGAGCTATAGAGTGCTAAAATTGGTTCGCCATCATATAGGGCAACAATACCATCAGTTTCCATAACTGCTTGAGTAGATAAATCTGATTCTGTATTAACTCCAAAATAGACTTGGCTTGAAACGCTATCTACAACATTAAACTCTTCATAAGCTTGCACTCTTGGAGTAAGAACATAATTTCTTGCAGCAACAGCTTGTGCCTTCAATGCTTCTAGACCAAATCTTATTGGCATTTCATTTGGCACAACTCCTTTTAGGTATTCTTGAAGCTCAACTAAATTTATAACATAAAATCCTGAATGGTCAGGCTTTTGTACAACTTCAAAAGCACCATGATAAAGAGCATCAACACCTTTTCGTTTCAAATCTCTAATTCCTAAAACACCCATTGGTGAAATTAAAACAAAATCTCTTAGAGTCGAAGTTTTACCATTTATAGTTACTTCTAGACCTGCTAAACTATTTTTTACAAATATATCCGAATTAGGAGGGATATTAATTAGCATTTGTCTTGTTTGTCTATCGCAAATTGTTGACTCAGATGTTGCATATAATTTTACATCTTGTTTTAAGACATTCTGAAAACTATTATCTGTAATCCCAACACGTACTAAATTAGTTTGCTCTGAAGCAAAAACTGTTGTAATTGCAAAAAATAATATAAAAAATACAATTAATAATTTTTTTCGAGCAATCGAAAATAGAGAAGCAACCCAAAAATTTTTCTGGATTAGCAAATGACTCAATTTATTGTAATGACATTTATTTTTGTTCATTACTTTACTTCCCAAGTTGTACCTTCTTTAGAATCCTTTAAAACGATGCCTACTTTATCCAATGCTACACGAATTTTATCTGCTATATCCCAATTTTTAGCATCTCTAGCTTCTTTTCTTTTAGCAATCAATTCTTCCATTGAATTAAACTCTTCATTTAATTCAGAGTTAATTAATGTAAGCTTTTCAGCAAGTTCTACTTCTGATAGTTGTGCTTTTTCGAAAGTAAATCCAAGAGTTGTTGCTAATTTATATAAAAGAGTGAACGCATAATCAACATCTTTATTAGCCTTGTTTGTTAAATCGAATAATACAGCAAGAGCTTTTGATGTATTCATATCATCATCCATTGCATTTACAAACTCTTTATATTCTTCAAATTGAGTCAAATCTAAGGTTTCATCGAGCTTAGTTTGTTTTGCATTAAGCATTCTTTTGACTCCATTTGCAGCTGCTTGTAAAGCTTCGTCTGAAAACTCAACAGGCATTCTATAATGATTAGTCAAAATAAAAAATCTAATTGTATTAGCGTCATATAGCTTTAACATGTCATCTATAGTTAAAAAGTTTCCTAAAGATTTTGACATCTTTTCTTTATTAATGGTAACAAAACCATTGTGAAGCCAATAATTAACAAATTTACATCCATTTGCACATTCTGACTGTGCGATTTCGTTTTCATGGTGAGGGAAAATTAAATCTGCGCCACCAGCGTGGATATCAATAGTTTTTCCTAAATGTTTTCTGCTCATTGCTGAACATTCAATATGCCAACCTGGACGACCGACTCCCCAAGGTGAGTTATATCCAAATTTTTCATCTTTTTTCCATAAAGCAAAATCTAGCGGATCTTCTTTTTGGTCTCCGACTTCAATTCTTGCACCACTTTCAAGTTGATCAATTGGCTGTTTTGAAAGATAACCGTATTTATTAAATTTTTTAACCCTAAAATAAACATCTCCGTTGGACTCATAAGCATATCCATTTTTTATTAAATCCTTATTAATAGATATCATTTCTCCTAGGGTTTTAGTTGCAAAGGGTTCAATATCCGGTTTTAGATTATTTAAAGCTTTCATGCTTTCAGAGAATTTATTATACCAATATGTAGACACTTCTTCAGGAGTCTTACCTTCAGTTTCAGCTTTCTTTAAAATTTTATCATCAACATCTGTTACATTACGGCAATAAGTAACATCATAGCCTTTAAATTTTAAATATCTATATAATACATCCCAAGTAATATAACATCTTGCGTGTCCTAAATGTGCATTATCATATACAGTTGGTCCACAAACATACATTTTAACCTTATTAGGTTCAATGGTTTCAAACTGCTCAATTTGATTTGTGTAAGAATTATGTAGTCTCATATTCACTCCCTAAAATTTTATAATTAATATGTAGATTTTAAACCTAAAACAACTAAATTACAAGTTTTTTATTGGTCTAAGTATTGATATTTTAATTAGAAGATAGAGGAACTTAGAAAAAATAAAAATTTTTAAATTACATTATTTTGTTCAAAATAAAATTATTTATATGATATCTCAATTTCACATACCAATATAAAAAGGACTCACTAATGTGAATCCTTTTTATTAGCGGAAGACGAGACTCGAACTCGCGACAGTCTGCTTGGAAGGCAGATACTCTACCAACTGAGCTACTTCCGCTCATATACAAACTTTATTTCAACTTTGTAACAAGCGTATTAGCATACAACTAAGTTACTTTCACAAGATTTCTTTGTGATTATAGTCAGTATATTATGATAAACAAAAACTTTTTTCAAGCTTTTTATTTTTAAGTTTACAAAGCGTAGAAGAGTGAGTTCAAAAAGCTATTATTTATTCACTCAAAAAGTACAATAAAAAGGTCGAAATCGAGATAAAATCCGACCTTTTTTATATTTAACAAATTTTTTACACCAAATAATTCAATTTATTTGGAGAATTTGCGTGAACAACAGGCACATTATCTGTAATTTTATTAATTGTATCAATCCCAACTGAAATATGTTCACTCACATTTCTATCTTTAATAGATTTTTGTTTAGCTTTTTCAGCATCTTTTGCGACCTTTTCATCAAAAATTTCATTACGAGATTTTGGAGCTTTTGGTTGAGAAATTATAGATGTACCTTGAGCAAATGATGGTGAATAATTGGTTTGTATCATGCCATTCTCCTTTTTATATAAAAATCAACACACACTATTTGTATAAAACCAATTTTCTCCAAAAAATTGCTATTTTGCTTAATATTTGTAATATTTGTTAATGATTATTTAATTTCAGCAGCTTCGTAATCTTCTTTCTTATTATTCAACTTATCTGCAGTTTTAAGATATTGTCTAGTTAAATCATCTCCACCAGTTACTAAACCATCATATCGAACATTAAATATATATTGATCGGCATTTTTAATAGCACTCTTATTTGGTTCTTCATCTCCATTTATATCAATTGTGATTTTATAGTTTTGTCCATAATAATTAACTTTGTCTAGCTTTCGCATTAGACCATAAGGATAAGGGTCTTCTAATATTTTTACTTCTTCCTCATAATTTTCAACTTTTTTAATAGTCCATTTTATAGCATCCTTAGGTGGATTATCAGTATAAGGTATGGCAACTCCGTCTTTTGTATAAAAACTCGAAGCTTTAATATCATCATCATAAGACGAATTTTCTTCTGGTTTACGAGTAGCATGTAAGCTTTCACCAAATAAAATGATAAATTTATTATTTTTGTCTATAGATTTACCATCAAGAGCTTTTACATCAGTAGTTG